>JAIETG010000016.1 GCA_019745395.1 Rhabdochlamydiaceae bacterium | reverse complement strand
ATGGAGTATCATGAATCTGTTAATATTGAAACATCTGGATATAACCAGAACAATTGCAGCATATACGAAACGAAATGTTAGCGTTAAATAGAAATGTCCTCTATTCCCGTTAATTAGAAATGTCCGCTTTTATCTAAAAAGACAGAACCAGGAATAGGCTTATGCCTTTATTCTATCAGTATTCCAATTAAATGGAAAAAGAGGGGGGCAAGGGGGATTCTTCCCCCTCTATAAAAAAGAAAATCTCCTACCGGTTCCAATTGAGGAGTACGGCGTTTGCCGTACTCTGAAAGCGGTAGCTAGAAAGCTTTAGAAGCTTAGCTTTTAGTGAGGCATCTTTCTTCCTGGGCTTCTTTTCCAAGGATGGTGGTATGTGGGCTTATAACGAGTTTTCATCGTTGTTAGTTGATCTATGGCCTGATTAAGATTTTTAGCATCAACCTCACTTCCTTGTTTTGCTTGCTCTTGATATCTCACAAATTCTAGAGCATATTCTTTGTATAAGACCTCTACGGCGCCTTCTTTATTTTCTTTAACGAGTATCTTGGCTTTTCTCAAATTCAAAGACCTTTTATCCGGTATGACCTGATAGATCGTGTTTTTGTATTGAAATGTTAAGTTCTTTGACAAAGTTCGCAGGGTCTGTATAGTGAAGATCAAATCAAGATTTTGTTCCTTTAATAGAGGCCTATGCGCATTGCTAGAACTTTTAGGAATTACTGCGAACTGCTGATTGTATTCTTCTATGAATTCAGGTAGAAAGGCATTGGCTTCTTCGATGGTCGAAATATCTCGAAGTCTTAGCTCTTTTACTAGTCGGTCTTGCAATGTTCTATTTGCTCTTTCAATGCGCCCTTTTGCTTGTGGGGAATTTGCAAATATCATTTTTATATCTAGCTCTTTCATTCCTCTTCCAAACTGTGTAATACCTTCTCCTGATAAAGCACCTTCTCGATTAATTCTAAAAACGCTGTGCTTGTCACAGTAAATAGCTGTCATTCTTCCATATTTAGAAATATAGGAATGGATCAACTCAAAGTAGGGCCATAGTGCTTCAGATGAAGCAAAATGGCCGCTCATGATTTTACTGGTGGCATCGTCTACTGCCAATAGAAGAGCGCATTTTGGAGATCTATCTTCAAACCAAGCATGAGGAGAAGCATCTATATGAACGAGTTCCCCTTCCTTATCCCTTCGTTCCCTTAATTGATGAATGTTTTCCTTCTTCTTTTTCCGTTCCTTCCAAAATCCCTTGCTTATCATTAATCCTCGAACAAGGCTTACCGAAATCCTTAAATCATGTAGTTTGGATAGCTTTTCTTGAGCTAAGCTAGGACCAAAATCAGCGTAATTCGCCTCTATTAGGTTTAAAGCCAGGTCTTTTATACTTTTTGGTAGTTGTCGATTCCCTGGTTTACCTCGTTTTTTGGATATAATCCCTATCGCTCCATGGGCCTTATAAGCCTTAATCAATCTTCTGATTTGTCTTGTGCTAATGCCCAGAAAATCAGCAGCTTGCCCTTGCTTGATCAGCTTTTTCTCAAGCTGATCCAAAATCTTCAACCTATCTAATTCCTTGATACTCATAGAAATGACCTCGTTCATAGTTTTGTTACCCCCTGGTAATAAGCCTTTTATTACCAGAAAGCGGACATTTCTAATTAACGCAAATAGGACATTTCAATTAATTTTTAACAAATTGATTGGTTTTAATTGATGTAAATTTATTTTTTAGTTAAAATTAATAATTAAATTTATATTGGTGACCAATATGCAAGCAAGTGCGCGTTATTATAATCAGGCTGTGAATGCTTTAGAAATGCTTCAACCGCTTAAGTCGGAGGAGTGGATGGCGTTAGGCGTTATCTGTTCTTCTTTATTCATCTCTACGAGAGCGGCTCTTCTCTTGGGGGGTGGATATCTTGGATACAAATGGATGACTGCAAAGCCAATTCCGAGTCCCAATGAGGTGCAGAGTATTCATTCATTTTACAGCCCAACTCAAACAGATTTATTGCAACTTAATCAATATCGAGGAGAGATTGAAGAGCTTAAGAAAAACCCGAAAGTTGTTGGGGTCACGTTAGTGCAAACTGAAGGTGGTTTAGTCGTTCCGGTTTATATAAAATATGATAAGGGGCAGAACGGTAATTTGCGATTTGGACTTGTTGATCTTAAAACTCGCAAAGAAGTGGGGCATGCAGATGTGACCTGTTTTTTGCCAAGTAACGACTACAGAAGAAAAGATTGGATTGTAGGACGCCCTAAAGCATATGAGGGCTATGGTTTTAGTCAAGAAGAGGTGAGTAAGCTTTGTGTGGAATGCATAGAAAATAGGTCAGGCGGATTTTATAAAAATGTCGGAGCGATCTTGTATAAAGCTGTTTTCCAAACATTGCGACAAGAGTGTGAGTGTCGAGCTATTATTGACGCAGTAAGAGGAACTCATCCTTATCATTATAAGATGGGATTTCGATCAAAAAATTCTATCCAAAATGATACGTATGCTCGTTATGTAAGAGCTGGGACGAAGCCAGATGTGGATCTAGGGTACGTGCCTATGTACCTGCCTGATCGCGCAAGAGAGCTTTGGTTGAGAGAGATCGATGCGAATCCTATCCGATTTCCTGACTTCTCCTAATTTCAAGAAAGTTCTTTTGATGGGATTCCTTCGGTCGTAATCACAGGATCTTTGGCGCATTTTAGGTTTTGAATTGTGTGAACGATCTGAAGTTCAGCTCTGATGTTTACTTAGTCGACAGAGCGAAGAAAAAGATCTAGAGTTAGCTTTTTTGTTTGGTCTTGCAGTGGACTCGTTGAGCATGTGGTCGACGATTGTGCTGGCCGGCAATTGGAGCTTTGTCCCTGGTGTAGGGATTAGCTGATTGGGTTGTGTTAATTTTGCTTGCCAGTGTTCTAAATCGATCCATATTGGACAAAAAATCATGCGTTTGCTATCAGCTAATCCTATTATTTAAATATCGTTTTCTTGGTCAAATTGCTTGGGGGCTCTTTCCTGACAAGTTCTGGTCCTGTTAAAAATACGGGAATGGGCTTTGCGGATAGAGATGCTTAGGGGGAAATTGTGGTCATAAGGAAAAGTTTTTGCTCAAAGCTTTGCAAGGGGTAAATTGCGGAGAGGGAGTGTTGGGTTTTTTCTGCTGGAAAATTGTAAAAAAGAGCTTTTTTTGCATATTGCAGGAAGATGTATTTCTCTTGATAAATCTGTTGCTATTTTGAACGGTCTAAACTATAGTTCTAAGGGTGATGAGGCAAGTGCAAAATGGCGAAAAGATTGAGGCGGACTCCTAGAGGTTACGACGATGTGGCGCCCACTGGCAAAGAGCTTTCTCAGCTTTTGCCGGAATGGATGTCCTCTATAAGCGCTCGTTTCCAGGATAAACCCGATCAAGTGTTGCTAGCTTGGAAAGAAGTGATAGGGGAAAAGTTGGCTCCTATGACGCAAGCAGTTTCTTTTATCGATGGAATTTTGACTGTAAAGGTCAGAAATTCGTCGCTGTACAGTTTGTTAGTGCAGCATGAAAAAGGGAAGTTGCTAGAACAGCTTAGAAGGAGAGTCCCTTCGGTGGACGTCCGAAATATTACTTTTCGCTTGGGATGAAGTCTCGAGCTTTAAAAACATTTAACCAGGAGCGATGTTTTTTCTTAAAATAAGGCTTTTAAGGGGAAGTATCGTCAGCATGATGACTACGATGACAAATGAAAAACAATATGATGCCAGTTCCATTACAGTTTTAGAGGGTTTGCAAGCGGTTCGCGAGCGCCCTGGAATGTATATTGGAGATACACATAGCAACGGTCTTCATCAGCTAGTTTATGAAGTCGTAGATAACAGTATTGATGAAGCTTTAGCGGGCCACTGCTCGGAAATTACGATCGTTTTACATAAAGATAACTCTGCTTCAGTTCAAGATGACGGGCGGGGAATTCCGACAGGTAAGCACGAGACGGAATCGGTCAAGCAGGGAAGAGAGGTTACAGCTTTAGAAGTCGTTATGACGATCTTGCATGCAGGGGGAAAGTTTGACAAGAACACTTATAAAGTGTCAGGAGGACTGCACGGGGTTGGAGTTTCTTGCGTAAATGCTTTGTCTAAAAAAATGCGTGTAGAAGTTCAGCAAGCGGGCTCTGTTTTTGAAATGTTCTTTGCTAAGGGAAAGCCGCAAACGAAACTAGAGGTTATTGGTACTAGTACTAAGACGGGAACAAAGGTTTCTTTTTGGCCTGATGATTCCATTTTTAGCGCTACTGTTTTTGAATATGAAGTTTTATTGCGTAGATTTCGAGAACTCGCCTTTTTAAATAAAGGTATCACGATCCACTTTATCGATGAGAGAGATGACTCGCATCCCCCAGTAACGTTTTGTTATGAAGGGGGGATTGTTTCCTTTGTTTCTTATCTAAATGAAAATAAAGCAGCTCTTTTCCCTACACCGATCTATATCCGAGGGGAAAAAGAAGGTCATGATGGGATGATGGAGTTTGAAGTGTCGATGCAGTGGAATGATACTTACACAGAAAACCTCTATTCTTACGTCAATAATATCGCTACACGTCAAGGGGGAACCCACGTTTCGGGTTTTTCTACAGCGCTTACAAGATCGTTTAATCAATACATCAAAAACTACAACTTATTAAAGAATGAAAAGGTGAGCATCTCCGGAGAGGATATTCGAGAGGGGATGACAGCTGTTTTGTCTTTAAAAGTGGCCAATCCTCAGTTTGAAGGACAGACAAAGCAAAAACTCGGAAACCAAGAAGTTGGTTCTTTAGTTCAGCAGATTGTGGGAGAGCAGATCACGACCTTTTTAGAAGAAAATCCTGCGGTAGCTAAAGCTGTGGTAGAAAAAGCGATCGTATCGGCGCAAGCTAGAGAAGCTGCACGTAAAGCTCGAGAGCTAACTCTACGTAAGACGGCCTTAGATACAGCGAGGCTTCCAGGGAAATTAACAGACTGCCAGGAAAAAGATCCAAAACTTTGTGAGATCTATATCGTTGAGGGAGACTCTGCGGGAGGATCAGCAAAAGGCGGAAGAGACCGACGTTTTCAAGCGATTTTGCCCATCCGCGGTAAAATTTTAAACGTCGAAAAAGCTCGTTTGGAAAAAATCTTGCAAAACACAGAAATCGGAGCGATGGTTTCGGCTTTTGGTTGCGGGATAGGATCTGGCAATTTCAACTTGGAAAAGCTGCGTTATCATAAAATTATCATCATGACGGATGCGGACGTTGACGGATCTCATATTCGTACACTTCTTCTCACCTTCTTCTATCGACATATGCCAGCTTTAGTCGAAAATAACTTTATCTATATTGCTCAGCCCCCATTATTTAAAGTTACTCGAAAGAAAGTGGGGCGTTACATTCACTCGGAAAAAGAGATGGATGAATACTTGTTGAAATTAGGGCATAGTGATGTTTCTCTTCGATTAGCCGGTCATCATGATACTCTTGCTAAAGAACAGGTGGAACAGCTTTTGTCTGCAGTTCGGGAAGTTGAATCTTTTATTGGATCTATTGAAAGAAAAGGGATTCCTTTTCGAGAGTTTTCTCAAGCAAAAGATGAAGAGGGAAGGCTTCCTAGGTTCCAAGTGACCTTAGGAGATCATTTCCAGTTTGTTTATTCTGAAGAGGAATTTGCAGAGCTTAAGAAAACAGATGAAGCGATCCAGAGAGCAAATCATGAGACGAAAATCGCTTCGATTCCCGAAGCTGAGCGTTCGGAAGAGATTGTGATGTTTAGACTCAAAAGTCTGCCTTGTATTGAGCTATTTGAAGAGTCTCGTCTTGCGAACCTTCGCGATCGTTTGAGCGTTTTCTGCTTTGGTTTTGAACAGTATTTTGCCTCAGAAAGCAAACTGTTTGATATTGTGCTAGATGACGGTTCGGAAGTTCCTATTTACAATTTGAAAGAAGGGATTGATTTCTTTAGGGCCAATGGGCGTAAAGGGATTGAAATCCAACGATACAAAGGTCTAGGGGAAATGAACGCGGATCAATTGTGGGAAACGACAATGGATCCAAAACAACGAACATTACTCAAAGTCACTTTGCCTGATGCTATTGCAGCAGATCACATGTTTACTATGCTCATGGGAGAGGAAGTTCCTCCTCGTCGAGCGTTTATTGAGCAACATGCTCTATCAGTTAAGAATTTGGACATTTAAGGGAGAACAAGCGTCATGTCTTATACAGAAGGGGAAGTAATTCTACCAAAGAATGTCGAAGATGAAGTGAAAGAGAGCTATTTGCGCTACTCGATGTCCGTGATCATTTCACGTGCTCTTCCTGATGTGCGCGATGGGCTTAAGCCGTCTCAAAGGCGTATTTTATTCGCCATGAGACAGTTGAGTCTTTCTCCCACATCCAAACACAGAAAGTGTGCAAAGATTTCAGGGGATACTTCGGGAGATTACCACCCTCACGGTGAATCGGTAATTTATCCTACTTTGGTTCGTATGGCCCAAAGCTGGTCTATGCGCTATCCTTTGATCGATGGGCAAGGAAACTTTGGCTCGATTGATGGAGATCCTCCAGCCGCGATGCGTTATACGGAAGCTCGGCTAACTCATGCTTCCATGTTTCTTATGGAAGATATAGAAAAAGATACAGTTGATCATATTCCTAACTATGACGAGACAAAGACCGAACCAACTGTATTTCCTGCTAAATTTCCGAATTTATTAGCGAACGGATCTTCTGGAATTGCGGTCGGTATGGCTACCAATATCCCTCCTCAGAATATTGGAGAGCTTATCCTTGCTACACTTCTTGTTATAGACAATCCTGAGACAACCATAGATGAAATTATGGCGGTTATGCCAGCTCCTGACTTTCCTACGGGGGGAATTATCTGTGGATATCGAGGGGTAAAAGAAGCGTATCACACAGGACGGGGCAAGCTGACATTGAGAGCTGTTCTTCGTATAGAAGACCAAGAAGATCGCGATCGTCAAAGAATTGTAGTCGATGAAATTCCTTATAATGTTAGTAAAGCAGCGCTCATACAGAAGATTGCCGAGTTAGTTAATGATAAAGTAATTACTGGGGTCTCGGACATTCGAGATGAGTCGGATAAAGATGGAATGCGCTTTGTCTTAGAACTTAAGCGGGGAGAGATTGCCGATGTAACGATCAATCAGCTTTACAGATACACCGATATGCAGGTTACGTTCGGATGTAACATGCTCGCTCTTGATAAGGGGCTTCCTCGTACGATGAACATCAAGCAGATGATTGCAGCTTGGGTTGAACACCGTATAGAAGTAGTTCGTCGAAGAGTTCGTTTTGAGCTGGCTAAAGCCGAAGCCAGAGCCCATATTTTAGAGGGCTATCTCAAGGCTTTGGACCATTTAGATGAAGTGGTTAGGATCATCCGCGAAAGCTCTAGTAAAGACGAAGCGAAAAATCAGTTAATGGAAAGGTACGTCTTAACAGAAAGACAAGCCGGCGCAGTACTTGATTTGAGATTGTATCAACTTACAGGTCTTGAAAGAGAAAAAATTGAAAAAGAATATCAGGAACTTGTTGCTCGTATTGCATACTACCGTTCTGTTTTAGCTAGCGAGGCTTTAGTTCGTGGTATTATTAAAGATGAATTGCAAGAGCTAAAAAAACACCATCTAGGCGACCGCAGAACGAAAATTATTGCGGCAGAAGGTGAATTCAATATGGAAGATTTGATTGCTGATGAAAAGGTGATCATTACAGTTTCTGAAGACGATTACATCAAGAGAATGCCTGTGGATACTTTCCGAGAGCAAAAGCGGGGAGGCCAGGGAGTAATAGGAATGGAGATGAAAAAGGAAGCGGATAACGTAAAAGATGTCTACGTTGCTTCTACTCATGATTATCTCTTGATCTTTACAAGTTTGGGTAGATGTTATTGGTTGAAAGTATGGCAGATTCCAGAAGGTAGCCGAAGAGCTAAAGGCAAAGCTATTGTGAATTTGTTAGAAGATATTAAAGCTGATGAAAAAGTAGCTGCAATTTTGCGGGTGAAAAATTTTGAAGAGCCTGGAAATTATATCTTGCTATGCACAAAACAAGGTGTTGTGAAAAAGACAAGTTTAGATGCGTTCAATTCTCCTCGAAGAAAAGGGGTCTATGCGATCAATATTGACGAAGGGGATCAAGTAATTGCTGCGCGTCTTACCAGTGAAGGGCAGCAGATCATGCTCTTTACTAAAGATGGTATGGCTGTTCGTTTTGATCAATCGCAAGTAAGACCTATCGGACGTGTCGCTAGAGGAGTTAGAGGCGCAATGCTTCGCAATGAAAAAGATGCTATCGTTTCTTGTGAAGTGGTAAACGGTACAGAATCTCTTCTTATCGTCTGTGAAAATGGATATGGCAAAAGATCTTTAGTAGAAGATTTTAGACAAACTAATCGCGGTGGTGTGGGTGTTCGTTCGATCATTGCCAATGAGCGCAATGGTTCGGTTGTAGGAGCCACTTCTGTTACGGATCAAGATAGCGTTCTTTTAATGTCTAATACAGGGCAAACTGTTCGTATCTCTATGGAAGAAGTTCGTGTCATGGGTCGTTCTACTCAAGGAGTTCGACTTGTAAATCTTCATGAAGGGGATGTGCTTGTTGCTGTGCAAAAACTTGGACACATTGACAGTGAAACACCTGTTAGTGAAGAGCTGTTAAGTACAGTACCTGTCGTTCGTCCAGAACCTGTTGGAGAAGAGCCTGAAGTAGACGTAGTTGATGAAGAGCCGGAAGAGGATTTTGTAGACGAAGTGGATGATGCAGATCCCTCAGATGAAGAGCCAGAGGCATAATCGATGACTGCTCGCGGTCTTTTGATTACGTTCGAGGGGGGAGATGGAGCCGGAAAATCGACTCTTATGAAGGGGCTTTATCATGCTCTGGAGGAAAGGGGTGAAGCGGTTATTTCGACGAGGGCCCCTGGGGGGACCTCTATCGGAGAAAAAATCCGAGAACTTCTTTTGCAAAAAGACAACCTCTTAAGTGATCGTTGTGAGCTCTTTCTGTTTTTAGCTGATCGAGCTCAACATATGCAAGAGGTGATCTTTCCTGCGTTGGTCGAGGGAAAGATCGTCTTGTGTGATCGGTTTAATGACTCAACTGTTGCCTACCAAGGTATTGCTCGAGAATTAGAATTTTCTTTAGTCCGCTCTTTTTGCCGTTTTGCGACAGAAGGAAAGGAGCCTGATTTAACATTCTATCTCGATCTTTCTCCGGAAATAGGACTACAGAGGACTTTGCATAAAACGGGGGAAAAGGACCGTATGGAGTCAGAGCCCCTAGCTTTTCATGAAAAGATTCGACAAGCTTTTTTACATATCGCACAAGAAGAACCCAAGCGCGTCAGAGTCCTTGATGCTACTAAGTCTCCAGAAACCCTTCTTCAACAAGCAATCTATGGGCTCGATGACCTTTTCTTCTCTCCTAGGTAATGATCTAGTTAAATCGTTTTTATTATCGGCTTCTTTACAAGAGAATGCCCCTCAGGTCTTTTTATTTACAGGCCCTGAAGGTGTTGGAAAAAAGTCTTTTGCGTTAGCTTTTGCCATGCATCTGCTAGGAGAAAAGCATGTACCTAAAATCCAAAGTTTTTCCCATCCAGATGTTCAGCATTTTCGTCCGGAAGGAAAAAGCTATATGCATCCGATTTCCTCTGTGAGAACTCTTTTAGAAGAAGCCTCTTTTCCGCCTTTTGAAGCCTCTTTAAAAATTTTTATTTTAGAAGATGTAGAAAGAATGCTGCCATCTAGCAGTAACGCACTTTTAAAGACTCTAGAAGAGCCTCATCCTCATTGTCGATTTATTCTCATAAGCTCCCATTCTGAAGAGGTGTTACCCACAATTGCTTCCAGATCATGTCATGTTCCTTTTTATCCCATAGCCGAAGAAGTTCTTGTGAAATATTTATCTGAGCACAAAGAAGTTCTTCCAGAAAAAGCTTCGCAAATTGCGCTCGCAAGTCATGGTTCTTTTTCTAAAGCTATTCATCTGCTTTCCGCTTTGGAAGATCCTGTTCGTAAGGGGTTTTTAGAGCTCTTGAAAAATCATTTCCTTCTTCCCCCTTCTCTGTCTTTTTTAGAGCAGTTTGGAAAATGGGAAAAGGTTTTAGAAAAGAAACTGGATGGGCAGGAAGAAAGCGCGTTATTACAGGTGTTCGATCCTCTTTTAGAAGATTTACTGTTTTGGCTTCGAGATCTGCATTTGCTGCAAACAGTAGCTGCAGCGCCGCTATTCCACGCCTCTTTTCAAGAGGACCTCTCCAGGCAAAGTGCTCATAAAAAACTGCCTTCTTTGGAAAAATGCTCTCTCTTTGTAGAAGAAGCTCGTCTAGGCCTGCAAAGAAGCATGAAGCCAAGGTCTGTTTTAGAACGTCTTTTGTTTTGCATTAGTAAAAATTAATTCGCGAATTTGTGAATTTTTATATGTTATTTGTGATGCTGATGTTTTTTTCGCCATAAATATATTAAAGTGAGGGTGTCGCTTGTTAGGCTGCGGAGAGTCGGTAAAGATTCACTCAATGAAGCAGGAACCTACCGAAGTGAGGCAGTTAGCTTTTAGCTGAACGCGGTAGGAATTCTCTTTCGTAGATGCTGCTATTGATGGAGATTTTATATATCAAAAAGCATTTCCTCGTAATCGTTGGATTGTTGATCGAGAAAAAAGGGATCGTTAAATAATCGATCCCAATTTTTAAAGGTCTATTTAGGCTTCAGAAAAGCTAGATATAATTCTAGATTTCGAAAGCCCATCTCACTCTTAGTTAGGAATCTGTCTAATAATAGGCGTAATTTTTAGAAATTATTTAGTTGCTCCATCTCCTTCGAGCTCGATTTTTATATAGATCAATTTGAATAGATCCTGCGCCGTGATGAGTCCTTCTAAATGAGAATCTTTCACAACGAAAAGAGTGGAAACTCCCATCTCTTGTATGACAGATAATGCTTTCATTGCATGTGTATCTGAAGAGAGGGTTGGCGTTTTAGAAAGAGGAACCATGATGGATCTTACTAAAGTAGTGGACCATTGATCTTGAGGAACTGTTTTAATCTCTTGTAAACTGATATATCCAAGAAGTTTATCTTGCTCTGTAACAGGGTAGAGATGGTGATGAGATTTATACATGTGCTCATCTAGTAGGGTTTTAACTGTGATTTGAGGAGGAACGGTTTCTATTTGCTTGGTCATGAATGTGGAGATTTTAGCATTTTGTAAAACCTTGTTCATGTAAAAGTGTGTTTGGGATGCCATAGCTGCTCGATAGAGGAAAAGGCCTAAAATGGTGAGCCAAATTCCTCCAATAAAATTTCCTGTAACGAAAGAGAAAATTCCAAAGAAAATCAAAAATAAAGCAAATCCTGACCCTAAGCGCGTCGTGATTTTTGTTGCCCATTGTAAATCGTTTTTCCATTTCCATAAAATAGCACGTAGGATTCTTCCCCCATCTAAAGGAAAGGCGGGGATTAAATTGAAAAATAGGATTAAAGCATTAATGACGGTAAGATAGCTTGTGATGCCGGTAATCATAAACGACCAGTTCCATTTTTCTCCTACGTAGGTGCATAGGAATAGTAAAACAATCAGAAAGGCTGTAACAATAGGACCTGCAATGGCTACCCAAAATTCTACTTTAGGGCTTTGAGGTTCTTTTTTTATCTCAGCAACGCCTCCGAATAGAAATAGGGTAATTTGTCCAACAGGAAGTTTAAAGTGTTTAGCAACTAGAGCGTGCCCCATTTCATGAAGGACAATACAGATAAAAAGTCCGAGCATGCCCCAAAAACCCATGATCCAATACATGGCATGAGAAAGACCTGGATATGCAAAGGGAAAGTGCCCTACGGCTAGAGTCCAGGTAAGTAGTACAGCGATTAGAAGCCAGCTGAGATCAATCCCAATACGGATCCCTGCAAAAGTTATGATATTCCAGCGGTTGCGAAACATGAGGCCTCTTTGAGTGTAAATTTCCCTAAGCCTCTGTTTAGGGATTTTAGAATTTGTTGTCAATCCTTGTAGGTAGCTGGATCCACGTCATGACTGCTTGATGGTCAGACAGAGCTTTCTCAGGTAGATGGGGTTTACTCATAGAAATGATCTGTGTTTTCATTGGGAATTTTTTTTCTATTCCCTGCTTATTAGTTTTTTGTAAGAGCAGGCAATAGTCAATGATTTCTGGTTTAGCGCGAAATTTTTTGATGTCTCTTTGATCCTTCCACCAATAGTTTGTATAATCAGCGCAGGTTCTAGTCTTTAAGGTTTTATCAGAAGGTCTATAGCTGTTATAGAAATTTTGAGAGAGAAGGGATTCTGCCGGCTCTTTGCTGCGCCACTCTGTATTCAAATCTCCGCAAAGAAGGAAAGGAACATTTATGGGTTCTTGCGACCTCATAAAGGTGAGGATTTGTTTTATTTGTTTATTTCTCCACGATTTTCCTTCAGAAGAGTTGAAGGGCTGCAGATGCGTTGTGACAAACTGAGCAATCACTTGTTCTTGATGTAGGAGATTTCCAAAGAAAAAACCATAAGTGCGTTCGGGGGGGCTGTTTTTGCCAAAAGCAATAAATTTTGGTTTTTGGATCTCATAACGACTTGCTACAAATAGACCGCTGGATAGGCCGAAAGACCCTGGGCTTAATCCAAAATTTCTAGGTCCAATATTGATGTAGAAGTACTTATAGGATCCCTTGAGTTTTTCATACAAAGCAGTAGATGCCTTGAAGTCAAAAATCTCTTGAAAGCATATGAGGTCTGCATTTTGTTCTTTGATTTTTTTTGCTAATTCATCGATTCGAAGTTCCCAAGGTAGAATTCCGCCCCAGATCATAGGAAGCATATCCCACAAGCAGCATGTATTGAAACTCAATACAGAAAGTGTCTTTGCATCTTTTTTTGCAGAACCCTTTCCTTTTAAGTGGGTGTAGGCAAGCTTTGTTTGTGAAGATAGTGTTTGTTGTAGTGATTCGACTTTGTCTTTAAGATCTGGAGATAGCAAGTTTGTATTAATGCTTTTAATGACGTTAAAAACATAGGTTCTTTGGAGCGGGGATAAGGAATCTTTAGAAGAATGTTTTTCTGCAAATTCCAGCAGAACTTGCAACACGGCAGGATTTTCCATGGCTTGTTGCATGGCCTCTCCTATTTTTTGCGCGTGGAATTGCGCGCAAGATTTGTTTTCTGTAGATGCGGTACCTGTTAGTACCTGCTGATTAGAAAATGCATGAGCTAAGATCTCATGCCACTGTAAGATAGTATGTTCGAAATCTCGTATTTCAGAATGCAGAAACTTTTCTACAGCACTTTCTAAATTTTGCAGAGCGTTTTGCGTATAAGATTCCATTGCCTCACAACTTTGAGGTACAGCGTTATAAAGCGCATCGACCTTTTCTTTTGAGGGAGAGCTGAAAAGTGAGGATGTCAAGTTTAGTATAGTGAGTATAGCAAGTATTTTACGCATAAAGATGTCTGTAGGTTTTTTTGAGAAATCGATTTCCCCATATCTTATCGATACACTTCTTAATCCTCACCATCAAAAAAATTTACGAAAGAAATAAAGGATCTATGTCATTAATAGTGTAGTGAATGAATTTGCAATAAAGTGCTTTCTTGTGTATAATATCCATGTTTTTTAAAATATAAATCAACATTATCAGTTTAGGTCAAAATGCATGGTACATCAGCCGCATCAGTGTCGATTCCAATTTGTTTCCTTTGTGACGACCCGATCTCATTAAATAATTCTAAGACTTTTGGATGTTGTCAGAATATCATTCACAATACCTGTTTTGAACGTTCTTTGAGATCAGGATCTCTAAAATGTTGCTTTTGCGCTACTCCGATTACAGATCTTTCTCTGCAAACAAAAGTACAGGGGGTGATGTCAAGAGCCTTTGAAAAACGGAAAAGGGAAGAACAGGACGACATTACTATAGTTGTGAGGAGTATGTATAATCCTGGTGAAGAGGATATTTCCCTACAAGATCAAATGGACAATTTTTTGGTTCAACTTTTAGAGAGGGAAGAGCCTTTAGTTTATAAAAGGCGTTTGTGGGCAGAGTTTGTAGAGCAGATAAATAATCCTGCAAGTCAACTGCAAGAGGGGTGGACAATGCCTGAACTTGAAGAAGCGTTGGCTTTTTGGATTGTGCAGAACATTGATCTAGTAGGTCCTTTCCTAGAGGAGGAGCCTTTTGTGGTTTCTCGAGATATCCTTAAAGCGACAGCAAAGTCTTTGTTAGAAGATTTAACTTTGTCTGATGCGGAAAAAAAAGAATCTTGGGATGCATTTTTTCAGCAACACAATGCGGATCGTCAAAATAGAGAAGTGATCGATCTATTTATTCTAGATAATGGATCCGAATTTCCCTATTTATCGATTACTGAAAATTCTTCAAGCTTAGTTGCTCAGTCTGAGGCGGCACCTAAATACAAAAAAAGTAGATTAGATCCAGACGAAAAGGTTTAACCTCCCAGAGATGAATCTGAAAGGTTAAACCGAAGGAATCTACTCAAAAATTAATTCGAGGTAGACTCCAGAAATTTGCCTAAGCATAGAAGAGCGACTGCTGGTTTCATTGTATCGCTACCTCCGGATAACTCCACTGTACTAAGCATTCTTTTTACTTCAGTGGGGGTGTAGGCTGCAGCAACTTTAGTTTGGAGGTTTGTGATAACAGCTCCTCCATCAGCGTGAAGAACTATATGGAAGTTTGAGCTCGCATTTTTTATATTTGTCGCAATGTAGTTATAGACAGTTCCATTCTCTCCGATACTTTCGGGTACCAAAGTGCCTTTAAGTTCATCGCTTTGCGTTGTTAGATAGGCCATCCACCCACCCTCTGGTTTTATTGTAGCTAAGGTTGAAAACCCTACAAAGAGGCCCCCGTGGATACGGATCGCGCTCATATGGCTTCCGTCCGGAGTCAATGTAAGTACTGTGCTCCCGCCGGTTGTTGTGTTGGCTAGGGTTTTGACAGTATTCCCTGATGGATTGATCGATGTGGTTGCTTTAGAGTCTAAGTTGTCTTTCCAAACGGTGTCAGCCTCCATTGCAGATGTTCTATTGTCATTAGAACTAGAGCCTGCATATCCACCGATGTGGACTAAACTGGTAATAGCGCACATTGAACAAATTATTTTTGAGAAATTCATATAACCTCGTACATTATTTGGTTGCTTATACAATTATAATTATTATAAATAGTTATAATATTCAATCTAATTTTTTCGCTGTAATTTGCAATTGTTTTCGTTGCAGTTGTTTATGTTTTTATCTATTTTTTGTTGAGCGTTTTTAGTTGTATCGATAGGCCTGTGAATTCACTTGCTGTTTCTGCTTTGAGGAGCTGTATGCTAATCTGTTATGTTTTTGATGAGGGGCTAATGAGAAAACCCCTTCTAAAAAATTATGATTAGAAGGGGTCACTTGAGTGTAAAATTTTGGAAAGTGGAGTATCCAAAATATAAAAAACCTGACTATCCTACTTTTCGTTTGGCATCGTCTTTGCAGTTTTCTTTACACTCTTTGCTACAGCAGCTTTCAAATGATTTGAGCTCTTCTTCAGCTTTCTGTTTTTCCCATCCGTATCGTTCTTGGAGTCTGCCAAGAAGTTGCTCTCTTTTTCCGTTGACTTGGGTAATGTCGTTATCTGTTAATTTCCTCCATTTTTCTTTGACTTTTCCTTTCATTTGATGCCACTTGCCTGCAAAAGTATCTGTGTTATCCATAAAAACATCCTTAGTCTGGGTTGAATTGTTTATAATGTTTGCCTACGCTTAGCTTGATTATATGTTAAAGTTTATTTGTTTTAATTTTATATTATTTTGCTGTAAGCGCTTTCTGCTTAATTTAAGTTGATTAAGAAATGTTTTCAGGTGAAATAATGTTTGGAGGTTTTTGCTTTTCGGAGAAATGCTTGTAGGAACAGAGAGAGAAGTGAAATATAGATGCGCAAGGTATTCCTTGCGCATCTATTAGGTTTTAAGAGAAAAAGACTTTGAGTTTATCGAAAAAGGTTTTTTTCTTGGGGGAGTTGTGTTCGGTCTCAAGCTCTGCAAACTCTTTCAAAAGATCCTTTTGCCTTTCGCTTAAGTTTACGGGAGTTTCTACGGAAAGCTTAACGAGCATGTCACCTCGTCCTTGTCCGTGGACATTGGGAACTCCTTCGTTGCGTACTCGGAGAATTTTTCCAGATTGAGTTCCTTCGGGAATTGTAATTTTTACAGTTCCGTCTAAAATTGTAGGAATTTCTTTTTTTGTGCCTAATGCGGCTTCAGAAAAAGCGATAGGAAGTTCAATGGTTAGATCATCTCCTTCTCTTTGAAAGAATCTGTGAGGGGCCACTGTGATGTGGACGTACAGATCTCCGGCAGGACCTCTTCCTTCTCCGGCATCTCCATGCCCAGTCATTTTCATCTGCATACCACTGTCGATACCAGGTGGAACTTTGATCGTAACATGTTTTTTCTTTTTGACCCTGCCTTCGCCTTTACAGGTTTTGCAAGGATCGGTAATTGTTTTCCCTTTGCCTGAACAGTAGGGGCAAACCGTTGCCATGTTGAAAAAGCCATGGGATTGATAAACTTGGCCTCGTCCATTGCACTTGGCGCAGGTTTTGACGCTAGAGGCGCTTGCGGCGCCAGATCCGTGACAGGTATCGCAGGACGCATAGTTGTTTAAGGCGACCTCTTTTTCTACGCCGCGCATAGCTTCTTCAAAAGTCACAGAAAGGTTCATTCTTTTGCTGGAGCCTTGTCGATGATCTCCGCTACCATCAGAGCTACCGCCACCGCCAAAGAAAGAGTCGAAAATGGATTCTTGTCCGCCACCGCCGCCGCCGAAAGCTCCCATAAAGGTTCTTAGAGCCTCGTCCATGCTGGAAAATCCGCCGCCGTGATGACCGCCACCGCCACCCATGGAAGCTCCCTGAACAGCCTCTGCTCCATATTGGTCGTAAATGTGTCTTTTGTTTTCGTCGCTTAAGACTTCGTAGGCTTCGGATATTTTTTTGAATTTTTTCTCGGCTTCTGCGTCGCCTTGATTTTTGTCCGGGTGGTATTTAAGCGCACTTTTTCGATAAGCTTTTTTAATCTCTTCTTGTGTGGCGCCCCTCGTAGTCCCGAGTTCTGCATAATAGTCTGTCATCGTAAATTCCTTTAAAAAAAATAGCAAACTATCCTTATTAGGAAGAGTTTGCTAAATTGTTCTTTCGAAAATGCTCAAATAATCAAAAATTAAACCGCTGGACGGAAAGTTTTCACTTTTTTGTATTTAAGAGCGGCTTTAGATTTTGCGCGGCTTTTTACAGAGGGTTTGTCATAAAAGCGATGAGCTTTTGCTGCTTTCATGATTCCTTCTTTGTCCAATTTTTTCTTTAAAGCTCTGAGTGCTTTGTCAAGAGGTTCTCCGGCACGAATTTTTACGCTGGGCATGAATGTCTTGTCCTAATGGTTAATACAATTGGTTCGATGTGATGTTATCTTACAATACAGGCACTTATTCTTCAAGATTCTCTTTATTTTAGATTTTTTTATTGGAATTGGTGGATGTAAATGATTTCTGGTTTTTTGGGTGGAAGTTTCTCGATTTCAGCAAGATGAGTAATTAGTGAAGTAAAGTGTGGCTCTGCTGTGAAAAATCGTGTTCCTTGAGAAAGAGAATCGGGGATTTTCTGGTCGAGTTCATCATCGGAAAAGGATAGGAGGTGAGGAATGTCTTTTAAAAAAGGAAGCGTGTCTTGAGGAGATAAAATGTGGTGACTGTAAGGCGATTTAACAGCCCCATCTTCGAAATACCCTTTTAAGAGGAACCAGGAAGAGTGTTTAGTGTTGCTGATGAAGGCAAAAGGTCCTTGAGGTAGTTCAGGAGGAAGAAAGGCGAGCAAGGAGCAGAAAGAGTAGAGCGGAATCGAGAGAGACAGCGCGAGACTTTCCGCTACAGCCACAGCTACGCGTGTACCGGTATAAGAACCAGGTCCAATGCCTACAGAAATTTTAGATAATTCTTTCAATGATATCTTGCTTTCTAATGCCAGCTGGTAGATAGAAGGGAGAAGAGAACGTGATAGGTTGTGCCCATGGCAAACGATAGAAGAAGCGATGAGGCTATGATTTTTAGACAGTCCAATCAAACAGTGGTCTGTGCTTGTGTCTAAAATCAAACTTGGCATGATATATCCATATATTTTTTACGCTTGGCCGCAAGTATAGCAAGGCAGTGTTCTTTTTTGCGAGTAAAACAAAGTTTTGGTTATGCTATCTTATTGCGTGATTTTGTAAGACTTGGTAGTCTCTTTAAGTTTTTAAAACACTCAACTTTATAGGTGTCTTTTGACGTATTCTAGCGATGAAGGAGAAGATCTTTCCGAAGATGTCTTAGCGCAAACTGTAGAAGACTCAGGAAAAGAGAATGTGAAGCCGAAAAGAAAAAAAGCACAAGATCCCGCAGAGGTTTTTGTGATCCCTTTGACGCGACGTCCTTTTTTTCCTGGTATGGCCGCTCCTCTTGTAATTGAGCCAGGTCACTACTATGAAGTACTAAAGCAAGTAGCAAAATCAGAGCACAAAGCTCTCGGTCTTTTTTTGACGAAAAAAGAAGATGTCAACATCTATAAAATTGGAATGGATGATATTTATCCTGTAGGTGTGCTTGCTCGTATTTTGCGAATCATCCCTATGGAGCAGGGGGGCGCTCAAGTTGTTTTGAGTATGGAAAAGAGAATTTCCATAAAAAAACCCATAAAGAGTGGCAAGCTTTTTAAGGTAGAGGCGCAGGTTTTTGAAGATGCTCCTATGCAACTTTCTAAAGAGCTCAAAGCGTATTCTATTAGCATCATCACAACGATCAAAGAATTGCTCAAACTAAATCCTCTTTTTAAAGAAGAGTTGCAGATCTTTTTAGGGCATTCTGATTTTACTGAACCTGGAAAATTAGCAGATTTTGCTGTAGCGTTAACTACGGCTACTCGAGAAGAATTACAAGAAGTTTTAGCGACTTTTGATTTACAAGGAAGAATTGATAAAGCTCTTGTCCTTCTAAAAAAAGAGCTCGATCTGAGCTATTTGCAAAATTCTATCAATCAAAAAATCGAAGCAACCATTTCTAAAACGCAAAGAGAGTTCTTCCTAAAAGAACAGCTCAAGACGATTAAAAAAGAGCTCGGGATTGAAAAGGAAGACAAGACTTGCGATTTGGAGAAGTTTGAAGCGCGGCTAGACAAACGGATCGTTTCCGATGAAGTTTTAGGTGTGATTACCGAAGAAATGGAAAAGCTTTCTGTATTAGAAGTACAGTCAGCAGAGTACGCTGTATGCCGTAACTATCTCGATTGGCTCACTATTGTTCCTTGGGGCATAATGAGTGAAGAGTCTCTAGATTTGGCTCGGGCAGAAAAAGTTCTTGATGAAGACCATTATGGTTTAAAAGATATTAAAGAGCGGATCTTAGAATACATCAGTGTTGGAAAGCTATCTGGAGGGGTTAAAGCCAATATCATCGGTCTTTCCGGTCCACCAGGGGTAGGTAAGACAAGTATAGGCAAGAGTATTGCTCGCGCATTGAATCGTAAATTTTATCGATTCTCTGTTGGGGGCATGCGCGATGAAGCAGAGATAAAGGGGCATCGAAGAACCTATATTGGTGCAATGCCAGGAAAACTTATTCAAGCACTCAAGTATACAGAGGTGATGAACCCAGTAATTATGCTTGATGAAGTTGATAAAATGGGGAAAAGCTATCAGGGAGATCCAGCTTCTGCTTTATTAGAAGTTCTAGATCCTGAACAAAATAAAGACTTTTTGGACCACTATCTGGATGTCCGATGTGATTTATCGAATGTTCTTTTTCTCGTGACTGCAAACGTTTTAGATGCTATCCCAGAACCACTGAAAGACAGGATGGAGATCCTTCGGCTTTCTGGATACATTCTAGAAGAAAAAGTTGCTATTGCCGAAAAATATTTGATTCCTCGCAACCGCAAAAGCATGGGACTAAAAGCTTCACATGTAAGCTTTACCAAGTCTGCGATTGAAGGAATTGTCAACGGATATGCAAGAGAATCCGGAGTGCGTAATTTAGAAAATACGATTAAAAAGATCTTGCGAAAAGTAGCTCATCAAATCGTTTTGCATGATGAAAAAGATGGGTCTAAGAAAGGCGGATCTAAAAAAGCGGAAGATAAAAAGCCGGAAGATAAAAAACCTTTTAAAAAGATTTCGATTTCCGAAGACAATCTTGTTGAATATTTAGGAAAACCCGTCTTTACATCTGATCGTTTCTATGATCGTACGCCAGTTGGTGTATGTATGGGACTTGCTTGGACTGCGATGGGGGGTGCGACTTTATACATCGAAACGCTTAAAATTCCTGCAGAAAAAACAGAAATGAAACTTACGGGACAAGCGGGAGATGTCATGAAAGAATCTTCTCAGATCGCGTGGTCATATACACATAGCATGGTCAATCAGTACGCTCCAGGAGTTCCGTTCTTTGAAAAAACTCAAGTGCACGTACATATTCCAGAAGGAGCCACGCCTAAAGATGGACCTTCTGCCGGTATTACTATGATCACTGCGTTGCTCTCTTTGTTGCTAGATAAGCCTGTAGCTGCAGATATTGGAATGACAGGAGAAGTTACATTGACAGGGAAAGTTCTTCCTATTGGGGGAGTGAAGGAAAAGTTTATTGCAGGTAAGAGATCTGGGCTTAAAACACTGATTTTTCCTCAAGAAAACCAACGAGATTATGACGAGCTTCCTCCCTATATTAAAAAAGGGGTTAAGGTCTTCTTCGTTTCGCACTACGATGAGGTCTTTCGTGTTGCCTTCCCTAAAAAATAAATCCTTGCAAGAAAGTTTAGCTTGCAAGTGGATCGCTCCGGATATGCTCATACAAAAAGTAGAGCAAATCCGAAGCGATGGGCTTTCTATTGCCACCCTTAATGGTTCTTTTGATTTGTTGCATGCGGGGCATTTGGAAATCATTTACCAAGCCTCGATACAAGCAGATGTTCTCATTGTAGGGCTCAATACGGACTCGTCGATTCAGTCTTATAAAAACCCTCTAAGACCTATTGTTTCTTTAGAGTATCGCAAACAGATGATGGCCGCTATAGAATATGTGAGCTACGTGACTTGGTTTTCAGAAACAGATCCTCGAGAAATGTTGAAAAAAATCAATCCTGATGTACATGTCAATGGTTCTGAGTACGGGGAAAATTGCATAGAAGCTGAAGTGGTTAAAGACGGAGGGGGGAGAATGCATATTGTTTCTTTAGTCCCGGGGCTTTCTACTTCAGAAATCATTAAAAAGATTTTGTGTGTATGCGGTTAATTGGACATTTTTCTCGTGAAGAACAAGCTCTTGGTTTTTTGGCCTTTCTTTCCTCTCAAGGAGTTGCCACTCATTACGAAAAAAAAGAGGTAGAATATCTTCTATGGGTTCATCGGGAAGAGGATGTAGTACCTGCGAAAAATTACTACGAAGAGTGGACTAAGAATCCTGAGGACCCTCGTTTTTTCGTGCAAATTTCTAAAATAGAGCCGATCATTATAAAGAAAAAGTTTTCCATATCTTTTACGCAGATTGCTGTATTTGTTTGCTCTGTATTATTTCTTGCCTGCACATGGCAAGAAATGCGTATGCCTACGAAAGAGCTAGGGCTTATTCCTATTCAACAAGCTCTTTTTTTTGATGATCCCCAAAGCATGCAAAACCTACAGAGTTTAATAGAAAAATATTCTATTTCTTCGATAAGAGAGCAGCCTGCCTCCGTGCAAAAGAAATTTCAACAAGCTTTAGATGCGCCATTATGGAAAGGTGCAACCGATTTGCTGGCAGAAAAAATAGAGCATAAAGAGATCCCTAAAACTCCACCTCTTTTTGAGAAGATTCAGCAAGGCGAGGTATGGAGGATTTTTTCTCCGAGCTTTTTACATCGAGATTTTTTACATCTTTTGTTTAATATGGCCTGGCTTCTCATTTTAGGAAGATTGATCGAAGTGCGGATTAAAATGGGCAAAATGATCTTATTGATTTTGCTCTTAGCTGCTTTTTCCAATACAGCTCAGTATTTGATGAGCGGTCCTTATTTTTTAGGATTTTCTGGGGTGATTGCGGGGCTTGCTGGATTTATTTGGAGTAGACAAAAAAAAGCGCCAGAAGAGGGATATCCTCTTCACAGATCGACGATTCTTTTTCTTTTCTACTTGGTCCTTGTTTTATCTGGGATAGGGGTTGTTTGTTTTTTCCTGCAAACCTTGGGAGGAGTCAACTTCGGTTTTTCCATCGCCAATACGGCGCATATTTCCGGGGGACTTTTAGGACTTGTTTTGGGTAGATTACGTTTTTTTTCTATAAGGTACACATGAGTGTAAGAGATCTTACGATTTTAGGATGTTCCAGTCAGCAGCCCACGCGTTATCGCAATCATGGGGCCTATCTTCTTCGCTGGAATGAGGAAGGTTTTTTATTCGATCCGGGCGAGGGGACGCAAAGACAGTTTATCTTTGCAAACGTAGCGCCTACTTGTGTGACGAGAATTTTTGTTAGCCACTTTCATGGAGATCACTGCTTAGGGCTTGGATCCATGCTCATGAGGCTAAATTTGGATAAGGTCACTCATCCTATACATTGCTACTATCCTGCAAGTGGAAAAACGTATTTTGACAGGCTCCGTTATGGGTCCATGTATCATGAAATGATCCATGTAGTGGAGCATCCTGTAGACAAAGAGGGAATCGTTGAAATTGGGGATGATTTTACCATTGAAGCGTATTTTCTGCAGCATGGAGTGGACAATCTCGGTTGGAGGATTCAAGAGGCCAACACGAGAAAATTTAATCCAGAGCTCCTCAAGGCTCATGGGATCAGGGGCCCTGCTGTACGAGAGCTTGAAAAAGCTGGTAAAATCTTTGTTGGGGATAAGTGGGTATCGCTGGATGATGTGAGTACTGTTCGCACGGGAGATATTTTTTCTATAGCAATTGATACACTTCCTTGTTCAAACTTACTTCGTATTGCCTCCAATGCGAAGCTCTTTCTTTGTGAAAGTACCTATCTAGAAACTCATAGAGACTTAGCTAGAGAACACTACCATTTAACAGCTAAACAAGCGGCAGAAGTGGCTAAAGAAGCAAACGCTCAGCAGCTTGTTCTTACCCATTTTTCTGCTCGCTATCAAGACCTGACAGACTTTCAGAAAGAGGCTGGGGCGATTTTTCCTCGAACGGTCGTTGCAGAAGATCTTAAGCAGATCCCTTTTCCAAGATGATAGTTTGTTGTGGTTTAGTAGTTTAGCGACTGTAATTCCTTTTGGTGTGTTTCTTGTTAAAAACGCAAGCTATTAGGCCTGAGCGTATTGTTCTAATTTCTTAAAATAAACATATTGTTTTTTATCTTTGTATTTTTTTGATCGTTAATGCTTTTCACGTTTTTTAGTTTTTTTGATTGAAAAACAATGTTTAATTTTAATTAAAATTTTGATATTATATTATTTTTAATAATTAAAATTTAGGTTTATTGTGAATGTAGTTTCTTATTTGCCAAGATGTATAAATCCTTTTGCTCTGCACGATGAAAATAAAACGCCTTCTCTAGATACAGAAATACGGGTAGAACAAGGCTCTCCTAGACCTGTCGTAGATACTATTCGCAATGTCCTTAGCATCCCCATGAAACTCATCATGGGTAATATGGACTACAATGAGGGTGTTTCTGACGAAGTTATTGGTGAGGCTAAACAATTTTTATGGGAAAATAACCTGGGCGAAGTAAGCATTTCCGCCAATCAATATAAGCCTCAAGAGATGTGGCGTCGTATTTTTACTAATCCCAAAACTAGTTTGTTATCTAAGTGTACTTTGGGAGTAGTAGAAGGTCTAATTGAGACTTTAACTGTACCAAGATTGACAGGAGCTTTAGGAGACCGCTACCGTCCTCAGGCTAATACTGTATATTTGAGTTCAAATGATTCAGCATTGGCATTGATTCCCTGTGCAGAGGCATTGAAATATAATTCGAAATACAATCCTTCTTTATACTCTATTTTTATAGAGTATGTTCCTGCGCTTATTTCGAGTAATCCTGTTGTAAAAGGATTAATTTCTTGTGGATTGAAATTGGACAAGCTATCTAATGCGGAAGAATATTTTAGGCTAGATGGAAGATTGGATAAGTGCATGGAGGTTGCTTATGCGGGCTTGTCTTTGTTGGCTATAAAGGCGTTTTCCTTACATCCAGCTAGCTTATTGCTTAATGGAGATTATAAAAAATTGGGGATGGTGATTATAATCGCAAATCTAGCACATCGAGCTCTGTCATTTATAGGCCAATATCTTACTCAGGACAATACTGTTAGTTTTTACACTTCAGCTCGAGAAAGATGTAAATCCCTTCTGATAGGGCTTGGTGTAGGAGCTGTAGATTTTTGTGTATCTATAGCAAACATTACTGCCTTGTTTTATGTATTAAATCATTACGGTCTACTAAATGTGGGGAGAGATGCTAAGGTAGCATCAGATTATAGTAAAAGGGTCAGCTCTTCTTTTTTTTATACGGCTATTGTAGCTCCATTTTTGGAAGAAGTTATCTTTCGTGTCTCTTTTCAAGATATAGCAAGTCGAATATTGGGAAAGATTTTACCAGATCGCGAGATAAAGCTGCCATTTTTTAAGACAAAACTGACAACGATTGCCTCTATTGCTTTAGCTTCTGTAGCCTTTGGAGCGGCTCATCTGACAAATAAAACAGGACTTGTACAGCCCCTCAAGTGTATATTTAGTGGGATTGTTTTGGGGACGATCTATCATAATTATGGTTTTTTATCCAATTTTGCTGCTCATGCAACGAATAATGCAATCGCTGTTGCTTTGAGTAGATTGGCAAAATGATAGTTTTAAAAAGCATAGCGCACTTGCCCCCCGTAGGTATTGTTACTATAGCCACTTCCAAACTCTCCATTGTAGTAGAGGTTGAACGCTAAGGCATCTTCTAGCATCATACCTGTCATGACAAGTCCTGGAGCAAAAAGGCTTCTATCAGGAAAATAACCTTCAATAACGAAAGGGGTGCCTCCGTCCACAAAATTGACGGTAAACTGATCTCCTTTTACTCGTGACTCATAAACCCAGCTTAGTTTGGGAGATACTGTCCATTTAGAGTTCCACATACAAAAACATTTTGCTAGTTGCAATCCTAGCTCATTGCGTATTAGGATCTCATTGTTTTTTTGCACATGAAGATTCCATTCTCCAGCATTGTTTTCTGTATAGCTGTTTTCTGTTTGAGATATGTAATCAAATCCATCAAAAGGACGAATGGTAAGGTCTAGATAATTCCAATTGATTCCCGTATCTAGGTGGGAGAGAATCTGACTTCCTCCGTGGCTGTTTTTTGCTGTTTTGTTGATAAATCCATATTCAATATGACGATCTGTCCTATATTCGCTCCAGCTGCCGATGATAGAAGCGTTCCCATAAAACATTTTGCCAAGCCCCGAAGCATAGAGCCCTGCATATCCGGAACTGATATCTCCTTGTCCTTTACCACTTTTCCAATGTAGGTGAGAGTGTGTATAGCCAGTAAGTGCTCCTGCATAGAAATTGTTAGCAAATCTTCCATCAATTCCAGCTCCAAATCCCCCCATATTCGCGCGATATCCTGTAAGTGGACCCCAAGAATTGTTTTTTGTGTTTTGGCCCAAGGATTCTCCGATAGCAGAGATCCAGGGCGTCATGGTTTTTTTATCTCGCGTGCACGCTGTATCTTTTTCTACGTTCCCCTGAGCGTTTAATTCGCAATTAGTCAGATCTAGTTCATTTTGCATTCTTTGACTTAAAGCTTCTCGTACTTGCACCATATTGCTTTCTTGAGAAATGGCCATACCTTTTAACTGAGCTGGATGCAGCTCGTTTAATGCATAGGTCATAGCTGTGGGATCTGAATTATAGGGAAGTAAACTAAACAGGACTTCAGGTAATTCTGGAGGGGAAGATGCGCTAATAGTTCCAGGCCCAATATTGAAAGTAACCTCAGTTCGGTTATGGTGAATGGCATCATCTAAAGCAGTGGCAACATTAATAGCGTTTTGACCTGAGGCTAGTGGTACAATAGATTTTGAGACAATAGCCAAAGTAACTTCTGTTGGAGTGTAGCGTAAATTATTAGTAAAAAAATAAGAGGCAAGGCTTCCAGTACTTGAAACTTGAGCAAATGTCCCCGTAATGTTACTTCCGCTTAAGATTACGAGATCAGAAGATGGTGAATACGATCCCGGAACCAGCCCGACAAAAAGAGTAGTATTGTGGTCGATGGTGACAAGCCCTGAAGCTGTTACCAAAGAATGGCCTGATGGAGAGATTACAGTTCCAAAGTTTGATCCGTTTTCTAGAATAAGGGGTCCGTTAATTGTCAGTGTTCCTATAGGACTGCCACCAGTTTGAGAAGGACTACCTCCTTTGATCGTTCCAAAAACGTCAGTATCGCCAACAGTTCCTGTCCCCGCAAGAATAGTTCCTTGTGCGACTGTAGGGTCTCCACTATTACGAAAGTTGCCATTTACAACCAAAGCCCCTTCGTTAACATAAATTTTCCCAGTATATGAGGGGGAGTTTCCTGAGAGTACAAGAGCTCCTGTACCATATTTACTGAGGGTTCCTGTTCCTGCAAATGATCCTCCCATTTGTAGAATAGTATCAGGATTTTGGGAAAAGGTAACATCACCTGTTATAGTGGTATAATGAGACATAGAAACATTAGAAAGGGTTGTAAGGCTCCCTCCATTTTCCATGAATAAAGGTGCTGAAAATGCCCCTAAGACGTCTTGATTGATGATAAGAGGTCCACTGACAAGAGTTCCTCCTGTATAGGAACTGCTTGTTGGAGAGAATGTAAGTGGCGCTGTACCCGTAATAGAAACATATCCAGCTCCTGAGATTGCTCCGATAAATGTGCTTTCAGAAACTTGGTAAAACTCAACGGTTGCGCCAGAGCTAACAGTAATTGGGGTGTTTGCTAGATTCAAAGTATTCCCAATAAATGTACCTCTCGATACATTAAGAACAGGTATATAGGACTGAGTGCTTGGAAGAATTGATAAAGTTCCATCGCCAATTTTTGTTAAAATTACATCGCTGTTGATGTAAGTTGAAGAAAAAGATGCCGTCATCAAAGATGCTACGCTAATTTCATCGGATCCATATAGTTGTAAAGTGCGTTGGGAATCCACATTTCCAGTGATCGTAAGATTTCCATTGCTTAAATTAATAACTAGAGAAGATTCATCCATTCCTAGATTGGTAGTGCTTCCAATTTCAAGGAATCCATAGTTTTCAACAGCCCAGCTACCCTGAAAAGAGCTGTTAGTTCCTGTTAAAGCAAGAATTCCAGGGCCGTAGACATGAACTGTAGTTTCTGTTGCAGTTCCTTCGGTTAGAGAGATAGTATTTGTTAATTCTAGTCTATTCCCAGAGGTAATGGAAAATATTCCTCCTGCGGTGCCACTTCCGGAAGATCCAATGTATATGGGAGCTGTTAGAGAATCTGTTGCATCAGATTGAAATTCCCCTCCATATTGTAAGGTAAGTGATCCGAGCCCTGTAAGAGCTGCATTTAGGGCAGATAAAGTAGCTGGAATATTATTAGAATTTACCGTAGTTCCTACGATAATACTATTTCCCGAGAAGCTGTTGGAGGTGTTTGTTAAAGAGACTGTTCCGTTTGGAGTTGTTACAGAAGAGGCGGTTCCAATCTGCAATGTCCCAGACGCTGTTATAGGACCTGCTATTGTCAATGTGGAGTCTGTTGTCGCAGATAAACTGCCTCCAGTCGATGTTATTGTTACAGAAGTCCCACTGGGAATAGTGACATCTTGAGAGACATATAGTCCTGCACCAGCTAGTAGTGTAAGGGAATTTCCTGTTCCAAGTGCTCCTATGTCGCTAATAGCTAAAGTCCCTAGACCAACAACCGTTCCTCCTTCGTAGGTATTTGTCTGAGTGAGAGTTTGTATCCCATTTCCTTGTTTGTAATAGGTCCCAATTCCTGCGATAGTAGCTGCGATCTGTGTTATGTAACCACCATCATCGATTTGGTTAAGGCCACTTGATCCAGCTGTTGAATTAAGATTGATTGTATAACCATTACCGAAAGGATTTGTAGCTGTAAAATTGTTTAGGGTCAATTCGCCATTGTCGTTAATATTGATGGTTGTACCGGCTCCAACTCCGAAGCTTTGATTGGAATTGATACGAAGATTGCTGCCGCCTATATTGACCGTTGTGATTGTATTGCTTTTGCCGATATCCGTATTGGGAAATAGGAATGTGGTTCCACTGTCTGAGTTTAACGTGTTGATAGCAACAGAGCCTGTTAAACTTAGGTTTCCACTTGTGGGACTGATTGTCAAATTGGAGCCTGAAAATCCACCGTTATTGATATCTCCGGAGATCTCGACAGTCATTCCGGTGCTGTTTTCTAAGGTAAACGTTGTTCCATCTGCTGCATAAGAAATGTTAGAGAGGATTGTGTAAGAGCTCGAGCCTTCAAAAACTAGAGAGGATCCAGTGTTTACATTAATAGACGTAACGGCCCCTAAGCCATAAGAAGAATTGACGTACAGGTTTGTGTTGGAGGCAAGATTGAGCGTTCCAATAGTATTGTTTCCACTTGCAGGTTCTAGGTACACAGATCCAGTTTGTATTGTTAAAGTGTCTATTATAAGAGATCCTGTTAAATATAGATCTCCGCTTGAACTAGACGCATTCAGGGCCGATCCTCCTCCATCGTTTCGGTAGAAATTTCCGGTTATTTGAATGTTACTGCCGGAATTATTTGTGATATTTAAAGTTGTGTTACTTGCTACGTAAGTGAAATCCCCCGGTAAGCCTGCTGAGTAAGAGGTGGTTCCTGAGATAGGTGGAGCAAAAATTAAAGAGGGATTGAGTCCGTTATTTTGCTGAACGGACCATAGGTTGCTGTTAAAAGAGCCACTGTTAACGGTCGTTCCTTGCAGTGTCAAAGATCCTCCGGCAATATCTATCGATCCAGCATAGGCTCCCTCTAATATTACTGCACCTAAGGTTAAAGATCCGTCGCCGGCAGCAACTGCGTCGTAGGTGGGTTGGAAAATATAGGACCCGCTGCCTTGTCCATTAAAATTGATAATTGTTCCATCGAGGCTGCTAGATGTAATACTTGCATATGCGGTTACATTGGTGTTAGTAGGTGTCGCTGAATAGGTGACCTGAGATACGTTAATAATAATATCTACAAATGTTCCTGGTGTTTGGGCTGCTTCATAGCATGCATCCAAAAATTGACAGGTAGTATTTAAAGAATCGCTACAAGTCCCTTCATTGCCGCTTGGAACATTAGCTCCTTGATCACTTGTGCCTACATAGAAAGGTCCAGCTGCTTCAAGCAATGCTCCAGATTGTAGAGTAAAACAAGCAAGAGATGTTATTACGGTAAAGAAGTTTTTATTCATAAGTTCTCCCAGAATGTTAAATCAGAGTTCATCTGCTTCCTAAAATGATGGATATGAGCACAACTGCAGTGCTGACGGTGCCAATAACAACCTTAGAAACTAGAGTGGTTTGAGTCTTCGGTTCTATTTTATTGGCAGGAGAGGTGCAGGCGAGTTCTTGGTTGTTTTTTATGTCTTCAGTACTAATGAGTTCTATGTAGGTTTCTTCTGCCTTGTTTTCAAGAATAGAGGGAAGAGCCTCTGGTTGAGAATCTTTTATTAATTCATTAAAAACGAAGGAACTTTGAGCGGTAGAGTGCTCTTGCTGTGCAGAATCATTTTGTCCATTAGGTGAAGAAGCTATTTCCATTAAGGCTTGAGAGATTGTTTCTTGATTCGAAGGAACTTGCTCTTGAGAGGACAGAGTTATTTCTTCAGAAGTGTTTTGTTCAACCGGTAAAGCTGTTAGTTCTATTGTAGCTTCAGAAGCTGTCTTTTCATCGACAAGAATTGTCTCTACAGTTTTTTGCTCGACTGGCAAAACAGCTATGTCTGCAGGAACTTCAGCGTCTGATTCTTGAATCGAAAGAATCACTTCTGTTGGCATCTCTTGCTCTGCAGGAGTATTTTGTTGAATCGGTAGAGTTGCTACTTCGCAGAGAGCTTCAGAACCTGTCTTTTCATCGACAAGAATTGTCTCTACAGTTTTTTGCTCCACTGGCAAAACAGCTATGTCTGCAGGAACTTTAGCGTCTGTTTCTTGAATCGAAAGAATCACTTCTGTTGCCATCTCTTGCTCTGCAGGAGTATTTTGTTCAATCGGTAGAGCTGCTACTTCTGTAAGAGACTCAGAAGAAGGCTGTTCTTGCTTTGTCATAGCATTTTCTGTGGTTAGAGGCTTTGAGACTAAAGTATTTGTGTGAGGAGTTAGGAAAAAGTGTTGTAGAGAAATCATCTCCACTTCTTTTTGCAAGTCCTCACTAGATGGTCTTTTTGAGGAGTTGCTTTTGAGTTTCTCTTGTATATCCGTAGAGGAATCAGCTCGTAATCCAAAGGAAGAATATTGGACTGAAATAGCGCATAAAACAGTCCATGTAAACATTTTGTTCATAAAGAGATCCTCTTTAATGATGAGTGTAATTAGTTGTAAAATGTATTTTTTGTTAAATAATGTCTACTGTATAATTTATTTTTGTTTGTTTTGATTTATGTGAAGGTGTAAATAGTATAAAGATAAAACGGGCTTTTATTTTTTGAAAATAAGAGCCCGTTTCTTAGGGGGAATTCTTACTTAGTGCATTTTTCAATATCGCGCTCAAAGCTGAGCATTTTCATAACAAAGACAGACTTATCTGAACTAAAGGTCTCTGCTGTTTCTTTAGAAAGGACCTCAAATACTTTAAAATGCTCTCCTACAATTTGAGTACTTGTCGCATTAGAAACAACTTTTAGCTCCGGATGTTTTTTTAGACGTGCGATAAAGTCGCGGATTAAGGGAGCGTAGTTTTCTGTTAAGGGATATAAGCTTATTTCTACAGTGATATGCATGGTCTTACCTTGGTATAGTAATATGAGACATAAGGATCATATGATCTGACAAAGAAGTTCGGGAGATTTTTTTAGGATCGTATCCCGTACTTTTTAGGTACGTATAGATGCAAGGGGATAACTCTTTGTTTTCAAGGGTCTTTACCATGCTATGATCGAGATTGATACCTTGAGACACTCTTCGTGGAGTTTTATCCCCAGATGAGGGGATAAAAGAAAAAGTCGAAGATCTATTGCCATAATTTATATACCACTCATCTCCTAGCCATGTGTATTTTTCTTCATCGAAATCAGAAGTGTATTCTACCGTTTTTTGGAGTTTTTCATACATTTGAGGATGAGACGTGTAAAGTTCCTCATCGTCCAAATTCAAATCCCCGGTTATGAGAACATTTTCTTTTTCATTGCAAAAAGTTCTTTGGAAAATAACTTCCATCTCTTTTTTACGAGCTAAAATTTCCTCAGTATTCGGATACTGAGGTTCATTAGAATGTTGTAGATGTGATGAGATCACTGTAAAAATGGGCCCTTTCTCGTCTTGGATCTTAACGGTTAAAAATCCTTTTTCTGCATATTGTGCATTTCCTACTAATAGATCTTTACTAAATGGAGTAAAGGAAAGATCTCGAATAGCAAATTTACTAGCGAAGAATAGCCCAGAATTCACTCCTGTTGTTCTAGGACCACATTGTATGATAAAATGTGCATAATGGTTTTGTAATGCGCCTATGAGGTATAGCGCATCTTGGATGTCGAAGACCTCATTCAAAGAAAGAACGTCTGGGTCTTGTTGAATAATGACATTGGCGATTTTTACAATCCGAGTTTCAGAAAAAGATACTAATGCATCTCGAATAGGCATCTGGGCGCCTTCTTCGATTTCATACCCTGCTTTGATTCCGCAGATATTCCATTGCATGCAAGAAAATGCGTTGTTTTGAAGTTCTTGTTCCGGAAGTTTTCCTAGATAGTGGATGAAAGGATCGCTTTCTAAATTACTAACAATGTTTCGCAAAATCATAGCAGTCAGTGTACTTGCAGGTGCAAGCAAAGAAAAAGCTGCTGCGTTGCCTATTAGAAAATACCTTTCAGCAAAACGCGCAATCCTTTCTTGATCAAACCACTTGTCATCACATAGCTGCATTTGTTTTAAATAGGAACAAAGAGGATCTATAGAATTTAAGATATAAGGAGAGGGAGGGAGCTCGTGTAAAATCTGAGCTCGCACGCTGTATTCTCTTGCCTTACACAAAGGATCTGTCAAATAAGAGGCAAGTTTGTAGGCAGCAATTTTATTCCAATTGCATAGCTCTGCAAAGTCTGCAGGATAATGCCAATCATAAGCAATTCCGGGATGCTTTTGTGGCTCAGTAGGGGTGTCGGCTGCAAGAGAGGAAAGAAGAGAAAAGCTGAGTGAGAAAAGATGTTTTTTCATGGATGTCTCTTAAGGATAGTGTGAATAAATGTGTGCTTGGAATTTACTTCAAGAGCGCAAGAATTACTAGCATTTTCACTTAACGAAAATCTCTTTTTTCAGGAACCCTCCTAAAATAAGAGCCCCGATAATCATAGATAAGCCTCCGACTAACATCGGCATATGTGATCCATTTCCGAGTAACCATCCTGCAGCAAGAGGACTTATTGCAAAAGCTGCGGATTGAACTGATTGTAGTATCCCTAAGATTTCTCCTTGGGCATCTTTGCTTGTCTTGTCGGAAACAAGTGTTGTGGAAGTTGGGTATACAAGGGCCATTAAAAAGTTTACAACAGGCAGATAGATCCATATCCAAAATGAGCTGGGAAGAATTAGTAAAGAAAGAAGGATTAATCCTACGCAAAAAAGTGCATAAAAAAGAACGGAGCTATGTTTATATCGTCCTACAATGGGTCTAATCAAAACTCCAGAGCTCAGCGCATATACAGCAGCTCCATACGCATAGAAAAAACCGATCTTTGTGGCATCAAATCTGAAATTGGCAATCCAAGCAACAGGTATGAATTCATAGAAAAAAGACCACCCGAAACAAAAAAATAAAACAGTGAGAAAGAGCGCTTTTAGCTCTCGGACTTTAAACGCTTTTTTTAAATTGCGCACACCTTCATCCCATCGAATTGGGGCGTTTTTTCTTATGTGATGAGTTTCTTTGAAGAAATAATAGATCAGCGCTAAATTCAAAAAAGTGGCCACACCAGCTATGCAAAAAGGGATAGCGAAATGCGATTTAGAAAGAAATCCTCCTAAAAAAGGCCCTACTGTAAATCCGACTCCACAGGCCATGCTATAAAGTCCAAAATGTTTGGCTTTATTGCTCTCATCACTTAAATCTACAATCGATGCGCTCACAACAGCCGCATTACCTGCAGAGATTCCAACGAAACATCTGGAGGCGATCAAAACAAGGAGGCTTTTTATTAAAACGCCCACTACGCAAAAGGCATATCCAACAATGCCTAAAGCAAGACTGATTAAAAACAGGGGACGTCTTCCCTTTTGATCGGAGAAAGAACCAATGATTGGTGAACTGAAAAACTGAGATATTGACATAACTGCCAAAAGAATGCCTAAATACCAACCTCTCATACTTTCAGAAACTGTAGGATCGAGTATAGAGTGTTCAGGATGGAAGATCATGGTAGAGAAAATAGGGTAAACAAGACCTATTCCCATCCAATCCAAAAACACGACAAATAAAACAAGCCAAAGAGAAATCGTTGTTTTCATGAAACCTCTATAAAGGTTTTTGAGTTAAGCATTCTTCTTCTTTTTTTTTCTATAAAATTTGTCTTAATAAGTAGTATGGGTAGATCTGTATTTAATAAGATAGGGCACCTTAGCATGTTTTTAAAGTGTCTTTATCTTAGAAAAGTTGAGATCTGTTTTTTGGGAGGATTAAAAAGCCGGAGTATAAAAGGTCCGGCTTTTTGTATTTTTTGAAGCGTAGTTTAAAGCATCCATAGTCTGCGAGGCGCGGGAGCAAACAGTGGATCGTTGCGAATAGCTTGTCTGATGTTTTTAAATTTTTGTTCTAATTCATTGAATTTGAGATCTAATGATTTGGAAATTTCTTCTTTAGAAGCAAAGTCGTTAGAGGGGTTCATTTCCTTCATTTTAGCTCTAATCATAGTATCTATTTTATCTACAGTTGCAGGGGTTAACCATTTTTGAGTGGTACCCTCAGATTTGTAAAAAGCGCGCCCTTCATTGGTTCGTATAGAACGGTTGCAAGAGTTGCTTGAGAATGGTTCTATAGGTTTTTTCGTCATGACAAAAAAACTATGACTTAAAATTGGGAGCTTAACCGCATCGTTTTCGTGGTACCCAAAACGTAATGTATAACTAGGATGTTCTTGAGTGGCTGGGTGCTCATAAGGTTCTGGCAAGAATGTCAAAGACATTTCTTGATTCACTAAGGCTCCGTTTATACGCTCTGCTACCTGTTCTAGCAGTTCTTTTTCTGAAGAGACATGCATAGGTTTTGTTGCCATAAGAGCTGGAGGAGCTGGGGGTACTGCAACTGGAGCTTTATAGAAAAAATTTTGAAGTGCTTGCATAGGTTAGTCCTGTTTTTTTTGCCTTTTGATTAAGATTATAATAAAAACAGGTTTAGATATTCAATGGTATAATTTTTTTTAAGGGAAAGGCCGCGTAAGCGGCCTTATAACTATCATAAAGAAGAGGTCAGATCGTCAGCTAAAAGTTCAAGTTCTTTAATGAGGCTTTCCGTGGCGCCTGGATAGATGATTAACGTTTCCATAATTTGGCTTAAGTAGGAATCGGGGACCCCGTGTTGATTAAAGCTTAAGGCAGTGCTGAGCATTGTGATGTCGTTGTCACAAGTAGATATGTCAAGTGGATCGTTTAATAAGTTTTGCGCGATGATAGCTGCATCGATAAAGCTTTCTTGAAACATGGGACACCTCTTTATTTTAAAGTTTCAACAACTCATTGAGGGAACAAATAATTTCTTGGGCTTATTGTAAAGGTTTGGGATCTTGGGATAGGAAAAGGGGGTTTGCTTTGCTCTAGGGGAGATCTGCAATCGCATTTAAATTGAGCCTGGAAACCTCTGGTAGTATCCATCGTATTTCCCCCTTTCTTTTCTCGACTAATGAATGGAATGGAATAATTTGTCAAATTATATTTGGGTGGAATTGCTTTTGTAATTAGTGTTTGATAATTTTTTATTAAGAATGGAGCTGGTTGGCAATGGCAGCGGCTGTGATGGCGAATGCGGAAGCGACGTTTAAAGAGTTTTTACTTCCGTAAAGCGGAATTTCTAAAATAGTGTCGCATTGTTGTAAAATTTCTTGAGGAATGCCAAATTCTTCATTTCCTAAAATAAGAGTAAATTTTGCAGGAAAAGAAAATGTGGAAAGAGGGGTTGAAGGTGTCGCTGTTTCTAATGCAATCCACGGTCTTGGCATTTGATCGATAGAGTAATTGGTGTGGCAAGGAACTTTGTCATACGTCTCCATAGAAGCTTTCTGCACCTTGGGGTTGTCTGTATTAGGAGTTGTTCCGCTGAAATAGACGGATCCTAATCGAAAGGCTTCTACAGTTCTTAGAATGCTTCCTACATTAAAAGCTGATCGAAGAGAAGTTAGATAGATGTGAATGGGTAGAAAGGGAGTGAAACTTACTTTGTCTTGTTTTTTGATATAGAGCAAAGAGTGTTCCTTCCAAGAAATTTGCGCTTTTTCTAGATGGAAATGGAAGCGGGTACTTACCTCTTCATAACTTGTCAAATTTATACAAGGGAGAAAAAGCCACTCTTCCAGATTGCGATATACGCTTTGGATCTTGTTTTCTTGAGAGGCGAAGGCCTCTTTAAGAAGCTCACTTGCTATTTTGTGCTGGTGAGCTTCTTGTAAAGAGACGAATTTTTTTTTGGTAAAATCCCAAGGCCTCATTTTTTATAAGTAGAGAGGTACTCGTCGAGCTTACCATCAAAGAAGCGCACTCCCTTTTCTTCAAAGACGATGAGTTTATTTGCAGCTCTTTGAATCAGATCTCGGTCATGGCTGGCCAAGATTACTGTTCCTTTAAAATCTTCTAACGCCCAAGCAAGAGCAGAAACTGCTTCTAGATCTAAATGGTTGTTCGGCTCATCTAAGATTAGAGTGTTAAAATTACAGAGCATAAGACGGCCAACGAGTAGACGTGCGGTCTCTCCTCCAGATAGGTGAGCAATCGGTTTGAAGGCGTCGTCGCCTCCAAACAACATTTTCCCTAAAATACTTCGGATTTCTTGATCGTATATCCCTTCTCTTTGTGCTTTAAGCCATTCAAAGGCTTCTTGAGAGCTTTTCTTGTCGATGAATTCAGCGTGATTTTGAGGGAAATAGCCTATTTGGACTTGATGACCTACTTCAATCTTTCCAGTATCTTGAGCTATAGCTCCAGCAAGCAATTTGAGAAGAGTAGTTTTTCCTTTACCATTATTTCCGAGTACAGCGATTTTGTCGCCTCTTTGTACTTCAAAGTTTAGTTTTTCGAAGACAGGGTGCGTGTGGTAAGTTTTAGCAAGGTTTTCTACTTTAAAGATAACTTGTCCTGCCGTTTTTTCTGGAGGATAGAATCTGATGTAGGGGCGTTGGATATTGGATTTTTTCAAATCCTGAGGTTGTAGCCTTTCAATTTCTCGGATACGTGATTGTACTTGGCTAGCTCTTGTTCCCGCTCCAAATTTGGCGACAAATTCTCTGAGTTGAGCTGCTTTTTTTTCTTTGGATTTGTTTTCCTCTTCAGTTCTTTCTCGAGCGGCTGTTTTGGTGATGAGCATTTGATCATAATTTCCAGGATAGATGATCAATGTTTCATAATCGATGTCTGCAATGTGCGTTGTAACAGCGTTTAAAAAATGGCGGTCATGGCTAACTACGATTAATACGCCGTTATACCCATGTAGGAAATCTTCGAGCCAGCCGATAGATTCTAAGTCTAAGTGGTTGGTAGGTTCATCCAAGATAAGCGCTGGGGGATTGCCGAAAAGCGCCTGACAGAGCATCACTCTAAATTGTCGATCTGTAGGGATTTTATGCATGGGCTCATAGAATAATTCTTCAGGAATTCCAATTCCGCTAAGAAGAACCTCAGCATCAGATTCTGCTGTATACCCATCTTCATCTGCGATGATTTCCTCAAGCTCTCCTAAACGGATGCCTATACTATCGGTCATCTCTTTTTCATAAAGAAGTTCTCGTTCTGCAAAAGTTTTCCAAAGTCTGGGATTTCCCATGATTACTACATCGATGAGTCTTTCATTATGAAAGTCTTCAATATTTTGTTTGAGATATCCAACTTTGTTGGGAAGATTTACAGTTCCGTGTGTAGCTTCCTCTAATCCCATGATGATTTTTAAGAGGGTAGACTTACCAGCTCCATTAGGGCCTGTGAGACCGTAACGGTTGCCTGCATTGAATGTCACTTGGATGCCATCGAATAAGGTTCGAGCTCCCATTTTTTTAGAAACGTTCTGTAGTGTAATCATAAAGCCATAACTTTCTTTTCAAAAATAAGAAAGGATTTTAGCATAGGAAGAAAAGGGAAACAAGAAGAGTTTATGAGCGAAATGAAAAGTTTTACAGGTCATATACAAAGTTTTTTACAGCACCTTCGAGTAGTAAGGCAAGCCTCTGTCCACACCTTAAGGAATTATCAACTGGATCTATCGTTGTTGGAGAGTTTTGGGAAGACGTTTTTGCAAAAAGAAGAGTTGTTATTGACGGATGTTTCCAAGCGTTTGACGAGGGCTTATCTTGCAGATCTCCATGCAAAACAAGCTAAAAAAAGGAGCGTATTGCGTAGACTTTCTTCTTTGCGCTCCTTTTTCAAGTATCTTGTTAAAGAGGGGATCGTAGTGGAAAATCCTTTAGAGGATATTGAAAGTCCTAAGTTGGAAAAGACAATTCCAGCTTCTTTGACGTATGAGCAAGTAGAGGTCTTGTTTTCTCAGCCTGATCTTTCTTCTTATTTAGGACTTCGGGATAGGTGTATTATGGAGCTTTTTTATAGCTCAGGCCTTCGTATGAGCGAACTTGTAGGGCTAGTTCGTAAGGATGTGGATCTTACTCATCAAAAGGTTCGCGTGTTAGGAAAGGGGAAAAAGGAAAGGGTTCTTCCTATTACGCAAAGCTCAGCGGACTGGATCCGACGTTATCTTTTTCATGCGGATCGTTTTTTGGATTCTAAAGAGCATCGAGCTGAGGTTGATACTGAGGCGATTTTTTTGAATAAGTGGGGCAGCCGGCTGAGCGCGCGATCTATCGATCGCCATTTTCAGCAATATCTTCAGGGGAGCGGATTGGTGGGAAAGATTACTCCGCATACGATTCGACATACGATTGCTACGCATTGGCTAGAAAAAGGAATGGATTTAAAAACAATTCAGACTCTTTTAGGTCACAGCTCTCTTGCAACTACAACTATTTATACCCAAGTTTCTTCTCGTTTAAAAAAAGAGGTGTATCAAAAAGCCCATCCTAGAGCGCTGAAAGATTCTTAGAAAAATTTCTGTAAGTCTTCTAAACAGAATCGGGCATAAGTTTGAGAGTGGGCAGGTTCTCCTTGAGGGCCTGCATGAGATACCCAGAGTGTTAAAGAAGAAGGGTGGAAAATAGCATTATGTAAGTTGGATTCGCGGGAAACAGGTTCTTTAATGATATTCATAAGGATCTGTTCGTTTATGGAGCCTAGTTGGGATTGCACTCTTTGTAAAAGATGAGGGTACCTTTCTGGAGAAGAAGATCCTGTAACAAGTAATGTGTCTTGAGGTTGCTCAAAAAATAAAGCAGAGGGGTCTTTGCTTTTTCCTTCTTCTGTGATCAAGTCTTGCTTAGGGATGGAAGAAGGGGTCAGAGAGTAGTCCTTGCCTGGGTAGAGAAAGGAGATGTTTTGATGAGTTGCATAGCAAGCAAATGACTCTTGAGTTTTTCCGTCTGAGATGATGTAGTAATATTCGCAAGTTCTAGGTGTTTTTATTAAAAGATCTTTAGCTTCTTGCCAAGTAGTTGCTTGTTCTAAAATGGATCGCAGAAGAAAAGACATAGGCATGCCTTTCCAATAACCATACCCTTGGCCTCCAATCTCTCCGATAGCAATTTTTTTTTCATTCATTCCTGTAACGCTGCCAATAAATCCTGCATAAGTCACATTTGTAAAAGAGAGTCGATCTTTAGGTTTAGCGACGATAAGTACGGAAGAGGATTGCAATCCTTTTCCTGTAGAATAGTCAAGAACTCTGGTGTGGTATAAGGAGCCGTCTTGAGTGGCTGATCCGGAGGCTGTAATTCCGCAACAATGAAACATTTCAGGGAATAGATTTAGGCGCACAATATCTTCAAAAGGCACGTTAGCTCCTTCTGCAATTCCTTGCATCTCCTCTTGGTATCTTTGAGGAATGTAAGAAAGTACGTCAGGCAGGGCTTCAAGAAATTCTGCGACTCTACTTTCTGTAGCTTCTGCAGGAGGATTTTTTAGATAGGTCTGAATATTGTATTGGATTTTTTCTCGTAAAAGATGCCCATGCTGAAATCCCATCTCAAAAGGAGATCCTTGCAGGTACAGCACCCACTGTCCTTGCTGGCACTGCAGTTGAGAGGCAGCACTTGAGCTAATCTGCGACATGAATACAGCCTTTGCTAAAAGTAAAAGGGAAAGCGGTAAGCCGGATCTTGTTAATGCTTTTTCAAGCATCGGCAATCATTCTTCTAGGGGATTTGTCGCCAAATCCCTCAAGCGATTTTAAAGAGCCTTATGGAGCGAAAGTATTTGCTCTTATTCTTGCTTCAGATAGGGTTTGTACAGATCTACATCTCTGTAGATCGAGTCGCTCATAAAGCGACCGTTTTCATCCTGTCTTCTTATAAAGAAGCGGCGTATTTTCTGTTACACTTTCCGTAGCCTCACGGCCCCCAGACTTTCTCTGGTATCTGCTCCTGCGAAGTCCAGACTTTCCTCTCCTAGTTGGCGCAATGCCAATTTAGCAGCGATTGCCTGCTTTCCCTTTTAAAAATTATATAGGAATCTTAAGAGCTGGCCAGTTTCCTTCTGCGTCTTCGTTTTCCTTGAGTAGTTTCTGCACCTTCCGCATTTTCTCCCTCTTGCCAATAGTGGATACGAGAGCAATGTTCGCAAAATACAAGATTTTCTCCTTTACGAACGAGGTTTTCATGCTGTGCAGTTAAAACGATATGGCATCCACTGCAAGTTCTGTTTTCTATTGCTACAACAACTCTGTCTTTTTTGTTCTTTAAAAGGCGCTCATAGATGCGAAGGAGTTCAGGGTCGGCTTCTTTGGCCATTTCTTCTCTCTGTGCTTTGATATGAGATCCTTCATTGTTGATCAAAACAATGCTGGCGCGTATTTCTTTTTCTAAATCTAAACTACTTTCTTCAGATTCTTTTAAGCTTCTTTGAATTCTTTCCAGGAGTTCTTCTTCTGCTACTTTTTTGTCTACAAGATCAGAGAGTTTTTGCTCTATCGATGCTTTTTCTCTTTCTGCAGCAGTAATTTCTAATGTAAGAGCGTTGAATTCATCGACTTTTTTGATGCTGGATTGTTGCCCTTCCAATTTTTTGATCCGAACAGCAATCTCTTGAAGTCTCGTTTCTTGCTGCTGATTGGTGGTTCCCAGTTCCTTAATTTCAGTTTCTTTGTCAGCAAACTGCTGGTAGAGCTCCTTGCGAAGAGACTCAATTTGCTCCAGCTCTTGTTGACGTTCTTTTTTCAGGCGCATGAGACGGATCATTTTCATGTCCAGCTCTTGTATATCGACAATGACCTTAAGGGCTTCTTGCATGGGTTTCTCACAATTGGATTGTAAATAAAGAGTTCCAGGCAACATTATCTCCTTCGCACAATATAGCTCAAGTAAAAAAATGCTTTTCACTCTTTTTCTCTATTGGAAGAAATGCCGATAAATCGAAGGCTTTAGTAGGGGATTTCTGACTTTTAAACAATCTATAAATTGTATTCATTGGTTTGGGGATTTGCTTAATAATTGTTATGTCCTTGAGAACTAATGCAATTATTTTTTAGTGTTGCCATGTCTAAAAATGGCAATTTTTTTATTCGATTAGGTCTTCAAGTAGATGTAGATTTCTTTTTTGACTCGAGAAATAATCTTTAATTATTTTGTGTGTTTCTGGGTCGTCAGAAGATTTTAAAATCAAATAATCATGTAGTAGATTTTCTTGGATTTTTTCCAGTTCTTTGAGTTTTTTAACGCTTAACTCAGGGGTCTTGAGCAATCCTTGTATATTTCCGTTATAACAGTTAATCTGCCACAATAGGTCGCTTATTTCAGGGGTTTCCTCGGGGCTCGATCCAATGAAAGCTCGACCATTAGGACGAATTAACCATATGTGAGGTGGTTTTTGTTCTTTGATGTATTTTTTAAACCAATCAGCTTCTTGAGTTGATAGTAAAATGCATTGTAATCCTTTTTCTTCTTTGACTATTAGAAGCTGGCCTGCATATTTCGCTTCTTTTCCAGAAAGATTCAACATTCCTTTTGCTACTTCTATAAAATTTTGAGAAAGAAGTATGTTTTCGCTAAAAATAGGTTGATATTTGGATAAATCTTCTCTTGGTTTGATTGTGCTTAATTCTTTTGTTAATGATAGCAAACGAATGGGGCCATTTTTTTGAAATCCATTTTCAAAAAAAGATTTTTCCCAAGTTGTTTCTTTTGCAGCTTCGAGCTGATCGCCATTTGACTTAGATTGTAAATTTACAATGTTTCGATCTTGCTCTTTACGCGTTTGTTCTTCCTTTTGTCTTTGGAGGTCTTGTTCTTTTTCAAGCTTTTGCTGTTTTTCAATTTCCTTTTGTTTTTCAATCTGCTGTTGTTTTTTAAGCTCCTCCTGTTTTTGGGTATTTTGTTCTTTTTGTTTTTCAAGCTTTTGCTGTTTTTCAATTTCCTTTTGTTTTTCAATCTGCTGTTGTTTTTTAAGCTCCTCCTGTTGTTTTTTAAGCTCCTCCTGTTTTTGTCTGTTTTGTTCTTTTTGTTTTTCAAGCTTTTGCTGTTTTTTAAGCTCCTGTTCTTTTTCAGTCTGCATCTCTTTTTCTATTGCTCTTATTTCGAGATTTGTAAAATATTCTTCTGTGTCAAGTTGCTGATTTTTACTCTTTATTGTATAGGCTGTTGCTGTCTTTTCTAAAGACTCTCTCTTAGAGATTACGGTTTCTTCTTTCTGTTTTTCTGTATGAATAGTTGCGTGCTCAACTACGTCTAACTCGGTGTCTAAGGCATCTCTTGAAAGATCTTTAGACCAGTCTGGTAAATGGGATGAACGTTGGGCATTATCTAAGATTTCTTGAAGTTGTTTTTCCAAAGCTGTTTGTAAGAGTTCTTGTTCAGCATTTAATCTTTTCAAAGGTTTGTCTGTGGGGGTTTTTTTGAAGTAATGGGAAAGTTTTTGAAGACGCGCTGCTATAAAAGATTTTATTTTGTCTTGCAAACCTACTGTACCCTTTTTATTAGACTCCAAGCTTGATGATAATATTTCTTCGAAAAAGTGAGATTTATTGGATATGCGATCTTTTATAATCTTTAGACTAGAATCCCAGTGTTCTGGGTTTGCGTATTGGGAGTATAGGCTTTGTTCTTTTGTTTCAATAAATGCTTTTTTATATTTTTCGAACAATTCAATAGCTTGAGATAAATCAGATGTGCTCAGTAAGCTATCTAATAGCACCTCTCTGATAGCTTGGTCGATTTGTTGATGACTATAAGATCTAAAGGTGTGTTCTGCTTGTACAAGCGTTTGATTGTCAATAAACTTTAAGATAAGATCTTCTGGTAAGATGAGTTCTTGCTTAGTAAAATGTTTAGACTCTTCTTCAGGAATTATAATTTCTACATCTTGCAGACTAAAATATTTTCGTAGGCGTAACATTCCCTGAGCTAATGTCCGTAAAGACATTTGATGATCGCCTGTTATAATATTGATGGCATCATTTTTTTGAGGAATATCAGTCCCTTCACAGTGAGTTTGGTCGTAATATACAAAGCTCGAATCTGTAACAATTCCCCATTTTTCTAGGTGTTCTTGTGTTGAACCTCCGATTGCGATAGGTTCTTCAGAGCCCTTTTTGAGAGCTGATAACACTTCGGGAGCTCCTGGTTTAAATCGATGAAAAAAGAGAACAGATTGAATGCGGGGATCATTTTTGTAGTATTTCAAGACACTTTGAGCCACAGATAAACCTGATTCATTTTTAAAAAAACCAGCTGTATCAATAAAACCAGATATGCGATCTTTTTTATTTGCAGCAATATTGTTTATTACAGTTTGTAGAATTTCTTCCAAATGGACGTTCTTAACTGCATGTACTTTTGAACATCTTCGTAAGAAAAGATCTATTACCTTCCCTTCAGTTCCCGCATCAGGATAAAAGTGAGCCTGTAAAGTTAAAGGGAAGGCAGGAATATTCCAGGGGGTACCTGAAAAGGAATCAAAACCAAAAAAACTAGCAAAAAAATTATGAGAAGTGCTGCGTAAGTAGTTTACATGCTCCCCAACAAAATGTACGATAGTAGCTGCTTCTATGAGTAGCTTAGCTTGATTGCTTTCATTGGCCTTAGCAAGAGCTTTTTCCCCATTTGCATTTAAAGAAAAATTTTCCAAAGAAAAACCTGTGATCTTTTTAAAGATGTTGGCTTCCTTCGTCGATTCTATAGAGATGCCCTTAGTGGATGCTTTATGCTTTACGATTGTCCATAAAGACTCATACCAACGTTCTAGTCCAGAAAGGGTAACTCCCTTGGATAAGGCCGTTTGAAAATGATAGGCCATCGCCTCCCACGGAGATCCGAATTCTGTATAAGAAGGAGCGTCTACACCATTATAAGGGCCTACTTTGTCGCTCGGAAATACTCTGCCATAATGTTCTCCTGTATTTCTAGCGAAGGTGAGGGGGAAAATGTCGCTAAGTAAATGCTTTATTAGGCAGAGTTGTTCGACAGATTCGGCGTATTCTGTCAATTGAGATCGATTTGCAAGCAGTGTGTCAAAAGATTCTTCCACACGCTCTCCAAATACAAATCTTAAAAATTGTTCCCGATTTTTTTCTTCTAAAAAGAGTTTTTCTTTATGTATATCGAAAAATTTGTCCATCACTTTTCGAAGCGCTTTTTGATGCTCTTCTACAGAAAAAAGAGTCTGTTGATTTTGCTCAAGCTTAAATTGATTTGTAAATTCTGGGGAGATAAGAATGTCGAAAATGTCTTTAGTTAAATCTACCAAATTCGGAGGAATAAACTTTTTGTCTCCGAAGGGAAAGTTCATCTCTTTAGGTATGCTTAGTAGAATATCTACCTCATCTCCTAAAGCGTATCCAACTGTTTTCATTTCCCGTACTAAAGAAAAAAGAAGCTGAAGTTTCTCGTTAACCTCTTTCTTGCTGAGAACATCAAAAAACTCTAAGACCAAAGATTCTATTGTTTCTCGAGTCGTTAAAAGTACTTTACCTGCTGATTTTGCTTCATCAAATTGGTTTTTTAGCCATTCCAATTTGCTCTGTGTCATCTCATGTCTTTGGAGTTGGATGGGGATTACTTCTTGGTTAAAGATCTTACGCTGCATTAAAGGCAAGTTCTCTTTTAATGTGCTAAATTGAGCTTTAGGAATGATAAAAACAGCAATTTTACTTGGCTTTGCCATTAAATATAGGAGGTTTGATGCGATAACGCTTGTTTTTCCGCCCCCCATCATGAGCTGAGTTACACTCCATCTTTGCTCGTCCATCGTTCGAATTAGCTCAGCCTGCTCTTTTCTTATTTTTAGCCCAGAATTGTACTCGTAAACGAGGAATTGTCTTTGATATGGTTTGAATTCTTCAGATTCATAAGCTGTCCCAGCTGATAGGATTGATGCAAACTCTTGTAGATTGTCTGTCTTGGTCGCTTTATTGATTTGAGCCAACTCAATTTGATTGGTTAGAAAAACCCCAAGAAGAAAATCTAGGAACAACACATCATATTTTGTTAAATGAGGATTTAAATTTAGGTATCCTTTTGTTTCTTTTTTTAAAAAACAAGCCGTGAGATCTTTTATTGTTAGCGGGGATTTTACCTCACCTGATGTAAGCAGGTGAGACGTCCTAGCTAAGTCGGGATTTTCGGGGGGGGTATTGGCGAGGTCCAGAATTTTATTCTCGAGCAGATTAAGATCATAGGAAAGAGAATCGCTTTTTTTCTGTAGTTTTTCTAAAAGTTCACCACAAAACACTCCATGTTTGAGTGAAAAACGCATTTCGTTTTCGTTTTTTTTCGTTCCTAGGTCTAATTCCTTTAAAAATCTTTTTCGCCCTTCAATAAGAGTCGAATGATACGTCTTATCTTTAGGTGTCCCTGACAAGAGTTCATTGGCTCGTATATTAGAATAACTGCGAAGCGAATGTCTTGCTGCAGAAACTTCCTCGTTTTTCCTTTTTTTGATAGAGCTATTTTCTAAAAGTTTTTTTTGTCTCTTGATGAAGCTTAAATGATATATCTTAGAAGTGGGGGTTTTTAAAAAATGTGCTTCGAAAGATTTAGGGGGACGGGTGTTGTGTACTCGTTCGGTAATAAACGCGGACTCCGCAAGAGTTTGTCTAAAACTTTTTCTTTCGATACTTCCTTGGGATTCCCCGTTAGAATAAGATTTCTCCGCATTTTCGGAGATTTGTTTTGCACTTTCTTTTTTTTCTAGATGAAATTTCGATTTTTTCTTCCATTTTTCGATCTCAAGTAATTCGTTTGGCTCTTGAGGTAACAGTTTTGTAAATCTTTCGAATAAAATTTCTGAAAAATTTTCATCTACTAACGGATAATGTGTTTGATAAATAGGAGTGTTCCAATGTTCATAGATATCTAGTAAGGGGAATGATTCCTGCGTATAAGGTGGTTTTTGTAGTTCATGGAGCAGTTGCGCCTGAGAATGTGTAATGAAGGGTGATTTTCTTTTAAGAGTTTTTGTTCTAGCCATAGCTTCATGACATTTCATTAAAGCTATATCTTCGTCATGTGTCTGCAAATTGTTGATCAAGTCAAAAATGTCTTCTATTCTACGGTCGAGACCTGGTTTGAAATCTTCTTCTGTTAGAGGTCTGTATTTTTTTTTCCGAACCGCACTCAGAGCTTTATTGACGAGCTGGTTGTTACTCGTTGTTAAGTAGTAATGATGTTTCATATTCAGAAATGTTATCTCTTCTAGTGATGTGGAGTTTTGAAAAGCGTTGTATATTTTCAAAAATTCATCTAATCTATAACTTCTATCCGCATCATTTTTGCTTTGAGAGCACCAGACGTCTAAATGTTCTGCGTCGTCTTTGGGCCAAAGTTTTTCTAATGTTTCTAGCTCTTTGCGAGGGATCCTTAAATAAAAAGGGATATGCTCAATACCTATTGCATATCTATAGCGCAACTCTGCTAAATCATTACCAGATACATGCTCATTTTGCCTCATTAGGGCGAAGGATACCTGTAATCCAAAAGCTGCCATCACCACAGATTGATCATAAGAAGAAGTAGACAGGCTCAACAATTTTTGGAGAATTTCTTTTGATGTATCAGAAAGATCAATTTTTTGATTTAGATAGAAAATGTCTTTAAAAAGGTCTAGAGCTTTGCGGTATTCTTTTTGAGAAAGATAAATGTATGTTAAAAATAATGTTCCTTCCGTATTTAGAGGAATTACCTCTCCTGTTGGAGAGACATCGTACTCAATAAAGAAAAATCGTTCTTTTTGAGGCTTCTTCAAATCTCCTTCATAAAAAGATCCTTGGATGTCTAGGTCAGGGTTTTCTTTAGTGGGATTGCTATCTTCAATATCTAAAGCACAGTGGGCTGCAAAATCTTTAGAATCCACTGCATCCTTCAAAGGAACGAAGATTTTGTTTTTTTTGCCATTTCCAAGAAACAAGTAATTAGAACACATGCCCAAAAGTTTTTGAGGTCTTTCTTTTAATACATAAGAGGGGTTTTCTCCCCAAGCAAGACCTTTTTTTGTTTCGATGAAATGCAGCTTTTTTTTGCTCAGAGAGCGAAATCTCGGCATTTCTATAAGAAAAGAGCCGTCAGGGTAGAGTTTTTCTACAATCCAGGATTTTTTTTCGAATGCATTTGTGTGGTTGTAAAAATTAGGGTTTTCATTTTTTACTAGTTCATAATTGCATTTTTTAGGCTTGATAATCTTGTTTGAAGAGTTGTAAGCTTCTATATAATCTACTTCGTTAGTGTCTTTGTCGATAGACAATATAGCTTCTTCGGAAGCAAATACAAAATGATCTGCCAAAAAACTGTTGGGGATCTTATTATTAGATGATTTAGAATCTTTTGATTTAGTTGAAAGGCTGCTATTAGACGCAGGATGCTTTTCGAATTGATCGGCCCAGTCTTTTTGATTGTAAATATGAGAGTACCATTTTCTTTGGTATAGTAGTTCTAATTTTTCTAGGCTTGATTTAAGCGGAGAATTACTAATGAATGCTCGAAATGTACGGCCTTGATTATCTTGGAAAATAATGTTTTCGCCGATTTTGTGCTTTTTAAAAACGTTTTTACCAAACAGGAATTCGTATCTAGAATCTGATTCTAAAACTGCTATCTCTTCTTTTTCGGGCGTAACTTTTTCTTTATTATACCAGAGCTTCCCATGCAAAACATCTAAATCCCAAATGTTTTCATCTACTGCAAGTTCGTAGACAGCAAGTCCATTTTTTTGTTGGATTTTCACAGAAGACTTTTTATCGATAGGAAGTACTTCTGAGACTACGTCTTTTATGAAATCTATAGGCAGACGTTCCCAAATCGGACCTAAGTCATAAATAAAACGGACTAATTCAGCATTATTATAAAAAGACTGAAAATCAGTTTTTTTTATATCCATGGATTGTATATAAATCCAACTGTTAATTATTTCCCGTAATACGGTATTTTCAGATATTTCTTTTTGATTTAGAGCTAGCAAAGCATCTTTCTGTGGAATGTACTGCAAAACTCTATGGATATGAATCTTTGTTGTTTCTATTGGATCAAGGTTTTTTCTTTGGAGTAATTGGTTTATTTCTGCAGAGTACCTTAAATCAAAACTCGGTAACCTTTCCTGAATCCTTCTAGCTAATTGCATGAAAAAAAGCGTGGCTTCTACATTGAGTTTCATGCCAGGCTTTTGCAGATATAAAAACCAGTTCACTCCTTTTTGTATAAAATCTCGAATAGAATGAACAAATTCCGAACGCTCTAATGCCTCTCTAAGAGGATCAAAAGATGGGTAGATCTTAAATAAAGAGAAAATAAATAGATTTTGGTTTTGGATGTCAGATAAAGATTCAAGATTGTTTTCGTGGTAGTCAAGTAATAGATCGCTTTGTAAGTTTTTTTGGCATGTAGTAGTTTCTAAGCGTGAGGAGATTTTTTGATTTTTCTTTGTAAGGGCAGAATTTTCTTTCCCTTCGGATTCGATGTTGAAAATACAGGGGGATTCATCAATAGAGTTTCGGGGGAAACTGTTTTTTAGATCAGCCAATGGACAAGGTTCGTTTTCTAAAGCTGTATTTTTCAATAACAGCCCTGTGTCTGTATAAACGTAAGAATTAATAAAGTAGCTTTTGGCGTCAAAATTTTTGATTTTTTTGTTAAACAACTGAGCTAGATAAGCGCATTTTCGAATAAGGGAGATATGAAAATTTTTCCAGCTTGTTTCCCAGAAAAAGTCATCAGATAGTAGAAGTTGTGCCCGGACAATAGAATCGGGAATTTCTTTGAAAATTTGGAAAGAATGTCCATATACGTGTTTTTGCTCTTCCAGCTTTTTTTGAAAAGTTTTTGAAAGGGAAGCGTCAGCTTGGATGATGGGTAGTAAGAACTCCACATCGGGGATGCTATCTGCAGAAGACCCATCAATAAGATCTCCGGAGTGAGAGGGCATTTTGAATAGTCTTTTTTGGGGGAGGTTTGCAAAATAGGTCATTAGCTCTTGATAAAATATGTTATCTTCATCGTGTAAGCTAACGAATAATGGGCTTGCTACTATGTCTAGAAAACTTTGATAAAAGATTCCGTATTTTTTTAAGTCCTTATTGATTTTAGCAGAAAAATGATATGTGGCGGCTAAGAGACCCCAAGCGGTATTTTGTTCTACTAACAATCTTTCTGGTTGGGATAAAATATCAGAAGCATAAAGATCAAACACTTTAAATAGTAAAGAGAGGATATCTTGCGCATCCTTCCTTTGCATCTCTAGCCAATTCTGAGAAAACTGCGTAGGTTTTGGTAGAGCTTTGACGAACCGTTCTATCTGAATTTTAACATCGTAAATTAGATTTTTTGATGGAAAATCTAAGATCTTTTGTAGCTCTTTTTTGACATTGGAAACATCTCTTAAATCGGAAAAAGAAGCGGGAAATGTTTTCTCTATTTCCACTTCGTTTATTTTTTGGGTTGGATTGGTGTTGGTTCTGGTTCTCTTTTTAATTGCTTTTTTATGCGTCCCGTATTTTATTATGCCATAATTTTCTTTAAGGGAATGCGCTGGTTTATTTTGTTTTAATATATTTAGAATCGATTCGATTCGTTGTTGATATTTTTCTACAACATCTGAAGAGAAGACGGCGCCTTGCAGTCCTGACAGTTGTCGCAGTAAGCCCTTGGCCGCAATTTCACAGAGTTCTTTCCTCTCAGAATCCTCGCTTACATCCTTCGAATCGCAGTGAGATAAAAAAGCAAAATCTTTCATTTGCCATTCTGTTTTTTCCCATAGCTTTTGATCCTCAAACATCCCTTTAAATGCTGCATAAAAGAGGGTAAACCATACACAAGATCCTGCAAGATGAGGCAGGGCTAGGCTGTCTTGCTCTGTAGTAGCATTTGATTTAACAATTTTATGACGCAATGCTCGAAAAGTGTCTAAATAAAGCTCTAAAGGGTAGTCCTTAATATTGTAGTCGTGTTTGATTTTTATGAGTCTTTCAAACAAAAACACGTCTAAGTTTTTGTCTTGAAATAGACCGATTTCGTTCCCTTTTACGCCCTCTATTTTCAGAAAAGGAGAGTAGTAGTCTTTTTGCATGACTTGCAAAGACAATGAATCTAGAAATTCTTCATTAAAGGCCTCTTCTTTAATTTGACTACGTTGATGGTATTTAACGCCTGCACCTAAGTTGTAAATATAAATGTCGTAAGTGCTTTCTGCCGTTTTCAGCCATCGAATGATAATATAATGCCCGGTTTTTTTATCTCTCCATAGGTTTTCTTGGTGGGAGTTCCAGCCACTTTCCAACAAAATATCTTCTCCTATCGCCAGATTTTTGACATCATTTGCAAGTTTTATGGCTGCAGGAAAGATGTCCTTTGCGTTTTCTGGCATAGTTTGGATTTTTTTTAAAAAAGTTCTCCCTTGTTCTTGTAGGTCTGAGGGTAAAATACCTAAAAGGAGGTTGAGAAGAGATTTAGCCTCTGCAATTGGTAGGCCTACATTCAATGATGAGCCTACGATGTATAGATCCCCAAATAGATACGCAAATTGCTTGTTGGTTAAAAATAATTTATTGACCCCATCTACCGTCTGATAGATAGGACTTTTTATTTGTTGGTTATCTAAGTTTTTCTGAACAACATGTTCTGTTTTTTGTAGAAAATCTTTTTGAACTTTAGGAATCCAATTTCCAGAACATTCATTTTTATTTATTGAAAGTTCAGGGGTGAATAATTTTTGGTGATCTTGCATAGAGGAAAATTGCCGCACGCGAAAACCTTCTTCGATTAGAAGAGGATTTTCTTGAGGGGTTTTGGAATGCTTTGTAAATATATCGAAGATCTTTTCAATAGAGAGGGCTGCAGATTTTGTGAAATTTTGCCCGGGGATGTTTTGAAGAAAATATTCTGTAATAAAATTTATTTGACTCTGAATGTGGGAAGTGTTTGATATAATCGAATAAAAATTTTCAATATTATATACAGGTCCAATCAAAGCGATCCTAAAATCTATTTTTTGGTTTATATTTTATAGTGTTTTGAAATTAAATTAAAGTGGGTTGATGGTTAAATTATTTTCTTTGTTGTTTTGTTTTTAGCTTGGTTGACTTATTAGTTTTGGTTAATTACAATGCTTTTGTTTATAAATTGGAACGATTTCAAGGTTGAGGGATTAAAAAATGTCGTATAATGTAAAATGTTTGTTTAATGCTGTGCCTTCAATAGCTTTATTTTCTCCAGGGACTAAATCCTCTACTTCTACTGCTGCATCTGCGCTGCCATCTTCTGAAATTCTCAAAAAAGAGATCCCAGCACAAAAGGATAAAGAAAAAAAAGTATCGGTTTGGAACTCTAGGCTAATTATAGCCGGTGCAGTGGGAACAATGGTGGTAGTGGGATTGTATTTTTGGTGCCGTAATAAAGTAGCTGTCGTGGATTCTTCGTCATCAACTTCTAGCTCAAAACAAGTCCCCATCAATGAACAAAAAGCTGCTGGTAATGTTTTAAATAATATCATAAAGCTTTCATCTGTTGTTTCTTCAGAGCAAGGGGTAAATGTAGAAGAAAATGGTCAAAATAGCCTCTCAGCTTCTTCTTCTGTTACTGGTTCGATTAGTGAATTGTCAATTCAGGTGTTAGGAATGTGCGGACTCAATTCGCTCAATACTTCGAGTACGTTGCCTGTTGAATTCAATTCGACCAATGCTTCTCCTGTATTATTAGGTTCTGGTAGCGGTGCCCAAGAAATGATCCCGTTAGTCGAAAGCGCAGGGTTGGAAAAGGCAGCAGATCCGTTGGCACGAAATGTCGAAGAAATTGGTTCGGCGCAGAGGTTAGTCTCTCAGGCGGCCGCATTGGTTTCTAAATCCGAAGGATCTGAGAACAGAGGGCAATCTTCTGCATTACGAAAAGCTCCTTTATCAGCTTTGGAAAGAAAACTCAAGGATGCAGAAGCTGAATCAAGTAGTTTAATCTCCAAGGGGGCCGGTATAGTCTCTCAGAGAGAGAACGGAAATACATAGGTTGACGGCGGGAATAACGATAAAAAACAATATGAATATTAAAAAATAAGGGGAATAATCATGTCTTTAGTGCCTTATACTAGTGCACCCTCAAAGGTTATGTTTGCGATGGTTGGGCTTATGACTGCATCTTTTGTTGTCGGAGAGCAGCTTAAGAAAAATCTGAACGCTGGGGATCAAATTACTAGAGAAGTTGCGCGTCGCTGTTTTTCTTTGGCTGGTTTGCTTGAAGTTAATCAAAATTTAAACGGCGTTTATTCTGATTGTCGAGAAAGAGCGATAGTAAATTGCGCTAAAGAACAGTCAGAATATGATACATGTGCACAGATCTCTGAAGAGGCTAGTTCTTGTGAATCTGTAGAAGCGTTATATGGCGATTGTTTAGATAAACATTGTTTAGAGGAAAAAACGGCGTTGGAGAAAGTGTATGATGCTTTCATCTCTGTAAAAGCATTATGTGCGAGTGCAACTCAACAGGCTGAATCAAAAGTCTAGCTAGTTTTCTAAACAAACCTAAAGGCGAATCTTTTTTATTTTACAGGATATTGTTTTAGCTCTTTTGGTTTCCGGAATGTGCGGGGGCCTTTAGAGCTATGTTCTGTTTTTATAAGATTAAGATGACGAAGAATCTACCTCGCGAAGAGTTTTCGTGGGTGAATCTGAATCGTAAATGATTGGCAAAATGGCACAATTGGGTGTGTGAAAATGCAATTGCTTTTTAAATCGATAAAATGAGAACCTTGGCTTTGTATGAGGTTATTAATGTTTTGTGAGTCCTTCCTAACCACATCTACTTTCACGACTACTACGGCTGGCTCCAGCCTATAATATCTTTTTTTCTTATTTATTTTCAAAAAATGCAATCAACGTAATAGTTAAATGGAGATGTCATGTTTCGTTATATTCAAATTATCCTCGTGGCAGTTATTGCTTTAGTAGGACTATCTTTCCCGTGGATGCCGCAAGTTTGTAAATCTGTGCTCTATGGTATGAGTCTATCTTTAAAATCTGTGATCCTTTTTGTGCTCCCTGTTCTCATTTTTGGTCTCTTATTTCAAACTTGCTCAAATCTTGCTAAGAAAGCATCTTGGGGAATCCTTCTTATGCTTGTTGCTATTTGTGTTTCAAATCTGACTTCTACAATGCTCAGCTTCTTTGCCGGGAAGGTTGCTTATCAGTTCGATCTTTCAATGCAAATTCCTTCAGATCATTCCTCTTTGGTTCCTCTCTATAGTTTTTCTTTGCCTAAACTACTCTCTAATGGAAAAGCGATGTTTTTAGGGGTGTTGTTTGGGATTATTTGTGGCTCGGCTTTTCCTGTTTTTGCAAGAAAAGCATCTGTAATTTTGGAGAAGGTTACTTCTTTTCTTCTTAAGGCGATTGTGTATGTTATTCCTCTTTTTATTTCAGGATTTATTGTTAAGCTCATGGATGATGGGGTCTTTTTGTTGATCTTGCAAAACTATGCGTTGATTTTTGCTTTAGTGGCTGGTGCTTTATGCTTGTACGTTGGGTTCATTTATCTGGTGGCAAATAGATTTCAGTATAAGCCCTTTATTCAAAGCATAAAAAATATGCTGCCTGCTGGTATGGCTGGACTGGGGAGTATGTCCAGCGCAGCTGCCATGCCTTTTACGATCTTGGGAGTGGAAAAAAATAGTAAAAATGCAAGCCTTGCTAAATCTGTAGTTCCGGCTACAGTAAATATTCATTTGATAGGGGATTGTTTTGCTATTCCTATATTTGCTTTTGCGATACTCAAAAGCTTTGGAGTAGAAGAGCCAACTTTGCTCAGTTATTTTCCTTTTGCTATTTCTTTTGTGTTAGCAAAATTTTCTGTAGCGGCCATACCAGGGGGAGGAGTTCTTGTTATGCTTCCGATTCTTGAGGCTTATTTAGGTCTTAATGGGGAAATGCTTTCTTTGATTACAGCTCTTTACATCCTTTTTGATCCTGTGATTACATGCGCCAATGTTTTAGGCAATGGAGCCTTTGCTCAGGTCGTAGATAGGGTTGTATGCCGTATGAAAAAGATGGATTTAGATTTTGCTCGTGAAAAAAAATAATGGGGATGTTTTTCCCTTTTCGGCCAGAAAATGGCCGAAAAGGGTTGATTTTTGGCCGTAATTGTGGTAATTTGGCCGTATATTGAAGGTTCTGAGGGGGGATTATGGCCGATAAATCTAAGAAAATGGCCGTATTGCGATTGCTTAGTCAGGAAAATGATTTCACATCTTTACGGAGCCTTGTTGAAAAGTTGGGTGGTACATGTTCTGATAGGAGCGTGCGTCGTTGGTTGTCCGAAATGGTTCGCGAAGGAGTTGTTGAGAAATTTGGAAATAAGAGCGGCACTAAATATAAGATAGTTTTATCTCCATTGAAATCAACGTATTTGCCTTTTAGTCCACACAGTGAAGAGATTGTCGCTTTTGTCCGAAGGCCTCTTTACGAGCGTATCCCCGTTGCGTATGCTGATCAATGGATCGAATCTTATGAGCCTAACCAAAGTTTTTATATTTCGAAGGAGCTAAGGCTTCTATTAAACCAATCTGGAAAACGATCTAGACTAGAAGATCTAGCGGGAACATATGCTCATCAAATTTATAATCGATTACTTGTCGACCTTTCTTATAACTCATCTAGACTAGAAGGCAATACGTATTCGCTGCTTGAAACAGAGAGGTTGCTTTTAGAAGGATCTCCTGCAGAGGGGAAATTAGATGAAGAAAAGATCATGATCCTTAACCACAAAGAGGCTATTCGCTATTTAGTCGATCAGGCTCCTCGTTTGAGGGTTGATAGGCAGGTTATTTGTACTTTACATTATCTTTTATCAGATGGACTTGTAGAAGCTCAGTACGCAGGTAAAGTCAGGGATTATGGAGTTCGCATAGGTGGATCTACATATATTCCATATGAGGATCCGAAGCAATTGCAGATGCGACTCGATGTTATTGCGCAAAAAGCTGCGCAAATTGAGGATCCTTATGAGCAAAGCTTTTTTTTGTTAGTGCATGTTACTTATTTGCAGGCTTTTTCTGATGTTAATAAACGGACAGCTCGTCTTAGTTCTAATATTCCTCTGATTAAAAATAATTTTGTTCCATTGTCTTTTAATGATGTGAATAAAGATGATTATATTTCTGCTGTTATTTGTATATATGAGTTGCAGGACCTTAGGCCTCTTCTTGATTTGTATGTTTTTTCTTATTTGCGAACATGTGGTGTGTATGATGAAACAGTCAAAGCTGTGGGATTTGATGAGGTTCGCGTAAGATATCGAACAGAGCGAAGAGCGCTTCTTCGAAGAATTATTCTTGGGGAGCTACAAGAGAGGGACGTTTCTTTGGAAGCTGTGAAAATTATCCCAAAGGAAGCTCTTCAGCTTTTTATTGAGGATGTATCAGAAGATTTGCGAGATATGGACCCAAGTCGCATTGTCGGGCTTGGGATTACTTTAGAACAGCTAAATTATTGGAAATTTTCCAGAACGAAACAGTAAAGAATGCTTTTTTGCGGATTATCCTTAACAAGGAAATCCGCGAGAAATATACTTGTGTTTGCGCATGTAGATTTTCAGCGAAGCTTCACGGGAGGATACGATGTCTTATTTAGAGAAATATTTTCAGAAGGTGCCTGAAAAAGGCCGGTCTAAGGCCGCGATTGCGTATTTGGCTGCGTGGGATCATTTGCAAGAACACAATCCTTTAGTCGTACAAAAAATTGAGCAGGAGCTGAAAGATCAAAGATCTCATTTGAAATTGATCGCATCAGAAAATTATTCCTCCTTGTCAGTGCAGCTTGCCATGGGCAATTTGCTCACAGATAAATATGCAGAAGGATTTCCTGGACGTAGATTCTATGCTGGTTGCGAAAACGTGGATGCAATTGAAGACCTAGCGGTTCAAGAGCTTAAAACTCTTTTTGGTTGTGATCATGCCTATGTGCAACCCCACTCTGGAGCGGATGCTAATTTAGTTGCTTATTGGGCTATTTTGATTCAAAGAGTGCAGTCTAGAGAGGTGGAGATTTTAGGGAAGAAGACGGTGGATGAGCTTTCTTCTGAGGAATACGAAAAGCTACGGAAGGTCTTAGTCAATCAGAAAATCATGGGCCTAGCTCTTGGTTCTGGCGGACATCTTACTCACGGATATAGACACAATGTTTCCGCTAAGATGATGCAATCTGTCACTTATGAAGTCGATCGAAAGACAGGACTTATTGATTATGCAGCCTTGCACGAACAAGTGAAAAAAGAAAAACCTCTGATCTTGGTAGCGGGCTATTCTTCCTATTCTCGGTTAATCAATTTTGCAACAATGCGAGAGATCGCAGATTCTGTTGGCGCAGTATTGTTGGTGGATATGGCGCATTTTGCGGGACTTGTTGCAGGAAAAGCGATGCAAGGAGAATACAATCCGATCCCTTATGCTCACATTGTCACTTCTACTACACATAAAACATTAAGAGGCCCACGTGGGGGCGTAGTGCTTTGTACGCAGGAATTTAAGGACACTGTTAATAAAGGATGTCCAATTATCTTAGGGGGACCTTTAGAGCATGTTATTGCCGCTAAAGCAATTGCTTTTAAAGAGGCCCAGCAGCCTTCTTTTCAAACATATGCAAAGCAAGTCATTGTCAATGCGCAAAAACTTGCAAGCCAATTGATGTCCAAAGGGGTGGAGGTAGTGACAGGAGGAACAGATAATCATCTTCTGGTTTTCAATGTAGCTGAAAGCTTTGGATTAACAGGAAGGCAGGCTGAGGCAGCTCTTACGCAAGCTGGATTTACTGTTAATCGCAATGTGATCCCTTTTGATAGCAATGGAGCTTGGCATGCCTCAGGGATTCGAATTGGAGCTCCTGCATTAACAACTCTTGGCATGAAAGAAAAAGAGATGGAGCAGATCGCGAATAATATCGTCTTGCTATTGCAGGCAACAAAGCCTGTTTCTAATGATAAGGCGAGCGGTATTCAGATTGAACCGAAAGTACTAGAAAATGTCTTGCAAAGCAATCAAGAGCTTCTGCAGAGATTTCCCCTTTACCCAGAACTTGTCTTAGACTAAAATTATATATCTTACAGGAAGGAGATTCCATGGAACACGAAGAAACAGAACCGGAGAAAAAAATGAAGCCCGTAGATCAAAAGATCGACGAGCTTTTACTGAAATCCCGCCGCATTTTTCTCTCTGATGCCGTAGATGGAGATAGCACAAAAGACATCATTCGTAAATTGTGGTATTTAGAGCTAGTAGATCCCGGAAAACCCATCCTTTTTGTAATTAATTCTCCAGGGGGATCTGTCGATTCTGGTTTTGCGATTTGGGATCAAGTTAAGATGATTACATCGCCTGTAACAACGTTAGTAACAGGTCTTGCTGCCTCTATGGGATCTATTTTGAGCTTATGTGCCGTCCCAGGTCGTAGATTTGCAACACCAAACTCTCGGATTATGATCCACCAACCTTTGATCAGCGGACTTATCCGAGGTCAAGCAACAGATTTGGATATTCATGCCAAAGAGATATTAAAGACGAGAGCAGCTCTTATTCAGATCTACGTAAAAGCAACAGGAAAAGATTATCAAACGATTGATAGAGTCCTTGACAGAGATACTTGGATGAGCGCTGATGAAGCTCTAGAATTTGGGCTATTAGACAAGGTTGTTACGCACTTTAAGGAGATCGTGTAGTCTTTGAAACTATTATTTTCTAAATACCAAGGAAGTGGTAATGATTTCATCATTATAGATGACAGATCAGCCTCTTTTCCTTTACATAATCAACAGCTAGTCCGTTTTTTATGCGCCCGTAATTGGGGCATAGGAGCGGATGGGCTGATCCTTTTACAAACCTCTAGTGTTGCGGATTTTCGTATGAGGATATTTAATTCCGATGGATTAGAAGCGGATTTATGCGGTAATGGACTGAGATGCCTTGCCCTATATTTGAAGCATTTAGGATTTAAAGAGGATAAGTTTCGGATTGAGACGCAAAAAGCGGTGCTCTCTTGTGGTGTTGAAGGAACTACCATTCGAATCGATCTTCCCACTCCCAAAGTCTTGCATTGGGGCATTGTAATTGGAGATGAAGTCTCTCATGAGGTCTTTGTTGTACATACGGGACTCCCTCATGCCGTGGTTTTTGTCGAAGATCTAGAAGAATATCCTGTTGATGTTATAGGTAGATGGATCCGCTTCCATCCTCGCTTTGCTCCGGATGGAGTTAATGTTAACTTTGTTAAAGTTGCATCGGATGGATCTCTTCGCATAAGAACCTATGAAAGGGGAATTGAAGGAGAGACTCTTTCTTGTGGAACAGGAGCTGCAGCCGCAGCTTTGGTCTCTTTTCAGAAAAAAGCCCAGCCATCTCCTTTGCGAGTTATGACAAAATCTGGAGAATGCTTAGAGTTTTCTATAGAGGAATCTCTAGAGGGAAAACGGATTGAAATGCAAGGAAAAGCTGCTTTTGTTTTTGAAGGGCGGATAGATGCATAAAATCGAAAATAAAGAGATGAGTGTGAATATATCAGAGAATCCCTCAAAGCCTTGGGGGATTCTCCTAACGTTACTAATTTTTTTCTGATCAGATGCGCGGCATACCCAGTCCTTTAGGGGGTGGGGGATGTCAAGTTCATGAGCAATTGGCATGTTGCTAATAGCTTTATTATTCTTGTGATTCTTTGTGTCATTCTTTTTTACAGCTTCACTTCCTACAACAGATATTGGTAAGGTTGCATTCCAAGTCCTACTTGGCGCGAATTCTTAATTATTTCAAGTGCGATTTACTGTTTTTTTAAGTCATTCGTTTAAAAAAATTTGTTGTCAAATAGGAGTTGAAAAAAAACAGGAGTGTTGTATAACGAAATATGTAAAGAAATTTCTTGTGAAAAGATAAAATTTGAGGTTGCATTTATGAGGCATTGGAAAAACAGATATTTAATGGTGTTTTTTTGCATGTATTTAATTTTTGTTTCGGCAGAACAGTCTCGTCTGAGTGATGGTAATGAAAATATGTTGCCTTTGTTTTTTGCTGAGCATGAAGTTTCTTCTAATCAAAACTCCAAGAATGAATATGCTGATCGTGTGAGTGCAGGATATGCTTGCATGAACCAGTCGCGTGTTGTTATCTGTGGCTTGGCTCATAATTGTGCTAAATCGTTAGAAAGTGTAGAGCGCCGTATTGAAGAAACCGGTGGGTTATTTAAAGATTATCGCGTGGTATTATTTGAATATGATAGCGATGATGAGACAAGAGAAGTGCTGAAAGCATGGCAAAAAAACAATCCTAAAGTACATTTAATGAAGAGCGAGGTTTCTGACAGTAAATTTGCCCAAAATGAATTTGATCGTATGGCTAATTTTCGCAATAAATATCTTGCTTATGTAAGCAAGAACTGCAAAAAGTTTGATTACATGATGGTTCTTGACATGGATCTTAAAGATTCATGGGATCTTGATGGCCTAGCCTCGGGCTTTGCATCTTCGAATTGGGATGGAATGTTTGCGTATGGATTGGATCCAATCTCTTGGTCTTGTGGCTTGTTGTATGTTATGAATGATCTAGCAGCTTACGTGAAAACGGGTGATACTACGAAGCAGATTTCTCAAGCAAATATATCCAAAAACTATCTAAAAGTAAATTTTAGAGATTCCCTTTTGAAGGGAAGCGGAGCTTCGATGATTCCTGTGGCGTCTGCTTTTGGAGGTATGGGTATTTATAAGGTAAAGAGTCTTAAAGGATCCTGGTATGAAGGGCGAGCAAGTGAGCACGTTTCTCTACATCAAGCAATGGCAGAAAAAGGTCATGGCAAATTTTATATTAATTCCAGTCTTGTTTTGGTAAATAATCGTCAAGGGATAAAAGATCGTGCTAAAGAAGCGCTTTTACAAAAGAAGACGAGCTCATCTTATGTTTCTAGTAACGTCGGCCTTTGGCCATCCGAAGCAGTAGAAAAAAAAGTGCGTTAACAGATATGCAAGCAGCTGCAAGCTGCTTGCATTCAACTATGTTTTTTTGCTAAGCTCTCCAGTATGAAAAAAATTCTGACGCTTGTTTTTTTTGCAATCACTCTATCTCTGAAAGCGGAGAAAAAAGAGATCGTTCTTTGGCATGCCTTTGAAGGCTTTATTGCGGAGAAATTTGCGGAAATTGTAGAGGATTTCAACCATCAATCTGCCTCTTGCCGTGTTGTTTTACTGAACAAAGGTAATTACACGGAAATCTACAACAAAGGGCTTGAGGCTTTTGCTCAAGGCCATCCTCCCCATATTTTACAAGTATATGAAGTGGCAACTCAAAGTATGATGTTGAAAACCGAGGTGTTTCGTCCGGTAGATCTTCTTATGAAACAATTTTTTAAGAAGTTTGATTCGGATGTATATATCGATGCAGTTCGGGATTTTTATTCTACACCTGATAAAAAAATGTATTCTCTTCCTTGGAATGCCTCTACAGGGATTTTATTTTATAATAAAAAAGCTTTTGAAAAGGCAGGACTTGATCCTAACTCTCCGCCTGTTACTTGGGAACAGTTGGAAAGTATGGGGAGGAAGCTTGTCAATGCAGGCTATAAAGGCTTTGTAACAGCATGGCCAGCTGCTTATAACTTGGAATACCTTTGTTCTTGGCATAACTTGCCTTTTGCTACGTATGAAAATGGAATAGGGGGGCTTGAAGCGCGATTAAGTTTTAATGGGCCTTATCAGATACGCCACTTAGAAAAACTGACAAGTTGGCAAAAAGAAAACATTTTTCAATATGAAGGGCGATATACTAGTGAGCCGGAAAAAATGTTTATGGATGGAAAAAGTGCTATCCTACTACAAGGGTCCAATCGTTTTGCTATGCTCAAAAAAGGAGCTAAAGATCCCATTGGTGTTGGATTTGTTCCGTATTGGGCTGATATCCCAGGATCTCCTTTTCGATTAACGATCGGAGGTTCTTCTTTTTGGGCAATGGAAGGATTTGATGAGGAAACTTATCGAGGTATAGCTCAGTTTTTCGCCTATCTATCTCTTGCAGAAGTACAGGCATATTGGCATCAACAAACAGGATACCTGCCTATCACCGAAGCTGCATATTATCTTTCTAAGAAAAAAGGATTTTATGAGCAAAATCCCGCTGCCGAAATTGCCGTTTTAGAGGTGATGAATCAGAAAATCACGCCCTACACAAAGGGCATTCGTTTAGGCAACTACCCAATTATTCGAGAAAAGATCTTGGACTATATGGAACAAGCTCTGGAGGGTAGATTGACGGCTAAAGAGGCTCTGGATAGAGCTGTAGAGGAAGGAAATCTCATCCTATCTCAGTTTGAGCTGGAACATTCCATTCCCAAAAAATCTTCCATTCCCTAAAGTTCTAAATAATTTAAATTTTAAATTTTTAGGATTTTTTATATGAACCCTCTTTTTATTATAGCTGCAACTCTATCTTGTTTTATTGCATCTGTTACATGGGCTGATGAAGCAGAGACAGCCTCTGCACCTGTAAGTTTGCAAGCCCCTGCAGAGGGAGTTGCAATGTTGCCCAGAGGTCTTATTACTCCTACAGTAGAGCCACTTGTGAAAAATGGGTGGGATATTGTAGTCGATGTGGACTTCATTTGGTGGAAATCGCATGTTTCTAACTTCAACTTTGCTGTTGTAAATAACCGTCCTATGTCTCCTGCATCGCCGTTTGAACCCGGATTAAAGTTAGGAACAGGGATGGGGATGGTCCACGATGGATGGGATCTGTATTTTCAATATACCTGGCTAAGTCAACCTGAGACCTCAAAATCTGCTAAAGCAAAGATCCCTAGCTTTTCGACCCAAGCTTTTCCTTTTTTAGACCCGCTACATCCTGAAACTTTAAGTGTCATGATCCTTTCTTCTGCTGAGTCGACTCGCAAGTTTACTTTTAACGTTTTAGACTCCGACATCGGAAGAAATTTTTTCATCAGTAAAAGACTGACTCTAAGACCTTTTTTTGGATTTAAACTCGCGTCGATGTTTGAGAAGACAACGCTTTCCTATGAAGGTGTAGAGTCTGTACGTAGTGCTCAATCACAACTGCGTCAAAATTTAAATGGTGTTGGAATTCGGGGTGGTATTAATACCGTATGGCATATTGTCCGCACGTTTGGATTTTATGGAGATCTTGCCTTGACTACTCTTTGGAGCGATTTTCACAATCGATTTATCAATGATGTTACCACGAATGCTTTGACGGACTCTTATACTATTAAAAATACGACTTTAGATGTGATTCCTGTCATAGAAGCAGGCCTTGGTGCTACCTATATGGTTTGGTTTTCTAACGAAAGATATCTGCTTACGTTGAAAGCTGGTTGGGAAGAGCAAATATGGCTGAACTATAATAGAAATATTCTCAGCTCTACTGGAAGCTCTTCTGGTTCATTGACTTTGCAAGGGCTCACATTCAAAGTAGGCTTTGCCTTCTAGCCGATTCGTTCATAGAGCAAAGAGCCTCTGAATTTTAGGTGCTCTTTATTTTTCTTGCTTGTTTTCTGAGAAGTTCATAAAATGAGCTTTTACAAACTAGTGGTTTAGAAAATGATCAGTCAATTATCTTCTTACACCTACTTCCCTCTTTGGTCTTGGCAATAGCCTAGATAGTTCTTTGTTTTTCTTTTTTATTTAAAAATATTTGTTATAAATCTCTGAAGGAGAGGTTCGCTATGAAGCAAGAAACACATCTATGTCCCCCCTGTAGAATTCAAAAAAAATCTACTCATATTTCTATTTCTCTTTCTTGCTTTCGTTGGCGATAAGCCACATCTTTTGACTTGCTAGCCAAGTCGTTAAATTTATTTACATTACATATTTTTTAGTTCGTGAGTCTGCTTTGAGCAGTCATGAATATTATTTAAAGAAATTATTTTAGGAGATTTTTTATGTCTATATCCACAGTAGGATCAAGTTCTTTAGCTTTAGAAAATTCATGCCCAGTCAATCTGGTTTCTTCTTTGTTGGGAAGAAGAGTAGTAGAAGAAATGCGTCAAAAACCACAATGTGTTGCAAAAGAGGCGAGAGAAAGAGAGCTCAGTTATTTAAATGGTCGAATGCATTCTGTGTCTTTATTGGTTGCGAATCTAATTATAAAAACAATAGCTGCGCTTAAAGCAAATAATTTTGAGGCACTAGATGCCAACCCAGGAGATATGGGGTGCCAAAATCGAGCATTGGCTCTTCGGAATTTATACAAAATCGGATTGCCTACGGATGAAGAATTAACCGAGTTAGAGCAAGCGGCTTTCCGTATTAAAAAAAGTGTGCAAGATCGAAAGGGGGGAGCTAAGCATGCTGATAAAAGTTCTCCAGATGAGTTTTTTCAAAATGAGATACACTCTTTAAGGGTGTCAAAAGAAATGGAATATGCGCTGCATTGTTTCTTGTCAAAGATGCTGGTGCAAAAATATGAAGTTTTGGAGGATGGTCGAACAAGGGAAAAAAGTAATGTCAACCAACTCTCGAATTTATCTCCTCGTATTGAAAATATTTTAGAATCTGGTTTGCGAACAAGTATTTTAGAAAATAATCAAACAAAACTTTCTCTTCTTTCACTAGAAGCTGTCAGGAGGGAGGCTGCGGAGATAAGTACTTTGCCTTCCGCTGAAAAAGAGCTAATGGAAATGATGCTTTCTCCTGAGCGCACTCATTTATATACGCAAAACGCAGCATATGATCCCAAAACATTTGGATGCCATTTTTACGAAGTAAAAACACTACTCCACCAATTGAGAGAAAGTGAGGGCGTTATTTGTTTTAAGAGTATTGTTCCTAAAGGACAAGAATCTTTTTCTCTCTTTTTTAAATCGCCACTACCTGGAGCAGATTTTGTTCCGGTTCCTGAAGAGCTAATTTCTCCTTTGGATCCTGTGGTTGTGTTTGAGGCAGTTTCTCATGTGGATTCAAATACGTGTAGAGACCTTTTGATGGAACGTGGATTTACAGATGTGATTTTAAGCCAAATAGCTAAGGAAGATCCCTATGAACACGGCTCTCGTATAGAGCACATCGAGATCCCTTCTGCATTGGACGAAGTTGTTTTTTATAAAGGGCTGGGAGAAGGGATTACTTTTCTTACAGTAGATCATGTGTATTTTACCGTGAAAAAATAAAAACTCCCCCGTTACATGTTTTGTAACGGGGTTTTTTTAAGGGGAGATTATGAAGACCAATCAGTCAAAAACCGCAATGATGCTTTCTTTTGCACAGATGTGGGAGTTTTTTAGTTATTTTGGAGTCCGAACTCTTTTAGTCCTCTATATGGTAGATCAATTGCAATATTCAGATAGCAAAGCGTTTGGCGTGAATGCTGTTTTTTGTAGCCTTGTAGAGCTCGGAGGGATTTTTGGAGGAGTCATCGCAGATAAAATCCTGGGCTTGAGAAGATCTGTCATCTTGGGAGCTTCTTTGCTTGCAGTTAGCCATCTTATTTTACTATTAGATGTAGGGATTTTTATTCCTATGGGGCTTCTTGTCGTAGGAGCGAGTCTTTTTTCTAGTAATATCACGGCACTTTTAGCTCTCCTCTATAAGGAAAACGATCCAAAGCGAGAAAGAGGATTTACAGTGTTTTATATGATGCAAAATTTAGGGGCATTGATCTCTACCGTCATCTGCGGTTTTGTAGCAACGCGCTATGGTTTTAAGGCTGCATTTGCTGTTGCATCTTTGGGGATTATTTTGGGAAATCTCATGCTTTTTTTCTATAGGGGATTAATTGTAGATTTAGGATTCATGCCTAAAAAAGAATGCAGGCCCATTTCGGTTTTATTTGTCCTTTTTTGTGTTTTTTTTGTAGGCGTTATTTGTCTGTTTTATGAAAGAGCAGCTCTTACGTTCCTTCCCTGGATTGGAGTTGGAACATTACTGTATTTTGCGCGAAAACTATTAAGGGATGTGAGATTTCCCAAAGAGCAGTTATATCAATTTTTCGTATATCTCGGCGCTCTTCTTTTGTTTTTTGCGGTTGAGGATCAAATATGTTCTTCTTTGATCCTTTTTTCCGAGAGAGTAATCCAAAGAACAATACTGGGTTGGACGATTCCCAGTTCCTTCATTGCAAGTCTCAATCCTGTTGTGATTTTGCTGTTTGGAACCGTGATGATGCGAAAAAAGATCCAAATGATACTCCCTTTTTTACTTGCGGCTTTTGCTTTTGGGATTCTTTCCATTTTTTGTTTGGCACAGATTCAGTTTTCTGTTTTTGGAATCATGGGAGTTGTTGTAATAATTTCTTTCGCAGAATTGATGGTAGGTCCTTTAGTGCTTAGTTTTGCCTCAGAGGTTGCAGCTAAAGGAAATCCAGGGATGGTAATGGGGATGGTCCCTATTGCTTTTTCCTTAGCATTTCAATTAAGCGGAGGTTTTAGTAAAATGGTTGCTTTAGAAGATTCTCTTATTCCTCTTAAAGTGTATGGCATCGGTTTTGGAGAAGTCGCCATTTTAATGATTGTTGGTGGATGTGTTTTAGGGTTTCTCAAAAGGAGGTTTGCATGAAAAAGGTGATATTTACAGATTCTTTGGAGGAGTTGGAGGCAGATTTTTTGCTTGTTTGTGATCCTATTTTGCAAGCCAGCCTAGATGAGCAGCTAAAGGGCGCTGTGTCTTACAATCTGAAGAAATTTCCCCTCCCTATGACCATGACAACTAATGGACTTCATCCTATTGCAAAACTTGTATTTGTAGACGGAAAAGAAGATTTGCTCCCTTTTATAAGAGGGGATCTCGTCGCTATTGCTATAGATGATGTGTGTGTAGAAAAATTAGCGTTTGATCTCGTGAAAAAAAATCCAGATACGAAAACATTAGTATTTCTCTGTAAAAATCCTAATGAGATCGAAGATAGATTTGTAAAATATCAATATCTTTTGGAAGGAATTAATCTTGCTAAAGAAATTATTTCTGCACCAGCTAACTTGATGCCGCCCTCAGAGGTTGCAAAAAAATGTCTAGATCTTCAAAAGCAAGATGTTTTGGTAGAAATATTGGATTGTAAACACTTGGAAAATATCGGAGCTCACGCTCTTTTATCTGTAGGAAAAGGTAGCAGTAACCCTCCTTTTATGGTGGTCATGCAATGGAAGGGATCTAATGATCTTCCTATTGCTCTTGTTGGAAAGGGGATTTGTTTTGATTCGGGAGGGATTAATCTAAAAAACACCCATTTAATAGAGATGAAATGGGATAAGGCAGGTGCAGGAGCGATCATAGGGGCTATGGATGTTTTATCTAAACTGAAATTGCCTTTACATGTGGTTGCTATAGCTGTTCTTGCTGAAAACATGCCAGATGGCAACGCTCTAAAACCTGGTGATGTGATTAGTTCTTTAGGGGGTAAGAGCATAGAAATCGTAGATACAGATTGCGAAGGGCGCTTGGCCTTAGCAGATGGGATCTCATATGTTCAGAAAACATTTACTCCTAAAGTTGTAATAGATCTAGGAACTCTTACTTTAGAAACTTTTGGAGCTTTAGGAAATGAATATGCAGGTCTTTTTTGTAACGATGATAAGCTTTCTAAAGAATTGATAAAAGCTGGGCAGGTTACAGGAGAAAAATTATGGGCTCTTCCTTTAGGAGAGTATTATGCGAAAAAAAACCATTCCCAAATGGCTGATTTGAAAAATGCAGGAGGAGCGGGCTATGGAGGCGGTTCTGTTGCTGCAGAGTTTTTGCGTGCTTTTATCTCCCCCAATCTTCCTTGGGCTCATTTAGATATTGCAGGGACTGCTTGGAACTTGGATGCTCCAGAAGAAGGTGTGTCTGCTTTCGGAGTGGGTTTGCTTGTGGAGTATTTTTTACATCAGACGTAAAAGACCTTGAGAAAAGCTTGATAGTTTTTTTGTTTTAGAGCATCGTTCTCAGAGATCTTGAGCTTCGAAAATTACGTTTAGGAACAGTTATGTTGTTCGTCTCTATTTCTCATCCAGATGAGTTTTTGAAGGTGCAATCTCTGCTGCCTGGACAGATCCAGGGAGTGGAGCTACGGTTAGATCGGTTTCCGGAAATAAATAAGAATTTGCTGCGAAATTTGATCGAAACTTCATCTTATCCTTTGATGTTTACACTTAGAAAAGCCACGCATGGCGGTGGCTTTTCAGCATCTGAAACAGAAAGAGAATCTTTGATTGAGCAGTTGCTTCTTCTAGAACCAGATTTTTTTGATCTAGAGTATGATATGAATCCTGTTTTTCTTAACAGCGTATTGCAGAAATATAAAAAGACGAAATTTATTCTTTCCTATCATTCTTTCGAAGAAACTCCGCAAAATTTATATGAAATATATCAAGCAATGGCATCTTTTCTTGTCTATGGCTACAAGATCGCTACTTTTGCAAAGTCTACTAATGACGCTTTACGTCTGCTTTTATTTGCTAGAAAGCATCCACAGGTTAGTGCCATCTGCATGGGAGAGAAAGGGCAATTTGCCCGAGTGCTCGGTTTTGTGTGTGGGAATTTGCTTAACTATGCGAGTCTGCAAGAGGGGAAGGAAACCGCTCCGGGACAAATCAGTGTTCATGATCTAGTTCACATCTACGGATACACAAGATTAGGGCCTCATACGAAGTTATATGGCCTTATAGGGGATCCTGTATCAAAAAGTCATGGCCATTTGTACCATAATGAAGTATTTCGAAAAAAACAGTTGGATTGCGTGTATGTAAAAATGCAGGTTCAGCCAGAAGAGTTGTCTGATTTTTTTCCTTTAGCAAGAGATTTGGGCTTTCAGGGCCTTAGTGTAACGATGCCCTTAAAGGAAGAAGTCCTTCCTTTTCTTCAAGGAGTAGATCCTCAAGCGCAATTCATTGGAGCTATCAATACTCTTGTTTTTACAAAAGGGCAAATGATAGGCACTAATACTGATGGGATAGGAGCTTTAGACGCTATAGAAAAAAGAAGATCTGTTTTTGGAAAACAAGTTGTTATTATAGGAGCTGGGGGCTCTGCTCGTGCTATCGCTTTTGAAGCTCATAGAAGAGGCTCTCGTGTTTTTGTTTGTAACCGCACGTTGCAAAAAGCGCAAAAGCTCGCACAAGAAATTGGCTGTAAGGCAGGGCTGTTATCTGATTTACCGTTAGTATATGATATTCTGATCAATTGTAGTCCTGTTTTACCAGATATCGATCCCCAAAAAATACTCTCTTCAGCGTTAGTTATGGACGTGGTGTATGTGCCACGAGAAACTCCCTTTCTTTTAATGGCTAAAAACGCAGGCTGCGAAGTTCTCTGTGGAGAGGAAATGTTTTTCAATCAAGCTGCATCTCAACTCGCAAAATGGTCTTGCCTATGATGATTCCCATATCGATAGATCTTCCTTCTTCTGTTACTGAGCTTCATGTTGGTCGCCAGTTGTTGCTAAGCGATCTGCCTTTCAATCTATGCAAAAAACATGGTTCTCAAGTAGCCATCATTACGGACTCTTATATAAAAGAGCTGTATGGAAAAGCTCTTGCAGAGCAATTAGGCGCGCAGATCTTTGAGGTCCCAAGAGGGGAAAAAGCAAAAGCTCGAGAGGTTAAGTATAGGATCGAAGATGAACTTCTTGCATCTGGATATGGACGAGATACCGTGATTATAGGGTTAGGCGGTGGCAGTGTTACAGATCTTTCGGGATTCATTGCTTCTACTTATCTTCGAGGCGTTCCTTTGATTTTGATTCCCACTTCTCTCTTAGCTATGGTTGATGCTTCTATCGGGGGAAAAACAGGTGTGGACACTGTTTTGGGGAAAAATTTGATCGGAACATTTTACCCTCCAAAGGCAATTATTAGTGATCTAGATACATTGGAAACTTTGCCTGAAATGGAAAAACAGAATGGACTTTCTGAGATCATCAAAATGGGTCTCATTTTTGATCCAAGTATTTTGAGTGAGCTGTCAAAGACAGAGTCTTTGGAAGTTCTTGTTCGTAAAGCATCCCAGGCTAAAATATCTGTTATAACGCAAGATCCTTTAGATAGGGGCTTGCGGCGGATTTTAAATTTTGGGCACACTATAGGGCATGCAATAGAAGCCGTATCTCGCTTTGGAATTTCTCATGGAGAGGCAGTTGCTATTGGCTGTATTGCAGAAAGCTACTTAAGTAAAAAACTTGGTTACTTATCCCAAGAAGATTTTTTGCAAATTAAGGAAATTTACTCGATGCATTTAAAGCCTCTGGTTTTTCCTGGAAACTGTAGTCCTCAAGCTCTTTTACAGGCAATGTTAGTCGATAAGAAAAAGTCTGCTCAAGGTGTTCGTTGCGTGCTTTTAGATCAGATAGGCCGTAGCCTTTCTTTTGAAGGGCAATATTGCAAAGTTGTAGAAGAAAAAGATTTCAAAGACACTCTGTCTTATTTGGAGGCACATTATGCGTAGTTTTTTTGCGTCTCCTTCTTCTTTACAAGGGCATTTAACGGTTCCTTCTTCTAAATCGCATACTCTCAGAGCTGTCTTTTTTGCTTTTCTAGCTAGGGGCACCTCTTATATTCATGATTTCCTTCCCTCTCCAGATACGACAGCTATGATTCAAGCGGTAAGGCAGCTAGGCGCGGAGGTCGAGATTTTAGAAAATACTCTAAAAATTCGTGGCTGTGCAGGCAATCCAACTCCTTCTTCTGATGTTATAGATTGTGGAAACTCTGGTTTGGTTCTGCGTTTTATCGGTGCGATAGCTGGACTGATTTCTCAGTATACGATTCTTACTGGAGATGCTTCGATTCGTCAAAGCCGGGTAGCAGCGCCGCTTTTACGGGGATTAGAGCAATTGGGAGCTTTTGCTGTTTCATCTCGGGAAAATGGGTTCGCTCCTCTTGTGATTAAAGGGCCCATTACGCAAGCGTATGCGGACATCGATGGAAAAGATTCCCAGCCTGTTTCAGGGCTTTTGATGGCAGCTGCTTTTGCTTCTCATCCTATCGAAGTGCATGTACAAAATCCTGGAGAAAAACCTTGGATTGACTTGACTCTATATTGGTTTGACAAGCTGGGGATTTCTTATGAGCGGAGAGGGTATTCCTGTTATAGAATGGCGGGTAATTCGCAAATACAGGGGTTTGAATATCGTGTTCCCGGCGATTTCAGCACGGCAGCTTTTCCTATTGTAGCTGCGATTCTGACCCATTCTGAGCTTACATTGCATAATATGGATATGAAAGATCCACAAGGGGATAAAGCGATCATTCCGTTGTTGCAAAGCATGGGAGCTATTATTCATACTGATGAGGAGAAAGGTTCTTTAACGATAAAGCCCGGAAAAAAACTAGAAGGAAAAATAATCGACCTTGATGATAGTATTGATGCTGTTCCAATCCTTGCCGTATTGGCTTGTTTTGCGACAAGCCGTACAGAGATTGTCAATGCATCGATGGCACGAAATAAAGAATCGGATAGGATCCATTGTATAGCTATGGAGCTGCAAAAAATGGGCGCACTCATTGAAGAAAAGCCAGATGGGCTTGTGATCGAGCCATCGATCCTTTATGGAGCTAAGCTTTATGCTCATCATGATCATAGACTAGCTTTAGCTTTAACGGTAGCGGCTTTAGGAGCTGCGGGCCCAAGTGAGATTGTAGGAGCAGAATGCATGGACAAAACGTATCCTTCCTTTTTTGATGATTTTAAATCATTAGGAGCAAATTTTTATGAATAGTATTTTATTTGGATTTAAAGGATGTGGAAAGACTCACTTTGGAAGTCTTTTAGCAAAAAAGTTGAAGCTCCCTTTTGTAGACACAGATGAGCAGATCCTTCAGCTGTATGCAGAGGAGTCAGAGCGTAAGCTTACTATAAAAAATCTCTATCAATTGATTGGAGAAGAGGAATTTCGCAAGTTGGAGATGAGAGCTGTAGCGAGATTGGTCGGGATCAGAAATTCTGTAATTGCCTTGGGTGGTGGAGCTGTTTTACATCCTAGAACTCTTGCGGTTTTACAGACTATGGGAACGTTGATCTATTTACAAGCAAGTCTTACGACGTTGCAAAATCGCGGCGTAACGCTACTGGCAGGACCTATAGAAAAGTTTTATGAAGAAAGGATTTCTTTTTATGAATCTATTCCGTCTCATTGTGTTAATGTTGATTCGATGGAAGACAATGAAATTTTGACTTCTTTATGCACTATTGTTACAGAAGGATCTATGGCTTATGGCTGCTAACTTTTTTGGGCAAATTTTTCGCATCACAACTTTTGGAGAGTCTCATGGGCCTGCAATTGGAGTTGTTATAGATGGATGTCCCGCAGGCCTTTTGATTACGAAAGAAGAAATAGATCAGCAGCTAGCTTTTCGAAGGCCAGGAAATAACATCTATACATCTCCACGCGTAGAGCAAGATGGGGTTGAGATCCTCTCTGGAGTTTTTCAGGGAACAACAACTGGGGCTCCTATTACTCTTTTGATCCGCAATCAAGATGCATGTTCTGATCAATATGCAGCGATCAAAGATCTTTACCGGCCAGGACATGCCAATTTTACCTATTTGGAAAAGTACGGCTTATTTGATTATCGAGGAGGAGGGAGGTCTTCTGCTCGAGAAACTGCAGCAAGGGTTGCAGCAGGAGCTGTTGCTAAAAAGCTTCTAGCACATTTTCAGATCGATTGTGTAGCTTTTATGGCGGAGATCGGAGGTGTTGAGATGCCGCCTCTTGGAGACTCTACTCTTTCCGCTCTTCGAGAAAAAACTTATTCTAGTCCTATTTTTTGTCCAGATATAGAAGCTGAAAAACTCATGATACAAAGAATTGAAGAGGTGAGTTTAGATGGGGATTCTTTGGGGGGGATTGTGGGTTGTATAGCGCATTTGCCTGTTGGTCTTGGAGATCCTGTTTATGCAAAATTAGAAGCTCTGCTTGCGTTTGGAATGCTTTCTCTTCCCGCGTCTAAAGGGTTTGAGATTGGGTCTGGTTTTGAAGCCGCGCGTAAAAAAGGATCGGAACATAACGATGGATTTATGGTAAATGCGGAGGGAAAAGTAGAGACTATCACAAATTTTTCAGGAGGAACTTTAGGGGGGATTTCGACTGGATCTCCGCTTTTCTTTCGCGTGGCATTTAAGCCAACTTCAAGCATTAAAAAGCCGCAACAGACGGTTTCTCTTACAGGAGAGTCTGCCGTGTTTCAGATCCCGAAAACAGGCAGGCACGATCCTTGCGTTGCTATTCGAGCAGTTCCTGTGGTTGAAGCAATGGCAGCTCTTGTTCTTGCAGACAGCCTTCTTATGCATCGAAGTGCAAGGCTGTCTGAGCAGTTAACTTTAGCTGTTACTACGCCTTAATATTGAATATAGAGAGTATGTTCGCCTGTGTAGACGGTTTGGGGGCGGTAGAAGGTTTAGTTGTGGCTGCTTTTTGTTGTGAGCCATAGAGTTTAGCTGCCGCTAAGAGCACAATCACGGTAACGGTAGTTATCAACAACAGGTTGGATGGTTCAGTAGCAGCTTCGATGGTTTCAGCGCTCTTTCTCCAGCTGTTGCACTTCATGTGAGCAGCGGTCTTTGCACTCTGTGAGTCCAAAGGAGCTATGTGTTGCGTAAAATCTGAGTAAAAATTTGTTTTACAGTCTTGCAAGCAAGCTTCGAGTTGCGTGTTAGTTATTCTTGCTAGATTGCATTCGGATAGGCTCATTACCATGATAATATCTCACGTTTTTTTCTTAAATTATCCTCTAAGAAGTATTAACTTTCAATGAAAACAAAGAGTTGTCTGGTTCTAAATTTTTTAGTTTATTTTTCATGAAATTATTCCACGGGAGGGTAGTTTTCCCATCCGATGAGGTCAAAATGCCACCATTCGCTAGGGAAGCCAATGAACCCATGTTTTTCCATCACTTTCTCTAAAAGTTCGCGATTTTGGATAGCCTCATTAGATGTTTCTCTATAATTTCGATGAGCTTTTTCACTAAAGTCGTCAAAAGCCGAGGGCATCAATAATTCTTTACCATCTTTTGTGATTAAAGTTATATCTACTGCCGTGCCTCTAGTGTGCCGTCCTCCTTTTCTAGGATTGCTTACATACCTTTCATCAGGAACGAGTTCCCAAAACTTCCATTGGGCTGCCATAGGACGAAATCCGTCCCAAATTTTCAATCCAAGTCCCATACCTTCTAGTTCTTCTTGAACGTGGACCAGTTTAACTGCGGCATCTTTATGTACTAAGCAATGGGTGAAATCGTAGACTACTTGTCCTGTGAAATTGTCGGAGGTTGCGTATTTAAGATCTACTTGGATTTGAGGGATAAAAGATTGAATATCCACTAGTTCCGCAGAAAGGAGGGATGGGGTAAATCCAACGAGTGCAGTAAGAAGTGTGCAAAGGCTTAAACATTTTTTCATAAAGAAAACTCCTTTTTTTTGATCGGTCAATATGCCAATCGGCGGAGCTATATGTCAACTTGTGTTTTGTATTTTATTGTTTTCAATTCAGGTGTTTTCTGAAAACCTTGATCTATCTGGGTTTTCTTCCTAAAAATAGATTTTTATCAGTTGTGGATCTGCAGTAACAACTTCTATTTTTCTATGGATCTTGGATGGACTGGAGATGTCTTTAAAATGATGCTGCGTTAAAACGGGGAAAAATCAATCTTTCAAAGAATTTTCCAAGCTAGATCGTAATTAGTATTTCACGTTCCATTGCCTTTCCCATAGAAAAGGCGATGATTTTTTGAGTTGCTTGCTAAGTACGACAGAAAATCATCCACGGTGAAATTCTGGCCTTGATGGATTTGTTCTATGTCGAATAAAAGCTTTTGAGCTTGTTCGAATTCTTGATGAGAGTTCATGGGATAGTAACGCATCTCATCAATGCCGGCTAGTCTCGCTGCCACTATTTGGATGAGGGCTACAACTTTGGGATCATTGCCAAAAGCCCCAGCTCCCCAGTTTCCAGTATGGATAACATTTTTCTGTAGTTGTGATTTTTCAGCTATTGCACTAAAGGCTGTGTATGCAGTGTAGAACAGCTCCTCTAGATGTTTTCTTTGATAAGGCTGTCCTTCTAGATAATAGGGTATGTGAGGCGCTGCCATGGCTACGATGTTGCTAGAAGACGCGGTTTTTTTTTGCAGACGAGAGAGGATTTCTGTTTTAGATGCAAATGCGAATGTATTTCCATATAGAGTTTTTCCGGAAGAAAGCGGTTTTTGAGCATCTAATATTCCTTGTCTATAGATGTTTTCAATAAGAGCAGCTTGTTTAGGTTTAATAACTCTGAAATTGGGGAGAGCTGTAAGGGCTGTTTTTAGATGGTAAATGCCGGGATGTTCTAATACTTGAAGTTCATCTTGAGCAAGCAGTGGCCCTTCACAAAACCCAAACAAATGAGAATCTGCAAAGTTGGCAGTCCAGTGTTTGGTGTTTTGAGTGGAAGTATCGTAAGTAAACCCTCCAGTACATTGTTTAATCCTGAGTAGCGGGGCGGCAAATACCTGTTTTTTTGCCAGATGTTGTTCTTCTTTTATATTCAAAGATTTTTTAGAAATATAGACGATTTCAGAGGGGGGGCTGTCCTTGGTGAGGAAGTTATAGACAAATTGTTTGTTAGGATGAACAATGTGAGGCGCAAAATCTTTTAGGGAAATCTTTATGGTTTTTGTTTTTCCTACAAGAGATCCGGCAAAATTAATCCTTGGAATTATCGCGACTTTTACAGTTTTAAAGAAATTTTTAACCGAATTCCAGGTGGATATGGATTCAAATTTTTTTAGGTGGCGATCTTTGTTAAGCGAGTTCTCTCTATGCTGAAGATTGGAAATTTTAGAAATATACATGTATAATAAATGTAATTTGGTTTTTCAGTGTTTATTATAACATGATATTGAGATATTTGTAATGTTTTTTGTTTTATCAGTAAATTATTTTATTTAATTAAGTAAGTGGGTGTTTTCTTGAATAGTAGTCTGAAAATTGGAGTAATAGCTCATGGAATCTAAATACACTGAAAATTTATTTTCTTATGGAACTTTGCAGTATGAAAAAGTTCAGATAGATACCTTTGGTCGTAAATTAACAGGCAAGATGGATAGTCTTCCTGGGTACTTTTTGGAAAAGTTGCAAATTACAGATGCTGGAGTCATTGCTAAGAGTGGAGAGGATGTGCATTCTATCGTCCAATTTTCTGGAGATCCTCAGGATTTGGTTCCTGGAGTGGTGTTTCAGGTGTCTCTGGAAGAATTGCTCAAGTCTGATGAATACGAGGTAGCTGAATATGCAAGAATTCAAGTTCAGCTGCTTTCAGGTATCTTTGCGTGGGTTTATGTAAGTGCAAAAAAAATATAGGATGTTATGACAGAGTTGCTTTATTTACAGGATGCTTACCTCAAAGATATGCAAGCCGTGATTGTAGAGGTTTCCAAAGAAGTGGCTTTTCCACAAAGATGGATGATCGTTTTGGATAAAACCATTTTCTATCCAAGAGGAGGAGGACAAGCAACAGATCAAGGAATGCTTTCTGCAGATACTTGGCAAGGGAAAGTCTCTCAAGTTTTGCTAAAGGATGGAAAGATTGTTCATTATGTAGAGGCAGATGCTCCTCCACCTGTAGGAACTGTAGTGAAGGGAACGCTTGATTGGAATCGGCGGTATCTCAATATGCGTTTGCATTCGGCAGGACACGTGGTAGATTTTGCTTTATATCTCTTAGGATATTCTCCCAATCCTCTCATGCCTTTTAAAGGCGAGCATGAGAAAAAACCCGTTATTTATTATCAGGGAGCGGTAGAGGAAGATTTTCGAGAAGCTCTTGAGAAAAAAGCAAACGAGCTGGTCTCTCAAGATCTTCCTTTTTCCTGTCGTTTTGTAGACTACCAGGAACTTGAGCGTGAAACAATTTATCTTCAGCCAGGACTTCCTCAAAACAAACCTTTAAGGCTTTTAACGTTAAAAGGTGTGGGTAGTGTGGCAGATGGCGGAACTCAAGTTCTCAATACGGCTGAAGTGGGCCGTATTACTATTTTGCCTCTAGAAAAGAAAGAGGGGATGATCCTTGTTCATTACCGCATTAGCTAACAGCTTGCAAAATTTGACTGTTAGAGCAAGCCTTAAGCCACTTTTCAAATAAAATCGCCTCCATCTGACAGATGCTCTCAACGTACATGGGAGCATCAACTATTTGGATTAATTCGCTTTCCATTTCTTGTAGATGTTCTTTCTCTTCAAGAAGAATGGACTGTACTTGAATTTTCGATTGGTTCTCTTTCAGAATAGCTTGGTAAATAGGGTATAGCTCGCCTGCTCGTAATTCAATTGCGTAGGTAACTAAAAGGTAGGAGAGCTGTTTGACTTCTATAAAATTCATTCCAAGCAGACGAAGGTAACGAGAAGTTTGCAAGTCTAGGGTATTTAGATAATGATAAGCCGCCCATCCTCCTAAAAGGTAGGATCTACGATAATCTTCGTAATATTGATGGATGCGAGACAGCTGTTTTTTTAAGAAAAAAGCATGGCGAAATTCTTCCGATGCATGTTTTAGCATTTCTTCTTTGACAGCTGTTGGGTGCTCGCAAGAGGCAATTTTACGAGCTCCGCAATTTTCCAGATAAGAAAGAGTGTTAAGCCATAGCCCGTGAGTAATAGGGTCTTTTACAATTGGGTTGATAAGCTCTCTGATTTTTTTTTCAAAAGAAATAAAGCCTTTGGTCATGACCGTTCCTCTAAGGTAATTGCGATTAAAGAATAGATTTTTTGTAGGTCCATACGGCTGATGCAGTAGGGGGGAAGTACATAAAGTATATTTCCAAACGGGCGTAAAAGCACGCCTTCAGCTTTGAAAAAGTCCACTAAGCGTTGTTTGAGTGGATGATAATATGAAGTTTTTTCTGTTTTGTATTCTATGGCTAAAATGGTCCCAAGCACATCGCATCGATGTAACTTAGGATGGCTTTTCCATTGTTTTTGAAAGAGGCGATGTTCTGATTCGATCATTATTCTAGCATGAGAACAATTGGATTCTAGCAGGAGATCTAAACTTGCATTGGCAGCTGCGCAAGCAATTGGATTGGCTGTATACGAATGACCTTGGAGAAATGCGCGCGTAAGATCTGGTGATAGAAAAGAGTCAAAGATGAATTTTTTGGCAACGGTGGCTCCCATGGGTAAAAATCCACCTGTGATTCCTTTGGAAAGACAGATTAAATCCGGAGCTGTTTGTAAGGTGCTGCAAACGAAAAGAGGCCCTGTTCTTCCAAATCCAGTCATCACTTCATCGGCAATGGTAATGATCCCATCTTTCTGGCATCTTTTAATCATTTTGGAGAGGATTTCTCCAGAATGAAGGAGCATCCCTCCAGCTCCTTGGATCGTGGGCTCGAAGATAAAAGCGGCTATCTCGCCGGTCTCTATGGCGTTTTCAAATTCTTGCCACGATTTTTCTTCTTCTCCTGAAAAGGGGGGCAGTATGGAATGAACTTCAAATAGATATGGCCAAAAATGCTGGTTATAATGGGATTTCCCCGCCGCTGCCATAGCGCCAAAAGTGTCTCCATGATAAGCATTTCGAAAAGAGAGTAGTTTTTTTCCGTTTCCTTTTGCTTGAAAGGCCATTTTTAAAGCCATTTCCACGGCAGTGGATCCATTGTCTGAATAGAAAACGTGTGAATAATCTTGGGGAAATAACGCAAGTAGTCGTTCGGCGAAAGTAACTGCTTGGGGGTGTGTATATCCTGCAAAAATTACATGATCTAATTCCTGGGCTTGGTTAGCAATTTTTTCTGCGATGTAGGGATGGCAGTGTCCATGTAAATTTGTCCACCAGGACGAAATGCCATCTAGGTAAGCATCTCCTGCATCCGAGTAAAGGTATGCCCCTTCTCCTTTTACAATGGCAATAGGGGGTGGTTCTGTTTGCGCTTGAGTAAATGGATGCCATATGCAAGCTAAGTCTCTTTCTACTAAAGAGCTGTGAGGATAGTTCCTTTCCATTTTTTGGCCAATGTTTGAAGAGCAGTTGGTGTTAAGTGTTTTTGCCATGGTAATCTCCCTAAGCAATCTGTGTTGGCTTTTTTTAAAAGCATTTTTTCGGTCTCTAAATCTCCCTCTCCGTTAAATACGACTCCTAAAAGAGGAAGATTTCTATGCTGCATAGATTCAACAGTTAGGAGAAAATGATTCAAGCTGCCAAGATAGTGACGATGTACCAAAATCCATTGAGCATCCCAAGCTGATGCAGCATCTGCCCAGGTCTCATTTTCATTTAAGGGGGCAAGAAGGCCTCCTGTTCCTTCTATGATAAGAGGTCTTGAGCAAACAGGTGGAACTAGATCCTTAGCCTTGATTTGTATTCCTTGCATTCTTGCCGCTAAATGTGGGGATACAGGCGCGTTCAAACAAGCATGTTCGAGATAACACCTGTTTGCTTGAGAGAGTCTATCGTTTACCCAATCTCGATCGCGGGGCATTCCGCACTGGACCGGTTTCCAGTAATGACCTTGGAGAGCTTCTGTGAAAATAGCTGCAACAACGGTTTTTCCAACTTCTGTATTGATCCCTGCAATAATTATACGTTGCATCTTAGGACCTTTTCGAGTTGATCAATTTCTTCTTCTTGATTAAAACTATGTAAAACCACGCGTAAGCATTCTTTACCTCGTTTTGTCGTGGGGGAAACTATGGATCGAACATCGAGTCCATGTTGTTGTAGTTTCAGAGAAAGCTGACGCACCTTTTCTATTCCAGAGATGTAGATCGGTTGAATAGGCGTTTGAGATCCTTGAACTCCTAGTTTTTTTTGAAAATAGGAGATCAGCAGTTTTAGTCGCTTTTGATGGAGGTGCGCCTCTTTTTCAAGTTTTTCATAGCCGATGTCAATGAAAGTGAGAGAGGAGATGGGAAGCGCTGTTGTATAGATCCAGGGTCTTGAAAAATTGAGAAGATATTCTTTAAGCATGAGGCTTCCAAGAACGCAAGCTCCATGGCTTCCTAGAGCCTTGCTGAAAGTATGTATTCGAGCAAAAACTTGGGATTCTAATGCAAGCTCTGCAACATGCCCTATTCCTCGAGGTCCGCAAAATCCTGTTGCATGGGCTTCATCGACAATTAAAGCAGCTTCATAGCGTTTGCAAAGAGCTGCTATTTCTATTAAGGGAGCGAAGTCTCCGCTGATCGAGTAAATGGATTCGACTAGTACGAAAACAGGGGGAGATGCTTCTTGTAATTTTTTTTCTAGGGAATGGAGGTTGTTATGTCTGAAAGGAACGCTTTTGCTTTTGCCAAGGTGCATTCCATCGATCATGGATGCGTGAATTTCCAGATCGTATACAAAAGTAGTTTCAGGGGTGCTGAGCGCGGCGATAAGCCCAAGATTTGCTGTGTATCCCGTATTGTAAATCAAGCAGCTTTCTGCTTTATGAAAATGAGCAATTTTCGATTCTAGTTTTTCAAAAAAAGGATGATTACCAGTCAGCAGGCGAGATCCTGTGGCGCCTATTTGACAAGCTTCCTTGTGGGGTAGCTCTCTAGCATGTGCAAATCCGAAATAGTCATTAGAAGTGAGATCTACTAATCCTTGAGCGGAGGGAAGAGTTCTTAATGTTCCCTGGGTTTTTCTTTTTTGAAGCTGCGCATTTAAAAAAGCTGTGATCATTTTTTGGCCTCAAAAGCTGGGAGGATTTTTAATCCAAATAGATCCATCATTTCTCGATCTGCATCAAAGTCGGAACAGGGACGAGTCAGTAGTTTTTCTCCTGAGAAAATGGAGTTGGCTCCTGCTAAAAAACAAAGCGCGTGCTCTTCCATAGAGCGCCCAAGCCGTCCTCCAGAAAGACGGACCATGGCCTTGGGCATAATAATCCGTGCTGTTGCAATCATTCGCACCATGTCCCAAATGGGAATGAATGCTCTTTCTTCTAAAGGCGTTCCAGCAACAGGGATGAGTAAATTGATGGGGACCGATTCCGGATGTGGATTGCGAGACGCTAGCATCTGTAGAAGACCGATTCGGTCTTCTATGCTTTCTCCCATTCCAATAATTCCTCCACAGCAAACACTAATGCCTGCTTTTTCTACGGTATCTAAAGTTTTCAGACGATCTTCGTAGCGACGGGTAGTGGTAATTGAAGGGTAGAATTCAGGAGACGTGTCTAGATTATGATTATATGCATAAAGCCCTGCTTGCTTAAGCCTTTTTGCTTGAGATTCATTTAGCATCCCAAGTGTGCAGCATACTTCTACTCCCATAGAGGTAATTTGTTTTACAACTTCCAAAATACGGTCAAATTGAGGGCCATCTCTCACAGATCTCCAAGCAGCTCCCATGCAAAACCTTGTAGATCCATTGGCAATCGCTTTTTTTGCAGAGTTAATAATTTCTTCTTCTTGCATCAAGGAAGAAGCATTTACATCTGTTTTATATCGAGCAGATTGTGGGCAATACTTGCAGTCTTCAGGGCAGCCTCCTGTCTTAATGGAGAGCAAAGAGCAGACTTGGAGCTGATCTGCCGTATGATGCTTTCTGTGGATAGATGCAGCTGAATATATGAGTTCTAGTAAAGGAGTATCGTGTACGGCTCTGATTTCTTCTTTGGTCCAATCGCATCTACATTCCATGTTTATCACTCCCATTTTGCAAACAGTATAAAGTGCTTAAACTTCAGCTTTCAATTGGGAATTTTTCCGTGAAAACTAAAAACTAGTTTATGAAAACGAAAAACATGTGCATGATGGATCGGTTTCTGGAAGGATCCTAGGTGGGAATGTGTTTTTGAAAACTAAAATGTAGGTTGATATTTATGCTAGATGGGCTTTGTGGGAACAGAAATGTGCAAAAAATTCTGCTTTTTCTTTTCGTAAACAGTAAATGCTATGGAACTCAGCTCCAAAGGCTCTTGAAGACGCCTCTGACATCGCTGCAAAATGCGTTAGCACGTCTTGAGCAAGGTAGAATCATTATGAGTTATTATGAGGGGAAGACAAAGCTCTATCAGATGAATCCAGCACATCCACTAATGAGCGAATTAGAGCAGTTACTAAAAAAAGCCTACACTCTTCTTCCTCCGCAAGATAAAAAGCTTTATTCTCTTGTTCAGCAAGAGAATTTTGAAAGAAGATTTCAAGAACCTTTATTGATTGCATTTTGGGATAGGTTGAAAGCTGTGAAGCAATTTACTCGCTTGGCGCAATCTAGATCTCAGAGTGAGTATGAATGGACTGGGAAGGGGAAAGGAGACGTTCTTGTGAGCAAAGTCTCTGATACGGTTTTAGTGTTTCATGAAAGAGGCGCTTGGCAGGTGAGACAGGGGCAAGACATTAGTTTTAATAATACCTTTCGTTGGACTCTCGATCGTAGTGCAGGGATGATCGCTTTAGAGCATTTGCGACAAGGGCCTGATTTGCCAGTGTTTTTGTTTTACATCACTCCGACTGGTAACAACCTTTTAGCTTCTGTGGATTCTCATTTATGTGAAGAAGATGTGTATCTTGCGACGGTCCCTTGGGACCGTCATAGTATTCGGTTGAATTGGCGCGTCATTGGCCTCAAAAAAAATGAAGAAATGGAGTGTTGTTATACTTAATGTTGTTCTTCTAAAAGCCATTCTGGAGTCCATGTAATGGGATCCGATCCAAAAGGGGGGAATTCGTGAGGGGCAGGTTCTGGATTTTCGTTCTGTGTGGGGCTTTCCGAGGTAGATTCTGATGAACGTGCAAATGTGTGAAAGTTAAGCAAAGCAATAACTGCAAAACAAATGAATTTTTTATTAAGCATGGTTTTCCTTGTTTTATGTGATAAATATGAGTGTAATAATATCATAGAATGTATATGTTTCACGTTTTAAAATAAATTAGACTGTATAGTAGCTTGTTTCAAGGGGGGGATATGACTTTTTGGCGTCGATTTTCTCGTGTAGTATTTGCGAGTTTTGCTTTTTTTCTGCAGCAGTTTTTGCGGAAGATGGCGCTGATTTTGAAGCGGAAATTGCCTATTTTTTTGGTGTAGGTAATACAATTTCTGTTATTGAGTCTTATACAAATGCCTTAAAAACATTAGAAGAATTGGGAGCAGATAGCTCAGCGGAGCTGTTAGAGCGGGAAATTGTTCCTTATCTTGAAGAGGCTTACCGATCGATTGCGCAGCAAAGAGGTTGGGGTTTTGATATGCATTTAGCTGCACAAATGGAGTTGCAGATTATTTTAGGCAATGCGAATGGTTCTTCTTTTGAAGTCGTAAAAAATTTAATGGTCCAGCTCTACGCTCTGGTTTTTGAATCGGACTTGCCATGCATTCAAAAGGCTGCAATGCTTCGCACCTTTCTCTACCAGTACAAGGCTGATCTGTAAAAAAGAAAGCAAGAAATTTTACTAAAAGATCTCATGGTTATGATGGAGATTACTAGGGCTAGTGAAGATTTTTTGAATTCGATCAAATATCTGCATCAACAGCGGCTTTTGCATGGAGACGTGTCGTGTCAAGCAGGGGAACTTTCGTGTCTTTTTGCTCAATTAATAGTGTAACCTTTGTGCATCCCAAGATCACTCCTTCACAGCCTTTACTCGAGAGCCTGTCAATAATTTCTATTAAACTTTTTCGTGAATTGTCGTGAATTTGACCACATGTCAATTCGTCGAAAATAATTTTGTGGAGGAGTTTTTGTTCTCCTTTTTTAGGTACAAGAACTTCTATATTATATCGATCTTTCAGGCGTCTTTGGTAAAAATCTTCTGTCATCGTTACCTTGGTTCCTAAAAGTCTCACTTTTTTGATTTCGCGTTTTTGCATAACGTCACCAGTTGGATCGGCAATATGAAGGATCGGTATGTTAATTGCTTGCTCAATTTCAAGAAATACTTTGTGAGCGGCATTGGAAGTCATGATTAAAACATCTGCTCCTGCGGTCTCAATTTTTTTGGCTAAATCCCCTAGGATTTTTCCAACCGCATTCCAGTCGCCGTTTTCTATTAGCTCCAATTTTCATGAAGAAATCCCAGTATCTAAAGCTTTGATTTCGATGACCATGACTTCAATGGGCTCATCAGATTCGTTGATATCGCCATGTAGAGTGCCTGGAGGATCTTCGTTTAACCAATATGCTTTGCCTGTTTCAAAAATTAATTCCGATGTTTCCCCAGTTTCTTCAAGTTTGGTAAGTGATCCTCCTTTGAGTCCTATTACCACTCGGGAGCAGTCGTGTCGATGCATCTTCAAAGGTTGATGAGGCATAATAACGGTTTTCCAAACTCTGACATGCTCATTTTCAAATTGAAAAACTCGATGAGTGCTGGAATTTTGTGTGTTTTCATTAGCAGGAAGAAAAGAACAAATAGCGATCATGGATAAAAATAACTGTGGAAACAGCATTTAATCCTCCTTAAGGATAAAAGTTGTAAAACAGTGTTTTTAGCATAAGTTAGAGGCTATGTACAATCGAAAAACTGTAGAGCTTGTCTCGCCCCTCTAGAGAATCTTGTAAAATGAAAAAGGACGCTTTTCTTTGGGAAAAGCGTCCTTTTAATATGCCCAGGATAAGACTCGAACTTACACACCTCGCGGCACCAGAACCTAAATCTGGCGTGTCTACCAATTTCACCACCTGGGCATATGGATGAAGGTATTATGTGATATTGTTTTGTTTTTGTCTAGAGGAAGCTTGAATCCAGATAAGATTAGAAGAATTCTTTAACGTTTTTTCTACTCTTCTTCCTCTTCTTCTTCGTCTTGATCCTCTTCATTCGAGGAGGCTTCTTCATCTTGTTCCTCTCCATCGGTAGAAGCGTCTTCGCTTTCACAGCCTATAGAAGCGTTGTTTATGTCTTTTTTTGCCTTTTCTTGTGCTAAAAGGTGAGCAAATTCTTTGTCCAATTGTGGGTTGTTTGCAAGTTTTAGAAGAAGCTTAGCATCAGCAACTAACCCTTTGTCTAAGAGCATTTGAATGAGCTGCTTGGCTTGTTCTGGATTTTGCAAGATTTTTGCAGCAAACTGTAGAGCAAGAGCTGGATTTTTTTGCAGTAGCGCTTGAAATAATTCCATTTGCTGTTCCATTGGCATGTGCATTCCAAGTTCCATGGCCTCTTTTAAGCATCCGGCTTCAAGGAGCATTTTAGCTACAGCAAGTTGCATTTCTGGAGGGAGGTCTTTGGCAAGCTCTACAACTTCTTGAGATGCTCCAGCTGCTAAAAAGGCTTTGCATAAATCTTGAAGAACTGCAGGATTTTTTACCATGCCAGCTAAGAGCATAGCTTCGCCCGTTTTTCCTGCGGCCATAAATTTCTCACATAGTGCGGCCATGTAGCTATCTGGTAGCTTTGTTTGCTGAGCTTGTAAAATGACCAGTGCATCTTTGCCTTGAGCCATAAAAAGTGTGCAAAGGGTGTAATTTTTATCCGATCCTTGTGTCATGGTTTGTACGAGCTTTTCAGCTGTAGCCAAGTTGCCCTGAGCTATGAGTTGCCCTGCTAGTGCAGCTTTCCCGCTATCTGAAAGAGATTTTGCAAGCATTAGCACATCTTGAGGTTTTCCTTCTGCCAAAGCGATCAAACACTTGCAATAAATCTGTCCTTGTCCTGATAGGGTAGAAACCAATTCTTTGGCAGCTGCTAAAGCAGCTTCTTTTACTGGTGCTTGTAAAAGTTGCGTACAAAGACTTGTTTTCGAAGATTCTGGGAGTTTTTGTGCTTCTTTTGCAAGTTGGCTATATTGCTCTTTAGCTACAAGAGTTTGACAGTTGCGGTATGTTTCTTGGTTTTGAGATAGAGGAGTTTGTGATCCTCCTTTTTCTGTAAACGCTTGTCCAGATGCTCTATAACTTAGAGAGCTTTTTTCCTCCGTTCCCGCTTTTTGAAAATCAGCTGCAGCATCTCTGATAGCAGTTTCTTGTGCATTAGCTTGTTGGTGCGCTTCTGGAGCCTCTCTTTGGACTAATGTTTCTAGTTTTTGTGATACAGCTTCTCTTTGAGAATGAAGTCTTTCTAATGTTTGTTTTAACTCTTTAGCATTGTGTTGTAATTGATGTTGATTGCGCTTTATTTCATTAGAAGGCTGTCCAGCTTGCCTTTCGACTTGAGAGTTAGCTTTTTGAGCGTCTCTATGGCATTCTATTGTTTCTCCTAATAGATTTTCTACTTGCGCTATTTGTTCATCAAGCGCGTTTTGTGCATGCTGAAGGACTTCTGGATCATTAGTTGCCTGAGCATGCTCTGAGAAATTAAGAACATTAGCGGCTTGATTCAATGTATCGCTAGCATATTGTGTTAAAGCAGTAACGTTCTCTCGAACGCGAGTAACAGCATTGCTAAGAGCTGTCCAGGTGTTACTCACGGATGTTTGAAATCTGTCAACTCCAGAACTGTAAGTTTGTTGCATATTTGAGAATTGGGATTTTACTATTTGCGAGAATAGGGCTAGTTTAGGGTCGACAGATTTTGCTGAAGAAGAGGAGGATAAGCTATTTGAAAGTTCCTGGTATAGTTTAGCTGACAAACTATGCATGTTATCTCTCCTGAATATATCATATACTATCCATTTTATAGTAATTTTATTTTTAAATCAAACTAATTATTTACTTTTTTAATTTAAGTTTTTGTTTTTATATGTATTTTATTTTGAGTTTGTTGTGCGTTTTATTTTTTCAGGGGAATTCATGGGGTTTTCGTTAATTTTCACAGATGTTTAACGATGAATTACCTATATAAGGATCTCTTTGTTCATATCGTAATTGTCAAAATGAGAATCCCTTCTTTATACTGCGTTTTTTTGAGCTTTTTAGGAGTGTTTTCATGTATAAACAGATTGCTTTTTCCTTAGTTTCTTTGATCCCATCCTTTTTGCTGAGTAGTGAGATTTCTCGGGAAAAATATTTAGATCTCGTTGCGCAATATCCTCATATGGTTTCACCTCGAGGAGATGCGACAAAAGGGGAGATTGAAATCCTTATCGATCCAGAAAAAATGCAAGAAATTGAAAAAAATACCGGACGAGATGTAGGTGTCCAGAAGCAGGATGCATATTGGATTTGGGTCAATGATGCTTGTAGGTTTCCTAATGGTAAGGAAGGTGTCTATGGAAGGATTTTATGGCTGGGATCTTTGTACAGCTCCCAGCCGGCGGTTGCGGTTATGCCAATTCTTCCCGATGGAAGAATTGTTTTAAACTGCAATTTTCGCCATGCAACAAGATCTTGGGAAATAGAGCTTCCTAGAGGGCTTGTTAATAAAGGGGAGTCTTTAGAGGTGGCAGCGCAAAGGGAGGCTCTGGAAGAGACTGGAATGGTCTTAGATTGCGTCTGGGAATTGGGTCGAGCTCCCACAGATGTTGGTTCCATGTCATTACTCCTTCCAGTTTTTGCTGCAAAAGTTCTTTCGCAAGGCCCTAGAGAGCAAGAAGACTCGGAAGCTATTGAAGAGATTTTAGCCCTTAGTCAGGAAGAGATTCAAGTAGCTTTTGAGCAAGGTTTTTATGTCGTGAATATTCGCGGAGAAGAAAAAAAGGTTCCTTTCCGAGATCCTTTTTTAGCTTATGCTTTGCGTGTATATAAGCCTTAAGAAGCAAGCTCTAGTTTGTAGAGCTTGCAAACTCATAAACGGGATACGCTAAGTATCCTGTTTTCTTTAAAGTGTACACTAGTTGTGCGACGGGATCCCATTCTGTTTGTTTATCTATGTGCAATAGGATCTTGGTTAGAGTTTTGTCGTTTGGTAGGATTCCTAGCTGTTCTTGTTTAGAGAGCTCTTGCAAGATCGCAGGAATCCCTTCCATTGTGTATTCATTAAATTCTGTTACCCATTTGTAGCTTCCTGTTTTTCCAACGCAGAGATTGACGATGTGTGCGTTCTTTGAAGAAGCGGAGGGAGCGTCGGATTCTTTAATTTTGGCTAACTGAATTTCTGAATCAAACAAAGCTGTCCTTGTAAGCGCGAGAGTGGCAAACAAAGCGACAATGAGGAAAAGAAAATCCACCATCGGAGTAAGGTTGAAAAAGCTCTTAGTCTTTAGTTCTTCTTCAGGAATGAGGCTCATGGGGTTTATTCCTCTTCTTAAGGTTGCTGATGGTCATCGAAGAAACGGACAAGACACGTAGCTTCGTTCTCTACGCGAGATAAGCATTGCACTAAGCGGAATTTTACAATGGATTGCAAGATCATTGCTAAAATAGCAACGACGATTCCAGCCACTGTAGTTCCGACTGCAATGCCAAACCCATCAAATAGATTGGAAACGCTTTCAAAAGAACGATTAAGGTCGTAAAAAGCATAAAACATGCCAAGAACAGTTCCTAATAGTCCTAACATAGGAGCTATGACTGCGATGTCTTGTAAAAGGCCGAGTTTTTGCCAAAAGGAAATTGTTGCTCTTTTTCCCTCTGATTTCATCGTCTCTTGCATGAAAGGAAACCCGTGTTTGTAAGAAGAAATAGCTGAGGCCATAATTTGTGTAAGCAAGCTTTGTTTGCTCTGACAAAGAGTTAGAGCTTCTTGAAAGCGGCGTTCTTGCAGCTTGCTTTGGATTTCAGCTTTAAAAGAAGGGGAAATGGACCCTTGGAATTTTAAGCGAGACATGGAATAGAGCCAAATGGTAATCGAAGCAAGAGAAAGAAGGAGAAGTGCGCCATAAATAAAGGGAGAGGCTCCGAACACTTGGGATAAGCTGATTTGAATTCCTCCCGTAGAGATCATCTCTTCAGGAATTTCTTCAAAAGCGGCATCTTCTGCAAAGATTGGTGAGGCAACAGCTTGTGCGTTCATCTCTGAGGAGGGTTCGTTGAGAAGTTCTATATCTGTTAGAGGAAGTGAACTGTTGTGTTCTAAGGAAGAAAATAGAGCGGGTTCTGATGCATCTTGCGCTGTAGGAATTTTTGTGGAGATTTCAGGAAGAGAAGACCCTGTTTCTATAGCAGTTTCTCCTTCATCAGAGGCTGAAATCTCTTTTTCTAAAGACGAGAGCTCTTCAGGAGCTATGTCCTGTTCTTCCAAAGAAAATAGTTCAACAGGTTCTGCTGTGGCAGAAGGCTCTGAGTATAGGCAAGACCCAGAAAGAAGAGAAAGAAAAGAAAAGAGAAAAAGAGTGCGTCTCATTGAGGTAGACTCCTAAATAAAAGGTTTACTTTGGAGATTAGCAAGATGTTTAGAATTAGAGCAAGCCTTACTTAAAGAATGTCATTCTTCTCTAAACCATAGGCCTTGAAGCCTAGCTGTAAGCTGCGCTTGTTTTCTCAATGCTTTAAGGTCTAATTTAAGAGCAACAGCAGATACAGTATCTAATTAGTAACCTTTAAGAGATGAAGCGATCAAGTTTCTTGCTGTTGTAGATTTATTCGGGCAAGGGGGGCTCTAGAAGAAGAGGTGGAAGAGAATAGGGGAATTGGGTAAGATGGTGTCATTATGAAACCGAAAAATTTAAAATTTCCTTTTGACTGGGAGTCCCGCGCTCCTCTTTTACAAGACGATGTCTTTTACGTTCCAAATCATTACGAACAACATGATCTGTGGTCTAAAGAAAAGCTTTTGGGGGAGCATTTTTCTCGATTCGCTTCTATTTCTGTAGAATATTGTGCCGGAAATGGTGCCTGGATTGCAGAAAAAGCGAAAGAGAATTTAGATGTGCTTTGGATTGCGGTGGACAAGAGATTCGATCGAGTTCGTAAAATTTGGGCTAAAAAACAAAATCTTGCTTTAGACAATCTTTTTATCGTCTGTGGGGATGCTTTTACATTTACAAAAAATTATTTGCCATCTGGTGTGGTTAATGAGATTTTTATCAACTTCCCAGATCCATGGCCTAAAGCACGACATGCGAAGCATCGAGTTGTGCAAAACTATTTTGTGCAAGAGATGGCTCGTGTGTCTAAAGAAGGGGGAGAAGCTGTTTGGGTGACGGATGATGCTCCGTACAGTTTGCAGATTTTATCAGAAATGTTAGAAGGAAAGATCTGGGAGCCGTCTTTTAATCACCCTTTTTACACGACCACATGGCCAACTTATGGAACGTCTTTCTTCGAAGCTCTTTGGAAAGAGCAAGGGAAAGAGATCCGATATATGAAATTTATAAAAAATACTAGTAAGTGAGCTTCCTTATGAGCAGCAGAGAAATTACATTTGATAACAATTATTTGTATGTAGATCAGGAAAAGTTTTTTCCTATTTTGCATGAGATGGGAGATTGCGCAGATTCACTAGACTCCGTCAATGGGGTTGTGATCTATGTCGATTGTGGAAAAGACGCCGATTTTAAGTGGGAAGAGGCAACCGCTCTTGCTGAAAAAGCAGTAGAGCTGGGCAAGTGGATTTTATGGGAGCTTGATTTTCATTTGCAGGAAGATCGCATCTTCTTGCAAGACACCTCTACTTTTTATTCCTGCGGTATTGCTGTGGAAGAGTTTGTTAAAACTTTGGCAGCTCCTTTTTCAGAGCATACGTTGAGTGTTTCTCTTTTTAGAGGGGGCGTGGATTTTGCAAAATATTTTCTTTGGACTGAAGAGCATGAACGTCATTATTTGGAAAAACAAAAAGAGAGCTTGTTTTTAGGGTCAGATCCAAGTTTGGATTCCATAGGAAGAAAGCTTTTTGCAGCCGATGTGTTTTCTGAGTACCTGCATCGAATTGCTTCGTTTCTTCCCGATACTCTGGTTCCTTGCTGTTTTTTAGATGCTTCTTCTGTCGAAAATAGCGCCTTTTTAGCTTTGCTTCTTTCTCGAGAGAGATTTCAGCATCTTCTTTTGGCTCTAAAGCATGCAAATCTTCCTTTGGGTTGTTTGAATTGGGAAGATGGGCGTTCTTTCGGAGGTTGGGTGGGGAGAGGGGCTCCTTATTTTGCAGCGGTTCATGATGTGACCTTGGGCGTATGTGTTCCTTTGGAAGATAATATGACAAAGGATCTTATGGATTGTTTAAGTAAAGTATTTGCTCAGCTAGACAAGATGGAGGTTTCTTATCGGGTGATTTCCGAGCTCTATTTAAGTGAGAGTTGGGATGGGATCGATGAGTTGGTTGTCTTAAGTGCAGGCTTAAGTGCTCAGGGGATTCGTAAGCTCAAAGGGTTTTTGGCAGCTGGGGGGAAAGTAGTTTATGCAGATGCTCCCACAGGTCTGGAATCTGAGATAAGTTTAAGGGAGTTTGTTCATTAATCAGTGGGGGAGAGAAAGTTGCAATAGCTTCATTTTTCCCCGACATTCTGGTTCGTTGCTTTTTTTGGATGGTTTTTCTCTAGAAAATAGCGTCTTTTTTTGGTGCGAAAGCATGCGCTCTAGGTCGTTTGAATTGGGGCGCTTTTCTTCGCAAGACTTTAAATGTGATGATATTATGCATTGTCTCGGCGGGATTTTGCTCTGCCTTAAAACTGTAGAGGGCTCTTATCGAGCGATTTCCTAGCTCTGTTTGAGCAAGTACTGGCTTGTGGAGGTGGTCTGTCACAGATGTAAAATCTGAAATAAGTCTAAGGGAATTTGTTCGTGAATAGTAAGAGAAGGAAAATCGGAGTAGAGGGATTCGAACCCCCGACCCATTGCTCCCAAAGCAATTGCGCTAGCCAAACTGCGCTATACTCCGATTTAAGTACGAAACTATACAAGATTCCTCTTTTTTAAAGCAATGGAAATTTCTAAGGTCGTTGCCAACAAATCCTTAATCTGCCATCGTTAGGATAAGAAGAATAAGGAGCGGGTGTATCTATGACTTCCTTTAGTCACTTAAAGTCTGTAATCCATCTCAATGAACTTGCTGAAGATCCCTACGATTTAACCCTCGATATAAATTTACAGCCTAAACGTATAGATTCTATGCTCAGTGAAGCGTTGGGATTAAAGCTTTTTTATGGAACAGAAAGAGTTTCTGATATCACTCTACAAGCTCTTTTTGACCTAGCTGAAGAAACGAAAGTTTTAGACAAGATGCACAAAATGCAATCTGGCGAAGTGATGAATCGCATTGAAGGATGCGAAAGTGAAGAGCGTAAAGTTTTGCATACGGCTATGAGAGATTTTTTTGAGCAAACCAACGAAGCTCCCGTTGCCAAGGAAGCAAGTCAGCTTGCCTATCAAGAATTAGAAAAACTCGTAGAGTTTCTACGAGACCTAGAGAAAAATGATAACTTTACCGATATGGTACAAGTGGGTATCGGGGGATCAGATTTAGGGCCTAGAGCGATATATCTAGCTTTAAAAGCTTATGAAAAACCCAATCGACGAGCTCATTTTTTCTCCAATGTCGATCCCGATGATGGATTCTCTGTTCTTAAAGATCTAGATTTGAGCAAAACGTTATTTGTCGTAGTCTCAAAATCGGGATCTACTTTAGAGACAAGGACGAATGAAGAGCTCGTTCGGTTTTATTTACAGAAAGCGGGTCTTGACCCTAAAAACCACTTGATTGCTGTTACAGGGAAGGGAAGTCCTATGGATGATCCCTCTCGATATCTCGCTTCTTTTTACATTTGGGATTATATTGGGGGACGCTACTCTGTAACCTCTATGGTCGGATGTGTCATTCTTGCTTTTTCTTTAGGAATGGATCGAGTTTTAAGCTTCTTGAGAGGGGCAAGTTCGATGGATAAGCTTGCTTTAAAGCCTCAGATGAAAGGTAATTTACCTCTGCTTTCTGCGCTTTTAAGTGTTTGGAATCGCAACTTTTTAGGATGTTCAACCTCCGCGGTGATTCCGTATTCTCAAGCCTTATCACGGTTTCCTGCGCACCTTCAACAGCTGAATATGGAATCTAACGGAAAAAGAATTGATAAACGAGGGCATGACTTAGATTTTGATTCTGGTCCTGTAATTTGGGGAGAGCCAGGAACGAATGGACAGCATTCCTTTTTTCAATTGATCCATCAAGGGACATCTGTTGTTCCCGTAGAATTTTTAGGATTTTGTCAAAGTCAGTACAAGGAAGATGTTCTTTATCAAGGAACATATTGCCAAGAAAAACTTCTTTCTAATCTTTTTGCGCAATCTCTAGCTTTAGCGACAGGCCAAAAAAGTAGCAATCCTAATAAAGTATTTCCAGGCAATCGCCCCAGCCGTGTTTTACTCGGAAGTAGGCTTGATCCCTATACTTTAGGACAGATTCTTTCGTATTATGAAAATAGCGTGGCTTTCCAAGGCTTTTTATGGAATATCAACTCCTTTGATCAAGAAGGTGTTCAGCTTGGGAAGGTGTTAGCGTCTCAGTGCATCGATCTTTTTGCTCAGCAAAGAGCGAAAAAGACCGTAGATGTAAAGTCTTTTCCTTTAGGATATGCTTACGTAAAGCACGTGATCAAGGAAGAGTTTCAATAAGTTCTAGTTTTTCTTTGCGACTTAGCTTTTTAATAAAGGCTTCTCTTTTAGAAGCCTCAGAGCGATTCGGTTGCGATTCGGAGTACAAAACTTTTTCTGGGCCTGAGAAATGAAAAAACCGGGCTCCTTTTTTATTTTGATGCATTTTCAATCGACGCTCTAGATCCGTTGTAATGCCGGTGTAGAGCTTTCCCGTTGTTGCTTGAATGATGTATACGGTCCAGTTTTGATTTTCCATAGTTCCTCATCTTAATAACCCAATCTTAAACGATGGGCTAGTAGGCCCAAACTTAAATTTAAAAAATGTAACATTTCAGTTGTTTTCGAATAGAAATTTCGTTGAAGCTCTTGCGAGAAATTTTGGACTAAGATTTTTCTTGTGAAAGCAATCTCAGTAGAAAACTCCTAAAAAGGATGCTATAGTAAAACGGAAGAAGGGGATTTGAGTATGTCGTATAGATTAGCTAATAAAGTAGCTCTTATCACAGGAGCTGCTCAAGGAATAGGGAAAGCGTGTGCGGAACTGTTTGCAAAAGAAGGTGCTTTTGTTTTTGTAACGGATATTAATGACGATTTAGGAAAAAGAACCGCTTGGGAAATCGGTCCTCATGCTCAGTATCTGCATTTGGATGTACAATATGAGGATGATTGGGATGCAGCTATTCGACAGATCATTAAAGAAAAGCAATATTTGGATATTCTAATTAATAATGCTGGTATTACAGGATTCCAAGAAGGATTTGGGCTGCAAGATCCGGAGAATGCTTCTTTGGATAGCTGGAGAAGGGTCCACGCCGTCAATTCGGATGGTGTTTTTCTTGGTTGTCAGAAAGCAATTCAACACATGAAACAGCGTAAAGGTTCGATAGTAAATATCTCTTCCCGATCTGGTATGGTTGGGATTCCTGGCGCAGCTGCTTATGCTGCTAGCAAAGCAGCTGTTCGCAACCATACAAAGAGTGTAGCTCTTTACTGTTGTGAGAAGGGCTATAGTATTCGTTGCAACTCTATCCATCCAACTGCCATCTTGACGCCTATGTGGGAGCCAATGCTTGGCACTGGAGTTGAACGAGAAGCAAGATTGGCTCAGATTGCTAAAGATATTCCTATGCGCAAGCTCGGAGCTCCAGATGATGTAGCCTATGCAGCGCTTTTCTTGGCTTCTGATGAATCAAAATACATTACAGGTGTCGAGCTGACTGTAGATGGCGGAATTCTTGCAGGGAGCAGCGCATCTCCTAAAAGAGAAGAAGAGTAAGAGAAAATGCACATTATTCGATTGGTAGTTGGAACTAACTTGCTCGCTTGGAAGTTTGGGTCAATTAGGAACATGCATTTTTTTTACAAGATTCCTACGAGTCACCAAGATGAATTTTTTAGATTTGATGGCCGAAAACAGTTCTTCTTCGTTGATTAATGTGTTAGATGTAATGAAGTTTTCTCTGTTCTTATCTTGATGGAGAAATTTAAGAAAACGATACGTTAGACTTGCTGAGGGGACTTGGTTGTAAAAAATTAAAACCATATCGTGAGAAGTGTATTTTAGAATGATAGGATCTTCGATGTCTAGACTAATAGCAGCACGCTGGTGCAACTTTTCCAGTAAGTCGCATGAGAGTCCTTTGTGAATGTAAATTTCATCGATGCCAAATTTTGTATGAATATAATTGTTTTGATCTGACATTTTCTTCCTGAAATTTAATTCTCGTTTGGGAACCACTCTAAAAATGCATAAAACTTATCTCGCTTTGCGTGTTTTTAGTGGCAGTTGCTGCCATTATCTGCTCTCAAGTATTTTTAACCAAGTCTTAGATTAGTCTATTCAGCTCTTGAGCAATTTTTTCACAGCGATCCAATACATTTTTCATTTCATGGAACGTTGGAAAATTCGATTGTTGTATGGATTCTTTACTCGCAGATTTGAAGGGAAAATCTTTTATGTGCTTTGTTTTTTTTCTTCTCTACTTCTAAACTACGGATAAAGAACTCTGCTAGACTAGCAAAAAGACAGACTCCTCTGAAAAAAAATCTAATCTCTTTAATCGTTTGAGAATGTTTAAAACAATTCTCAAATTCTAAATCCCTTGAATAATATAAAGGATTTGCAGTTGCTTGAGATTCGGTTTTTTGATTTTTACTTTTTTACATGCTCTTAAGGAAGAGACGTCATAGAGAATTGTACTTCTTCTACAGGAGAAAAAGAGGGGGCAGTTAAAAATACCTGTCCGAGATTTCTTGTCATTTTTTGTAGAATTGTTGTTCTTTTGGCATCTAAGTGTGCTCCAAAGTCGTCAATTCCAAATAGGGGAGCTGTTCCTAAAAACGCATAAAGCCTTTGCCATTCAGCGAGCCTTAAAGCTGCAATGCAGCTTCTTTTTTGTCCTTCGCTGCAATAGGTTTTGATCTCTTGCTCTTGAAGATAAAAAAGAATGTCATCCCTATGAGGACCAGAAAGTGTGCTGCCAAGAAGTAGTTCTTTTCCGCGACTTTTTTTCCATTGTTCTAGAATGTGTAAAGGATCGGAAGATCCAAGAGAGTTTTCGTATACCCAAGAGAACCTTTCTCTGGTTTCCGAAAGCTCTGAAATAGTTTCTTCAACGAAGGGTTGAAGGACAAGTAGAGTTTCTTGCCGTTTTTCAATCAGATAGCTGGCAGATGCGGCCATGATCTGCTCCCAAGGATCTAGACCTTTTGCTTCTTTTTGTTTTAAGAGGGCATTACGCTGTTTCATCGCCTTATGATATCTTCCTAGATGGTGGATATACAAAGGGTCCATCTGGGAAAGATGCAGATCTAAAAAACGCCTGCGCTGCGCTGGAGCCCCTGTAAGGATCGAAATGTCTTCTGGAGTAAGTAGGACGCAAGGAAGCAAGCCTAAAAGGGGCAGGAAGCTTGCATGCGCGGTATTGTTATAGAGCATTTTACGGCCATCAGTTCCGTAGACTAGAACTAAAGAATCTGAGCTACCATCTTTGGAAAATTTGGCTTCGATTCGAAAGTTTTTTTCTGAGTGCCGCACCAGATCATGCAAATAATGCGTTCGAAAAGATTTACCTGTACTAAGAAGATAGATTGCTTCCAAAAGATTGCTCTTTCCGACAGCATTGTCTCCGAAGACGCAGTTTAGGTGGGGGGAAAAAGTGATCTCTTTTTGCGCATAGCTGCGAAAATTACTTAAGATCACTTTGTCCAGTTGCATTATTATGCGCCAAGTCTCATAGGCATTAATACAAATAAAGATTTAGAGGAGTCTGTGATGAGACCGGGATTATAAGCTCCCTCTACTCCTAAGAGTACAGTTTCATCTTTACTGTGCCTTAAGATGTCTAGAAAATAATGAGGGTTGAATGCTATTTCCAAGGATTCCCCCTGGTAATTGACCGGCATGTTGACAGTCCCCTCTCCTATTCCCCCATGTGCTGTAGAGAGGTTGAGGTTCCCTTCTGTAAAGGTAAAGCGAATGGCTTCTCCTTGATCTGTAGTAAATAGAGCCATTTGTCTAAGAAGGGTCATGAGCTCTTCTCGATGCAAAGAAATGGATGCTGTTTTAGGCTCAGGAATGATCTGAGAAACGTTGGGGTATTGTCCAGAAAGGAGTTTAGAGATCAACGTCAAAGATCCTACGCGTAAAGAAATTTTATCTTCTGTGAAGGACAGTAGCGCCTCTTCTTCTTTAGAGTCTAGTAGACGGATCATTTCGTCTACAGTTTTCGTGGGAAGAATAAAAGACTGCAATCCTGAGGAAGTTTCTTTGATCTGCGCTTGGGCTTTTGCTAGGCGTTTCCCATCGGTCCCTGTAAATGCAGTTAATGTGTCAGACCACTCTAAAAATACACTGCCGAGGATTGGCTTAGTTTCATCTTTTCCTGCAGAAAACACTGTTTTGGATAGGAGCTCTTTCAAAAGGGCGCCCGTGAAAGAGAGCTTGGTCATTTCAGGAAGATCTGTGATTTCTGGGTATTCGTCTTTGGAGATCCCTTGGATTTTAAATTTAGAGCTGCCTGCAGTGATTGTTGCAGAAGTTCCTGAAGTGTTGATCTCTACAAGAGGAGAGGAGAGTTCCGCAATAAGGGGGATTAGTTTTTTAGCAGGAAGGGCAATGGAGCCTTCTTCTAAGACTTCTGCTTTCATATGAATTCGAATGCTTAGAGATAGATCGGTGGCGCTTAAAATAAGCTCTCCAGCAGTCGCTTCGATTAAAAAGTTTTGCAAAGTGGGGATAGAGGGCTTGGAAGGAACGATATTTTGAATTTTTCTTGTTAAAGATGCAAGCTCTGCTTGGGAAACAATCACTTTCATATTTTTTTCTCCTCTACAACAGTAAGAGAAGATCATATGCTAAGAAGGGGCTTTCGTCAAATGTTATTCCTCGCGATTTTTTATAGCGCGATCCATCTCTTTTTGATGCTGTTTGTTTTTAAGAGCTTCTCTTTTATCGTAGGCTTTTTTCCCTTTTGCAATGGCAATTTTCACCTTGATGAGCCCTTTTTTTGCATATAGGGCAAGTGGGATAAGAGCAAGCCCTTGTTTTTGAGAGACTTCTTTAAGTTTTACAATTTCTCGTTTGTGAAGAAGGAGCTCACGCTCTCTTTTTTCTTCATGGTTGTGGAGGTTCCCAAAAGCATAAAGAGCGATGTTAGCTCCTTTTAAAAGGACACGCTTGCCTGAGACGAGGATATAGGCGTCTTGTAGGTTGCCTCCGTGGGCCTTGAGCGATTTTACTTCTGTTCCTTGTAGGAGAATTCCAGCCTCTAAAGTTTCTAAGATCTCATAATCATGAGATGCTTTTCGATTAGAGACGAGATCTCCTTCTGTTTTTCGTGCCATAAAAGATTTTCAGTATTACCTGGCAAAGAGTGTTTGTCCTAGAGTCGTTATGCGGAAACAGTCTCTTCCTTGAAGAGTTCCTGTTTGTACAATACCAGCTTCAAAAAGCCACTGCAAGATGATTTCTTTTAAGAAAAGAGTTTCACCTTCGGAATACTTGGGAAGCGAATATTCCCACTGTTTGCCCACTTTTTTTAGCACGATTGCAAGCTCTTCACTTAAAGGAGCGTGAATCCCTTCAAAGAAGTCATCAAAAAACACCCAATCCGCTTGTAGAGCGCGAACGATGCTTTTTTCCGATTCTCGAAAGGCTTTTTCTGTGTAGAGATCGGAGGGAATGTTTTCGTTGAGGATTCGATTTTTAGGGTGTCGATATAAGTATAAAGCTTGATGATCTAAACGCAATGAAAGCCATTCTTCTGCAGCTTCTGTCGTTTGAAGCGTGCTTTGAGAGGTTTCACACAGTCTCAATAGCTGTGCTTTTACTATGAGATGATGTATGTAAGGCTGATAGATTGCGGGATCTTTACTTAAAGCGGGAAATAGCGGCAGTAGAGTTTTTAAGACTGCTGCTTTAGGTAGAAGAAATCCTGTGTCTGTAGTCTCTAGAGGTAGGGGTTTCTTTTTCCCAGCTTCTAGAATGATGGCTAAATCTTGCACAAAAGAAAACTCACTAGGGCGTCTTAATTCGATGTCTTGTGGGTTTTTTATGGAAGAGACTTCTGTGTTTTTTAGAAAACTTAAGAACTCTTTCCATTCTTGGAAAGGAGTTACGATTTCTTCCCAAACATCACCAGTTTTTCGATACCCAAGACAGCAAACAAAGCTAAATTCTAAGTGCAACATGTACTCTTCAAAAAGTTCTCGAGAGATGTTGTATTTTTGCATGAGCTCTAAAGAAGACAGGCAGAAATTTTCGGAGGTGTAAATATCTTGGATGATGTTTTTTAAGACGGGCTCACCAAAGTTTAGTTCCATGATGTAGCGTTGGAATATCTGAGGTGTTTGCAGGTATTTTTCTACTAGAGAATCGAAGATGTTATTGGATGTCCGGGGAATAGAATACCAAATTGGCAAAACGTGAATAGGTGGTTTTTTTAAAAGGCTCTGTAGAAAATCCATGCCAGGTTTAAAGTCTTCGTCGAATTTCTCTATTTGAAATTCAAAATATTTCCGCATCTCTTTATCAACAGTGATAGTATCTTTTTGGAGGACTAAGAGTCCTGCTTTCGCGAATTTTTGCAAAGTGGGAAGGACTTCCTCTAAAGATCTATCTGTGTTTTTACACAGTTTTTCTACAGGAATTTGAATGGAACTGTATAAAATTTCTTCGAGCACTTCCAAGTCTGTGCTCGTAAATTGCGCCATAATTAGACGGTTCTCTATGTCTTTTTGATAATTATAATCTGTAAGACTGATTTTATTCTTGCGATTAGGCAGGGTTTCTAATAAACAACTCGTCATAATTTTTCAGTTCTTTTTAAAATGTTTCCAGGTTCACTGATCAGGATAATACATTAGGTTATTTGTGACAATCTTTAGTGTTGTAAATATTTTTTTTATCGAAAAATTAATTTATCTAATCATTATTTTTGAGAACGAGTATCTTGTGAAAAGTATTTAATGTATTGAATTTGATAGAGAAGCGAGCAGTGCCTGAATTGGAGCTGCTCGAATCTGTATATGGCAAAAGGTTTTATGATTTACCGGTTTTTAGCGGAGTCTAGGGGGGGGAGTTTGTTCCTAGAGTAGGCAGCCTGTTTGGCTCCTCGCTCTTCTAATACAGTAGATTCTTGCCTCTTTGCCTGTTCAAGTCCTGCAGTGAATGCAAGTATTGCTTTATTTGCTTCTACAATGGTTTTTATGCTAGGGCATCCTGGTAATCTAGGAGTTCCTTCTTCGTCAAGTTCTATTATCTGAGTTTTCCCTAGTCGGCGAGGGGTTCCTTCTTCATCGCGCTCAATTGTCATATGCATGAGAATTTCATCTCCATTGCGGCCCATTTCAGATCGATTCCAGCAAAAAGAGCTGACTTTTTTGACTATATACCCATTTTGTCCATCGGCCAGCGCATACCCAAGAGTTATTCCTCCTGCTACCAGAACAGTTATTCCGCTTGATAAAGGGGATAATGCTACGGCAGCAGTGTTCATTACTCCTAATCCTGTATTAAGGCAGCCTCGTACTTGGTTTTCATAGCTTTGTTGTTCTATATTTTTAGCCAGTTCAATCCACTCGCTATCGGATGCACTATTAGGTGAGGCCATTAGGGCGAGCGCTGCATTTAGGATTTCTTCATTTGTTCTTTTTGCGAAGGTAGCTTTTTTCTGTTGCATTAGTGAAATTATTTCTTTAATAGGTCTTTCTATTTCTTCTTCGGTAAGTTTGAGGTGTCTTTTTAAAAAATCGCGTATTCCTGTGTCCTTAATCGTTTTTATAAAGTCTTTATGGAACTGATGGTCTTTATATGCTTCAATCCCCTCAGATAATGTTAAAACGCCAAGGCCTATGGCGGTGCCTATAGGGCCGGATGCTACAAGCGCGGTAGCAGCGGTAGCGTTAGCTAAGGTTGCAATATTTGTCCCAAAACTTACCCCATCTCCGATTCCTTTTGTGAGTGTTCCACCAGCTTTTACATAGTTGCCGTTTTGTATAGCCTCTTTGAGATCCAATGCTCCTTCAATTACGCCTACTCCACCAGATCCGCCTGCAGTTGCAGCGATAGTGCCAGCAATGTAGTCTGCAGTGTCGCTTGTGTTTTTTAAGGCAGATCCTAACTCTTCGAAATTTCTCGGAATACACTTTGAAATACAGGATTTTGTTGCATCAGCCATTTCTTCCAGCTTCATCCTGAAAGGTATGACTCGTCGCTTCCCTTCAGGATTTATATCTACTACTGGCATTATATCTTCTGCTTTTGTAGGAGTTGGTTTTGTAGGAGTTGGTTTTAGGAGGTAAGTTGCAGCTCGAGGGGGGGTGTTCATTACCTCGGAAGGAGGGGCTGGAAGTGTTGTGAGTTCTTTTTCAGCGAGTGTTTTATCGAGTGAACTTTCTCCGAGTGATTGGAAGCTTTCTTTGGGGGTAATATCTGACTCAAATGGAGTAATGAAGAGTTGTTTTTGAGGTTGGGTTTTGTGAAAGACTTTGCTGTAGGCGGAGGAGGATCGGCTCATTAATGTGGATGGCGTTATCGAGCCGAATAAGGATCTTCCTTGGTCTGTAGAAGAAGAGTCTTCTGAGTCGATCGGTGGATAGTCTAATCCTGGGGTTGGTAATCTTGAGAAGTCAAGTGGGGTTAATGAGCCAAGTTGAGTGTTTGATGAAGTGCGTCCTGACCTGGATGTGTTTGCGCTCAAGGGGGTTAGTTGTTGCGCTCTGGATGCAGGCCTATTTAATGACTCTCTATGACTCGAAGGTTTGCGTGCTAAGCGTTGAAATCCTTTTTCGTTTTGCAGTTGCGCTGCACGTAACAATTCTGTGGGATTTGACGGCGAATCGTTGTCAGATAAATCGGGATCGAAATCTTCTTCTGTGAAGGAGTGGCTCATGGGAGTTAGTTGAAGGGAGGATGAGGACCTTTTTGGATAGGAGTCTGAGCTGCCAAATAATTTTGATGTAGAGCGTGATCTGTAGTCAGATCCTGGGGTTTCGATATTTGGTATATCTAAGTCATCTTCGTCTGCGGGTGTGTCGGTAAAAGAAAGAGTGCAGGATTCAGAGCGGAGAGGGTCTGATAAGAGACGACTGTGTTGTTTTGTTAATCTCTTTGGATCATTTGATGAAGTATCTTGAAATGAAGGAATTCGTGATATCATAGGGTGTGTGTGTCCATTGGGCGAAGTTTTTTGCGTGTTGGAAGTAGGTCTATCCAGTGCTCTTAATGGAGCTCGTGATGAGCGTGCGGATGATGGAGAGTGAAATTCTTCTGCCGGAGCTATGAGTTCTTTATCCTCGGAGGGAGTGGAAGAAAGAGAGAAGCGATTTCGGTATTCTGGGGATTGAGTTTCATTTAAGCTCGAAGACAGGGGTGAGCTTGATTGTTGGAAGAGATTGTGTGGGGTAAATGTGCGTTTTATTTTTCCTAGTGCTGGTGATTGTTTGTTGGGAGATGTGAGCTTTTGACTATCTTCGGGTAATCTTTCAATTCCTGGGTCAAAATTCATTAAAATCCGTTTGTTTAATTGTAATATTAATTTTAATTATACATTAAAAAAATAACTTTGTAAATAAATAACTAATACGTTTTAGCTTCGTTGTTTGTTTAGGCGTGTGAATTTATTGTTTTTATTGTAAGTAATTGATTGTAAGCTGGGAATGGTCTTTTTTTAATTTGCTCGTTGAAAGTTCATGTATGTTGTTAGAGATTAAATTATTGTGTGAATTTGCTGAGTATTTAAGTGTTCTGAAAAGATGTTTTTTCATCTAACATCTTGAATTTTATTAGTGAGCGTATTTTGTGATATGTGTGGCTTGTTTTCTTGAAATAGTTTGAGTTTATTAATGGGTTGATGTGTTTGATTGTTTGAATTGCTTTCTGTTTTGGAATAAGTATGCAAATGTGTATTTTTCTGATTCAATTTCTAATGTTTTGCAAAGTCTTGTTTTTTAATAAGATGGAACATTGACGGGTTTTGTTCGATCAAGTGGATGCAAATTATCCTAATTTTGTTTTCCGGGGGATTAGCAGAATTAAAGAGGAGCCTCTAGTAAAATTCTTTCGCAAAAATGGTTTTTTTTTGCTACTCTGATTCCTCATTTATTCCAGACGATAGATTAGGAGTGTATTTATGGCAATGCGGCAATATGACCACGAAAGAATCGAACAAAAGTGGCAGAAATACTGGGAAGATCACCACACATTTGAAGTAGAGGTAGACCGCAGTAAACCTAAATATTATATCCTGGATATGTTTCCATATCCTTCCGGCGCAGGTCTACACGTAGGGCATGTTACGGGGTATACAGCTACAGATGTTCTAGCTCGTTATAAACGGCAACAAGGTTTTAATGTCTTACATCCTATGGGCTGGGATAGCTTTGGTCTTCCTGCTGAGCAATATGCGATGAGAACCGGAGCTCATCCACAAGTTACGACAGAACAAAATATCAACACCTACAGAAGACAGCTCAAATCCTTAGGTTTGAGTTATGATTGGTCTCGCGAATTTGCTACAAGCGATCCTAAATACTATAAATGGACACAATGGATTTTTACGAAGCTCTATGAAAAAGGGCTGGCTTATGAAGCGGAGATGATGGTGAATTTTTGTCCTGCTTTAGGAACTGTTTTAGCTAATGAAGAAGTGGAGGATGGGAAATCTAAAGAGGGCGGATATCCTATAGAGCGAAGACCATTACGTCAATGGGTCTTAAAGATCACAGCTTATGCAGAAAGGCTTTTGCAAGATCTGAGTTTACTGGACTGGCCCGATCATTTGAAAAAATTGCAGACGCATTGGATCGGAAAAAGTGAGGGAGCGAAAATCAATTTCCAAGAGAAAAAGACAGGAGAGACCATCTCCGTGTTTACTACCCGCCCCGACACTCTTTTTGGTGTGACGTATTTAATCTTGGCTCCGGAGCACTCTCTGGTCTCTCAAATTACTGCGGAAGAGCAAAAGAAGGACGTAGAAGATTATGTGAAGAAGATCAGTGCAAAATCGGATCTAGAAAGAACAGATCTAGCCAAAGATAAGACGGGAGTATGGACGGGAGCTTATGCAACACATCCTCTTACAGGAGAAAGAGTCCCGATCTGGATCGCCGATTACGTGCTATTGAATTACGGTACAGGCGCCATCATGGCAGTTCCAGCTCATGATGAGCGGGATTTTGAGTTTGCTAAAAAGTTTTCTTTAGAAATTCGCCCTGTAATTGCATTTGAAGGTCAGGAAGAAACGGATGTGTGTCTTTCTGGAGATGGCATCGCAATTCATAGTGAGGGGCCTGAAATCTCTTTAAATGGCTTAACCAGTGCAGAAGCTAGAAAGAAGATTGTTGCGCATTTGGAAAAGAAAGGGTTAGGGGAAGGTACTATTCAGTATAAGCTAAGAGACTGGCTTTTTTCTCGTCAACGCTATTGGGGCGAGCCTTTTCCTGTTTTGCATTTTCAGGACGGATCTAAGAGAGTATTAGATGCTATGGAACTTCCTCTTTGCCCTCCACAACTTACAGATTATAAACCCGCAGCTACCGGAGAAAGTCCTTTAGCTAAAGTTCGAGAGTGGGTCGAAATCGTCGATCATAAAACGGGGAAAAAAGCCTGGAGAGAGACGAATACAATGCCTCAATGGGCGGGTTCTTGTTGGTACTATTTGCGTTTTTGTGATCCTAATAACGATTTAGAAGCGTGGGGGCAGGAACCGGAAAATTATTGGATGCCAGTTGATCTTTATGTGGGCGGTGTAGAGCACGCTGTTTTACATCTACTATACGCACGTTTTTGGCATAAAGTTCTTTATGATTGCGGTCTTGTCAGTACTTTAGAACCATTTGAACGTCTCAGAAATCAAGGTCTTGTAATTGCCAGATCTTATCAAAGAGAGTCTGGAGGCTATGTGCCTCCAGAAGAAGTAGAGGAAAAAAATGGATCTTATTTTCAGAAGGGAACTCAAGATCCTCTCCGCAGTCAAATAGAGAAGATGTCCAAATCTAAGCTCAATGGACTTTCTCCGGATGAAATCATTGCAGACTACGGATCTGACACTTTGCGTATGTATGAACTTTTTATGGGGCCTTTTGATAAAGAAAAGATTTGGAATCCAGATTCTGTGAGTGGATGCAGACGGTTTTTAAATCGATATTTCGAAATGATCTATTCTGACAAAATTTGTGAGGAAGAGGATGAGGAGGCTATGAAGCTTGCTCATCGCATTACTTATGCCGTAGGTCAAGATATGGAGGCTCTTCAATTCAATACAGCTATCGCCAAAATGATGGAATTTATGAACCGTTTTACGGCTCTAGAAAAATACCCTCAAAAAGCGGTCAAAATGTTTACTCAGGTGCTATCTTCCTTTGCTCCTCATATTACCGAGGAAGCTTGGGAGCATTTCGGGGAAAATGAAAGCATTTCTTATGCTCCTTATCCGGAAGTAGATCCTAAATACCTTCAGGATCAAACGGCTTTATGCGTAGTTCAAGTGAATGGAAAGCTCAGGGGGAAATGGCTTTTTCCTAGAGACCAGACTCAAGAGGAAGTGCTTGCATTTATCCAAACACAACCTAATATTCGCAAGCATGTTACAGGTAGAATTAAAAAAGTGATTTACATTCCTAATAAATTAATAAACCTGGTAGTGGAATAAGCGATGTTGTTTTTTGGGTACGATCTTTTATTGATATTTTCGATGCTGTTTTTGCTTCCGAAATTCTTGTGGCGAAGGATCGTACATGGAGAATACAAGGGGCTGTTTTTTTCTTATTTTGGTCTTTCTCTTCCTAAAGTTTCGGAAAAAAAAGGGAGAGTTTTTCTCCTCCATGCCGTATCCATGGGGGAGACTAAAGCAGCGGCTTCTTTATTTGCTCAGCTGAAGGCTTTGTACCCACAAGATCAGTTTTATATTACCTCGCGTACGGAAACGGGGCATGCAGAAGCTAAAAGAATTTTAGCAAAGGCTGATGGGCAATTTTTGTTGCCTGTAGATTTTTCTTGGGCTATGCGCCGGTTTTTTCACAGACTCAAACCTGATGTTGTAGTCTTGGTGGAAAGTGAATTTTGGTTGCATTTTTTAAAGTATGCCAAGGCATCTGGGGCTTTAGTGTGTCTTGTTAGTGGAAGGCTTTCCTCGCGCTCTTTTGAGCGGTTTCAAAAGCTTTCTTTTTTCTCTCGTTTGCTATTTTCTTATTTTGATCTTATTTGTGTTCAAAACGAGCTTTTTCAAGAACACTTTTTGCAGCTAGGAATAGATCCTTCCAAAGTGTTTGTTACAGGAAATCTTAAGCTTGATACTCCTTTTACGTCAGTGGATACGCAGAGTCTTCGACAAAAAATGGGAATTAAAGAAGCAGATTTTGTTCTTGTCATTGCCTCTACGCATCCCGGAGAGGAAGAGAAAATTTTACAATCCCTCTCTGTTCTTTGTCATGACGTCCCTTCTTTGAAATTACTGTTTGTTCCAAGACATCCACATCGCTTTATAGAAGTAGAAGAGATGTTAAAAAAAGCTCCTTTTCCGATGATAGCGCATTCTCGTATCGAGCAAAAAACAGGAAATGAAAAGATCTTTCTGATTGATGCTATGGGGCTTCTTCTTTCTTTTTATCAGATTGCAGATCTTGCCATTGTAGGAGGAAGTTTCCTTCCAGGCTTACGTGGTCATAACGTTTTTGAGCCGATCCAAGCTGGTGCTGCGGTAATTTTCGGTCCTTACATGGGGGATCAAAAAGACTTCGTTCAAAGCATTCTAGAGGCTCAGGCTGGCATACAGGTTTCTTTAGAAGAGTTGAAGGATAAGACCTCTTATTTATTGCAAGATCCTCTAGCGCGCATTGCTATGCAGGAAAAAGGTAGGACTCTTTTTCTACAGATGCAAGGGTCTTCTCTACGTACTTGTAAGTTTATTCAGGAAAAAATTACTTTTTCTGAAAGAAACCATTGAGGTTAAATAGAGCATTTGGTAAGCTCTTGCTTTCTTTATCGCGGGGTGGAGCAGTTGGTTAGCTCGTTGGGCTCATAACCCAAAGGCCGGAGGTTCGAGTCCTTCCCCCGCTATTTTTCTTTCTGGCGGCATAGCTCAGTTGGTTAGAGCAACGGAATCATAATCCGTAGGTCGTTGGTTCAAGTCCGACTGCCGCTAAGCTTTTAAAATTCATGTGTAATTTCTCATAAGTCCCGTTGATGACCAGTTTACTTTTTAGTAAGCAAAATCACATAAAGTCTAACTCTTGTTTCTCAGATTTACTAATGCACACTAAAAAACTCCTCATTTCATCTGTCCAACTCGACATATTTTAACATTCAAATTAAGACAAGTCGCCTGTCAAAATAATCGTCTAAGCTTTTTATAAGTCTATTGATGCTGGAGTTTTCTCAGGAACTCCTCTAATAAATTTATAAGCATCTCATCATAAATACATTGAACTCATAAAAATCCGCCCAGAACAATAAATAACTTGACAACTGTGCAAATAATAAAACAAGCTGAACGTGTGGGTGAAATAAATTTCGAAAATAAAGATTCCTGAGGAACCAAAATAAATTAGATGTAAAAACTTAAAAATTAAGGAGAATATTATGAGCCAAAAAAAAATTACCGTTACCCCAGAATCTGGTGATATTACAACGAATTTTCAGTTTGTTTTAGAAGGGGTATCAGAGTTTGAGGAGGTTTACTGGACTTTTGGAGATGTTGCAGAAGGCGAATATTGGGCCCCAACAAGAAGTCATCAATATCAATCTGCTGGAAGCTACACTGTTACAGCAATGGTCTCATATATGAGCAGCCCAATAACAGCAACAGTAACTGTGTCGTGACAAAAAGGAATGCCTAAGAGAGACATGTTTTTATTTGTCCTAGACACTACTTTACCTGACAAACGACACTTACTTGACATTTTTATTGCCTGTAGATTGTTAGGTTACTTGCCCTGGATTCGCTTTCAGGGCACTTCGTTCTCTTTGATGTGTTTTCTTAACTCCTTTTCGAGATGCTCTCAGATAATTCTAAAACGTTCTACTTTTGACTCCTCTAGAATAAGCCAGTTATTAAAATCCTATTTGCTTTGGTAGCGCATAGATTTAAAAGGACCCATCGAGTAAGTGGGAGTCGTTAACTCCCGTCTTCTCACACCACAATACGTACGGATCCGTATACGGCGGTTTATGTAGGCATCCGTAAATTCTTCCAAATAGTGTAGATCCCTATAAAGCCATTGTCTTTAAAGAATTCATTATCCAGAGTGAAATTTGTCTCTTTGAGGATTGACTTACGACAATAACCTTTTGAGCACACGTAAATCTTACATTTTTCTCCTTCTAGACCGACTTAGGGATCTGTTGTGACTGTAATCCAGGAAGCGGTAGCATTCCCGGCGTCATCTGCGACAATAATTGGTTGACTCGCTGTAGGATAGGAAGAAAACTCCAAAGGAATTCCCCAGGTAGCTTCTAATGCGCTATGAGTAAAGATCATGGAGGTAATTAAAAATAACGAGTCTCTTATATTTCGAATCACCCTATTTTCCTTTGAATAATAAATGGCTTTAAATTCGAGTTTGTTGTTTTTGCATGAATTTAAATTCTGGTTTTTTAAATCTGTGTGTATCAGTTGAAAAAAACGATGTCAATAGCTGTTTTTAGTACTTCTATCAATTTAGGCAGATCCGTGGCATATTCCGTTCTTCGTGCCTATAGCTTGAATCTCTTTTTTTTATTATGGAGGATATCTCAATTTTACATTCAATAGAGTGAAGCGGATGTAATCGAACGAGCAAGAAATATTTTCTTGACTTGTGCCGAGGTCCTTTTCTATATTCGGCATAATTTTTTTGGGAGGATTTGTGAGAAATATACATAAAGTTTTGCCTTTTGCTCTTTTAATCAATGCGTTTTCTTTTTCCATAGGAATTAGTGGAGAACAACCAGTTCCACAAACAATAAAACCCGTTCAAGATGAGGGGAAATTTCTAGTTTATGGCGATTTCCTATGGTGGAAAGCAGATGCTAATGACATGCCTCTGGCTATTAGAGAAGAAGTTCAAGTTGGCAGTTCACCGATAGTCGAGAAAAAAATGATTGGTCTTAACGGAAAGTGGGATCCAGGATTTAGAGTCGGAGCCGGATATCATTTTGGATTTTACGATAAACTGGACTTGTTGCTTACATATACTCGATTTCACGGAGAATCAAAATACGTATCAGAATCTGAGAATAGTTTAGGAACTACTCTTTTAAGACAGACTTGGATCCCGTTCCTCGGCCCTGTGGCTTTTGCCGCAAGTGGACAATGGAAAACTGGCCTTGATACGGGAGACATAGAAATTGCAAGAAATTTTAATTCGAGCAATCATCTCTCTTTTCGTCCACATGCAGGAGTCAGGCTTGCTTGGATAGATTACAAATATCAAGCCAATTATACCGGCGCGTGGGTGAATCCAATAGATACTACTGTACAGACTCAAGACACATCCATGAGCGCCTCAAGTGCTTTTAACGCAGGTGGGTTGCGTGCAGGATCTCAGTTTCTCTGGAAATTTTGCCAAAATCTTGGTTTATTTGGAGATATCAGTAGTGCATTACTTTATGGCCATTTTAAAGTACACGAGACGTTCAATGGAGCTGACGATTTAGAAGCTCCAACTCTTATTTCGCTTACTGAACGATTTAAGGAAGATATGAATGGCGTTAGAGTAAACTTAGAAGTTTTGTTGGGAGTGAAAGGGTGGATTGATTTTTGCGATCACTATCGGTTTTCTCTATTTGCGGGATATGAACTATCCGAATGGTTTCGAGTTAATGAGCTTTTTCAAGTTGTGAGATCTTTCGATCCCAATGACAATGCTTCATTTTCTACAATCTATTCAAGTAATGATATAGGATTTCAAGGGTTCACTCTAAAAGCAGGTTTAGACTTCTAAATTGCATGTGGGCTGAAACGAGGAACTTGTTTTTTTAACAGTTAGGCGTAAAGTCTAACTGTTTTTTTTATTTCAGAATTCAATCCATTTTATTTTTTTGAGTAGCCTCTGCATCTGTTCATACTTTAGCGGGGGGGGTCGTATTTAATGAGTTTGCCATCAATGGCTATCTTGCGGTAGATCCAAGGGTCTTTATTTTCTCGTAAAAGACGATCGCAGCCCATGAGAAATCCTTTTGTAAAACCGTGCTTCATCATGCAAAGCTTCATATACTGTGATGAGCAAGGTTTAAAGTGGCTTCTAGGTCCATCAATAGGGGAAATGACTTTTTGATGAAACAGGATGACTTGCTTTGCTATGAGAGTTGCTAGTGAAGGATTAGGGTAGGAATGATGAGAAGGTTTTTTTGCTTGCAAATCGCTATCTTTGCCCCAAGGCTCGTTGTACCCGGGAGTTGCAACTAGCGTAGAAGTAAAAAAAAGGAGGAGACTAAAACGCATGACTGATCATAAAAACGGGAAACATTTTAGAATGGTTCATCATAGGAGTAACGAGCGCCTCATAGATTCTCTCGTTGTAAAATTTCGCTTCTTCTCCCGCTCCATATATGCCTCCGAAATACCATCCGGCCTCAAAAGTTGTAAATATGACTCCTGCAGGGATATTTCCAGCTTGAAAAAAGTAATAGGAAGCTCCGATAAAAAGACCGTTGATTAAAGCTGCTGTGATTGCTGTTTGTTTTTGTCCCAAGTAGAGGTATCCTGCTCCCGGGAGAAAAGCATTAAGTGTTTGCGCTTTTGCTATCGATTTTTTTGTGCGATCGTATGTTTCTAAAAAATTTTTTACTGCAAGGTATTCGGGATCTTGAGCGATAGTTTTCAGAGAGGCAAGGTCTGCTTTTCGTAGATCTGTAGCCACTTGTAATTTTTTGGCGGTTTCAGGGTAGTAGGTTTGAATATACTGTAAAAAGCGGTTTGCATTTTCTGTGTCTTGTTCTTGTGTATAGCAGTCATAGAGAATAATTAACAGATCTTCACAAGCGGAAAATTGGGTCCCTGCAAAGCGTAAGCTAGAGTGCTCGTAGGTGTAAATGACTTCGCTGTATTTCTTGCCAACGTAGTAGCAAAGAAGAATCTCGTAATCGATTTCTTCTTTTCTCTGTTTGTGTTCTGAAGGTAGTAGAAACGAAGCTCTTTTAAAAGCCGTAATGGCCTGATAAAGATCCATTTCACGAGCAAAGAGTAAGGCTATTTGATATTCTTTTCCCCAATCCTGAATTTTTTCTTCGCTTGTTAAAGGAGGAAAAGGAGAGGGGAGACTTGTTAGATATCTATCCTGTACATAAGAGTCTACTTTCGGTTCGATTTGATCTGGAACCCTATAGCAGGATGTGGAAAGAAGAGCAAAAGCAAGTAGGGAAAAACAGCGTTTGGTCATCATTCGATATTTTTAATCATCTCCATTGCGGAATCTTGAGTTTCTTTAACGTCAGGTAGTACCGCTTCTGCTTGCATGAGAGATTCTTCTTGTTCTGTTAAATGATCGAAGTCTGCCATTGAACGTAGGATGTATGGCTTCATAAAGATCATCACGTTTAGCTTTTGATCGCTTACAGAATTTTGAGAGAATAGCGCTCCAACCATAGGCAAGCCTCCAAGACAGGGAAGGCCTTGTTTAGTATGTTGTTTCGTGTCTTGAATCATTCCGCTTAAGACTAAGAAGTGGCGGTCGGGAACATGGACTCGTGTGGCCATAGTGGCTCGAGAAGTTTGAATCCCTTGCACAGTTCCTGTACTAAACGTTACCGAAGTTGGTACCTGCTGAGTAATATCTTGGCTGATTTCTAATGTGATGATGTCGTTAGTTCCTAAAGTTGGAGTAACAATTAAGTTGAAGCCGACATCTCGATATTCAATGTTGGACGTCTCAGTCGTGGTTTGTCCTTGGTTAGAGACAAAAGATCCGACAAAGGGAATGTTTTGTCCAGAAAAGACATTAGAGGTATGACCATCTTGCGCCATGATTTTAGGGTTCATCACAACTGTAGCATCGGAATCTACCTGTATAGCATTTAGTAAGCTGCCCAGTGAGAGAAAAGATTTTCCCTTGTGGAAAATGATATCGCCGATCACTCCTATATCAAATCCCGAAGTAAACGGAACGGATGTAGTGCTAGTTCCCCCTTGTACGGGCGGGCTAGTAGCAGTTGTTAGTGATAAGGGGCTTTGGAAGAAGTTGTTGTTATTGCTTCCTGGCGCGGGGAAATTCCCCATGGCTCCTACTGTTTTATTGAGGTATTGTAGTTGAGATCCCCATTGGAGTCCGAAAGTTTGAGAGTTTTCCAGTGAGGTTTGAATTACGAGAACTTCAATAAATACTTGTTTTAAAGGAACGTCTAAGTTTTGGATTAGGCCTTTGACTTTGTCTAAAACGCCTGCATCACCGGTTCCTAAGAGGGAATTGGTTACTTCGATCCATTGTAAGGAATTCACACAGTCTACAAGGGCTTTATGTTCTTGTTTGTCACTGTGCATAAGACTTTGAGAGACTTGTTTCAAAGCTGTTAGAATTTCAATTCCTTTATGATATTGCAGTTTATAGATAAGAAAGTTTGCATTATCGATGTTGGAAATTGAGGGGAGCGCTGACTGAGGACCTGGTACATCAAATTTTTCTAAAAGGGAATGAACTTTTTGGATAGCGACCTCATCTCCAGAAATGATGAGAGAATTGGTTTTATCAATGAACTTTAAATGAGCGATTGCTTCGAATAACTGAGGATCAGATACAGAAGAATTAGCTAGGTTGCGTTGAAAATCTTCTAAGATATGGATGAGCTCAGATCCAGTTTGATATTTAGGATTATATACAAAAAAAGTGGCTGTTGAAGCTCTAGGAGCAGTGTGGTGTAGCGAAGTGAGGTCAAACTTTTCTAAAAGTTTTTCTGTTTTTTGTAAGGTTTCTTCACTTCCAGTAAAGAGCAAAGAGTTGGTTTCTTTGATCCATTTGACAGTGTCCAAACAGGTTCCGAGCGCTTTGTCGCTAATATCAGATTTTGCGAGTTGCTTGGAAAAAGTTTGCAAAGAATTTATGAGCTCCGAGGCAGAAGCATTTTGCACTTTATAAATTAAAAAGGTTGTTCCTCCGATCTTTTGGATAGGAGCATGCCCGCTTGTTGAATCTAACGTGGATAAAAAGTTTTTAAGTTTTACGAGAGAGTCTGGAGTCCCAACAAAAACAAGAGATTTAGACGCGGGGACATAACGGATAGAGTGAAGTGTGTGTAAAAAATCGGGGTCATTAAGTTGAGAGAGCTCTAAGTCTTTGGCAAACTCTTGTAAGGAGGTTTGTATTTGCTCCGGGCTTTGAGTTGTAGGCTTATAGATGAAAAATTCCATCTTTTCTTTGTCAGCTCCGCTTAAGGGAGACGCAACATCAAATTCTGCTATCAAAGGCTTGATAATTTCAATAATCTGAGGGGGAGCGGTAATGAGAATAGAATTGTTTTCTTTTACCCATTTCAGACCTTTAATTGCTTTGATCAGAGCGATATTTTGAGGATCTTCCGATGCGATATTGCCGGTAAGGTCTTTGAGGTTTTGAATAACGACGGTCCCCGAAGCTTGTTGTAGTCTATATAGGTAAAAACTGTGAGCTAGAGATGATTGGCCGGCATTGGCATTATCTAACGTAGCTAGAGCTTGCTTAAGTTGGGTTAACGTCGCGCTATCTGCCTTGAATAGGAAAGAGTTGCTTTGAGGTACCCACTGAACATTTTGGATGGCTTTTAAAAGATTTTTGCTTGCAGCGTCAGATGAATTGAGGCTTTTACCTAAAAGGTCTAATGCTTTTTTGAGCTCGTCTTGAGAAAGATATTGTGGTTGATAGAGAAATACCTCTATAGGAGTTTCCATGCCAGACTTGTCAAGATCTTCTACAATTTTTTGAACTTTGCTTAAGGTCTGAGAATCTCCTGTAAAAAGAAGAGAATTAGAAGAAGGAGTCCATGTTGCAGAACGAAGAGCGCTTAAAACATCTGCGTTTTCTAGGCCTGATTTTTCCAAGTTCATCGCAAGATCTTGAACTTGTTTATACAATGCTTCTCCAGATAAATTGACAGGGGTGTAGAAAATGAAGTTGTTTTTAGGATTTGCTAGAGTAGCAAGGTCTAATGTAGGTAATATGCTTTGTAGTTTGCTGATAACATCCGCAGTCCCATTGAATACTAAAGAATGGTTTTCTTGAATCCATTTTACATTCGCTATCGATTTTGATAGGTTTGGATCTTGTAAATCCTTAGTAAGGTCGGTCAAGGCAGTTAAAATTTGTTGTTTGGATACGTTTTGTACTTGATAAACGTAAAATTTTTGCCCGCCATTGGGTGAGTCTATGTTAGGAAGCATCTCCTGCAGTTTTTTTAAGACGGATTCTGGTCCCTTAAAGACTATGGAGTTACTTTCTTTGTTCCATTTCATGTTTTCTATGACATAAGAAAACTGACCATCATGGAGATCCTTAGAAACATTGATCAAATAGGATTCTATATCTTGAAAGCCAAGTTGTTGAATATTGTATATCCAAAAAGAAGATTTTTCTACCGTTTGTGATGGAAGTGCATCTATGCCTGCAAGTAAATTTTGTACCTTTGCCCAGGTCCCTGCGTCTGTAATAAAGAGTAGAGAGTCTGTGTCTGGGATCTGTTTAACGTCGTGTAATGCTTGTAATAAGGAAGAAGACATTCCAGATCCACTTTCGTGAATTTGTGCGTAGAGATCTTTTAGATTTGCTACAACCTCAAAAGGAGTTTTGTGAACCATCTTATATATATAGAGGTCTTGATTGCTTGTCCCGCTATCACTAATGAGGGTTCCCTTTGGAGGGATGTCCAAATCTTCCATGATCGTTAAAGCTCGCTCCGTCAGATAAGGAGTCGACACTATAAAAATAGTATTAGTTTCTGGTTGAGGAACGAAAATCAGAGGATTTTTATCCGCAAAGGCCGACAGTATCTGTTGAGTTAAAGCAATAAGATTGGAAGGTCCTATGTGTTTTACGACATAGGATTCAATCTCTAGTTGTGTGTTGGGAGCATCTAAGCTAATGAGCAAGGATGCGATCTTGTCGATGTTCGTTAAAATATCGGTAACTATGAGTTGCCTTGTTTCTTGAGATACTTCGATTTGCGAAGCTGCAGATACCATGGGTCTAATAATGGTAGCAATTGAAGCGGGATTGGCATTTTTAATGCGAAATACTCGAGTGACAATGGGCGCTTCTGTTTTTTCAGAAAGAGGAAGTTCTGCAGAGATCAAAGTGGGGATTTGTCTAACTTCGGTACTTTTCGTGATGAGCAAGTTGTTGTCTTGTTCCAAGAGTCTCAAATCATGAACTCTGAGAATTTGAATCAGAGCAGAAGTGATGTTTTTAGCGGAAATTGGCTCTTCAGAAAGGATCGAGACGCTGAATTGCAGATCGTTTTCTTCAAAGATGAAATTTGTATGAGTGATTTTGCTGACAAAACGAATGACTTCAACAATAGGTACATGATTGAAGTTCACTGTATACTTCGTTTCATCTTGCTTTTCCAAAGAATCCCCAGAAGCCAATAGTAGGGGGATAGCTGAGCTTTGCGTATAGCAAAAGTCAGAACTTAGGAGGTGTAAAAATAGCGTAGCCGACACCAGAGATTTTGAAGAACGTAAGGAGAAATGCCTCATAAGTTATTTATGCCTCATTATATAGTATCCCTAGCGGAAATGGTTAAGCATGTTTTGAATCCTAAAATACTTTTTGCTTTATTGTAAACGGAAGAATTAGAGAAAGGGGTAAGAAATGAGAATTTTAGTGCAAAGAGTCTCGAAAGCGAGTGTTGAAGTGGAAGAAAAAGTGGTAGGAGCTGTTGGTAAAGGTGCTCTTGTTTTAGTGGGGATAACTCATGATGATACTATGGAAGAAGTTGTCTGGCTCGCTAACAAATTTGTGTCTCTACGATTGTTTGGTAGAGGAGAAGACGGCTTTCAAGATTCGATTGTTGAGTGTGGAGGGGAAGTTTTGATTGTTTCTCAATTTACTCTTTACGCGGATTGTCTTTCTGGAAGAAGGCCTTCTTTTACCAAAGCGGCAGCTCCTTCGATGGCGAAAGAATTATATGAGCAATTTATTTGCGAAGTTCAAAAGAAGGGGATCTTTGTTCAGACGGGAGTTTTTGGGGCAAAGATGTCAGTTTCTTTGGTTAACGAAGGGCCTGTGACGATTTTATTGGAAAGGAACCACTCCTAACATCTAATCCTAAGATTAGGAGAAGAAGCATCCTTTGGAGTTTTTTAGGAGAAGAAGCATCCTTTGGAGTTTTTTAGGAGAAGATGTGAGATAGGTTATAAAGGTCGATGCCTTTTGCGTGTTATTAAGGACTGTAATATTTTTCGGGATGTCTTTCAAATCCTTACATAGAAAAATTCTGTGTAGGGATTTTTTTTTGTGAATAAGGGAGTGGAGAAGGTTGTAGCTTGCTCTTTGCTGTCTAATAGTAGATTGGGCCAAGGTTTAAGTTGCGTTTAGAGTGTTTGTCTCCATCTATATATAGCCATCGTTCTTGCCTTCTTACCTTATATAGCTATATCTGGCATTAGATCGGGGTTTGTGGCGATGGCTTATTGTTTTTTCTTGGTTGCTGGAGAATGATTCTCTGTGTTTAGGGTGTTGTGATTGATCCTGAGGTTTGCAGCCGCGAAAATCTTTGAGAGTCTGATATATGTAGCTTATGCTTAGGTCTGGAAATGTGGGCTTTGGAATGGTTTGTGTGATTTTTTTAAGTGGCAAACGATTTAAAAGACCGTTCTTGCGTATGTGTGGGTGTGAAATTATGTTTTTTTGTAGAAGTGTTTGCGGAAAATAGGAGAGATTTTGTATAGTTTTGCCATCTTACGAAGCGATTCGAAGCTGAGTAAAGAAAAGCCGAAGTCTTAAGAACCGGCA
>JAIETG010000010.1 GCA_019745395.1 Rhabdochlamydiaceae bacterium | reverse complement strand
TATGGCGTAGCAGTTGCTCCTAATGGAGAAACAGTTTACGTGACAGATCCTTCTGCTAGCAAACTCTATGCAATTGATACAGCTACCAATACTGTTATTTGGAGTGTGGCGCAGATCACTCCTTTTGGAATTGCTATTATTCCTGACGGGACATTTTCTTATGTAGCAGCAACTGGAGCTCAGCAAGTTGAAGTAATCAATGTCACGAATAATACAGTTTCTGGGATAGTGACTAATGCTTTTACTCCTTTTGAAGCTCCATTTGCAGTTGCGACAGGTGGTTCTCTACCGGCTCCATCCATTTTACCTCCAAGTAATTTGACGGGATTTCAAGGTGTCAATAAATTCCCTTTTCAAAGGGTCTACTACAACAAGATTTTTTGGGATGCAAGCCCAACCTCAGCAATTGTGGGTTATCATATTTATCGAAACAATCAACTAGCAGGAAGCAATCCCGCGTCAGATTTGCAATTTACAGATCCATCAGTGGGTAAATCAACATCTGCTCAATACGCGATTAAAGCTTATGACTCTAATGGAGTGGAAAGCTCTGCTGTAACCATCACGATTCCTTAAATTCTCAGAAAAACCTACATCTTGACAGGTGTAGGTTTTTTCCTATTAAGAATTGAAATTTTTCGCCTATAACAAAATTATATTCGACGAACTATCGGTATATCATGATATCTGGGACTTCTCCAAAGGCAAACCTCCTTCGCGGAGCCTTTTATGTAACCTTATGTTATTTTTTTCTGGCACTTTTTAGTGCCTGTTCAAAGGTGGCAGCTCAAACAGTTACGACTTTTACGATTCTATTTTTCCAAAACATCATTTGTCTTCTTTTAACGCTTCCTAAAGTTTGGAAAGAAGGATTCAAAACAAGTCATCCTTTTCTCCATCTTACGCGTGATGTGTGTGGTTTTGCGGGGTATTTTTTCTTTGTTCTTTCTCTAAGTTATATTCCGCTTGCCAATGCCGTTCTTCTTTCTAATACCGGGCCTCTTTGGATTCCTTTTATCATTTGGATTTGGGCTAAGAAAAAAGTACCTCCGTATTTGTGGGGATCAGTGATTGTGGGATTGGTGGGTATTATCTTCATCCTGAAGCCTAACGCTAAAATTTTAGATGCAGCATCTTTCTATGCTCTCATTTCCGGGATCCTTACGGGAATTTCTATGGTTGCCATCCGTCGGCTTACCCGTACAGAGCCCAGTTCTAGGATGCTTTTCTATTATTTTCTCTTGGGAACAATTTTTTCTCTTCCTGGAGCGATTATGGATTTTAGAGCTGCTTTTACTTTTCCTGTGATTTTTCTTCTTTTGGCTGCAGCTATTTTGTTCTATTTAGTGCAGATCTTTGTCACAATGGGATTTAAGAAAGGCAAAGCCAGCACTCTTTCACCTCTTGCTTATACAGCGGTTCTCTTCTCAGTTATTCTAGACAGGATTTTTTGGCATAAGGTACCTGACTTATGGTCTCTCATAGGCATGGCTCTGATCATTATAGGCGGAATTGTTTCTGTATATTTTGAGAGAAAATATGAAGGCAAATATGTCTAAAGGCTTAAGGGGGATTTTTGTATTAAAGAGGGTATTGGGCAAAAAAGTGGATCTGGGAGCGCATTCGAGCGAAACCACTGCCAACCTTCGCATTTGTCAGGCTCACATAAGATAGGCTCTCCTTCAAATGCATCTATAAAAACAAAGATTGTGATGTAATGTTTTTGCCCATCTTCCATGAGATTTTCTACCCAAGGGCCTAACCGCAGAGAAAGGGATTTGAGCCTTGTTTCTTCTAATAGCTCTCTTCTAGCGCAATCTTCAACACTTTCCCCGAATTCTAAGTGTCCTCCGGGAAAACCCCAAAAGCCCATCGCATGCGCTCCTTTTCTTTGGCCGAGAAGAACTAAGCCTTCTCGTTGAACAATACAGGCAACTCCAATCCGGGGATGCTTTACAGAAGGTAAAGAAGATAACATGAGAGCTCTTACTCCATGAAGAAAAGTAAATGATTTTATATAGAAAACTTATAAAACAATTGATCGGCTTTTGTAAACAAGCAAGACAGGCAAATTTCCTGTCTTGCTGTTTTGAGCGCTACTCGTCAACTTCGATTGAAATGAGCGAATAAAAGGGATATTTTAGATTTTTACGGCCATGTAAGCCTTCAAGCTCAATTAAACAGGCGACTTCTACAACTTCAGCTCCAAGGCGCTCTACTAGGGCTGCCGCAGCGTTTGCGGTGCCACCGGTTGCTAAAAGATCGTCTACAATCAATACGCGATCTCCTGGATTTAGGCTGTCGACCTCGATTTCAAAAGAAGCTTTTCCATATTCTAAAGCGTAATCGATTCTCTCAGATTTACGGGGGAGCTTGCCAGCTTTTCGTATCATTACAAACGGTAAATTCATTTCATAGGCCAGTGCTGCGCCAAAAATAAAGCCCCTAGAATCTAGGCCTACAATTGCGTCGAGATCAAAGTTTTTATATCTTTCTGCAAATGTTTTCGTAGCTCTATGAAAAGCTTTAGGGTTTTTTAAAAGATCGGGATAGCACTTAAATTGAATGCCGGTTTTAGGGAAATCAGGGACAGTTATAATATATTCTTCTATCCATTCATTCTTGGTTTCGGTAGCGCTCAGATGGGTGTTTACGGAGAATGCTGTTAGCAACAAAAAAGCGATTGTTTTCATGAAATGCTCCATGGTTGGTAGATCCTATAAAGGGATATATAGGATAACAATTGTGTGATTGCGAAAGGGACGTTCTTCAAGGATCTGGGCTTCTCTTTTGGTGTACCACTGTACCTTACTCAGATCCGAGGTAAAGAAATAGAGTTCTTTGTACCCAAGAGATCTGGCAGTGTTTGCTGCAAATTTCAATAGGTCTTCGCCAAGTCCTCGGTTTCTTTCTTCAGGGATGACATGAAGGCCTGACATCCAGATTCTATTTTCGGGGAAATCTGAAAATTCGGGAGATGTTTGTTTTTTTAAGGAAATCATGCCGACTGGCACCATCTCCTTTAAAGCGATAAACGTAATCGGGATTTTATCACTATTTAATCTTGTCTCAAAAGATTGAATGAAATTTTCTCTTGTTACACTAGCGTCGTAAGGGTGCCATGTTTCATATAACCAACTGGCTAACGTGGGGATTACTTGCGGGCAGTTTTTAAGTAGGTTCAGTTGTATGTGATAGCGAGGAAAGACATCTTTATTTGCCTCTGAAAGCATTTCATAGATCATAGGAAAACCTGCCTAAGTTAAGAGTCCGCGAACGTTGTAGTTTCGCGGACGTTTTAGCACAAAATGGACTTTTAAGGGACTGCAAATCTATTTTCCATGCAAGCCCGGGTTAAGAGTACCATAACTGCATTGAAATAAGGGGAGCTGTCTCCGATAGGGTCGGTAGTGCTGGGTTGATTTTTGGTGATATCATAGCTGACAACTCCAGAAATCAAAGCATTATAAACCTGCTCGTTATTTAAAACCTCAGCTGCAGCTGTAACTGGCGCGTTCAAAGGTGGGGATAAAGTGTTCCAATTTCCTACGGCAGTTTGTTTAATAGCATCAATTCCGCCAGATGGCAAAGTCCCGTTTTTAATAAAAGATGCAATACCCTTATCTCCTAATAAACCTGTAAGGGCTTGGGTTATAGCAGTAGTTGATGGGTGCGTAGGATTGTTTTTTATAAAATCACTGGCCCATAGAGGGAAACGGCAAGCATCATAGCCAAAACTTTCAGACCATTCATCATAGTTTGTGCCATCATAATGGATGACATTTGGCATAAGCCCTGTGCTGTATTTTGTTTGAAAGTCTTCAATCGCAGCTAAGCTGTTATTGACAACCGTAGCAAACGAATAATCGACTTGTTGAATGTTGGGATCGGTGAGACATACAAAGACAGAGTTTCCGGGTTGAGATTGGCAAAAGCTGCTTTCTGTAGAAGAGCCATTGTCTTTAACTGTCCACTGGTTGTTGTTGTACTCCATACTATAGTTGCTTTTCATAGTAGGATTACCTTGTTCATCATAGTAGGTAGCTTGAATGCTTGCATTTGCATAATACGGATTGGTCGAGGAAAATACTGCCTCTGCTGTTGTGATAGCAGATACTGTATACCCATTAGGTACTCCGGCCTTGGGAACGAAATTGCCGTTTACTTGCACTCCTCCATTGCCGCCCATATAATCAATAGAGACCGTTTTAGCGATATTGTTTTTAAAAATAAGATGTAGAGAATTTATGGGATCATGAGCTGGGAAACTCGGGCAGGTAGAGGAAACATCGGGGACAGGCAATGTATCAAGACTTGCAAAAGCTTGAGGGGTAAAATATCCAGGATAGAGGACCTGTACGCCCGCAGCTCCCCATTGGTTTCCAGGTACATATCGTAGATTTTTCATGTCCACATCATTCAAACGAATTTCTACACCCATTAGTTGAAAGATTTCTGCATAGGTTAATGTGCCTTGAGTGGTTGCAAATGTAGAGGATTGCCAGGAGTTTTTAGCAACTTTTAAACTCGCAAGATAAAGGGCCCAAGCTATTTGAATATCTGCGTCTGTCGCAGAGCCGTTAGAATAGTATGCGGTTGCTCCTTGAGAGGCGAGAAACCAAAATGGCTTGCCATCTTCATTAACAATCCAAGGCATCATTAAAGGAGCTGTCGCGTAACAAGTTTGATTTCCATATGCGCTGCACCCGTAGTTGTTTGCCGTAGATAAGAGGTAACGGAGGAACTTGTTAAAAGTTGCTTGGTCATCATTTGCATAGGACAGTAGCAATCCGTAACCCATTCCTTCAGATACCGTAGGACGATTGCCTTGACCATCTTGAGAATATGCAGAAGAACCTATAAAAATGACTCTTGCTTGTTCTTCATTGTTTGATGAAAAAAAGTCCACAAAGTGGTTGTTAGGATCAACCCACTGCTGATAGGAGCTTACAAAAGATGCGGTAGATGCGTGCGTGTTTTGTGAAGTTTCTTTCTTTTCATGAATATGCGCACTGGCCATACTTGTAAATGCAACACTTAAAACAGTTAAAACCTTTCTCATAAAACTCCTGTTGGTTAAGATGCCTTTAGCACATTATCGATAACGGGTTTTTTACGCAAATTGGATAAAGATCTGTATGGATGATAGTCAGTTAATCATAGATAGTTCACTTGCTCGGCACCTAGTGGATACTCAGTTTCCTCAATGGAGAGATCTTTCCATTAGGCCTGTCGCTAGTAGTGGATGGGATAATAGAACTTTTCACCTAGGCGATCACATGCTTGTGCGCATGCCAAGTAGCAAAGAATATGCCTCACAGGTAGAAAAAGAGCATAAGTGGTTGCCAAGACTAGCCCCTTTTTTGCCACTTTCCATTCCGGAGCCTTTGGCCATGGGAGCTGCTGATTGTACCTATCCTTGGAAATGGTCCATCTATCGTTGGATTGAAGGGGATTCTGCTGCGAGCACTCCCATAGATAATCTGTCTGATTTCGCACAGAATCTTGCGAAATTTCTTGTCGCATTACAGAGTATAAATGGAGAAGAGGGACCACTTCCAGGGCCTCATAGTTTTTATCGCGGGGGATCTCTTAGTGTCTATGATATAGAGACTCGACAGGCGATTGAAGCTCTCAAAGGTAAAATAGATGAGGAAGTTGCATTAGATCTTTGGCAGGCAGCTCTTTCAACCTCTTGGCAGGGGGCACCTGTATGGGTCCATGGAGATCTAAGCACAGGAAATTTGCTACTGCAAAAGGGGAAGTTGAGTTCTGTCATTGATTTTGGACAATTGACGGTTGGCGATCCCTCTTGTGATTTGGCCATCGCCTGGACTCTATTTGAAGGAGAAAGTCGAGAAGTCTTCCGCTCTCATTTTCAACATGATAAGGGGACATGGGCTCGAGGTCGCGCTTGGACCCTATGGAAGGCTTTGATCGTAGCTGCAGGTTTTACGAAAGCAAACAATGTAGAAGCAAGGAAATGTTGGAGTATCATAGAGCAAGTTCTAGAAGATCACAGGATTTGGCATATTGGTTAGTGTTTTTAAGATAGATATGAAGGGTGTTTTTTTTGCACTTTTTTTTCATGAAAACTCTCTATACTTCTTTGTGTTTCTTTTATCGTGGGTATTCGTCCAACGCAATTTTATAGTAAGCAAGGCAACGGCTTTTTGCCGCCTTATTATATTGTTTTTCATAAATGTTCGAATATCCTATTTTTTAGACATTAGAGCAGAAAAACTGGGTACTTATGCTAAAACTTAAAAAAATCACTTGTTGTGCGTTGGTTCTATCAGGTCTTCTACTTGCTTGCTGCTTTGCATTTTTTAAATCTCCTACATTTTTCATAGAACATGCTCGAACAGAAGAGCAGATTCAGTGGGGACTGATGCAACGTCGGTTTCTTCCGGAAAATAGCGGAATGTTATTTCACTATTCTCAACCTCAGAAACTCAATTTCTGGTCGTTTAATTGCTATATTGATCTGTCAGTTGCTTTTATTGATGAGAAAGGGGTGGTGCGTGAAATTAAGACCCTCAAGGCTTTTCCGGAAAAAATGGATCCTTCTAGACCTGTTTTATCGAATAGAGATTTTGCTTTGTATTCTTACAAGGATCCCATAGTTATCTTTTTTCAAAAGAACAGTATTTCTGCGTCTGTCCCTGTAAAATATGTATTAGAGATGAATCTTGGTTGGTTTGAAAGAAATAAGGTTCAAGTAGGCGATATTCTTCATTGGAACGATAACGATAGCTCTGCATTTTTTACTTCTCCAAATTAATTTTTCTCTTTGTGGGCGAAAAAGCCAATGAATGGAAAAAATAAAAAAAGGCCCGGAAAGATTCCGGGCCTTTTTTGTGCTTTTATAAAAGATCTGCGGCAAACCCCGAATAGGTCAAATACATCCCTAGAACACCTAACACAAGACATATGATCCAATATCTGCGATGGAAGAAGTGTTCCATTTTCTTTTGAAAATAAGAGGGAAAGGCGACTCTCATGATTCCTCTAATAATCAAAACATATCCTAAGAGGGTAATTAACCCTTGCCAATCCATGTCATAGACCGGATGCCCAATAACAATGACGAGCCCGAATAAAAGAGAAATAGATCCTGAGGAAATCAAAAGTCCCTTCGAAGATGTGAAGCTTTTTATGGCCCTTTCCAGCTCTCTTCTGCGAACAAGTAGCTCTACTGTAATAATCAATAAATAAATCCCAAGTAATTTTGCTAAAAATATCGATAAATCCATGAGAAACCCCTTTTTTCTGTAATTTACGAATTTATAGATAAATTTTCAAATGTTGCTTTTAATTTTATTTGTTCAATTATATGTGCTTTTTTTTGTAGTTGAGATTGGATCCCGATCTAAGCTTCTGCAAATTTTTCGGGCACAGATTCTTTAATATCTGTTAGAAAAGATTCTTTATCATCAGGATTCATATGAGGAAACAGTACTGATACCATTTCGATCAACTGTATTGAAGTTATTTGGGTGTAGGTGGCGGCTTTTACGGTTTTTAGCTCCTCATCTGTTGAAATTTGCTTTCTAGGGTACTTACAATGTTTGTCCTATGTTAGGTAAGTTTTTTAGACGCTCTGTCGTACGATGGAGAAATCCCTCGGCGAAATGGCGATAAAGATCCTTTCTGGTAGAAGAGATCTTAGTTTGTAGATAGCAGTATGTGCAAAAACGCACATCGGCCAAGATACGCATCTGATAAAAGCGTTTAAAATCCTCAGTTGAAGGAGGTCTTTGTAAATAGAGGGTTAAAAATTCCAGCATTTCCTCATCGGAAAGTTCCTCTGTTGAACACATGCTGGCAAGATCAAATAATGGGTCTGTCATAGCCGCACATTCCCAATCAATAAGGTACATATCGGTTCCGTTATCAAGCACGTTGCCTGCCTGTGCATCGAGATGGCAGGGGACTATCTCTAAAAGAAGTTCCTCTTTTTTAAAGGTGTCAATAGCTGGTAAAATTTCTTCAAGGAGGATCGAGGGTAGATTCACGCCTGTTTTTACAGCATGATCCATGTAGTGTTCAATGATTTGAAATGGACAGAATTTTATAGGAAATAAGGCTTCTGATTGATGAAGTCTATGTAAGAGATCAATGTATCTTTTTCTTGTTAGAGGCTTTTTAAAATCGACTTCTTCCTGTATTTCTAAAAATTCTGTAATCATGATCGTTTTTTCAGGATCACTTAACAATACGCTAGGGCTAATCCCATGGTTAGCTGCGATCGTTCGGCAAAGAATTTCGTTTTGTAGAGATGTTCCTAATATTTTCCCATTGGGATTTCCGTATTTTGCGAAGTATTTTTTATCGCCGATGACAATCTTATAATCTGTATTATTGTAGCAATTGACAACTCCATCTTTTAACTGGGAAAGGATCACAGAAGTTGGGTCGCACTGCAAAAAATCAACCAGCAACAATTTGATTTTAGTTTCAATGGGTGTCTCAGGAGAATTATTCAAATTTGGTGTCAACATTAGTCCTAGGGCCCATATAATACATGAAAAAGTGGTCATAGATGTCTTATAAATTAGAGGGATTTTAAGCATCGGGGCAATATCTCTTCAAGCCCAAAACTCTTCTAGAACTTTTGACTAGTCAACTCAGAAAGCTTCTGCTATTTTTCTGTTTGACGGTGCTTTTAAAACGTTTGAATTAGGAAATTTATGTATAATACTTCTTCAGTAAATCGGGTTTTTTTAAGGCCAGGCGATGTGGTTGACATTATTGCGCCTTCTTCTAGATGTCACCCCAGTGTATTAGAGAACATGAAACATTTGATTGAGTCATGGGATCTTAAGTGCCATATTCCAGAGGATTTATTTGGCGATAGCTTGCTTTATGCCAATTCTGATGAAAAACGTTTGCAGCATTTGAAGCTAGCTCTTTTAAACACTACCTCAAAAGCTGTATGGTGCTTGTTAGGGGGATTCGGGGCAACAAAGCTCATTCCTGAGTTAAGTAAAATCGATCCTCCCTCTATTCGGAAAAGCTTTATTGGATTTAGTGATATAACAGCCCTTCATCTTTTTTTGACGGAAAAGTGGGGATGGTCCACCATTCATGGACCCTCTGGATACCAAGCTTCATTAAATAAAATTTCCAAGGACTCAGTTAACCTATTAAAAACCACTCTTTGTAATGAAGACTGCTCTTTAGCATACGATCAGCTTATTCCTTTGAATACTTTTGCTCAGATAGATGGTCAAATCAATGCTTCTGTGATTGGAGGGAACTTGCATTTGATTCAGGCAAGTATTGGAACTTCTTGGCAAATTAACTCTGTTGATAAGATTCTTTTTATAGAAGAAACCAACGAAAGAGCCTATCGTATTGATCGAGTACTAGAGCATCTTAGACAGGTAGGAATATTTGATCGAGTCAAAGCAGTATTGTTGGGAGATTTCATAGACAAAGGGGAGCCTGATGGGAGGTTCTTAGTTCAGGAAATTATTCAGGAATTTGCAAGAGAGTGTGCATTTCCCGTACTTCAAATCCGAAATATTGGGCATGGTCAGATTAATAATCCTCTCCTATTTGGAACTATGGCGCGACTGCAGATGAAGGGTAGCTATTCATTAGAGTTTGTTTAAGGTTTTTTGTTAGACACTTGCTACTTGATGAGAAAGCTGTTTAGAATTTTTGGTTGGGAAAAATTCTTAGGGACCTTATGATTTTTGGGATATTTGGCAAAATTTTTGAGATGGGGTAAAATGCAAATCATTATTGATAACGAAATAGTAAAAATGTTTACTCATGATCCTTCAAAAATCGTGAATCATCCACTGCTATCTGACCCGCAAAACCAGCTGAGTTTTCGGTGGTCCTCTCTATTCGAGTTTTTAGAATTGGGATCTATATTCTCAGATCTTCCTGTATTTGATGAAAGTATGCCTCTTTTCCAAGCAGCTATTACCACTTTGTGCGCAACTGAAGAAAAGGAAGTCATATTTTACGTATATGATCAGATTTTTACAGAAAATTTGCGTCAAATTAAAGCTCTTTCGCAGATGCATCCCTCTTTTTTTCTGGAGGCAATTAGAAAAAAAGAAGAGTTTTTTTTCTCTTTGGAGATAGGGGAAATGCTATTCCAGGGGTTAGAAAATTATAAAGTGGCTTTCATTGAAAATCCATCTGATACGATGCATGATCTAATCCTTTATTTAGCATGGGATCGTATGTGTGTATGCATCGCTCGTTTATTTAATTATCAGTCTACAGATGTAAAATTTCTGTATAGTATATCGGTTTTAAAAGAGAGTTTACTGGAATCCTATCAACATATTCGGGAGCAAGGCAAAACATCTCCTGGTATTTATCGGATGCTAGAGGCTCTTTTTTTCTATCAAATGCGAGAGGAAAGCATTCAGAAGCATACACCTGCCGAATGGGAAATGCTCACTCAGAGTTTTCCTGTTTTGAAAGCCGAAGAGGCCCTTGTTGATTTTTTTTACATCGATGATGCAGTTATCTCAGAAAAACCATTAGAGACCGTAAAAGAGATCTCGGAGTGCTATTTGACCTTGGATTCTCCCGATAGAGTCAAATTAAGACTGTCTTTAATCCAGTATACGATCGATAAGTTGAAAACAGAGACTCCTTCTTGGAGTTACTCTCTATCTTCTAAAAAAATTGTTTATCTAAGTCTGTGATTGTGTTTTTTTAATAATTTAGGGGAGGACAAATGAGCATAAGATCGGCTGTATCTGTTAAATTGCTATTGGCCATTATTGTCACAGGAGGGCCCCTTCTGGCGGACACATGGATACCCCCACAAATTATTCCAGGGAACTCTTTTCCTGTTTTTTCCAGTGGTGATGTGGTCTCTTCTGTTGATTCTTCGACAGGGGAGTTTGTTGTTACATGGAATGGCGAGCCTATCGTAGGCAATTTTCCTCCGATCCTTACTGATAATAATAGGGGGGCTTGGTCTGCACCTACTGCTATATCATCTCAAAATGTTTATGGAGATAACGTTTTTTCTGCTGTAAATTCAGCTACCCATACGTTTGTTATTACTTGGATGGATGAACATACTCAGCGTCCAACTTACGTGACGCATGTTGAGGGAAATACTTCAACTCCATCTTACATACCTAATAGCGCAGCTGGAGGTAACGACGTATTTGTTTCTTATAATCCGGCATTTGGGTTTATGGCATCTTGGCAAGATCATGCATCTTCTTTCCCTTACTATGCGATTTACAATGGCGAGACTTGGAGTTCTCCTTCAGTGGTTCCTTCTGCTCCAGCAGCAGTAAATGATATATTTTCTGCCGCTAATCCTAAGATTGGAGCTACAATGTTAACCTGGAGAGATATTGATCAGGCAGGTACTCCCTGGTTTGCCATTTATGACGCTTCTGGCTGGGGTGTTGCTGATCGCATTTTTGAAGCCCCCGCAAGCATAGATCCTTTTCCTTGTGCCAACTCTGTTACTGGAGATTTTTTGGTAACTTGGCAGGATTACGCATCGGGAACTCCCTATTATGCGGTTTATAACGGGGGAGAATGGAGCGGCTTAGAACAAATCCCTAATTCTAGCTCCGCAAATGGTATGATCTATTCTTCGGTAAATAGCTGTACGGGAAATTTTTTGGTAACTTGGACAGACTTTGTGTCTGGAAATCCTTATTATGTAATTTACAATGCTAGTACTGGTTGGACAACTCCTCAGCAAATTCCCAATTCCAACTTAACATCAATAGATACTGACGCTTTTTCATCATACGATTCACAGCTCAATGCTTTTATCGTTTCTTGGCAAACCGCTGATAATACACCTTACTATGCGCTTCTTTCTGATCCATCTTGTGTTCCAGATTCTCCAAATACAATTTCCGGAAAGCAGAAAAAAAACAATTTTGGACTTATGAAAGAGTACTTTAATCGCATCACTTGGCAAGTAAATTCTACTCAAGATGTATTGGGCTATAAGCTTTATCGTGATGGTATATTGATCGCAACGCTAGATGCAAATATCTATTCTTATGATGATCATAATCGAACTCGAGGCCAAAGCTATACGTATGCTTTGACATCTTTTAGTTTAGATGGGGAAAGCTTTCCTGTAACGGTGAGTGTTTCTCCTTAAATTTTTTATAGATATCAGGAAGCTTTTTTTTGAAAGCTTCTTGATAAAATAGCACTAACCTGCAGCTCCGGTTCCAGGCGTCGAGATCACAGGATTAGATCCGAAGCATTTTGTTCGAATACTTTGTAGGCATTTTCCTGCCACAATACCGATGGAGCTTATTACTGCCAAACTAAGAGTAGTTAGCCCTGCCCCTATCGATCCGAATATAAAAGGGATTGTATTGCTTTCTGTAGCAGAAGAACTATTGCATGTCAGTCCAAACAGAGCTGCTGCACCTCCAGTGATTACTGCAGTTACTTTTAATACTTTCTCTAATGTTGGGTATCCCATGCTTTGGGCAATATTAGGAATGGCAACTGCTATTGCGCTGAATGTAGTTATGGCTCCCAAGATCACGCCTTCAGTGAGATAGCTTTTGGAAGTGCTTTTGGAGTCGAAATCAAAGAATCCGATTTTTAGATTATTTTTATCTCCAGTCTTTAAAAAGGCGGTATTGTGGTTAACTTGTAAGGACACGTCATCAGCTCCACTAGCGGCAATAAATCGGTCAAATTCGGATTCTGCTGCTCTTTTTTCAGAAGTTTTTGGTAGATCATAGTATTTGATAATATCAACTTTTTCTTCTATCGCAACATCCGCTTCCTTTACATAATAACTTGTTGGGATCACAATGCGTGACATGTGTTCGCGAGTTGCTATACTTCTAAGTTCATTGCTATTGTCAACATATTTTTCCATTTTAATATACGGTATATTGGAAGCCTTGATCACATGGTGGGGGATCTCTTTGCATGCATAGGCTGTCTTTTGCATGCCACTTCCTATTCTGTGACACTTTTCAGGGATGCGACCATGAGATAACTCCGAAAGTTCTGTTTGATGCTCTTCTATAAATTGGGATACATCGGCAGGCATAGGAGCTCCTAGATCTCGCTGAAAAAATTCGGTAAAAACATAGTACCCGATAAAGGCGGCTCCAGTAATTCCTAAAAGCATTTCTCCCATTCCTTTTACGTAGTTTTTTCGAGTAAAGTCATGAACGCCTAGCTTTGAGATATAAAGGCTTGTATAGGCCATAAGAAATGATTGTTGCGCTACACGAATCATTTTAGAGTCCATCCCATAGATGTACAAAGTGCTCGCAAGGCCAAGTATTGACAGAGAAATCCCTTGAATGGTTTGAAGTATGCTTCTATTTTTTAGTCCTTCTTTTATAGATCCTACATTGCTAATTGTAGCGGATAATGCGCCTGCAAAGAGAGAATATTTTAATAGATTTTGATGAGTGGTATAATCTGCTCCAAAAGACTGAGACACTATGCTTGTCGCCATCAGTCCGGTGAGTGTTTTGGAAATTCCATCTACAATATTTCCATTGTTTATTTGGAGCGTACCTTGAACAGTTTGTCTTAATCCAGAAGTGAAATCCCAAGCAGTTTGCAGTAAAGGACGTGCATAGGGGAGGCATCCGTTTATATATGTGCTCATGTTGTTAGGCTCCAAATTAATGTTTTTTAAGGCTCTCTAGGCAAATCTATCTGTTGACAAGTTGACGAATTTTCCCTCTATAGTTTCTTGACTTCCACGTAAAAAAACCTCTAATTGGGTTGTCGATTGTCCAGTTGGCTGAAAGCTTGGCTGATGTGTTGGTTGGGAGCTTGGCTGCTGTGTTACGTCAGGGCATGGTATATCTTTTTTTATCCGGTTACCATTCGTATCTCTAGCTGAAATTGAACAATCAGAATGTGGGTAAGGTTTTGTGTAAAGAGCTAACATGGTTGTACCAACTATTACAACTGCAGTCATAACTAGAAAAATACTTCCAACCGTAATTCTTTGGTTGTCACAATAGCATTCAAGATTATTCGGTCTATCGACCCTCATAGCTCGATAATTTATATTTCTCCTTGGATTTCTCGAACAAGCTCTATATGAAGAAGTTTGAGGTGTATTTCCGTAGTTCGAATTTTGGGATTGGGAAGAAATTCCTTTATCCATGTCGGTTGTATTTAAAGATGCTGCAGGCCCTGCTGTCCGAAAATCGGAGCCTTCATTTTCGATGCTATCTTCTGAATTTAGACCTTGGGGTATTTCACCTGGTGGCTTTTGTTGTTCTGTAGTCTCTTCTGAATCTGGATACCCTCCGTAAGCATTTAATTGCTCCGCCAGAGCTGTAAAGAGAGTGCTGGTCTTAGCTAGTAAACCATCGGGAGAAGCTTGTAAGGGGATAGTAGTGTTTGCAGTTCTATTATAGGTGTCTGTATTTGTTTGTGCAATCATAGTTCTCTCTTTTTTTGTTATTTGTTTTATCTTAATTAAATATTATATAGTAAAGTTTGTTTTTTGTTCAAATTTTTTATTATATTTTTAATAATTAATTATGAATACCTCCGTTTCCTGTTGATAATCTTGTTACTAGGAAGATGTTGCAATAAATTGCGAATTCATTTTCTTTATTATCAAAGAGTTAGACTGATTGAAAGAGTCTTGATCAATTAGGTTGGAATCTGATCGAATAAAGATAAGTCTATGCTAATTTATGACTTAGAGACGGATGAGTCAAAGGACTGGTAAATGAAGCGTCTCAGGCTAAAGAATAACCTTGTTCTTAAGTTGGCGGCATTTGGAAGAAAAATTTATTCAAGTTGATGAATTTTTCTCAGTATGCAGTGGATCCAAAAGTTCCATTAATGCAGTCTTTATTCCTTCCTATAGATCGAAGTAAAGGTGTGGTGTCTCAAGACCTGTTTCTTTGTAATCGCGTAAAATAAGGATTGAATAAATGCGAATTTTTCTGCTTTTTGCTGTTTGTTTTTTACCAAGCCTTTTATGTGGCTCTTCTTGGTTGATTGTGGCAGATGGGGATCCATTACCTGTGGAGGAATTGAAAGATCGCATGCAGGATCGGAAGGTTCTTGTTTTAGATGGAGCCGTGAATCGTTTTACGTCTTTGCCTTTTTATCCAGATTGCCTACTTGGAGATTTTGATTCGATAGAAGATCCTAGCTATTGGGGGGTTACAGCTGTTTTTTCGGACATTAATGAACTAAGTCTATCCTATAGGGGGAACTTTGGAATAACGATTGTTCCAGCGAAGGATCAAAATTATACCGATCTAGAAAAGGGAATTGCTTACTGCGATAAAGAAGGGGCTACGTCCATTCTTATTGTTCAAGCTACAGGAAAGCGGTTGGACCATACGTTAGGGAATTTGGGATTGCTCAAAAAATACTATAGGCTAAATCGCGATCTTATCATTGAAACAGAAAAAGAGCAGATTATTTATTTGAAGAACAATGAAGTGCATGTGGAAGGGGGAGTCGGGCACTATTGTGCAATTATGGGGTATCCCGAAGCTTTAATGACAACTTCTGGTCTTGCCTATAATGGTGATCAGTACTTTTTGCAACAAGGCGTTCAAGAAAGCATCTGTAATAGCATCGCAGATTTTCAATCTACTATTTCCATTCAAGGGGAAGCTCTTATTATTCTTCCCAAATCCTCTGTTTTTAAGATAGGAACAAAATGATAAAGGCCGGGGTGTCCCCGGCCTTTATCTGGTTATTCAAAAAGGACAGAGATAGATTCTCCTTGATCAATACGCCGAATAGCTTCTCCCAGAAGAGGAGCTACAGAAATGAGATGGACATTGGATGGCACCTCACCTCTGAGTGGGATCGTATCGCTAGTGATCATTTCTTCTAGAACAGAGTTCCGAATTTTTTCAAGGGCCTGTCCTGAAAAAACGGGATGGGTGACGATAGCGAAAACTCTACTAGCACCGTTATCTTTTAATAACTGCGCAGCTTTTACTAAAGTTCCACCTGTATCGCATAAGTCGTCGATGATAATAGCACAACACCCTTCCACGCATCCTATGAGGTTCATAGAGGCAACGACGCCTGCTTGAGCGCGCTCTTTGCTGATCAGAGCCATATCTGTTTCAATTCCTCTTTTATTTAAGGATTCGGAGAATTTTTTAGCTCTTTCAACTCCGCCTGCATCTGGGGAAACAACTACGATATTTTCTAATCCTTTGCTCTCAATGTAGGAAACAAAAAGAGTCGAGGCAAAGAGATTATCTACCGGTACGTTGCGAAAAAAACCTTGAATCTGTCCGCAGTGAAGATCCACGGTCACTAAGCGGTCTATTCCGGCAGTTTCCAGCAATAAAGCTATATCTGCAGCAGAAATAGGAACTCGTGAAGTTGTTTTGCGGTCTTGTCTTGCATAGCCATAGTAAGGAATAACTGCTGTAATGCTCGCTGCTGAAGCTCGCTTCATTGTGCGGACGAGGAGAAACAATTCCATCAGGTTGTCATTCACACTTTGGCTGTCGTTTTGACAGGTAGGTTGTACGATATATACATCTTGTCCTCTCACGCTTTCTTGCACATGGATTCGAATCTCTCCATCGTTAAATTCTTTCACTAGGGCCGATCCAAGAGGAATCTCTAAGTACTCAGCGACTTTTTGAGCCAGTTCAATATTTGCATTCCCGGTAAACAACATGATCTGGTTTGTTCCATGGACGTTTGTACAAAGCAGTGTTGTTAACATTATTATTGAAGTAATTTTCCTCATATTTCCCCTTTGGAGTGTGAATTAGGATTTTTTAATGTTCTGAGACAATCGCATTTCTTTTAAGAGATAAAATTAGCTGAACATTTTGACACAAGTTGGTTTTATAAAAAAGGAGAGGTTCTAAGATTTTTAGGTATTAGAATCTAAGATGTTTAGAACTTCTTTGGGAGTATTTCCTTCAAAGTTTGGTTCTGAAAACTTCAGGCGAAGACCTTGTTGTTTACTTGCTTGTAAAAAATACAGAGTTGGATGGGTTAGATCTGAAAGGTAGAAAGCTTTAGCTCACTTCCTTTGCGTGATCATTGTCGTTCCAAAACATAGATGTACATGCAGCTACTTTAAAAGAAAATAGGCTCCGACAAGCGCAGGTCATTGTCAGAGCTTTTTTCGAGATTTTTCTAAGAACCATTTATGGCTTTTTTAGTCTTTTGTATTTTAAGGAAGTTAAACGAAAAAACGTTGTAAAATAAGTTCGAGAAAAAACTGTTCAAGCTTTGAAATCTCAAAACTATTTTTTGGAAAAAGGTTTGAGTTTTTGGCTTAGAAGGAGCTTTTATAACTTCTAGTTCCGCCTGAGGAGTTTGTACGTGCTCTAGTGGACTTAAACTCTTTTTTTGTGTTTCTGAGATAAAATACTGATATGCTTTCATGGAAGCATAAGCAATTGCCGATACTACCACAACAGCCGCAGTGATTTTAAGAGCTGTGGAAAATTCTGTCCCATAGCTGAAAGCTTTTTCTGCTGAGTTTTCTACCTTTGCTGCTGTGTCTTCTAGATTAACGTTTTCTGTACGTGTAACATCCTCTAAAATCCTGCTCTCCACTATGACTGCGGGAGTCACACTTATTGTACTTTGATGAACTTCGAGTGGTTGAGCTTGCTGTTCGATCGGGGTGATTACGGTCCCTGAAGAGCTTATAACTTCAGAGCTTCGTAAGGGAGTATCTACGATGTTTTTTAGTGTTTTTGTGCCGTTTACAAATGCTGTTACAATGCTTTTGGTTGAGGGGATAATCGAGATGACACTTGCTGTTAGTTTAGAGCTACTTTCGATGGCTGTTGTTATGTTGTTGGTTAAAACAAGGCTTGAGATACTGCCTGGTGTCACAGCCCTTTTGGTAGTATCATGTTCTAGCTCTCTTAATGTTGTTAGAGTAAATGAAGGAATTTCTATAGCAGGAACTGTAGAGCTGGGTACAACTTGAACAGGCGGGATAGGGGGATTGTTTTCTGCAATGGTCGCCTCCTCTGAGATCATGTTTGTATATGAGGGGATTAAGCATGTGAGTGCAGTCTCATCTCTATGTTCTTTTCCCTGTTGCGGTACGAACTTGTGCGGCATTAAATTATTTAAGAAAGTAATGTTAGATCCTTCTGTATTTATGGATCCGAACGCGTTTTGCTCTTTTGAAATAATTTTTAGACCAGCATCTATTACAGATTCGGAAGGTGGAGTCAAAAGGGGTATAGCTTTAGATGAGGGTTCTGTAGATGGTAATTTAGGTGCAGGTAACTCAGGTACAATAAGCTTTGTTGCTGGATTGTTATTAAAGACAGTTTTTGCGAAAGCCGCTATCTGGTCTTTAAAGTAGTATAATGCAGATAACCCAGCAAGTCCACTCGTTCCACCGGCTACTAATGCAACAATTTTTCGGTAGCTATACTGTTGCTCATTTTCCTTGTTGTTTTTGTGCTCAGTGTTGTCTTTAGATTCTGGATCCGCAGATCGTGTATTAGGAAGAAGTATTGTAGATCTTCTAGGGAGGATTTCGTCTAATGAGATTTGAGGGGCCTCATGTTCTTCAACAAAAGATCCGTCACTCCCCGTGCCTGCTGGAGGGGTGGCAGATCGTGCACTAGCTTCTTTTAGTTTGCGTTCTACAGCTTCCAGAGCGGCCCATTTTCTTTGATTGGCTAGTTTAATTCTTTGAAGTTTTTCTTCTTTAAAATATTCGTTTGTTGGTCTTTCTTTTTGTGTATTATAACGGAGATTGGCTTTTATGACCAAATCAACAGGAAGTGATTCTTTACCAAGGTCTTCTTTGGCTGTTGTAAATTTAAAAGAGACGCCAAGATCTGCTAGTTTTATTTTTCTCCCATCACTAGTTTGCAAGCCTATTACCAGATTGAGCCCTTCAAGATCTGAAATAGAATCTCCATCTACATATCCCATATCTCCACTCAGCTCGATATCGCTTTCTTCTACCCAGGTAAGACAATCGAGAGATTTTTGAGAATTTTTTAAAAAATGGCCTGGATATTGCTGTGTTAACATCGTTAAAATGTATGGATATACTGCTTTTGCAATCGATCCATGCAAATTATCACGATCCCAACCCTCAAGCGGAGGTTCAACATTTATTGTTTTACGGATTTGTGAAAAACCCTCTTTTTGATGCAGTTGATGACTTAAGCTTTCGACTGTTTGGATTTGGTTGCTAAAGCGTATATTTCCAATAGCAAAGACCGGCTTGAACCTTTCAATAATCCATTGTTTCAATCTAGGTATCGAAGCGGCTTTTTCTAAGAAGCTTGCAAAAGAGATTAAACACTCAGCATCAGTGTTAGCAACGGCTTTTGACTTTATCATGAATGCAGGCCAGGAAGCGAGGACTCTTAAGTCCATTTGATTGAGATCTAATTGATCTGTTAAAAAGCTGTCGAAGAGAAGGTCGCTGACGGAATGCATCGCACCAAGTCCCATTCCTTCAGCGCAAGTATTGTTGTAATCTGTGATTGCAAACTGCTTGACCAAAGCGGTTCTAAGTAAAGTGCAAAAAAGCATCATCAGAGCTTGTTTTTTCTCTTTTAAAAGGTTTTTGCGCTGCTCTCTAGATAATCCTTGAGGCTCATTCTGGTAAGTTTCGTTGATTATTCTAAAAGAAATATTTAAGATTTTTTGATGGTTTTTTTGAATGAAATCCCCAACTTTCCAAGACCCTGGCACAAAACCTTTTAGATCCTTTTTAGATAACTCCCTAGAATCATACGTCCAAGTTGTTCGTAAATTTTCTGCAATTTTTTCTTTGTATTCTTCTAAATTTGTTCCGTCTGAAGAAGTCTCTGGTTGTAAGAAGCCTTCTGAAGGCATCTTAATGAAATGAAAAATAGAATTACCTTCTTCATCTGTATATTGCGGGTCTGATGCGAGTTCAAATATTTCTTGCATGCGGTCTGGCGTTAGGCTGCAATATAAAACTTTTCTGTTCTGGGATTTACACGTATCTAAAAAAGCTCTGTACTCGGGCGTGACGATACGATTGAGTACATCCAGAGATTTTTTTGGGGAACTTGCGGTGTTTGCGGCTTTCGCTTTACTAGTTTTGTTAGATGATGCAGAGGTCTCAGCGGAAGGTGTAGAACCAAGGTTCCAAGCTTTTTGAGCTAGCCGCATAGTTCCATCAACAGCTGCAGCTCCCAGATCATACGCTCTTCTTGCGAATTCGCCGCTATCTACCCATTCCATTACAGGAGTTCCGTATTGTAGAATACGAACAGGGTTGCCATTTATAGATCGTGTTGCGGCAAGGTATGGGAAATTTGCATACATTGTAGTATCGAAGTTATTGCTTGCTTTTCGAGTCTCTAGGGTTGTTGCGTAAGCTGTTCCAGGAAGATCTTGAGGACGAGTATTGTCTCGGATGTTGAGTCTATCTCGTTGAAATTTTTGTCCAAAATCAAAAGCCCTTTCATCCTGTTTTCGAAATAAGTAATGCCCTAGAGTAGTGTATGCATCATAATGTAGGTTTGAGGTGAACATTCTGTCTGCTATTTGTTGAAATTGTTCTTGTCTACCATCTAAGGGGCAACCTTCTTCCTGCCATGTATTATAATCTTCTCGAAATGTTGATAAAGAAACCTGGAAGTCCGAATTTTCATAAACGGTATCTGAAAAAATACTCGCAAATTGAGGGTATAAAGTTTCAGAGAACAAAGCAGGTCTTATCCCACTGTCACTAGCTACTTGTTTTACTTTTCTATGGATTGAACCTGTCGCTTGTTCGTAAGGCTGTTTAATTGCTTTATCGTAAAATACCTGTGCTCCTATTCCTATAACTGGATGGTGGTAAGCAAAGCTTCCAGGTTCTGGACTCTTAAATTCTGGATATCGGTTCGCTCTCTTCATCTCAGGATTTGTAGCTTTTAAAGACATGTTTCCTCATTTTTTAATTTTTGATAAATTATATAGAAAAAACAAATAAAGAAAATGTTAATGATTCATTTTACTTTTGTGTAAATTTAAAATTTTAAATAATTCGTTCTGTGTAGGTTGATTTGGCGCTGTTTAACTTTTGCTCTATGCGGAAATCTAGATTCACTTGAAAGTTATTTCGATCATTTGTATGAAATTGTGAGCTGTTTGTATTATGATTCGAAAAATAGGTGAACTATATAGTATGCCTATTGAAATTCAGTTAAATCTTCTCTTGGCTTATAGGGGAAAATGCTCCAAAGAACTTTCGGAAGAAATTGGGATTACAGAGCAAAAGCTCTTGCTTTTAGTACCTTGGAATCAATCTGTAAGGCTCTTAAGTGTCAACCAGGAGATATATTAAAATTTCAAGAGGAAGAACAGTAAACAAACAATAATAATCCAAGCAAATTCGGTGATTTAATATGACAAGTGCTACAAGTATGATTCCTGAGTTAAAGGTGCTGGATTATAGTAAAAGTTTGGATTTTTATACCAAATTAGCAGGATTTAAAGTCCTCTATGATAGACCGGAAAATGGTTTTGCGATGCTGGGAATAAACGGCGCTTGTTTAATGATAGAAGAGCTTTCTGATAAAACTCGCTCTTGGCTCGTTGGTCCGATGGAAAGGCCCTTTGGTCGAGGCATGAACTTGCAAATTGAAGTAGATGAAGTTTTGGCCTTATATCAAAAATTTAAGAACTATGAGTATCCGATTTTTTGGGACATGGAAGAAAAATGGTACCGTATAGAGGATAAAGAAATGGGCCACAGACAGTTTTTAGTACAGGATCCAGATGGATACCTGTTGCGTTTTTTTGAGAAAATAGGAACTAGGCTATTTTTGGAGTAGAATTCTTATGATAAAAACATGCGATCCACTTAGCCCGCGCATTATTGACTGCCTAAACACTGAATATGGCATTGATGTTGCTGCGATTACACTTCTTCCTTTAGGGGCAGATAGGAATGCTTCTGTGTATAAAGCTCAAACAATTGAGGGATTATCTTATTTTGTAAAATTGAAACGTGGGCTCCACCATGATGTCAGCGTTACACTACTAGAGTTTTTACATGATGCCGGCATTCAACAAATCATTGCTCCAGTAAAAACAACTCAGAATCGATCCATTCAGCATATGGACGGATATACGCTTATTGTTTATCCCTTTGTGGATGGACAAGATGGGTTTAGTCAAAATCTCACAAAAGATCAATGGGTCGTACTCGGAAAAGTCCTAAGGCAGGTTCATGAAGTTACTGTTCCATCATTTATCGAGCAGCGGATTAGACGGGAACTCTATTCTTCTAGATGGAGAGAATCGGTGCGCGCTCTGTATACCCAACTAGAAACCAAACTTGCAGATGATGAAATAACTGTATTGATGGCAAGGTTTTTGAAGAACCATCAGGATGTGATTCATCATTTGGTCAATCAGGCAGAGTTACTAAGCCAAAAGATGCAAGAATTATCACCTAAATTCGTCTTATGCCATTCGGATATTCATGGAGGCAATGTATTAATAGCTGAAAACACCTCTATTTACATAGTAGATTGGGATGCGCCTATTATGGCGCCTAAGGAACGAGACCTTATGTTTATTGGAGGAGGTGTTGCAAACGTTTGGAACAATCCTTCCGAAGAAGGATTTTTTTATAAAGGCTATGGAGAGACTGAGGTCAATTGGATAATAATGGCCTATTACAGATATGAACGAATTGTGGAGGATATTGCTGAGTATGGGAATGAATTACTCCTAAATATTGCGAGCACTAATGATAGGTCTGAATCATACAGGCACTTCACGGATATTTTTGTGCCTGGAGGTGTACTCGATATCGCCTTGAAAACAGAGGAACGGATCTAGTTTTTTGAACAGTTGTAGTGATAGAGTACGATTCCAGAAGCAACTGCGACATTCAGACTGTCTACAATGGGATCAATCGGGATTTTAACGTGAAGTAAGGTGGTATCAAGAACGTTTTGATCAATGCCCGTGGATTCTCTACCAAAAATAAAATAAGGGTCTTTAGGAAATTTTACTTGATCTAAGGGAATGGTTTGATTGCTTAAAGAAGTTGCAACGCCCTGTTTATCTTTAAGAAGAAGAGGTAAATCGCAAGTAGTATGGATTTTCATTTGGAAAAGGGCTCCTCGTGAGACTTTGATTGCTCTTCTAAGGTAAGGAGGGGATGTGTATGTATCGACAATCAAATTTTGGATGCCGAAAGCAACTGCATTGCGTGCAATGGCCCCGACATTTTCTGGATTAACTAGGCCGTTAAGAACTATAGCGGCTCCATGCATTTCTTCTAACGGAGTATTAGGGGGTTTAACTCCAAGTGCCATAATGCCTTGGTGCATTTTATAGCCGGTAATTTTTTCTAGTTCTTTTTTTGTGGCAATTTCAATTTTTATATCAGCCGAAATAGTCAATTTTGGGATGTACCGTTCTTCCATGAGAAGAGAAAGGACTTGTAGATTGCTTCTTAAAAGCGCCTGTACAACTTCTTCTCCTTCTCCAATAAAATAAGGTCCTAGATCACGCAAGCTTGAATAGAGGGGATATCGGGGGTCTTGATTCATTTAAGTATTTTGTATTTTTGATAAATAGCGATAGGGAAATAGATTTTATAGAGGATTTTCATTCTATGCAATAGACGCTTGAGAGCTTTGTCAGATAAGAAAATTCAAGCTATTTATTTGGAATTTTTGTTTTTAAAAATGTTGACCTAAAGAGTTCCTATTACCAGAATGAAAAATGAGCTAAAAGGAGAAAATATGAAGTCAAATTTTTGTGCGTTTGTTTTTTTTAGTAGTTTCTTGTTTTTCGGTTCTAGTTATTCCGACTTTACTGAATCCACTCGTGTCGAGGCTGTACAAGAACAACAGTTAGACGATAGTCAAATCATCAATATTATGATGACAGTTGATAAAGGGGAGCTCTCTGCGGTGCAAGAAGCTACAAAGAGGAAATTGCCTGCCTCAATCGATTTATATGCAAAATATCTGATTCAGCAGCATCAGCAAAATTTGGAAGAGCTCTCTTTATTAGCTAAACAATTGAATATGCAGCCGAAAGTTTCCGTAATTTCTACTTCTATGGTCGCTAGCGGTCAAAATGAGATCAAAGCTTTAAATGAATTACAAGGCAATGCATTTGATAAAGCATTCATTGACTCTATAGTTAAAGGTCATAAAGAAGGGTTGGAGCTGATTGATACAAAACTGCTTCCACAGACAAAAAACCCGCAATTAAAAGCATTTGTAGAAAAATTTCGAAGTATGGTTTTGGAGCATCTTGAAAAAGGAATAAAAATTCAAAAAACACTCTAGTTTGTGATGACTTTTCTCACAGGGATATGTTTTAAGGAAATAGTTGAAAAATTTTGAGATATTCGCTAGCGTAGTTCCTACCATATAGGAGTAAAACTTATGCGAAACTTATTTTTTTCATTTATAGCGTTCACTGGAATCTCTGCTATTTTAGAAGGATCAGCACAGCAAAATAGCTTGGGGCTGCAGGCTCCCGTAGCTCCAACCAATAGTGCTTATACTGCTCCTGCAGAAATTAACATTGGACAGCAAGGTGATATTGACTTTTTCATCATGTCTAGTTTTCTTTACTGGCAATTTCAACAAGACAATCTCGTTGTTGGTCTAGTCCAAGATAGCAGTAGTGTTACTACTGTTCCTAATAGTTACCTTTCTAACTCTTTTGTAGAGGTAGATCCTGGTTTTACTCCTGGCTTCCAAGTTGGACTTGGGATGAATCTTCAGAAAGATAATTGGCAAGGACTGGTTGACTATACTCGTGTTCATGGATCTCATTCGGTTTCATCCAATGGGTCCAATCCGGATGGAATTTCGATCTATGTCACAGATCGACTTCAATCAATATTTCCTCCAGAAATGGGAGTTGCGATTGATGGTTCAGGTGCTACGGTAAGCCCTGCTTACACTTCGCTTTCTTCAACGTACCGTAGTCATCTCGATTTCATTGATGCTGAAATGGCTCGCACCTATTATATCGGCAAAGCACTTACTCTTCGAACTGGAATGGGGCTGAGATCTGCTTGGATTATGCAGAGCTTAAGTTCTACTTATCAGGTGACAGTAGATCCGGTAACTGCGAGAAAACTCTTCGTTCAATCTGAGTCACATTCTTGGGGATTTGGTCCGAGATTTGGATCTCTCCTTGATTGGTCTCTTGGAAAAGGATTTTCCTTGTTAGGGTCTTTGTATGGAGATATTCTCTATACTTGGTATCACATTCAAGATAAAACATCGGTTAGTTTCTTCAATCCTCAATTTGCAAGCAGCAGGGTAGGGGTAGATTCTAATACATTTACTACATCAGATCACCCGAAAGTCTTGCGCCCTCATGTTGATATGGAAATGGGAGTTCATTGGGGTACGTACCTCTGTAATAACGACTATCATATTGATTTCTGTGCTACTTATGGATTTCAGGTATTCTTTGATCAGAACATGTTCCGTCACTGGGATGGGCTTTTACCAGCTTGGAGTACAACACCTCATGGAAATCTCTACGTAAATGGATTAACATTTGATGCTAGGTTTGACTTCTAAAAAAGAAAATATTTGAGCAATTCAAATACGCAAAAAGGCCGTAAGAATAAGGGGGGATTACTCCTCGCTTACGGCCTTTTATAATGCTAACATCTTGTAAATATTTATTTTGGTAATGGCTAAAGTCCGAAATATCTTTGATTTTAATTTCGAAATCGAGGATTATCCATAATTATGGACACGATACAATTTATTACATCCTATGGGCTGATGCGGCAAATGCATTCCAGCCAGTCTGCCTTCTTCGTTTCTGCAATAGCAGCAGCGGCCCTCCGGGCCATATAATATTTCTGTTTTTTATTTTCACACCTAGACGATAAACAAAAAAACTAAGGAATTTTATTATGTTGCGCTTGGAATTGCCCAGATACAAAAAAATTGAATCTATCTCAAAAACTACACCAGACTCGATTTCCTTTTCTCAAGGAACGATTCGAGTTGGTGGCACGCCAAAACCCATCAAGGACTTTATTGCTCAGCTGCTCATGGGAGATACTGTAGATTATTATCAAGACGGTTTTGGTCTAGCTTCTCTTCGGGAAAAAATTGCATCAGATCTATCGAGAAAACATAAAATATCTCTCGAACGAGAAAACATCCTAGTTACTCATGGAGCTCTTGGGAGCATCACAAATATTTGCCTTACCTTGTTAAAAGAAGGTGAGGAAGTCATCATCCCTGTTCCAAATTATCCCAGCTATCGAAATATCGTTCATTTTTCCAAAGCAAAGCCCAATTTTGTCCATGCTTTCGTAGAACAAGATGGTCAATGGATCTTGGATGTAGAGAAAATTCATCAGGCAATAACTGCGAAGACGAAAATGGTTATGCTTTCAAATCCCTCCAACCCTTGTGGGGTTTGTCTTCCTAAAGCAACAGTCCTAGCTTTGAAAGATTTGTGTGAATCATACGGAATCTATCTTTTATTAGATGAGGTGTATGATAACTATATTTACGAAACGGAATTTTTCTCAGGAACGTCTTTAACGCAAAGCTCTCCATTTGTTATACGCACAGGATCTTTCTCAAAAGATTTTTCTATGAGCGGTTGGCGTGTGGGTTTTACCGTAGCCTCAGCAGATCTTATTTCTCAATTTGGGGCTGTTCAGGATGGGGCTATTTGCTGTCCAAGTGTGATTAGCCAGCATGCAGCTCTTTTTGCTTTAGAACATCCAGAGCTCATCCAACCTCAAGTCCATGCGGTTCAAGAAAGTCTTCAGATTGCCTGTGAGCTTCTTACTCCTCTAGTGGATAAAGGGCTTTTTTCTTATATAAAGCCTCAAGCTGGAATCTTTCTTTTTATCAAAACAAGAGAAGAGGATTGCGAACTACTTATAATGGATATTTTGGACAAAGCTAAAGTTGCCTTAGTACCCGGTAAAGATTTTGGAGGGAGAGCCGATTCTTTTAGACTTTGTTTTGCTAGAAATCCAGAACTCCTTCGAACAGGCATGCGCCGTCTTCAGAATTATTTTATAAAGTGAGAACTTTTGTTCCGTTAAATCGGGAGCATCTTTCAATTTTTTTATTAACAAAGGCCGGGTTGTGACGCGGCCTTTGTTTTTTTTGGGAAAGACTCTTTCGTAGAGAATGCCTATTTCAAAGGAAGTAAATGTTTTCGCAGATAGATTGCGTCGTGATCACCGTAGAGGTTTTCCACACGTCCGATTTGAAAATAACCTAATTTTTTATAAAATTCTTCTGCTTGGAAGGAAATGGTTTCTAATTGGGCATGTGTACAGCCATTTTTGATCCCTTCATTTTCTGCAGCTAGGATGAGCTGTGTGCCAAAACCGCGATTTCTAAGGTTTTCAGTTATCCAAATCGTATCGATACATAATAGTTGAATGCCAGGTCTCATCCAAGCGAATACGCCACCAACGATTTGATGATTTCCATCTCTGAGATAGGCAGCAAACGAAACTGACTTTTTATTGCCAAAATAGGGAGTGTTAAATTCTCTCAGTCCATTGAAAATTATATCAGCATCTTTTTCCTGCATCTCATAATCAACTTGAATTTGAAAAGTGTCCATATTTAAAGCGTCCATGTTGTTACAGTAAATAAATGTAGATAACGATGTGATTATTGAAAAAATCCAGATTTTCATTCGTGGTTCTCGATAATCTAAATACATCTGAAATTGTTTGTCGTTTCTGTCGATCTAAATTTTTCAAAAAACCCTCGTAGATTATCTGATGGGCCACTAGAGATTAAGTTCATCATTTTCCCTGTTTTGAAAGGTGGAGAGGTCTATTCAGAATTTTTACCTAGAAAAGTATTTGCTCTAAGATACAATCCCTCGTAAATTTGGGCAAATCATGAATTGGGTGAAAATATCTATATGTATAGTGTTTTTGGGGATTGAAGGCTTGACGTCTAACCAATCGCCTTTTTCTGAACGAACAATTATTGAATGGCGGCAAGCTACAACGTCTTTTGGAAAAGATATTGGAGAAGCAGCTAATGTAAGTTTTATCGATCGAAGCATTTGTGCAAGAGATGGGTATCCACTTGCTTGCAGGATATTCAATGATCAGCTTCCTTCTGATACCCCGGTTTTCGTTTTTTATCCCGGGTGTGCGTTCCTTTTTGATTTTTTTGAAGTAAATAGCGTCATAGCCTCTCGGATTGCAGAAAAATCTGGGATAAAGGTAGTTTTAGTTCAGTTTCGCTTAGCACCTGAACATTCAGTATTAACCAGTCTATCTGATAGTTATGATGCTGCTTGTTATATTGCATTGCATTCTGGATTATTTGGAGTGAACCCCAGCAAGTTTTTTGTGGGAGGTTGGTGTTCAGGAGCAAATGCTGCTACTTTCGTTTCCAAGATGGCCTGTGAAACAAAAGAGTTTACAATTCAACGCCAGATTCTTCTTGGAGGAAGTTTCGATCTGAGCCATTCTTTTCACAGTTTTGATGAATACGAAGCGCGAGATATCACTTTGAGTAGGAGCCTTGTGGCTCATCTTGCACAGCTTTTTTACTCAATGGATAGCGATAAAAACCCTCTTTTTTCTCCTTATTGGAATGAAGATTTTACAAATTTTCCACCAACCACTTTACTCTGTGGGGAGTATGATGCTCTTCGGAACGATTCAGAAGCTTTTTTTGAAAAGCTTCTGATGGCAAATGTGCTCGTGGAGAAAATCATATTAGATGGACAGTCTCATAATGAAGTTGTTATGCAAGCTCTTCCATCAGCTTATTCTGATCCAACAGTAGAGATAGCTATGGTTCTTCGAAAAAACATTTAATGTAGTTGAAAAAATCGTCACATTTACCGTTGTAGCTGATAGATCTCTAACTGTTCCAGTTCATAGATTATGCAAAACTTGAGTCATAGACGAAAATTTGGAGATAGATAGACGTATTCAGGTATAATACTGTCATGAATTGATGCAGGAATCTCTTAGCAATTTCATAAAGGTCAATCCTTTTTTTCTGGCAAAATTAACATTGCGTTCTGGAATATTTTCCGGCTTTTCGTAGTGCTTTATTGCTTTGTCGATGCTCGATTCCCGTAATATATGAAGCATCGGATAAATGGATCTATTAGTGTAATCTGCCGCATCATTTTTTACTGAGCTGGCAAATCGGTACATTGGATGAAAACTTGCCAATTGATAAATTCCTACATATCCTCTTTCTTCTAATAAGTCCTCAGCCTGGGATGTCATGTCTAGGTACTCATCAAATTGTTGAAAAGCATTCGAAAAGATAAGAAAACTTGTTTCAATATGGGGTTCTTTATCCAACCGGGAAATTTCTTTTAAAAAAGCATCTAGGCATATGCTTATATTTGTACTGGATTCAACCTGATAATGAACCTGATGTTGTTGTAATGTCCTTGCGGCAAAAGGACAGAAATTACAGCCTACCACTACTTTGTGGATCCAGGTTATCGTTTGATCAATTATTTGCTGGGATGAAGACATTTTGTGCCTTATTGTGGGTGGATCGTATTTGAGTTGTGGCACTTTCTCTATAAGACATAGAGGTCACAAGTGTCATGAGAATATAGCAGAAGAGTGGCGAAATGAAAACAAAAGGCTTCAATCTTAAAACTGAAGCCTTAATAGCGTTCTTCGAGGTCTAGAGCATAGCCCTCTCCAATTTAAACTTTTAGTTGTGGAGCTGGAGGAACTTGAGGATTGAAGCCTTTTCTGAGTAATGATTTGCCGAGCTCATCGACTATCAGCTTATTTGCCTTCTTATTACAATTCAGTTCTTCCGTATGGGCTCCGCCAGCCTTAGTTTCTACTAGTTTTGTGATTATTCGACCTTTCTGATAAAAGTGTGTAAAATGCGATTGTAAGATATCAGCAGAGAGTTCGTCGAATTGCGTTTGCAATGCGGCCCGTAGGGCTAATTCTCTCTCAGTCATTCCTTCAGGGTATCCGAGAAACGCTTCGACATCCTCCCTAGGGAGTGTATGGCTTGATGCTACACATCGGTCGCGTAATTCGCTTATAGATCGCGTTCTTTCTTCAAGACTTGTTTTTTGGATTTCAGATATCTCTTGATTTGCATATGTTTCCCATCCGAATCTATATGCAGCTGCGTTATGAATCATAATTACTCCATTAATTTTGAAAACTATGAAATTAGTTTAGTCAATGTTCGTTAACTTGACAAGTGGTATAGTTTTTTGTGCTTCAATAATTTTATTTTATTTTATTTGGTTTGAGAGAAGGGAGGGGGGAGGAGGACCTAAGCAAGCTCTCTCGAGAGATCTTTTTCAGTAATATATTTTTAAAATTCAATTTTGTTGTTAATTTGATGAAATTGAATTAATTTGAATTAAATTTTGTTGATTAAATTTGTGTGTAGAGATTAAATGTAGACCATTTTATCCGAAAATTGTAGGAACAGATGGCAGTTAACCGAATAAAACAAAGCTTTGAAAGCTTCATAGGGCTATATAACACCAAATTCGTCACAAAATCCCTACCGCGGACAAGCGACTCTTCTTCACTCCCTTCTGATTCTTTCTCTTATAAATGTGTTGCGCAAGTTGATGTCCACAATACCGCAAGTGAGATCCATGCAAATCTTGAATCTTGGTGTAATGAAGTACGGGGGGCTTCTGAATACTCGGCCCGACAGAAAGTTGCGAAAACAATCAAAGAATGTCACGACGAAGGGAAAACCAATTTAAGCCTGGTTTGGACGGGAATTACGACTATTCCTGACGCAATCTGGAAGCTTCATAAGCTAGAAAGACTTTGTCTTGATGGACTTCCCATTAAGGTTCTTCCTGATGCGATCGAAAAGCTTCGCAATTTGCAATCTCTAAATCTTGCCAGAACTCAAATTACGGCCCTTCCAAAGGTAATTGGAGAGCTTGTTAATTTGAAAGAGATCGACCTTTCGATGACTCCAATTGAAACCCTTCCCGATACAATCGGAAAGCTCGTTAATTTGGAAACCCTCGAGCTTGGGAGCTCTGGAATGAAGGCCCTTCCAGATGCAATTGGCAATTGTATAAACTTAGAAACGCTCGACCTTTTCGGAACTCCTATAAAAATCCTCCCGAATATAATCGGGAACCTGATTAACCTAAAAACACTAAACCTTTATAGAACGGAAATTACGATCCTCCCAGATACAATCGGAGGACTCGTCAATCTAGTAAGCCTTTATCTTCAGCAAAGTCGAATTACAGCTCTTCCTGATACAATTGGCAGACTCATTAAGCTGGAAAATCTTCGGCTTGAGCAAACTCCAATTACAGCTCTCCCCGATCCAATTTGGAATCTCGTCAACCTGAAAACACTGAATATTTCCTCCACACGAATTTCCGTTCTTTCTGATGCAATCGGCAATTGTATCAACCTGGAAACGCTCGATCTTGGGCTAACTCCCATTACAGCTCTTCCCGAAACAATCGGAAAGCTCACCAATCTAAAAAAACTCGACTTTGAGGGATCTCGAATTAAAACTATTCCCGATGTCATTCAGAAACTTCCCAATTTGGAAGATTTAAGCACTGGACTTCCTCCACTGCCTCTACGATATTCAAGACCGAATTGAAAGTACAACTTTTGTAAAAGATTGGACTTTTAAGAAAAGGTTTCTTTCCGTGAACCTAAATGCTGCGTAATTGAGCTTTGCGCATCTGAATTTTTCGGTTTAGGTTTCTTATTATATATAGTTAGAAGCAAAAGACTTCATTTGATTGGTGGAAGAGATCCTCTATTGTAGAACTTTTGAGTGGAAAAAAAATACATGCCTGTTTAGATTTTTTGTTTGAAAATGTTCTCGATCTGAAATTCAAATTAAAGTTTATTAACGCATCATCTCTGGAGATTTTGTTATGAAATTATTTAAAAATGCATTGTTATGCATTGTTGCGCTTCTTTCCGTTTCTACCGCCTCTGCGTATGCGTTAACGCAAATAGAACTTAATAATCAGCTCATGAGTGCTGTGGCAGATGATCAACTTGAAGATGTTGTCAAAATTGTTTTGTTTGAAGATGTTGATGCTGATGCTGTAAATAGAGCTTTTATGTTTTCTGCGCAACATGGGCAAACTGAAATGGTTGCATTTTTTATCTTATACGCAGAAGTAGACGTTAACGCTAGAGATATCGGGTATCAGACAGCTCTCATTCAAGCTGCATCTAAAGGTCATATTGATACCGTTAACTTTCTGATTGCTATGGATGCTGATGTTAATCTTAGAGATAGTGATGGTAGGACAGCGCTTGTGTATGCTGAGCTAGCTGGCCATACTGAAGTTGTTGAAACCCTTATAGCCGCAGGCTCTTAATCCTGGATTGAGCTAAGAATAGAAACCTGTGTAAATTCAGAATCCTTTTAAAAGGCCAGAGAAAATTCTCTGGCCTTTTGTTTTGGAAGTGGAGAGACTCTATTTTAGAACTTTTGATAAGATGAATGAAGGGTTGTTAGATAAACACCTTAACGAGAGGGAAAACCTAGGATGATGCATAGTTTATTTTCAGAACAGCCATTTAGGTTGGAGAGACGTAAATTGGGAAGAAATGGACCCAAAGTCTCTATGATCGGGTTAGGTTGTATGGGTATGTCAGAATTTTATGGTCGGGTAAATATACCTGACAGCATAGCAACCTTGAATAGAGCCTTAGAATTGGGGTGTAATTTTTTTGATACCGCTGCGATATACGGATTGGGGCACAATGAGAGATTGCTTGGTACATTTTTGTATGGAATCTCAAGAGAGACGTATTTCCTTGCGACAAAATGTGGCGTAAGAAGAGATCCAGAGGATTTGACTAAACGAGTTGTAGATAATAGTCCTGAGCATATTAAAGAAAGCTGTAGAGATAGTTTAACTCGTCTAGGAATCGGTTATATAGATTTATATTATCTACATCGTATTGCACGTGATGGAGCTGATATTGAAGCGAGCATGCATGCTATGGCTGAATTGTTAGCAGAAGGCAAAATTCATTATGTGGGTCTCTCAGAGGCTAGTAAAGAAATTATAGAAAGAGCCAATAGTGCTTTATTGCGGTTTACTGAAGGAAGACATCACATTGCTGCTTTACAGACAGAGTATTCCTTAATGAGTCGTACCCCGGAAATTGATGGAACCCTGCAGGTGTGCCGTGAGCTAGGAATAGCTTTTGTGCCATACGCACCACTTGGGCGTCAATATCTTACTGCTTTGGATAGGACATCTGATTTTTATAATGAGGGTGATTGTAGGAAAATGTTTCCACGTTTTCAAAGAGAGCACATGGAAAGAAATCAGAAAATTGTTCGGCAGATTGTGGAAATGGCAACTGAAAAATTGTGTGCTCCAGCTCAACTTTGTTTGGCATGGGTACTCGCGCAGGGGGACAACATTATTCCGATTCCCGGGACTAAACATGTTGGATATTTGGAAGAAAATTTATTAGCGACTAGAGTTGAGTTGACGGCTGAAGACTTGCGTAGATTAGATGAAATTGCTCCAATAGGTTCATTTTCAGGTACAAGATACCCTGAGCAATTTATGAAATCTAATCGTTTGAAAAGTGAGGAAGAAGTTATTAAAGAACATTCTAGAAAAGGATTTAAATGATTGTTAGAGACAAGACTATCAGATGAGGAGCTGTCTCTGTACCGTTCCTGAGTTAATTTTTTTATCCAAAAAAAATTAAGGCGTTAGAACAATCGTGATTTTCTCACTTTCGTTGTCGGATGAGTTAAATGCTGTAATAGAATAAGTATAGCGGGCTCCTTTTTTTCTATTATGGTCCTTGTAACTAAATGTAGAGGAATTGAGCGTTGCGATTTTGCTACCATCTCTATACACATAAAACCCGAGCACGTCCGTTGATGGGCTTGGCGACCAAGTTAGTTTATTGTATAGCTCGTAAGTAATCCCAAAAGAATTTTCCTTTTGTTTGCCTTGAAGATTTGTAGGGGGTTCTATACTAATGGCTATACTTGCAGGTCCAGGCAGAGCAACGCTATTGATCCATCCAAAGATAGACATATCTCCTGTGAATGTAAGAGGAATTACGGATCCTGTAGACGTAACGAGTGCAGCAAAGGCAGGTTGAGAGCCCATTAGATTTTGTCCTCCAATGATGGCATTTCCAGATTCATCGATGGCAACAGTCATAATAGTTCCATTGATTTCCATGTCACTTCCAAGTGAGAGGGGAGTTACAACTCCTGAAGATGAAACAAGTGCAGCGTAAGCTGGTTCAGATCCCGTTAGATCTTGACCTCCGATAATGCTGTTTCCGGCCTTGTTAGTTGCAACGCTATTGATGATTCCGGCAGTAGAGATTCCACCTGTCAAAATAATAGGAGTCACTGTTCCTGTAGATGTGACCAGGGCCGTATAAGCCGGAGTAGTTCCTGTTAGATCCTGTCCTCCGATAATTCCGTTCCCAGAAGAATTAATCGAAACAGAGAGGATTGTTCCCGAGGTAGCCACACCTCCTGTGAGTATAAGAGGCGTGACAGTCCCGGAGCTAGAAATGAGTGCTGCATAAGCGGGGTAAGATCCTGTTCGATCTTGTCCTCCGACAATTCCATTTCCAGAAGAATTGATTGCAACAGAGGAGATCGTTCCAGTGGTTGCGATACCTCCTGTTAGTATAAGAGGGGTCATGACGCCAGAAGAAGTAACGGATCCTAGATAAGCGGGCTGAAGATCGTAAAAACCTTGTCCTCCAATGAGACTGTTTCCAGAGTCATTGATCGCGACCGTATTAATGATTCCACCTGAGGCTATGGGATTTGAAAAAGTGAGAGGTAGGAGTGGATTGCCTGAAGTTGGAACAAGCGCTGCATAGATAGGTCCCGTGGTATCTCGCCCCCCTATAATTCCTTGCCCAGAGGCATTGATGGCGACACTATTGATGATTCCATGTGTGCCTGGCAGTCCTGAAATAATAAGAGGTGTGATTTCTGCCGTAGGGGAGATTAGTGCTGCATAAGCGGGATTAGATCCCATTTGAACCTGTCCTCCGATAAGGCTGTTTCCATTTGAGCTCATAGACACACTCGTGATATTTCCAAACTCTGCCAAATCTCCTGAAAACATAAGCGGGCTGACCGTGTTTGGAGAAGAGATAAGCGCTCCGTAAGCTGGCGCCGTGATCACAATCGATTGTCCTCCAATAATTGCAATATTTTCAAGAGCTTGCAGTGGCATCGCTATCGTAAGAGTGATTGCGATCATTTTATACAATTTTCTGAAAGATAAGATCATGGTAGGCCTGCTTGGATAAGTGTTTTATTTTATACTACTTCAATAACTTTCATAAGGCAAAATCTAATTTTAAATAGAATTTTAGAAGAAGCGATATTGCTTTTCCGGTAGGATGTGAAAGATGATCTGCTTTCTATCGTAGAGATTTTGAGTATCCTATCTGGAAAGGTTAAATCCTTAATTTTTATTCTATTGGTTATACCATTTTGTCAGCTTGTCCAAGTCCCTGGGCTATCAATTCCATTTGTTTTTGCAATGAACCTTCATAGTCTTAAGAATACTCTTAGGAAATCGCATTTGGTTATCAAACAAGCTCCTAGAAAAAAAATGTCCTTTTTTACTTTTGAGAAAATCACGAATAAAATCCTAGCTTTGGGAAGCAAGATCGAGTCTTGGATTCATCCAAGACTCGTATGGATGTGTCATTCTTCTTTTATCCGAAAGGGAAATGGATAGAGTATTTTTGTTCTAGGGGTTTTTTTAAGATTACCTCTGCCCATTCCTTTTTCTAATTTAACAGTCGCACTGTCTATGTTTTTAGTTGGATTAGTTGTGCTGGAAGGTCGCGGTGCTTTTGGTTTTATAGCCTACTTGGTGTCATTATTAGCTTTCGCTTTTTTACTTTCTTTGACTAAAAAAAGGCTTCAGTTTTGAAGCTAAAGCCTTTTATTCGGAGATGAAGAAATGCATTCAAAGTTCTGAAACGAGTGGTTTTTCGAAATTTTCAGCTTTTATGCTTTCTCGATCGACAATAGCTGCGACACTTAAATCAGACCAAACATTTAAGGCTGTTTCTTCCATATCGATCAGAGCATAGAAGGGAAGAATGAGTCCCATAGTTGTTAAAGGGACATTCATACTGATCAAGAATGCGCTGCTTAAAAAGAAGCATCCCATCGGAACACCAGCGTTTCCAAAAGCTGCCAAAACTGACAAGAACACCCAGAATGTTAGATCCAGAGGTGAAAATACATGTCCATTTATCCCTGCGACAAATAGGACAGTTGTCAAAATAAAGGCTGCGCATCCATTCATATTAATGACTGTGCAAAGTGGAAGAGTAAAATTTGCCACTTCCGGTCGAATTCCCAATTCTTCTTTTGCCACGTTTAAAGTGATTGGAAGAGTTGCGTTTGAAGACTTTGTGAAAAAGGCCATTAAGAGAGCTTTAAATCCTCCTTTGGCAATCCTCCAAGGAGAAACTCCTCTCAGTTTCAAAAGCAGAGGAATGACGATGACTCCTTGTGCAAGATTTGCTGAGACGATGCTGATCAGATAGATCCATAGACTACTTGTATCGCCACTTTGATTTTGAAGTTCTTGGACAAGCAAGGTCATAAACGCCCAAATTGCAAATGGCATTAAGCGAGGGACGATTCCTGCTATCTTTAAAAATAGTTGAAATAAGGCTGAAAAACCTTTTTGAAGAGTATTGCGATGCTCTTCTGGAAGGAAGTGAGGCGTAATGCCAAATAAGAATCCGAGAAATGCAATTGAGATGACCTTATTTTCGGCAAATGCTTTGAATATGTTAGAAGGGATGATTTCTTCTATAAAATGTAAATAGGGTTGCTGTTGGATTTCAGTTGCACTCTCGGAGCCTTTTTGAGCGACAGAGACGGGATCAAGAATTAAAAAGAACGCCAAAGCGACTAAAGAAGCTAGGGTTGTTGTGATCAGAGTATAAGAAATAATCCTTTTGCCGAGGCTTTTCATTTGTTCGAGCCCACGCATGTTAATAAGCGTTGAAAGAATAGATAACAAGACGATAGGGGCTGCGATCATAGAAAGGAAATTTAAAAAAAGAGTGGAAATCACTTCTGCTGTTTTTATCAAGACCTGCTGATTAGAGAATCCTGTTCCAATGCCAAGTAAAATTGAAATAGATAAAATTAAATAAGAACGTAGTTGTTTGTTCATGAAATACCTGTTTAAAGTTTTTTTCAAAATAAATAAAATAATATGTATGTAAAAAAAATTAGATATTAGTGCGCTGAACCGCGCAACAGAAGAAACAACGGATGTATGAAAAATGGAAATTTGTCAACATATCTGAAATAGTATCAGAATCTTTGAAGGAAATCAAAGAAAATTAAAAACTGAGATTTTTCTCCAATTAACCTATCTAAGTAAAAAGTTTCGGTCGATTCTTCAGTTGTTTGGAGAAGATAGGTCGATAGGTTTGCTTATCTCTGCAAGTAATTAGATCCTGTCTCCTAGTAAAAATTAATGAGTTCATGATTAACGGCTAAAGTCGATTTTTTCTCAGAGATTAATATTTTTATTTAATCTATTTTCCGTATCAATTATGCGCTCTACACCGCTGATAGTAAGGGGTTTAGGTTGAAATTCCGAAGCCTGAGCTTGGATTGGAGATTGGATGAAGAAAAAGTTTAAATATTAAAGGTGTTATTGATATTACTGTGACGATTGACTGTAATGAAGATTGATAGGGTTTATTAAAATCGGGGTAGAGAATGACCGTATTCATTTTTAGAAGAGCAAAACAAACCGATTTAGAGGATATCATTTCTCTGTTGGCAGATGATGAATTCGGAAAACAGAGGGAGAAATTTTTTGAAACAGTTCCATCCAATTATCTAGATGCTTTTATAAGGATTGATGCTGATCCGAATCAGTTTTTGATGGTCGTAGAATCAAGAGATATAATCGTGGGTACATGCCACTTAACACTAATGCCTTCTCTGACTTTTGAAGGAGGATTACGAATCAATGTTGAGGCGGTTCGTATTGCATCTTCTTGCCGAGGACAAGGTGTTGGAGAGTGGATGATCAATCAAGTCCTATCGTTAGCTCGAAAAGAGGGATGCAAGATCATTCAATTAACAACGAATAAAGAACGGGTGGATGCCATGAGGTTTTATGAAAAGCTTGGTTTTAAGTCTACACACGAAGGAATGAAAATGTACCTATGAGAACGTCGATCGGACTCTCGGGGGGATGGAACGAGGACCTTGGAAAAACAGCATACAACCCAAAAGTCTTTTTCGATAATCTCAAAAGGTGTGTTTTGGATAGGTCGTCTAATCTTATGAATCAGTCAGTTTGTTTTTGACGTTGACCGATCGGTCAGTTTTGAGTATTATACCCTTTATAAAATGAGAGTGATCCCTATGAGAACTGGAAGTGAAAAGGAAATTTTAGAAGCTGCAATAAGAGTCTTTGCTAAGGCAGGATATCATGGAAGTAGCATACAGGACATAACGAAAGAAGCGGGAGTCTCAAAGGCTCTCTTTTATCATTACTTTAAGAGTAAAAGAGATTTACTTGTCATTTTTGCAAGAAAAAGACTAGAAGATTTTTTTCCCCTTGCAGAAGGGATGAAAGAGATCGCAAACCCAAAAGAACGGCTTATATTTCTAGTGGATTTTGTTTTAGGCGAGCTTAGAAGCAAAACGGAAAAGCTCAGGTTTATCAATATGCTTTATTTGACTGAGGATGGTGTCGCTGCTATCCATGAAGCAATGCAGAAATATGAAGAACAGTTTGCAAAAATATTTCAAATGGAGCGGCAGTTGTTTTTAGAGCTAGGTTTTTCTGATCCAGACATGGAAGCGACTTACATGCGGTCAATTCTACAGGGTATTTCGTTGGAATACATGCTTGGGCCTTCTGATTATCCGTTAGAGGGGATAAGGAAGAGGGTTTTGTCTAGATATATCACCGAAGGGAATGGCTAATAAATTAATTTAAAGAGGTGAGAAATGAGAGTGAAATTCTATAGAGAACATAAATATGTTAGTGCAGCTTTGAATAGTCTTGAAAGGCTGATTGCTAAAACTGATTTTCGTAAAAATGTAGAGATTGAAGAGGCTAAGGCAGAGTGGGCTGATCTTTCTGGCATGTTGCAGGGGCATGCAGAGTATGAAGAAGAAAAGCTGCATTCATTGCTCGAAAAGAAGGGGGCAACAGTGCATCTTCTTGCGCATGATCAGCACGAAGAAATGGATGCAGCATTTCCAGAAATCGATTCTTTGTTCAGTGCGGCAATACGTGAAGAAGATCAAGATAGAAAGGTCGAAATAGGTTATCAGCTTTACTTAACCTTTCGTAAGTTTGTGGGCAATAATCTACTCCACCTTCATGAGGAAGAAACGAAAATTTTGCCCGAGTTGCAAAGGCTTTATTCGGATGAAGAATTGCGGCTTGTTGAAGACTCAACTTATCAAATCCTGACCCCGCAGGAGATGATTGATATGCTTCGAGTATTATTTCCTCATATGAATGCTTTGGATAAGGAAGCTTTTCTAAAGGATATCGAAATTTCCCAACCTCACAAGTTTAAAGAAATTCTGCCAACCGTATTGCAACTCTAAGCTTTTTCGAGACCGTTTTTAATGCAGTTTAATCTAGTCTAATGCGTAATTGAGCTTTACGTGGCTTGGTTTTTGAATGTGAGTTTCTGTGTGTATATCGCTAAAAACAAAAGGCTTCAGTCGTGAAACTGAAGCCTTAATTTTGATTGGAGGTGGAGAGAATCGAACGCTGGTGGATATAAGCCAAATTCTTATAGACGAGTTGTGCTGGATCCCGTCTGAATTTACGCAATTTTTACGCACTAGACTGGTTCAAATTGGCATAGGTGAAACGAAAGAATTTAGGATTTTTCGTCAAAATGAGGTAGAAAACCCTTTTCTCCCAAAACGCTAATGACCCCACGAAGTAAATAGTTGTCTCCAAAACTAATAACATAGTCTTTAAAACCAAGTCGTTGGAGCATTTTTTTGTCTACGAGTTTTCTTATTTGGCGTGACGGTTCTGTGGAGTGTCTTCCTTGAAGGATGTCTTTCAAGTCGTTTGATTGGATTACTTTTTTATCAATAGCTTTCTTCAGTATTTTGGCCTCGATATCAGTGATGTATTTTCTTTCGATTGATAAGTTGATTGTAGGGACTAAGATTTCTTTGGCAAGAAAATCATAGTCGAGGAGTTTATCGATTTTCTCTATCTCTTCCTTTAACCCTCGCAAAACATATTCGCACCAATCTAAAATACCCGAATTCCCTCCCGTATCAGCTAATTCAAGATATTTGACATAATTATTCCTGTGATTGCAGAATATGGCTGTTGGGTTAATGATTCTACCAACATCTACATTGAACCCGAGCTTGATTAGCATTGCATAAGTAAATAAACGTACTGTTCGTCCATTGCCATTGCCAAATGGATGAATCCAGACGAACCGGTGGTGAGCGATAGCTGTTTTTAATAAATCGAATTTCGGGCCTTTGTCTTGATTGATGAAGTCGAGCAATTCGTTCATGTATTCATCAACACGCATCCAATCAGGTGGGAGGTGTTTAGATTTTGTAATTTGTACATTGTATTTTCTGTATTGTCCCGGAGTTTTATCTCCCTCTCCTTTTGGCGAAGTGGGTAGTTCGTCGACAACAATTTTGTGAATTTCGTTGACAAAGGCGCGGTTAATTGGATGGTTTTTGACATTTTTTTCAATAAAATCCATCGCGCTTTCGATGTTTTGGATTTCTTTGACCCCGATTGGAACCTCTGTTTTTTCCTCTATTTTAGTCTCAATGTATTCGAGAAGAGAAGTGTTATTGCCTTCAATACGGGCCGATCCAATACTTTCCATCATGTGGAATATGCTTTTAAGGTTGAAAAATACGGGAGCTGGGGTTGTGCCCCCCAACCGCTTTTTCTTGAGATAGTTCAATTCAATGATTAAATCTGTCAAAGGTGAGTCAAAAGCAGGCTCTACTAGTTGTAAGTCGTAATGCTTAAATTCTGGTTGTGTCATTTGGTCGGTACCTCGTTCAAAGTTTGACTTTCAATCCGTTTGTAGTTTGGCGATAGAGCGTTATAAGTACCTGCAAACTAGCTATCTAAGATGTTAGCAAAAAATAGAGATTTTGGCAAATTACTATCTGATGTTTTGGCGCCTTTGAAAGACGAATGTTAGTGAAGTAATTTTTGAAGTGCGTAAAAAGTGCGTAATTTCTTCAGGATAATTTTTGTATCTGTATGATAATAATGTATTTGTATATACATGGTTGAGAGCTGTAACATCTCTCGACCTTTATTCGATATCTCTATGCAGAAAATGTGAAAAATCTGGGTGATTTCTGGGAAATTACGCAGTTTAAGAAAGAATTGTCACATTTTTCATGAGTATAGGATAAGTGAATGTAACAAGAATTTTCCTCTAGGTTACATCTGTTACAGGTGTCACATAAGAAAAAGAGAGGGCTAAACTGTCCGTTCCATTTTGAAATTTGTTAGTTCAATACTCTTTCTGACGATCGTTTGTTCGGTCACGACTTTAAATCCCCATTTTTCAAAAAACGGTTTTGCGGTGATGCTAACTTCAGCAAAAATGAGGTGAATATGGCAGGTTTTCTCTCTTTGAAGGATTTTTTTTATAAGAGCTGACCCAACGCCTTTCCCAATCCATTCGTGATGACAATAAAAGCAATCGATATGCCCATTTGACTCGAATTCAGCAAATCCTAAGATCTGCTCTCCGACAGTGGCAATGATGGGTTTAGTCTTAGGAAATTTCTTTGTCCCCTTCCGCTTCTAAGCTTGAAAGGGGAGCCCATACATCTATTTGCTCTTTCGTATAGTGTTGAATGTTAATGCGATGAACGGTGTTATAGAAGATGTTTGCAAGGGCCTGCGTATCCTCTGGGCGATACTCTCTTATAGAGATTTCTTTTCTCATAGTTGGGTCTCTTTCTGCCTCTTTTTCTTGGTATGTGCTTCTGCGGAGTTGAGGTTACAGTCGCAGCACTGTCTTAAGAAAAGATCGGCATCTTTTTGGTTTCGGAAGATAAGAAAATCAGTCTGAGGATATTTTTCTCTGAGTTCTTCAATTCGGGCTCTTTTTTCTCTATCAAAGTTCCAAGTGTATTTCAAGAGTTCCCAGTTGATGGCTCGTAAGCCTCCAAACTCTCGTTTGTAGTTAAACAACCTTTTGAAAAACCTCCAAAAACAGACGAGTCGGGAAAAGTGGAAATATATCAGAGCATCAGCCTTAGCAAATCTCATTTCAAAAGTCGAAAATGAACATCCCTCAACGATCCAGGCTGTTTCCTCAAGCATAGCCTTTTGAGTTTCTATGAATTCTTGTTTATCCCTTTTCTTCCCGCAAGGCTCGAACATGTGTCTGTCCAGATGGTGAACTGGAATGTCTAAGATTTTGCCAAGCTTGGAGGCAAATGTAGACTTTCCACTTCCTGGGAGACCAATCAATGCAAATTTCTTTGGGTGACTATTTTTCATAGGTGGATCGATAACCTTACAGTTGTTGCGAAAGTTTAGCATAAAAATCTCAAAAACCAAGGGAGTTTTACTGCGGTTTCATCCAGTCTAGTGCGTAAATACTGCGTAATTGGGCTTTACGCAGCGGAATTTTTTGGTGTGAATTTATGGTTGTATGTCACTAAAAACAAAAGGCTTCAGTCGTGAAGCTGAAGCCTTAATTTTGATTGGAGGTGGAGAGACGCGTTCAGAACTTTTGATTGGTCTAGAATGAAGAAAAGATTTCACAGTTTGCCTTACTTAGCCACTGGTTAGTTGCCAATGCATAAGGGCTTTATCCTTTAAAAGGATGAACGGGCCTCTTCGGGCTTATGGGAGTATTGCTTTACATAAGCACGAACTCTAGCCATATCGATGCCTATGGCTTCAGAAAAAGCTATCAAATCTGCTTCTATAGCTTCTTGAAGTTTTTTTGCTACATCCGAAATGGTTTTAATCCTATTAAGGAATCCATTTCTTGCTGAAGTGGTGTGCACATTATCTAGGTAATCGTGCAAGAATTTATGAACTAGCCAGTTCCTGCCCTCTAGAATCGCTTCTAATTCACTATACAAAGAGACAGAGAAAAGGTTATTTTTCTTTGCAAGCTTAATTGCTTGACCGAGCGTGAGAGAAGATCGGTATTTTTCTAAAAAATTGTCAGCTTCTTTTTTTGATACTCTGAGGGGATATCGCACATCTTTTTTTAAGGTAATCAAAACGCTTAGAGCACCTTCTAAGTGTTGGATCATACATATGGTCTCTCCGATAAGGCAATATAAGGATACTATCTCCTGACTTGTGAGTTTGGTGTTAAAGGTAATCGTCATAAGTCCCTAATTTTGGCTTGCCTCTTGAGTTTGTCCGACATCTCTTTGAGTTTCCCAAGTGATAGAAGAGTTTAAGACTAGTCTTAAGGCTAGCCACCATGCATAGATACATGGTGTAGAACAGGCGTCACTATCGTCTAATAGACCGTGTGCAACTTGATTTCTTAAATTTGGGCCACCTGGGATACAAAATAAGTTTTCGATTACAAACGCTAGATTTTCACCTAGGAGTTTGTTTGCAATAGGAAGTTTTATAAGAGTGTTAAGACTATCTTCTGTTTCAATACCCTTCCCTTTAGAATCAAAGGTTACGGTATTTGTGCCGGCTAACTTGAAGTGATTTCGTATCATGTTTTCGATTTGAGGAGATAAGATATGGACCGCTATACTGAAATCACCTTTGTAGCCTGCGTATAATCCCTTGCCAAATAATAAGCATCGATCTCTGGGAACAAGGGGAGACTTTTTTGCTAATTCGATGAAATCAGATTCTGTGAGCAGATGCTCTAATTGGATATTTTCTAAGGCGGGAAGAACTAGGGCTTCAACTGTAACACTGATGTGTATTTTGAAATCTATGAGCATTTCTGCAAGGATGCGGTCTTCTTGAGATGCGCTAGGTTCATTAGGGTTTAGAGATGGTTCCCTTTGTATTACACGGCCATCCTTAGTCAAAGTAGTTACTGAGGCAAATGCCCGATAAAGATATCGATCTAAATATTGAATGGCTTTTTCTTTAAGCGTTCTTTGATCAACAAGTGGAGATATATTTGCAAGAATGAGGAGGGCTTCAAATGCAGATTTCCCCAAAACTTGGCTTTGTGCCTTTTGTGCAATTTCTGTAATATCAACAACATCTGTTCTAACTTCAACCATTTCTTCAACGGAAGCCTTTTTGAATTTTGTCAGTAAAACGATCAGTTCATCAGGTCGGGTAGGATTCCGAAATTTTTGTGGAATGGTTCTGTATAGCTGGAAAGCTTTTTCTACCCAATACATACCTGCCAACGCTTTTTTCTTATCAGGCAATGCTTCAGCTTGGGATACCATACTTTCAGCTGCAAGAGCAGTCAATTCAGCAAATTTAGTGTCATTGTTGGATTGCTCATTCCAGATGGCCGCTTCTAAAAAATATTCTTGTTCACTGTAATAGTCCTTATTCTGCCCAAAAGTCCTTCCAAGTTGTTCCAAATGGTTTGCAATTTCTTTGCTCTGCGATTTTCCAATCTGAAATCTGCGGAGTAGCTGAGCTACCCATAATGCGAGAAAGCCATCCTTTATTTCAGAGTCGATTAATGCTTCGGTTAATCTGCTAGTAAGTTCATTCAAATATGTTTTCGTTGACTTGCCCAGAGATGATGCAAGATATAAACCACGCATCCAAATCTCTCCGCCGTCATTGCTGAAAGTATCTAAATTAATTGGAATCTGTTTATAGGAATCTATTGCCTTAAGCGCAAGTTTGATATCGCGAGGCTTCTTGCGCAACCAAGCAATATCAGCTAGCCGGCCTTTGACCCAAGGATCACTAACTTCATTAAGGATGTTGGCTAATAGATCGATTTCTTCATCGCTAAAATCTGTTAGTTCTGCGCTGCGACCTTTTCTTGTCAGGATCGCTGCAGCGAAGGGATGGCTGTGATTTTGAGGTTCCAATGCCATAGAACATATATGTCCTAGAAGTTCAAGGATTTTCGTATGATTTTCTTGTGAAACAAGCTTTGAAGCGTTTAATAAAGCTTGTTGGCGAGGCCAATATCCGTAGGATGAGACTGTTGCAAGAATTTCATTGCAGTTTGCGTTATGAAAATCTTGCAAGAGAGGAGCTAGGTTTTTAACAGTTGTATTTTGTTCTGTCATAATCTGTAATACGTCCGTTTTTTTATGTTAATATTTTTTAAATGAAATGGTTATGTCACTTCTGGGTTTCTTGAATCGTTTTATTGCTTGAATGCGAGTAAAGAGACCAAGCGTTTCTACGGTACCACCTGAAAATCCAAACTGCTCTAAGTCTTTCGCGAATTGGGAGGAATGGTTAATGCCTTGGTCGTCTATGAATCGGGAAGTTGGCTCAAAGATAATAAGGATTCCATCGAGTCGCAGTGTTCTATGAGCTTCTTTTAGATAGTCGGGGAAGTTTTTACCCATGAGAGAAAGAGAAAAGAGGGCTACATCTAAGAGTTCGTCTCCAAGGGGTACTTGGGTCATGTCGCATGCAGTGACGTTATCATTGATAGCGATGTGATCAAATGAATAGATGGTGTGAGTTCCGTTTATCGCCTCGGCTAATTTGGCTTCTCCGCATCCAAAATCGCCGATCTTATATTTAAAACCTGTGCGTTCTCGGCACCAATGAATCATTTCTTCATAGGGAATAACAGTCCAAGATTCTCTTGCTGATCGATAGAGCTGATGGTAATGATGCCATTCTTCGGGATTTTCCTTTAATCGGGTGTGTGTTGTTGCACTGAGGCTCACATTCCATAACTGATTTAGTCTAGAGAGATCGCCATATTTTGCTAGTCGTCGTACTTCTTCAGGTGGATTATCTGCAAAAGGGGCGAGCAGTAGAGGAGAACGTTCGACCATATTTACTGACCCGGTAGAAAGCCGTTCAAGCCAATCTAAGAGATGTTTAGTCGTTTGCTCAGGGGTTTGTAAGTGCCCTTCAGGAATAACGCCATCTACCGCTGCACTTGCAACGTCCTTTTTCCATTTAATCCTGCTGAGCTTTGACTCCTCCCATGACCAGCGAATTCCATTAATATTAGCGTACGTAATAGGCAGAACTATAGTAACGGAGTTGGATTGCTGTCCTTGTCTAGCAATCCTACCGGTAAGTTGTTCATATTCGGAACTTGTCCAGGGTAAGATATTGACAATAAGTTGGTCGCAGACATTCTGTAGCCCGTCTATACCCGTTGCGATGGCAGAAGAACCGATAAGGACATTCACATTTCCTTCCAAAAAAGGTTTAAGTCCTGTTTTATCTTCACCAGTATAGAATCCAACAACATGCCCATCAGCTCGAAGAGCAGAGGCTAGCTGTTCTGTGATTCCTTCAATATAATGGGTATAGATGAGGGTTTTCTTTCCAGGAAGGCAGTTTTCTCTAATCATAGGTAGACGAGCTTTCGTGAGTAATTCATCGATAGTATGAGGAGATGCGTTTTTCCCAAGGGACCGGATTTTATCAACATATTGAGAACAATCGATTTCAATCCGTTTTTCAAGGAACTCTTGAGCGTAGTTGTGCCTCCATCGATAGCCGTGAATGACTAATTGCTGGTGTAGCTTATGACAATTCGGGATTGTTGCCTTTGTCTCTAGTTCAGGGTATTGAACTCCCGTTATCATTTCTAGAAGGCTTTTACCCTCGTGTAAGTTATTGATAATGGGAGTAGCGGATAGACCGAGCACACGCAGATTGGGATTTTGTTTTCTAGCCAGTGTGATAAGAGCTGTAAGAAGCTCTCTTCGAAGGGAAAGATTTTCTTTCTTTCTCTGTTTAGCATAGTGAATTTCATCGATGATGATCATGTCGATAGAGCTTTGATCTATTAGCTTGCGGATGAGAGCATGGGCATCGGATTTTTGTAACTGTTCGTAATTAATGATGAGATATTTATGGGTATCTTGAGCTTGCCATTCAGGGGAAAGGGTTTTGATTTGCACTTTGCTATCAGGAAAGATGGAAACAATTTCATCAGCCCAACCACGCCCTGTTTTCGAGCTTCCTACTACAGGGTTTGGACAGCACACAATGGTAAGACGAGCATTGATAGCACGACTGGCTAATATGGCAGAGAGAGTCTTCCCTGTTCCCGTGCCGCTCCAATTTCCTAGTCCAGTTCTGTGTTTTAGCTGCGAAGCTATGAGCAGTTGCATTAGATTAGGTTGTGTAAGCTTTCCTTTAACACGAAATGAATAGTTCTGAGGTAGCTTAAGATTTTCTGCTGCATCTAAGTCTGCTAAGAACCTATTTTTTACTCGTTCGGAATATTCAGTACCGTTGAATGACAGAGCTTGCTCGCGCGCCTGTATCTTATTTTGAAAAGCGTGTTGCCAGAGTTGAGTTGTTTTAGAAGCCAAGAGAAATTCAATAGCTTCACTATCCATCGATACCAATTGAACTGCTCTGTCTATTGATTCTAGCGATTGATGCGTGTTGATGATGGGTAAATCTGACTCGGCATCCAAAAGAATTTCAAGGGGGTTTTCTTCGAGATTAACTGTGACTTGATTGATATCATCGCGATCTAAGCTATCAGCAAGGGTTTCGCAAGAATTTATCTCACCATTAATAAATTGATCTGCGAGTGAATCTCGTCCGGCAGAGAATCTCTCAAGCTCTTCGTGAGGAAAGCGCCCGGTTGTTATTGCTTTGATTAAATCTTTTGCACGTCCGGTGCATTTTAATATGCCTGCCTGTTGAAAAATCATATACCGTTCAGCAGGGGTAAAAAACTCGATGTGATTAATAAGAGATTTTACAAAATTTCGTAATAATTCTACTGTGAAACCACTATTGCATATTGGACACCCAGTCCCTCCACGGCTTTGAGTTCGACTTTGAACAGAAGTTTCCCATTCATGAAACGGGTTTTTTGAACATTGCCACCATACTTTTTTGTGAGACCCTGCAATAAGGTTCTCTGCCGACAGTTTTCCATTTTTTATGGGATGTAATTCTAGTGCTACATTGGGATGTAAAGTAGCAAGAGAATTAGTTGTTGACGGTTTTAACCCAGCACAACATGGGCAGCCATTTCCACCCCTTGTACGGCTAGATGCTGCAGCTTGCCATTCATGATCAGGTCCTTTAGGACATTTCCACCAATATTTTGTATCAGAGCCTGATATCACTTCAGCTGGTGTCATCTTTCCATTTTTTATTGGGTCAAATTCTAGGGCAATATCAGGATAGAGAGTGGCGAGAGAATTAGTTGCAGATAACTTTAATCCAGAACAACACGGACACCCGCTTCCAGATGAGGTTCTTTGATGTACAGTGGCTTCCCATTCATGATCAGGTCCTTTAAGACATTTCCACCAATATTTTTTACTTGAACCACCGAGCACTTGATCAGCTGTAATAGTGTCATTTTTAGTAGGGTGAAACTGTAGGGCAATATCAGGATGTAAAGTAGCAAGAGAATTAGTTATAGATAACTTTAATCGAACACAACATGGACATCCCCTTCCGTATGCTCGGCTGACTACGGATGCCTCCCATTCATGGTCTGATCCTTTAGGACATTTCCACCAGATTTTTTTGTGGGTACCAGCAAGTAATTGATTAACGGTTGTTTTCTCATTTTTTACGGGATGAAATTGTAGGGCAATCTGTGGATGTAGCGAGAGGAGAGAGTTGGTTACAGAAAGCTGTTTTCCTGCGCAACATGGACAGTTTCTGCCAGAGGATGTTCTCTTTTGCACGGATGCTTGCCATTCATGATCAGGTCCTTTAGGACATTTCCACCAATATTTTTTACTTGAACCACCGAGCACTTGACGAGCAGTAATAGTACCATTTTTAGTGGGATGAAACTGTAGGGCAATATCAGGATATAAAGTTGCAAGGGAATTGCTTTTAGATAGTTTTTGTCCCGAACAATAGGGACAACCGTTACCTCGAGATGTTCTTTTATGCACTACAGCTTCCCACTTGTGATCGGATATTTTAGAGCATTGCCACCATACTTTTTTGTGAGACCCTGCAATAAGAGTCTCTGCCGACAGTTCGCCGTTTTTTGTAGGATGTAATTGTGAAGCTAAATCAGGATGTAAAGTTGCAAGGGAATTGCTTTTAGATAGTTTTTGTCCCGAACAATAGGGACAACCGTCACCTCGAGATGTTCTTTTATGCACTACAGCTTCCCATTCATGATCTAATCCGTTAGAACACTTCCACCATACTTTTCGTGAAGAACCAACAGTAACTTCATTGGGTAGATGGGTTCCGTTTTTTGTGGGATGCCATTGCTCTTTAAGTAATGGAAAATCAGCGACAGTTTGTTTAGTGGGTGTTTCTTGGTTTTTCTTAGATGTCATTCACAAGGTCCTATGGTATTAGTGAACGTACTGTCGTAAGAACTCAAGTGCATCTCTGCAAGTTGTTGCTCGATACTTAATCTCAAGCTAAGAGGTTGATCTTTCAATGGAACTAGTGGTGAGATGAGTTGGATGCTGTTTTTCTTGGTCCCAGGCTGAAAAAAGAGTGTTTGCAAAGGACCCTTAAATTGGGAGCGTGGCAGGAGGTTGCTTGGGGAGTTTGACTGCATTCCAAAATCAGAAGGGTCCGCGTCTTTCCTAGGATTATCAATCAAGTATTTAAAAAAACTATAAGGGCCGGTAACTCCTTTGAACTTATGCAAAACATATGCTGTCTTAGTGCGATCTCCCTTTTCTATTAAAAGAAGAAGGTGATCACCGTCTATTTTCAGGCAAAGCGATACGATCCCAAGGGAAGGGGCTTCCGAGGCATTTTTTGATTTGAGTAGTAGCAGTTCACTACAGATGACCTGTAGGTATTTTGTAAACCTTTCGATGGTAAAGAATGGGGTTCTGTCTTGTCTGTGATTGCGTATTGACTGAAGCTCAACCCAATAGTTATGTAAGCCAAGAAGCTCACCGGATTCTTTGCATTCTTCTATAGAGCTACTTTTTAAAGACTTTTCTGCAAAGGCACTTTCCTTGAGGTTCCACAGTTCTGCTGTTAATTTGAGATAGCTCCAACAAGTGTGTGGAAAGTGGTAAGTTTCCCAACTCCATTCTTGGTTCTTTTTTGTCATTTTAGTGATGCTTTTGTAGAAATGGAGTTTTTCGATTGCAGGGATGTCAATGTTATCATTGAGATCAACAAGTTGAGCTATACCAGTGAGTACATGGGCTGCGTTATGTTTGAGTAATAAGCGGCAAGTAGATGCCATTGTATCGGCTGCCATTTCAAAATGAGAGGGGATATAGACTGGTCTAGTGCCTTCTAAGTACTCTCTTGCTTCATCGAGAGATTGTTGTACTTGTGGGATAGCACTCAAATGCTCACTTTCTTTGACTCTACTTATGAGGAGTGTTAAAGCCGCAGTGACTTCTTGGAGAGCTTCTTGTTTGAGATTTTCAAGTTCCTGTTTTACAGAAAGCGTCTCTTTTTCCCATCGACTGATGAGAGATTTGAACGGTTTCCCTTTTTGTATTAAGGGAATGATATTCATGGAAGTGAATCTTAAAAAGTCATACTGGGACAAATTTTTCAGAGAACGGACAAGGCTCCCTAGTTCAGGAAACTTAAGCTGAAGAGCTTTTCCTATCTCCTCAAGAGTAAAAGAATTGTCTGTTTGAGCCATATCCAACCTTAATAAAGGTTACAATATACCTTATTTCTATCTTGTTGTCCATGAAGTAGGTAGAGCTATCTCAACGTCTAATTAATTAAATTTTTAATTCCACGATTACACCTCTAAGCAATGTGAATTTTCACGTTCGTTCACGTAAAGCCTATTTTTGAGAAATGGGGTGTTACGATGAAGGCATGCTTAAAAACAAAACTGGAAATTCATATCCGCTTAGCGAGAACCAAGAATCGGAGAGATTGAATCGATTCTTTGGATTGCTGATGGATATTGATCTTCGGTTAGAGCGTCAAAAAAGAGGTAACAATGAAGATATCAAAAGTAGAGATCATTCCCATTCGTCCTCAACAGGGTCTCATCGGATTTGCAGTGGTGGAGATAGATGAGCAGCTAGTGCTTCATTCGATTGCTATTCACATGCGCAAGGATGGTGGCGGATATCGATTAACTTATCCAACACGCTCAGGAAGTTCTCTTAAAGAGCCATTGTTTCACCCGATTTCTCCAAATTTAAGCAAAGAAATTGAGAGGTGTATTTTCAATAAAGCAAAGGAAATCTTTGATTATTAACGGATTTAAAAAGGATGTATTAAAAATGTATATAGGTGATTTTTTACAATGTCTAGAGTCTAAAGTAGGCTCATCAGCAAAAAGAGTGGGTGATGGGTTTAGCACACTTTGTCCTGCACATAGAGATACCAGTCCAAGCTTATCGATAGCTGAAGCTTCTAATGGAAAAATTTTATTGAAGTGTTTTGCGGGTTGTGCCGCAGAGGAGATTTGTAATGCTATCGGGCTCGAGATGACTGCATTGTTTCCTGAACGTGACAAAATTCAGGAATATGCTGATGGCGGGATAGAATATATCTATCAGGATGAGGCAGGAAAGCCCCTCTATAAAAAGATCAGGACTGAAGATAAGAAGTTCTATATTTCCACCTATTCTGCATCTGGAGCATGGAAAAAAGGGTTAAAATGCGATCAGAGGGTTCTTTATCATCTTCCAGAAGTGCTCAAAGCAAAGGAAATGGGGACGTCAATATTTCTCGTTGAAGGAGAAAAAGATGCTGAGAGGCTTCGCTTGCATGGGATTATCGCAACCACCCCAATTGAAGGAGCCGGTTCTAGTCTTCGAGGGGAATATGTGGACCAGTTGAAAGGTAGCGACATAGTGCTTCTTTACGATGAGGACTCTGCTGGCCATAAGCGTCGAGATCAATGGTTATCCCTTTTAGAAGGAAAGGTTGCGAGGGTTAAAGTCGTAAAGCTTCCAGGATTAGAATTTCAGGAAAAAAGCGGTCAAGATATCTCTGATTGGCTTCGCGATGGGCATACGATAAAAAAACTGTTTGAATTAGTTGAAAAAACAGAGGAATTCCAAGTCGAAAATGAAAGTGTTGCTCAGGGATTAGTGACGCTTAATATTCAAGAGTTTTTGGCCACGACTTTTCCTGAAAGAAAAATGATTTTGGAACCGATTATTCCTTCGCAAGGATTAGCACTTCTATATAGCGAACGGGGGGTGGGAAAAACCTTTTTAGCTCTTTCTATTGGTTATGCCATTGCTAGCGGTACCTCTTTCCTTAAATGGAAGTGCGAGACATCAGTTAAAGTTCTCTATGTAGATGGAGAAATGCCGGCAAATTTAATGCAGGATCGGATGACAAAGCTCATAGCAGGCTTTGGAGTCGATTTAAAAGACCCTTCGTATTTCCGTCTGATTACTCCCGAGCGCCAGGAAAATGGGATACCGGATATTTCTACGGAATATGGGCAAAAGCTTATAGAAGCCGTAATATGGGATGCAAAGCTTGTCATATTAGACAATCTTTCTACATTAGCGCCTGGTATGCAAGAAAACGAAGCCGATGCTTGGGCTCCAATTCAAACATGGATTTTAAAACTTAGAACAAAAGGTGTGAGTGTGTTGCTTGTTCATCACGCTGGGCGTAGTGGTAGACCAAGAGGTACAAGCCGAAGAGAGGATGCTCTTGATACTGTGATCAAGCTTAAACACAGTGACAGCTATGCTTTTTCTGAAGGGGCTTCTTTTGAGGTACATATCGAAAAAGCGAGAAGCTTTTTTGGCGATGATGCGGAACCATTCATAGCCAATCTAGCGAGCGATGAGAATGGGGCTCTTTGTTGGAAAATACAAGAAGTACAAGATGATCTATATGATGAAGTTATTGAGGGCATTCTAAAAAAGAAATCATATAGAGAGCTTGCTAAGGAACTAGAGGTATCAAAGGCAAAAATAGAAGGACTAGTTAAAAAGGCTCGGGAAAAAGGTGATTTGCCGGAGGTTAAAGGGAAGAAATAAGTATGTCCGTCTGTCTTTTCCCTAAGGGTGCAAGACAGACAGACACCACAAAGGAGGGTGAAGATGACTACAACCAAACAAATTGAAGCAAATCGAAATAATGCTAAAAAATCAACAGGTCCTATTTCTATTCAGGGCAGGGCTGTTGTTGCTCAGAATGCAGTGAAGCACGGTATTCTCTCTTCTCAGGTATTGATTAACCAGGAAGAAAGGGAAGTGTATGAAGATTTTCGTGAGAGTATTCTTCAGAATTTATTTCCTCGAGGCAATTTGGAGAGTTTTCTAGCAGATAGAGTAATTTCTACAGCATGGAGATTAAGACGGATTGTGCACGTTGAAACCCTCATCTTTGAAAAAGAAAAAAGCGACTATTTTAACGATTATTCTTACCGAGAGGTATTTAGCGGTAGCTCATCTGCGAGTATGGTTGTTTTATCGAGGTATGAACGGTCTTTAGAAAATTTTCTATATCGTGCACTTAAGGAATTGAGAACTCTTCAGGAGGAAAGACGGGATGAAAGTCTCTCAATAGTTAGCTAAAAATGGGTTTGTTTCGCAAAAAAACACTTTCAAAAGATGTCTTTGATTGTAGGGTTTTATAATCTTTGATATTGTTTCTAATTTTATTGGAGCTAACATACGATGCATAAGATAGATGAATATCTCAAAATTAAAGACGCAGCAGCCCTTTTAGGTGTTTCTCCGGGTACTCTCAGAAATTGGGAAAAGCTAGGGAAGCTTAAGGCTCATCGCAATCCTAATAATCAGTATCGTCTTTATAAGAAAATTGATCTGGAAAAGCTTCTTAATGTAATTGCTGCTCCAGCTCAAGGGTAGGCTATGAAAGCAATTTTATTAGCTCGCGTGTCCTCTAGAGAACAGCAAGAAGGAATGAGTATTCCAGCGCAAGAACGTAGGCTTCAAGAATATGCCATGCGGAAAGGGCTTCAAGTTTATCAGGTTTTTGCTATTGCAGAGTCTTCGACTAAAGATACCCGAAAAGAATTTCAAAAAATCTTGGAGCTAATCCAAAAGTCAAAAGAGCCGATCGCCCTTGTAGCTGATACGGTTGATAGAGTTCAACGTGGTTTTAAGGAGTCGGTTGTATTGGAGGACCTTCGAAAAGAAGGTAAGGTGGAGATTCACTTCATTCGTGAAGGGCTTGTTCTCAACTTGAAATCGAATAGCTCAGATATTCTTCGCTGGGATATGGGTGTGATGTTCGCGAGGTCGTATGTGCTTCAGCTGAGCGATAATATCAAAAGAGCTAAAGAGCAATCTGCTAGAAACGGTATTTGGATGGGGCTGGCTCCCACAGGATATATTCATTCTGTAGATGAACAAGGGAATAAGACGATCATACCTGATCCTGCTTTAGCTCCTTTTATTACTAAAATGTTTGAACTCTATGCGACTGGAAGTTATTCCCTGCGGAAGGTGCAGGAAGAATTGACTGCTATGGGGGTTCGTGCAAAGAACGGAAAGCCTTTAGCAATATCTCAAATCAATAAGCTGTTGAAGAAGCCTTTCTATGCCGGAACCATGGAAACCAAATATGGAGTAGTGAGTCACTACTACGAATGTCTCACGACTCCTGGAACTTTTAAGAGGGTTCAGGAGATCATTGATGGGTATCAGTCAAAGCCTCACAAAACAAGGGCAAAGCCGTTTATTTTAAAAGGAATGATCACCTGCGCTCATTGCGGGTGTGTGGTGACTCCAGAGATCAAAAAGAAACAATACATTTACTATAGCTGCACAAATGGGAAAGGCGGATGTAAAAGGGTCTACGTTCGAGAGGAAGAGCTGTTAAAGCCTTTATTAGAATATTTTGACCATATTGCCCTCAATGAAGAACAGATTGTAACGATTACTGAGTATCTGAGGGAAATTCATCATTCTGAGGCTCGATTTCATAAGGAAAGCATGACCGCACTTCGGAAGGAGCAGGATCGAGTACAACGACGCATTAGCCAGATTTATGATGATAAGCTGGATGGAGTCATTGATGAGGTAATGTACCTCGAAAAGGTCAAAGAATACAAAGCTCGGCAGGTTGAGCTTATAGAGGAAATGAAGAGGCATGAGACTGCTGACCAGAACTTCTATATAACAGCGAATATGGTGCTAAAATTGGCATCTCGTGCAAGGGAGCTATTCGAAAGTTCTGAAGTGGATGAAAAACGACAACTTTTGAATTTGATGTTTCAGAACTTGAAATTAGATGGTAAAAACATGCTCACACAGGTGTGTGAGCCGTTTAATGCCATGATTGGATACAAAGAGTGTCCAAGCAATTGGAGGTGGAGAGAATCGAACTCTCGTCCTTAGCAAACTCTATAACAATGACTACATGCTTATCGCCTCCTGATAATACTAACCTTGAAGGAAGACGCCCCTCTACGGATTAGATCCCTTACTTAGCGATCTCGACTTCCCAGCTTAAAAAGGGTAAACGCTGAGGGTCATACCAGGGTCAATGACGATAGTTTTAAAACTCCTGGTCAGGTTTTAAGCTATCGGGTATTAACTGCTATTAAGCAGCTAACTCCGTATCGTAAACATTAGTTTCGACAATTATTGTTTTTGTTGGATTTTTAAGGAGGCCATCCAACAACCTCCGCATGCCACCGTTACTTCATTTCCAAGTCGAAACCAGTACACCCCCGAGATCTTTACTATAGGGAATCTATCTTCCCATGGGAAGCTTTTTTGCGTCAATGGCTGTTTTTTTGCCCTGTATTTTTATTCCTCTAGAAAGATAAGGGTTTTATAAGATAACATTCCTATACAAAATCTTATGAAAAAAAGCGGCAATAATATGTTCGAACATAAACAACAAGAGTCATTCCCTCATAGAGAAGAAAGAGTCCTCGCATTCTGGAAGTCTCAGAAAATTTTTGAAAAATCCTTGGAGCAAAGAAAGGGATCTCCTTTATTTTCTTTTTATGACGGACCTCCTTTTGCCACAGGCCTTCCACACTATGGGCATATTTTGGCTGGAACCATCAAAGACGTATTGCCTCGTTACAAAGCTATGAAGGGCTTTTATGTCCCAAGACGCTTTGGATGGGATTGCCACGGCCTTCCTGTCGAAAATGAGATTGAAAAAGCCAATGAACTATCAGGAGCTTCTGCTATTGAGCGTTTTGGAATCCCAGAATTCAATGAAGAGTGTAGATCTATTGTCTTACGATATACAGAACAGTGGAAGCGCACCGTCGATCGGATGGGACGCTGGGTTTCTTTTGATGGGACGTACCACACGATGGATATGTCTTTTATGGAGTCTGTTTGGTGGGTTTTTGGACAGCTCTATGAAAAAGGTCTTGTATATGAAGGGTTTAAAGTAATGCCTTTTTCGGCGAAATTGGGAACGCCTCTTTCTAACTTTGAAGCGAATTTAAATTACAAAGACGTAGATGATCCATCCTTAACTGTTCTTTTTGCATTGAAAGAAGATCCAAAAGTGCATTTGCTCGTTTGGACGACAACCCCGTGGACTCTTCCTTCCAATTTAGCGATCTTAGCTCATAAGGAAATTTTGTATGCAAAGGTCCATGTAAAAGAAACTGGATCTTGTTATCTTTTGGCAGAAAGCTCTTTGCCAAGGTATTTTAAATCTGAAGATGCGTATGAAGTGATCGAGCGTATATCAGGCGAAAAGCTTGCGGGGCAAAGTTACCATCCACTGCTTCCTTATTTTGCAGACAAAATGAGTGAGGGCGCCTTTCAAATCCTTTTAGATGACGATGTTTCTAGCGAAGAGGGGACAGGATTTGTACATGCAGCACCAGCTTTTGGTGAAACAGACTTTTATGCTTGTTTGAAAGCTGGTATTGAGCTTGTTTGTCCTGTAGATTCTAATGGACGCTTTACAGAAGAAGTTTCTGATTTAAAGGGAACTTATGTGAAAGATGCGGATAAAGAGATTATCAAGCGGCTCAAAGGGGAAGGGAAAGTCTTTCATCATGGACAAATTCGTCATAGATATCCATTTTGCTGGAGATCAGACACTCCTTTGATTTACAAAGCTGTGAGAACTTGGTTTATCGCTGTCGAAAAAATCAAAGATAAAATGCTTGCCGCTAATGAGAAAATTCATTGGGTTCCAGAGCATATTCAGCATGGAAGGTTTGGAAAGTGGCTTGAAAACGCTAGAGACTGGGCTGTGTCTCGCAATCGATATTGGGGAACTCCTATCCCACTTTGGCGAAATGTTAAAGGAGATATTCGTGTTATTTCCTCTATTGCAGAGCTTGAGAAAAAGACTGGGCAAAAAATTACCGATATCCATAGGCATTTTATCGATGACCTGATTTTTGAAGAAGATGGAGAGATCTTCCGAAGAGTCCCAGAAGTATTTGATTGCTGGTTTGAATCAGGTTCTATGCCCTATGCGCAAAATCATTATCCTTTTGAAAATAAGTCTGAGACGATGGATGCTTTTCCTGCAGACTTTATTGCAGAGGGACTTGATCAAACCAGGGGATGGTTTTATACATTAACGGTTTTAGCTGCAGCTTTATTTGATAAACCTGCCTTTAAGAACGTGATCGTCAATGGCATTCTTTTAGCAGAAGATGGCTCTAAAATGTCCAAACGGCTCAAAAACTATCCAGAGCCTGATGCTGTGATTAACCAGTACGGGGCAGATGCGATAAGACTGTATCTTTTGCACAGCCCGGCTGTGCAAGCAGAGGATCTGCGTTTTTCAGAAAAAGGTGTAGAGCTTGTTATGAGGCAAGTCCTCATTCCTTTTTGGAACTGTTATATCTTTTTTTCCACCTATGCCGATATTTACCAATGGAAGCCGACTGTTTTACAAAAGCTCCCTGAAGCAGATATTGATCGATGGATCCTTTCTTTATTGCAGAAACTCACTTGCGATGTGCAATTTCATATGGATGCTTACGATCTTAGCAAAGCTGTTTCCCCTTTTGTGGAATTTATTCAGCAGCTTACTAATTGGTATATTCGCAGAAGTCGTAGTCGTTTTTGGTCGGAAGTGCAGTCTCAAGACCGAGAAGAGGCTTTTGCAACCTTGTATACGGTTTTGATCAATCTTGCTAAAATCTCCGCTCCTTTTATTCCTTTTTTAAGTGAGGCAATCTATCAGCAGCTTCGTAAAAATGAGGATTCTACTTCTGTTCATCTTTGCGATTTTCCTAAAGAGGATACTGGCTTGAGAGATGTGGCGTTAGAAGAGGAGATGGCAGCTGTGCAAGCGGTGGTTAGTAGTGGTCATGCTCTTCGTAAAGAGCATAAAATCAAAGTCAGACAACCACTTTCTAAAGCTCACGTTGTTTCATCGGATGCAAAGACGTTAGCTGCTTTACGCCAAAAACAGCATTTGATCGCAGAAGAGCTCAATGTAAAAGAAGTTCACTACCATGCTGAAGAAACTGCTTTTGTCGCCCTTACAGCAAAGCCGAATTTCCGTCTTTTAGGAAAAAAAGTAGGCAAGAAAATGGATGCTGTACATCAAACGGTTCGCCTTTTTGATCAGAAGAATTTAAGACAACTCCTCTCAGGTCAGTCTGTAGAAATAGAGGTAGAAGGAGAGAGGATCGTTCTGACTTCAGAGGATATTAGTGTAGAGAGGAAGGTATTGGAAGGAGTTGTCGCGCACTCATTAGATGCGATTACTGTAGCTTTAGATACAGCTCTTACTCCAGAGCTTGAAGAAGAGGGATTGGCTCGAGAAATCGTTAATAAGATCAATCTTATGAGAAAAGAGCATGGGTTTGCAGTAACAGATCGGATTTTTGTAGAGATGAAAACTTCTCCTAAAGTAGAGCAGTGCTTCCACCACTATCAAGAATATATCTGTCATGAAATTTTAGCGCGTACTTTTACTTTTGTATCCGATCTAGAAGGTAATGCTGTCGATCTCAATGGAGAACCATCTATTATTGGATTGAGGGTTTGCCCTCGTTCCTAAATCCTTTAAGATCTCTCCTTGGAGAAATCTAAGGAGAGATCTTTTTCTTGGTGTTTTTGTGTTTGTATTGATCTTGAAGGTTTAAAAAAACTTAAATCCGCGCTTGCTGCGCATTTTCGGGATTCTCCTGTTCCTCGTTATTGTCGATCTGGATGAGAAGGCAACTTCCCGATTTTTTTCAAAGAAATTCGACGGGTGAATCGTTAACAACACTGCTTGGTTAACGTGTTTATTTAAAAGATCGAATGATCAGATTTGAATAGGTTATTAGGAGCGGCAAAGCCACAACACAAACATGATGTAAGAAATGGTAGAAAATACACCCAGCATATTTTTAAAATAAAATTGCGATTTTTCAATGTGCAGAAAAACTGTTCAATTGACTAGATGAGAGAGTGTTTTTATAAGGTTAAATGAGAACACCACTCATCGCTCTGATAGCGACAAGTGGTGTTAGAAATATTATATTACTGTGCCGCGCTGCGGTTTGCTATAGGAATTAGTTTTGCCTCATTTTCACCTTCGGAATAAGACGAACCGATTAGGTTGTCTTGGTGAGCCTGTTGGCTTTCTTTTTCCATAGTTCTACGGAAATCATTGATCATGCTCGGAAATTGCTCTTTCTCATGTAGAGATACGCGTTTTACGTTGCATATTTCGTTAATGATATAACAACCTTTAGCTAACTTTGTGCTGGTACTTTTTTTGTTTTCGAATTCAACATTAAAGAATTTTTCAGGGTGTTTCATGTACAACTTACGTAAGTGGATCTCTCCTCTTTTAGCAATGGCTTTTTCAGCCCAAACTCTAAAAAAACGAATGCTAGAATCGATCAAATAGTCGTGCATATTTTCGAAGAACCCAAAAGGTTTCACTGTCATACCGACCAATAACATCATTGCTTTGTCTCGTAGATCAAAAGAGATGAATTTGCGGTTGATGTCTTTATAGTTCATTTCAGTTTCTTGTCTTTCACAAGATTGCTGAGTTACATACTGAACGCTATTGAATAAAGGATGCGATTCTTTTAATTCTTCAGAAAGCCACAACATATTTTATAAATCTCCGTATTTATATTAATCTTATAATAACATTATCTCATTATTAGATTAAAAATTCAATAATTTTGTATATGTTTGTTTTGTTTAATTTATAGTGTGTAAGTTTAGAGCGATTTACGTTTATTATTTTTTTCGTGAAGATGTGTTGAGATTAGATGTGGGTTGTCTGTCTAATGGATGATAAAGTTCTATCTTTTTAACTAACAGGCGCTTGCATTGGGCTGCTGGAATGTTACTTACTGTGCCTGCAGCTAATACGAGCCGAACCTGTCCAGATTGTCATCATTTTTCGGCTGATAATCGCAAGACGCAAGCATTATTTGAATGTGTTATTTGCAATTACAGTAATCATGCCGATATGGTTGGCGTAGTTAACGTATTAGAGCGAGGATATCGCTTGTTAGCCTGTGGAGAGTCGGCAAAGAGCCTCTCAATGAAGCAGGAACCCGCCGAAGTGAGTCAGTTAGCTTTTAGCTGAACGCCGTAGGAATCCCCTTCTTTTAGGGAGGGGAGGATGTCAATAACCGTAGGATCTTCTCCCATTACGTCATCTCCAAGCTCGGCTAGGAAAATTGCCTAGCGCATAGCTGGAGATGGTTTTGTTACAGTATCACTAGGTAGATCAATCATTCGCATAGGAATCATCCCTATCTATAATAGAGGCAGTTTATTTCTTCTTTTTTGATAAAGAGTGTATGCCAAAATTGCACCGGCAACAACTGTCCACATAATAGCCCTTGGAAAGTTCATAAAAGGATATGCGGGTTGATTGGGAGATCCAAAGCGAGGTCCTGGAGGCCAGAAAATGCAGTCAGGGGCTCCTTTGAGGTTTTGTTCTGGAACAAATCCAAATTCTCGGCTATCTGCGCTCATTGCGTGATTGTCCCCTAAAACAAGGTACATCTTTTCTGGGACTGCAAGTCCCAATTGTTTTACCATCGCAGTATTTAAGCTGCCATCAGGGTTAAGAGGAGCTCCATGATCAACAAAAGGGACATAGCTTTTGTCGATAGAGGAGTCTTGCTTCATTAGCTCTGCGTGCAGGAAATATTGCAAAGAAGTGTCAGATGGGAGAAATAAAGGGGCTCCCATAACGCACAAAGCGCCGTCACGAAAATATACATAACGAGAAGGGAACATCACTCCGTAGTTGTTTGGTGGCATTACTCGTGTATCCCATTCGATCCCGAAGTTATACAGTAGCTGTACTCTTTGAGGGTCTAGTTCGTAGAGTGGGTGCTCTGGGGGAAGTTCAAAGCAGAGTCCTTCGAAAGAGATTTTGTAGGCTTTCCCGTAGTAAAACTCATAGGTCCCATCAGGAACATTGGACAGCTTTGGAAGGTAGGGGCTTTGTATGGAAGTCTCTGGCATGCCATAGCGATAAGCAAGTCCATTTTTCACCACAAATCGGGCCGTGTAGAGACTGTTAAAAAGTGTTTTAATCTGTTGTGCGTTTAAAGGAATTACCGAAGTATTTAGTCCTAATGTCGGTCGCATACGTCCTCGAATATCTCTTCGGACTTTACTATTTTGTAAATTAGGATTGTGAGTGATTTCTAAATAAAGTACCCCTTCAGGAATGCCTTGTAAGGTTTCTTTTGTGTATTGCAAAATTTCTTGTTTGGTCAAGAGACGGCCCATTCCAAAATTTTTGATTCCCCAAAGATCCCCGTATGTAGCCGGGGGAGGGGAAATTTTGTTTGCGTCAACGAGTATGGGGAGCATTTCTCCTGAAACTTGCTGAGCTGAGTTTAAAGAGAGCTTTGCAACAGGTTCGTTCATTTGGTAAATAACAGCAGGAGAATAGACTCCTTGAACTGCTTGAGGAGGGGTTAAAACTTTTCCTTCGAATTGAATAAAAGGGATGTGCTCAATGCGATCTAAGCAAGAGGGTTGTAATTGTCCAGAAATATCAAGGCCATTTGAATCGATTCCATAGATGCGACCTCCATAAAAATATAGAGTATCTCCAGGTTTCCCTATCAACCGTTTGACATATTGTTTTTTTCCAGGAAAAAGATAGAAATAACGTGTATCTACATCGCGGATATCCATGTCTTCTCCAGAAAAGACAACAGTTCCACTTCTTTGAACTAATTGCGGATCAAAGTACATTTGTCTGAGTCGAAACGGTGAATTAATTCCAAAAGAAGTCTTAGAGACTACAAGCCTATCGTGTTCTTTAAAAGTAGGGCGCATTGATCCTGTGGGGATTTCATACGGTTCAAAAAGAGTTTGCCGGATGACGAAAGCAAGACAAAGAGCAACAGCTAACGCTAATATAAAACTTCCTGCTTTTTCCCAGGGAGCTTTAGGAAGAAGTTTTTCTGCAAGATTTTGCACAACTTTACTTTGTTTTTTTACGCTTTTACTTTCCTTGTTCAGGATGATTTCTTGAAGGGTAGTCAGTTCTTTTTCGAAAAGTTTTTTTTGTTCAGCGGAGAGTTTAGATTTTTTTCGTTCAAAGAGATGGAAGGCACTGATTAGTAGCTTCGTAGCTTTTTTTAAGGGGAGGGAGGAAAAGAAGCGCTTCATGATAGGATCATCCTCTAGAGTTTTTGGCGACCACTCTAAAGAATTTTAAAAATTGGAGCAAGCTTTTATACGGCTTAAAATTTCTAAAGAGCTCTTTTTCTAGAGCTATCACACTTGGATGAGATGGATCTGCCGTATAGGCGTATTCATAATATTTCTGAGCGTCTTTTTTTTTGCCTATTTGACGGTGATATCGAGCCAACAGGATCATAAAGCCTCGAAACTCGGATACATGAAAAGCTGCTTTATGAGGAAGTAGCTTCGATAGTTCAAAGGTTGGGAAAATACGAGGGATTTCTTTCCTTTGTTTTTTTCTGAGGCATTGATCTGCATAGTTGATTTTTGCAAAAAGATAGTCGGGGTAGTTTTCATAAGATTGCTTGATGAGCTCTTCCGCTTTTTTCAACTCTTTATTCTGTAGATGCAAAAACGCTAGTAAATTGTCTATTGCGGGATGGTTTTTTCTCTCTTCTTTCCATGCTAGAGCTTGACTGTAGGCTTTTTTGGGATCGATCTGCGCTTCGCAGACTAAAAGAGAGAACTGAGCAGCTTCTTTAGGGGAAAAATGAGGAGCTAGGTTTTCTGTCGATTCTTCATAAAAAACGATGACGCCTGCAATAACTTGCTGTTTTAAGGGGAAAGTGGAAGTAAAAGGAGAGTTTTTTTCTTGCATAAGACTCTTTATGCAAAAGAGGGGTAAAATAGGCAATCTGTTTTTGGAAAAGAGTAACGTTCCTTTTCATGGACATAGTTCCTAATTTTCAAGTCTTTATTGCTTGGTAATAGTGTATTTATGTTGTTTATTTTTATTTGTTTGCGGTGTTTTTTTAAATTAATTTATTGACTGTTTTGTTTTTTTTAAATACACTAACAGTAGTGCCTGTTGAGCTTATAGGCGCTGTACAAACTATAAAAATATAAAAAGGAGAGTGTTATGGAAAGTGTTTGTGGACCTTACAGGGAATTGTTCTACTCTATTTTAGATGAGATCGAAGCGGCTGAAGAAGGATTAGAAGATGAAATGGTAGAAGTTCTAAAATTATCAGTAGAAGAAATAGTAGGGGGGCTAGAGTTATTATCAGAAGAAATAGAAGGTAATAAAGAAATATTACGAGAGGAAATAGAGAAACGGGTAAATGCAATTATGGAAGACCCGAACTGGTATGAAGGATCTTTTGCAGATTTTTGTGAAGATTTAGAAGAAGAATCTTTTACAGTCGAGGAAGGGGAATCTCTTTTAGAAGCATATGAAAGATGGTTAATTACATAATCTACGAGTGATGGTCTTATCTCGTATTCTGCGCGAGGTTCTTGAGTGAAATTTTCGCGCAGTCCCTTAGAATCGATGAACCTCATCTCCAAAAAAGCTTTCTAATTTTCCTGCTCTTTTCATCATTTTTTTTGGTGTTGGTAGATTTTCGGAAAGACATCAAAGTGATAGATTTAGAGAAAACTATGTGGAAAACTTGTTGATAAAGTGGAAGATTTATAGGGAGATCTCTCGAGATTTCCTATCTTCTTTGTGTTGAGTTATTTGGTGATCGTTTAGGTTAATGTTTTGCAAGTTGCTTATTTTAAGTGATTTGCAAATGTAGCGTTCAGGAAAATGGCTTGAGAGATAGTTGTGGGGCCGGGGAATTTTTTTTGTTGACGAAATTTGTTCATAACTTATGGAGACCAGCGGAAAAAGTCATCCGATTCAATTACAAAGGCTTCCGCACTCTCCGGAAGTAGTAGCCATTTATAGTGGTGGTTTTTCTCAAAAACAGCGGAAAGATCTTCTATCGCAATGCTCAAAACATGTTCTTCTGGATTTTTTCCGTTCTTTAAAGAAAACGGGATGGGGCCAATACGAGATCTTGGTTTTGTAATGTCTGAGGCAAAAAGAGAAAAGGATTTATAGTATTGGGAGGCCTTAATGGAGATGAGTATTTGATTTTTTTCCGTAAGGACGGGTTTTAAGATTTGAGGCGGTCTATGGGGTAGTGTGCGTTTTAATGGAGATTCAATATTTTTTCCTGAATCGATAAGCTTGATTGCATAGCTAAAATGACCGTTACTTGCTTCAATCCAAGAAGGGAACGTCGATAGTTCTTTTGGGGGGAAATACAGAGTGATTTGGCAAGAAGAAAGTAGTGAGCTGTCTTGTGGCCAAAAAGTTTTCCAGGCCTCTGATGTAGATGGGGTCTTTTTCCCTTCGAATGCAAAGGGGGGATTCCAGAGCTTTCTTCGATCAGCTTCATCTTCTCGAGGAGCTGGTCCTATTTTTTTTCTATCAGCGTGTGGAATGTGTGATAACGGGAGAGAAAGGAGTTTGGAGAGCATGTAATCTGTTTCATCGAGATACATCCAACCATTTTTAGAAAAGGAGTAGGCTTCTATAAGTTGAAATGTTGAAGGATCGATCTCGTATTGAACCCAAGAAGTGTGGCCTGGAGCACCTTGTGAAAGCCATTCTTTCCATGGCGGAGAAGATTTATTGATTAGATGTACAGGAACTGTGATCTCTTCGAAAAGAAACGCATCTTTACGAAGTTCTCTTAAAAAAAGAAGGGAATAGTTTCGATCTTGCTGGGTAACGATGTAATCCCCAGGTTTTCCTTCTAAAAGGCGATCTGCCATTTTAAAAGAAGAACAAAGAAGCAGTAGGGCTAGGCTTCTTATTAAAAATCCCCAAATGCGCATATTAGTACGTGTGTTCCTTAAAATCCTCAGTATATCCGATTAGTTGTTTAATGAAGAGTTGATTTTTATTGGTTAAAAAAATATTTATATGATTTAGCGAAAGGGGAGAAGATTGATACGAGTCATGTGTTTTTTTCTTTCCATAGCCGCCATAGAAGACGGGGATCTCCAAAGAATCGCAAAGATCGATCAAGATATTTTTTGCTTAGAAAAAGAAAAAAAACACCTGCAAAGAAAATCCTCTTCCCATCGCGATAAAGGAGGACGGCTGCAATTTGATCGAGGCAATTATTTAGAAGCCCGGAGAGAGTTTTTTCTAGAGCAGGAATCGATAGATAAGGTCCACTTGATTGAAATCAAAATTCAAAATCTTTTGGAAGAAAAAAAAGATTTACTGCCCGAGTAGCTCCTGAACTTTTTCTAAAGAAAGGCCTAGTACTTCTATTTGTTTTAAACGAGAAGTATGTCCTTTTTGTAGGGTAATGCAGGATTTAGAGACTTGAAGGCGTGAGGAAAGAAAGGCGATGAGTTCTTCATTAGCGCTTCCTTTGTCAGGAATTGCTCGTAGTTTTATTTTTAATATATTCTCTTCCCATCCCAAGCATTCGGAACGGAAAGCTCTTGGAGATACTCTTATTAAAAAGCGACATTTTTCCATATTGACACGAATGGGAATTCAAAAGTAAAATCTTACCTCATTTTATACAAAAAAACACTCAATGCAAAATACTTTTTCTTTAGGCTCTCGATTTTCTTGGACCCGTTTATTTAGCGGCTCTTTGATGGTTTTTGGAACGACGGTGGGAGCTGGCATGTTAGGTATTCCCTTGATGACCGCGCAAGGGGGATTTGGTGCCGCTTTTTTGGCAACTCTGCTCGTATGGGTTTTTATGGCAATTACAGGTCTTTTGCTGCTAGAAGTAGCTCTTCGTATGCCTCGAGGTTCTAATTTCATCACCCTTTCCTCCGAGCTTTTAGGGAAGAAAAGTAAATGGATCACCATTTTTCTCTATTTGTTTTTATATTATGCCCTCATGGTGGCCTATTTTTCTGGAGGATCTCCTCTTTTAGGGTTGGGTCTTTCTTCCCTGGGGCTTTCTCTGTCTTCCGGACAAGAAATTGCGTTTTTTGCTGTTTTTTTTGGCGGTATTGTAGCTTTAGGAGCGCGTTTTATAGATAAAACTAACGCAGTTCTTTCTTTGGGCATGCTTATCCTATTTCCTTTGATCATCTTCTTAGGGAAAGGGGATGTATGTGTAGATAGGCTTTTGGCAAAACCCCTGACTTTTTCTATAGCTGCAATTCCTATTCTTTTTGGTGCATTTGGATATCACAATATTATCCCTTCTTTAACCCAATATCTTGGGTCGGATAAAAAAGCGTTGCGGATTTCTATCATCTTAGGAACTTTTTTAGCTTTTGTTCTTTATGTAATTTGGCAGTGGTTTGTTTTAGGAGCGCTTTCTTTGCAAGCATTAACAGATGTGCTATCTCAAGGACTTCCTGTTACCTATGCTCTAGCCCAAGGAGGTCATCCTCATATTTTTGTTTTAGGACAGACTTTTGCATTTTTTGCACTTACGACTTCTTTTTTAGGAGTCTCGTTTTCTTTGGTGGACTTTATTCAAGAAGCTCTTGGAAAAAGAAAGCATTTCAATCGCCGTATCTATGCAATTCTCTTAGCGTTAATTCCTCCGCTAGTTTGTGTGGCATTAGATCCTCATCTTTTTGATCGCGCGCTGGGAGTTGCTGGAGGAATAGGGGAAAGTTTGCTCAACGGCATCTATCCCGTTTTGCTGTTTTTCTTGATCCATAAAGGGCAACAAGGTCCTATGAAGATGGGTAAAAAGTTGTTTTTGTCAGCTCTTTTCCTGTTTAGTTTGTTTGTTATGGGAATAGAAATACGTCATTTGTTGTAGTTCTAAATAAATAGTTGAATTGATCTGCAAATCTTATTTTCAGTTGGATCCGCAATCCAAAGTTTTTGTAAGTGCTTTTTTAGTGTTTTTTAATCTCAACGTAATCTCGCAAATTGAAATGGTAAAATATGATTAATACGCTTTCCTCAGAAGATTTATGGGTAGTTGGCGCTTCGGCGGTATTGGCGACTGGAGTTGCTCTTGCCGTAGTTGCTTGTGGTAAATATGCAAGAGGACTACGAGCTAATCCTAAAATTTCAGATGTTGCTCAAAAAACTCTGACATCGTCAGTTTCTGTTAAAAAAAATGCTGAGCAATCTTTTCTACAAAGAGATGAAAAGAGTGCTATTGCGACACCTTCTCCAAGACGAAATTTATTGAGCGAGTTAATGAATGAAATACCCTCTCAAGAAGAGGAAGAGCAGGGCTTGCTATCCTCTAAATTTCGAAACTTTTTGGAGCTACAGCTTGGAGAAGATGTTGAAGAGTTGGGGGCGGAAACAGAATGGAATCGATATCGCACATCTCATGAGAACATGAGCCTAACGGCTTTGCCATTTTCTTCAGAGCCAAAAGAGATGGCCACATCTTCATTGTTAAATGATTTTAGACCCCAAAAAAGAATTTTGGGTGTTGCCAAATCTTCCTTATCGCTGCATCAAAATCCCGTATCTTATAAACGAGCAGATCTTCCTTCTCGTGTTTCTCTAAATGAGACAGAGCGAACTATTTTGTATGGGGAGGAACTTAAGAAAAGTAAGTCCATAAAATCTAAGTCCATGGTTTTAGAGGAAAAGCTGATAACACTGCCAAGTGGAGCTGAAGTAAGAGGCCGAGAGATCGTAAATAAAAAAGATAGTTTTTACTTAAGCTATGCTGTGTGTCTTTGGAAAGAAATTTCAAAAAGTAAAAATTCGGAATTTTTACTAGATGCTATTAGAAATAATCCGATGTTTTTGGGAACTACTTCAGAATGCGAACGTTTGAAGATTTTTGCTAGAAATATTAAAAATCCCCCCAATTTTCAATCAAATTATATGATGCATACTTGGGTCATGTATTTGAGGAATTTGGCAGGTACTGCTTTAGAAGATTGTGAAGATCGGGTAGCAGTTTATGAAAGAGTTGTGAAAGAGCTTCACTCTCTAGAAGAATGTGGAGGTCTACATCCTAAGTTTAATGACGAGGATTTTGAGTATCTCGTGCGAAAGGTTCGTTATGGAGATATTCCAGGAACTCCTACCATTATACAAGCTCTTACGATGACGCTTGGAAACTCTGTGACTGTATTGCAAGATGATCCTCAATATGGGCTTAGAGCTCTTAGCCGGCCAACTGATTTGCCTGTAGCGAGTAAGCTTTTGCACCATGAAGGGTGCTACATTCCTATAGATTTTTCGGTTGTTGTAACAAAATTGGAAGACAATAGTTTTTCTATCAAAACAAATCGTCCTAACATGACATTTTTTGCAGGCTATGCTACGGCGATACTCTATGCTTGTATGGGAAATGCATACCGTGTGGAACAACTTAAGACTCATTCAAATTTAAGTTCAGAATGTATAACAGTCTTAGAATCTGTTGCAGAATTAGGGGAGCAGCAAAGTTTTGAGGAGATTTTACAAAATCCGTTGATGCTTCAAACTCTAGTGAAAGGTCTTAAAGCCTTATGGGAATCTGTGTCTATTGATCGCAGTTTAGAGCGTATCGATCCTGTTTCTTTGCAGGCATTCATGAATGAGATAAAAATGAACATTCGGATAAAGCAGCAAGATGAGTTGATATCCAATCCTCTTATTGCTTGTGGAAATCTTGTATTACAACCAGAGAATGAGGCGATTTATCAGCCTTTAAGCTGGAGTTAAACGCGATCCACGTCTAAAGGCTCTTCTAGTTCATGAAGAGGATTTGGACGGGGATTATAAGATCGGATTGCTTTTTCTATGTTAATAGCCATTTGCTCTAAACAGCAACCGAAGGCAGTGTAGGAAAATAAAGAAGCGAAATTATTGACAGCTACGTTGTCTACTCCAAATGGATTAAAAACTTCGTTGAAATGATTGCCACGAGTATCGCAATTATATGTGATGAATCCTGAGTTGTTGGCCCTATAGTTCAATCCATCAGCCATAAGCGCAAGACCTAGAAATTTTAAGCTGTGGAATGGAAGAAGCATAAAAGCAGAGGCAAGTAAAGTGTGATGAATCCTTAGATCTGCATGTAAGTAGAGAAAGGGAAGAGCAGCTGTAAGTCCGGCACTGAGCGCATGAAACCAGGTGTGCCCATTTAAAAGAGGAGATTTTCCCTCTTTAGAGCTATTCATAAAATACGTAAAACTCTGATCTAAATGGGCTGCTGTAAATAGGAAGTATTCTAAAAAGACAAATCCTGGCACTTGTCCTGGCAAAGCCATATCATAGGTCGAAGAGTTTTCTATAATTTTAGGAAGATCTGTCATCCACCAAATGGAGACACCCGTTACGGCAAGTCCGACTAATACACGTCCTATGTTACGAATAGCCCTGCCAATTTCTAAGGCGCTATTGTCTTTAGGAGAAAAACATTCTCTACATAGTTCTATGATGTCTTTTTTATAGGATAAAATTTCGCTCATCCATTCAGATCCGCGCATGTAAAGAGAAAGTGGTGCGACAACTCCGATAGCAGCTACACCTATCGCTATACTTGAAGGCAAAAGTTTTATTGCAGTGGAAGCGGCAATGCTAGATCCTAGTATTGCCGTAGCAAGAGGTGTGATTCTTTGAAAAAAGTTAGAGGCGGCTTCATCTGTTTTAGGAACTAAGGACACAAGTGCTTGTGGCAATTTTTTTCTGAGTTCTTCTGTTGCAATAGTTTGAATTCCTGCGGTTAAGCAGCAAAGCGCACCTAATACAATTGGGGCAATGATCATCGCTTGAGCTATGGCATCTTGATCTTGGAAGGCAAACCCAGTAGGGCTGTTTTCTGCAGCTTCACAAGAAAAAGGATAATAGTGTGTCGTTTCTTGGCATGTTCCTTTAAAGCCGTTAGATATGCAAATTTCCCAACTCATAATGGTCTCTATAAATTAAGTTAATTATATATTTTACTTTAATTTATGTTTAAAAATCAATTTATATTCTTTTTTTGTTGTTTGTTAGTTTTTTGATTTAATAAGTGGTTTTTTGAGGTGTGTTCTAATGGTTCTAAGTGTCTTATTTTAAAAGATTAACATATTGTGTGTTTTTTGTTCTTAAACCGATCTGGAAGGTTTTTTTGCCTTTTTTTTAAATCTGTCTAGGAATACAGTCTTTCGCGATCTGATTTTTGGGATCTTTGTTTTTTGTCTCTGTATAAATTCATAACTTGGCGTAGGTATATATGATTAGTGCTATTTCCGGATGTTGGGATTCAATATTATCATGTTGCCAGGGTACGCCTGATGTAGTGTCTCAAACAGCTCCTAGAGTAGATCGAATAGCTCAGTACCAACTAGTAGAATCACCTTCTGTGGTAAATTCGGATGCTACCGATTTACGACCTGTTGGGCGAATAGAAGAAAGCCCTCGATCTGATAACAAGGCTGATTCTATTGTTCGACATCGTTTAAATCTTCCCAAAAGAAACTCTTTAGAAGATGCGTTAATACAGGGATCTAAGGATAGAAAAAAACAACCATTGATCTCTGAACAAAAACTTGTAACACTGCCAAGCGGTTTGGAAGTGCTTTATAGAGAAATTGGAGAAAAAGAAGATAGCTTTTTTCTAAGCTACGCCGTTTGTCTATGGGATCATATTTTGGAAAGTGGGTCTGCGCAATTTTTGATAGATGCTACTTATAGTGCCCCGATGTTTTCAGATGCGGATCGAGAGCTAGTATTCGAAATGTTAAGAACAGGTCTTGATGTTCAAAATCCTCAGCATATGCAAACTTGGGTCTATCTTTTAAGAACCTTGGCAGGTTCTGCACTCGAGGATTCTCCGAATCGAGAAAGCACGTATCGTAAGGTTCGAGAGTCATTCATTCAAAGAGGGGATGATCTGAATTTAAGTGAAGATTTCAGTCATGAGTCCTTCGAAAATCTGGTGCGAATGGTTCGATATGGCGATGCTTTTGCAACTCTTCCGATTATAGAAGCGTTGATGGGCAAGTTGCAGAAAAAAGTCTCCATTTTTTTGAATGATCCAACGTCTGGTCTGAAACCATGCGCTCTGAAGGGGGCTTTCCCAGAAATTGGGAAAATTCTCTATAAAGATAAATGTTTTTATCCTATGGAGTATCCGATCTTAGTAGAATGCTTACAAGATGGGGATATTCGCATGAAAACGAAAAATCCAAGCATGAGGTTCTTTACTGGCTACGCGACAGCCATGCTTCATATTTGTTATCAAAATAAAGCGTTTGAAAAAAAATTAAGACAAAATCCGAATCCAGATTTGAGCTTAAGAAGTGTCGAGATATTGAAAAATGCAGCAAGCGTGAAATCTACGGAAGGCTTTCAGGCAATGCTGAAGAGTGTTTTGCCGATTGAAATATTGGCAAAAGATCTTAAATCTCTGTGGGAATCGGCTAATGAAGACTCTTCCTTAGAGGAAATAACCCCAGAGTCTTTGCAAATTTTAATGGAAAAAACAGGGATTCCCATTCAATTAAAACAAGAAGATACAGAAGTGTTTTTTTGGCCGATCTCTTATGGGACTTTGACTTTAGAAGGAATAGATTCAGCACTTTACACTCCGGCAAGAACTTCTTCGATTTCCTCTCTTTATAACGCAAAACGAATTCCACATATAGGTCTTATTACTTTTGCAAATCTTATACGCTCTAAAGAGATAGAAGCGTATCAGAGAATAAAAGACAGGCCAAATATCGTGTTTATGCCTGATCTACTATCAAAGTATCAGTTGCTATGTAAACGTGGTGAAGTATTCGAAGGAAATAAGAGAGTCCTTGCGCGAAGAGACGTCAAGAGTCTTTTGCGGAAAGAAGAGGAAAAGATTTCGCAGATATTACTGAATCCTTCTTCTCAGAAATCTCAACGCCAGATCTTTGGGCTGGGCGATTTCCTTTATTTTTCTGAAGTAGATATAGGTGATAAGTGTGAATTGGTTTCTCATTATCGAAAAAATGAGAAAGTGCAAAAGGCTAGGGGCGCAAAAGATTTGGTAAGTTATTATCATAAAACAGATTCTTTGAGCGTCTTAGGATATCCTGCAGTGGTACATTCTACGCAAGGGGATTATCCTTATATGGAAGATAGATCTATAGTGACCACATTTTCGATTCCTCTATTAGATGCTAATCCCATACTCCTTACGGGAGTTTTTGATGGTCATGCAGGAGAGAAATGTGCAGAACATCTAAAATCCTATTTGAGCGATACTCTGCAAAAGCATTTGATGATATTTGCCGATAAAACGAATTACCCAGACTTTACCCTAGATGCAATCGTTTGCAATGCTTTAAGACAAGCTCTCGTGGAGCTGGATTATGCGTATTTAGAATCTGCTGGAGGATCTACGGCTACGGTATCTGTTAAAGTCGGAAACTTCCTGTATACAGCCAATGTGGGAGATTCAAGAACCGTTCTGGTTTCTCAAGATAGATGGAAACAACTCTCTATTGATGCAGAACCCAATGAAGAGCCTCATAAGACGATCGTTGAAACCTTGGGTGGTTCAGTGACGAAAGCACATAATGAACCGTCTTGTAGAATCAGTTACGATGTAGGAATGGGCAGTGCGATTGGAGATCACAGTGTTCTTGGGACAAACCCCACTGTAACTTTTTCTAAAACAGACTTAACAGATTACCCTAATGCGGTTTTAGTAGCCGTTTCTGATGGAGCAACCGATGTTGCAACTTCTCGAGAAATAGCTCGAGTAATTCAGAACACATATTTTTCAGAAAAAGGACTTTCTTTACAGAATACGGCCGATTCCATGGGGTATTCTTTTTATAAAAACGGAGCCTACGACAATACAACGCTTGTTATGGTGGCCCTTAATAGCACCGCGTAAGGCTATTTTTTTTTGTAGGAAGCGAGCTCTTGATATTTTTTTTCCAGGTTTTGATAGAGCTTTTCAATTTCTTGATGAAGAGCTGCAATTTCCTTGGCAGTGGGCTCCTCATAAACAAGCGCAAGTTTTGTCTCTAATTGCTTGTTTTTTGTTTCTAAAGTTTCAATCGATGCTTCCATGCGCTCAATCTCTTTTTCTAAAGATGAGGTCGAAGGCTCTTTGTTTTTGACGGGAGCTTGTTTGGGTTTTGCTTTTTTTAAGGAGGGTTCTTGCCAGCCTTCTTTTTCTAAAAATTCTGGATAGTTTCCTAAGAAGACTTTTTGCCTGTTTTCATCAAATACAATGAGAAGATCAGGGTTCATTCTTTCAAGCATCCACTCGCTGTGAGTCACTAATACAATAGCGCCTTCATAGGACTCTAAGGCTTCCATTAGACCTTCGATAGATTCAAGATCGAGATGGTGGGTTGGTTCGTCCAATAGAAGGATGTTTGTAGGAGTTGCTAAGATTTGCCCTAAGAGAACTCGACTTCTTTCTCCTCCGGAGAGTAGAGAGATTCTTTTTTTGGCAGCATCTTGAGAAAATAGCATTTGACCGCAGATCGCTCGGACTTTGGCATAAGGAAGATTGCGATTGGCCGAAGAAATGGCTTCTTCAATAGTTTGATCAAGGTCGAGTTTTAAAATGTGCGTTTGTCCAAATATCCCTTTTTTTAAAGAAGAGCTACAAGAGTATGAGCCTTTTGTAGGAGAGATGTCGCCTGATATTAATTGCAATAGGGTCGATTTTCCCATTCCGTTTTTTCCAATGATCGCAATTTTCTGCCCCTTTTCGATATCGCAAGACACTCCTTGGATCAGGGGTTTATCTTCCTGATAATGGAAATCTGCGTGATCTAAAGAGATCATTTTTTTCCCGGAAAAAGGGGAGTATTCAAAATGAAAAGAAAGATTTTCTAAAGCAGCAAGTTTTGTAAGAGAGGGGATTTTTTCTAGAGCTTTTGCTTTGGATTGTGCTTGCGTAGCTTTACTAGCTTTGGCGCCGAATCTGCGAATATAATCTTCTAGATGCTCTTTTTTCTTCTCGATACTTTGACGTGTTTTTTCATAGATCTCTTCTTCTTCTACGATCTTTTGATAAAACTCTTCGAGTCCGCCAGCGACTTTCTTTAGACATTTACGGTGAAATCCCATGGTGTGGGAAACCAGTCCATTGAGAAAATCTCGATCATGGGAGATGAAAATGCACTCTTTTCTCCAGTTTTTCAGATAGCGCTCTAGCCAGCGAAGGCTGACAATGTCCAGGTAGTTGGTCGGTTCGTCTAAGAGTAGACAATCAGGCTGTTGAGAGAGAACTTTGGCAAGTTTTAATCTTAAGTGGTAGCCTCCGGATAAAACTTCGGGAGGTTTTTCTAGAAGCTCTTTATCAAATCCAAGTCCAAATAAGATGCTTTCTACTTCATACTCTGGCTTTTCTGGTGGAAGATCTCTTAAGGCCTCTTCCCAGACGGTCGGGGCTTTAAATTCTAAATGTTGATCCAAAAATCCTAGTTTATACCCCTTAGGTAAGAGGATAGATCCGCTATCGGCAGATTCCTCTCCTTTCAAGATTCGAAATAGCGTGGTTTTTCCAGATCCATTTCTTCCCACGAGAGCGCATTTCTCTCCTTTTTGTAGGGAAAAGGAGACTCCATCAAAAAGAAGTACGCCTCCGTAGCTTTTAGATAAGTTTTCTATTTGTAGCATGTTAGAGGAACTCCGCTTCTTTGTAGAGCCAAATTCCGTCTTTTAATTCGAAAAGGCTTTTTTCTGTATATGAGACATCTTTTCCGTGCTGCATCAATGAAGCCGTAAAGGTAACGTAAGCTTTTTCTTGCCGTTCTTCAGAAGACAAGATTTCTAAATCTAGGAATTCGGTCTCTCGAGTAAATTGTAAAATGTCCTCTCTCCATTCCCATACTTTGGCAGATACATGTGGATGGTCTGGATGGGTAGTTTCTATGATGTAGTCCGCTAATCCTAGAGCATAAGCGCTATAACGTGATCTCATGAGAGCTACTGCATCAGTTGGATGAAGTGTTTTTTCGTGGTAGGGTCTGCAGCAGTCGTTATATTTTTTTTTACTCTTGCAGGGGCACATCATCGGAAATTTCATGCAGAGCGTCCTTAATTTTTTTTCAGGGAATTTGTACCATTTTTTTCATGTCTAAGCAATGAAATCTTGCATCTGCATAAAGTCTCATGGCATAATACCCGCCTTGAGAATAAAGGTTTTTCATGACGAGTAAAAAATTTAAAGTAGTAACTCTCGGCTGTCGTACCAATCAATATGAGTCGCAAGCGTATATCGATCAGCTTAAGGCTTTGGGATATGAGCAAGCAGGAGATGGGGAATCAGCAGAGCTTTGTCTGGTCAATACCTGCACGGTAACGGAGTCTGCCGACCATTCGAGCAGGTATTCTGTAAGACAGCTTGCAAAGCAAAATCCGGGAGCTCAGATTGTGGTTACTGGCTGCGCTGCAGAAAAAGATGGTAAATCTTTTTTGCAGATGGCGGGAGTTTCCCATGTAGTGGGAAATCAAGATAAAGAAAACCTTCTTCCTATAGTCTTCCCAGAGGAAGATTGGCCTGAATTTGCTATTCAAAATTTTGAAGCACACACTAGAGCCTTTGTGAAAGTCCAAGATGGCTGTAACTCTTTTTGCACTTATTGCATTATTCCTTATGTCAGAGGCAGATCTAGATCTCGTAGATTAGACGATATTTTAGAGGAAATAAAATCGTTAGTAGCTAGCGGTTTTCGAGAAATTGTGCTTACAGGGATTAATATTGGAGACTTTGATGGAGCTCCTAAAGAAGGAGAGCTCCCCGTTCGTTTAGCAGATCTTGTACGCGCAGTAGATGCGGTTGAGGGAGTGGAGCGGCTTAGAATTTCTTCCATCGATCCTGATGAAGTAGATGAGGATCTTACACAAGCGGTCTTAAATGGAAAACATACTTGTCCTTCTTTTCATATCGTGCTGCAGTCAGGATCTAACGTCGTTTTAAAACGGATGAATCGTAAATACACATTGCAGATTTTTTTAGACACAGTAGAAAAGCTGAAGAAAGCTCATCCTGATTTCACTTTTACAACCGATGTAATTGTGGGCTTCCCTGGAGAGTCTGAAGCAGATTTTCAAGATACTTTAGAAGTTATGCGTACTGTGCGATTTGCAAAAGTGCATATGTTTCCCTATAGCCCTAGAAGTAAGACGCGGGCCGCATTGTACCCCAATCAAATCGCTCAAGATGTGATCCAAGAGCGAAAAAAGAGAGTTTTACACTTAGCAGAAGAAACCTCTTTTTCTTTAAGAGAAACGTATGTTGGAAGAGAAATGGATGTGCTTTTAGAGTCTCCTGTCAAGGATTTCCCTGAGCTGTTTTCAGGTCATACGGAAAATTTTCTTTCTGTATGGGTAGAGTCTGGAAGTAAGACTCTGCGTTCCAATGAAATTGTCCGTGTAAAGCTCATAGAAAACGGGAAAGAAAGCCTGAGAGGAATGATTATATGAAGATTGCAATTTCTGATCGGCTTCGATCTTTTTCTCATATCTCAGGGCATCACGTGATGGTTCCGGGAACTTTTATTGCTCTCCAGGTTTTTCCGACAGAGCTGTCTTGGGGTCCTTTAGGGGAGCAAAGCAGCTTTATGACCCTAGATCTTAAAGGTCCTATGGATCCTTTTACTGTAGAACAGGATTTAGATGCTAAGCTTGTTCGGATCTATGGGCAGTCTCAGAAGGGATATTTCCGGATGAGTGTAAAAGTGGAAAAAACAGGCTCTCTTATGCTGCGCTTTGAAAAAACTCCAGCGGATGGAATTTCTATTACGTATCAAGAAGAGGTAAAGCGCTTTTTTAGTGGGGATGCTTTCCCTATGTGCTTAATGGAACTTAATGAACTCAGCTCTCAAGAAAAACTTTTTTTAGGCATTGGCAAGCAAAAAGAATGGGAAAGAATGCGCGATCGCAAAGATTTGAGAGAGATTCTTCCTTTGTGGTATGCCTTAGGCAATACGTTTCCCCGAGAAAAAGAAGAAAATACGTTTTTTCCTGCCTTAGATGAGGCTATTAGTAAAAAAGAAAGGCAAAAAGCCTATGATTTATTATTGCTAACATATCTTGCGCATTTTTCTGCGGGACTTTTTCCTAGAAAGGAAGATGCAGAAAAGCAGGGGATTGCTCCTTTGGTCGACTCTGCAAAGGATCTACTTCCTCAGGGATCTAAAAGCATTCGCTCCTTGTTTTTTCAAGATAAAGAAGATGGATGGCATTTTTTACCTTGTCTTCCCTCTCAATTTGTTTGCGGAAAGATGACAGACATTCAGACGGAAAATGGATGTACTATTGATTTAGAATGGACTAAGCATCGCTTGCGGAAGATGAAAATTGTTGTACCTCGAGATCAAGAACTTCGATTGCATCTGCCAACAGAAATAAAAACCTTTAGAATGAAAAGATCGTTCAAAGATCGAGGGAAAGTTCTGTCGACTCCTGTAGAGGTGTTTACTGTGCCAGCAGGAGAAATTTGGCTGGATCTTTTTCAGAGATAGATACGAGGCATACGGTCGTTAAACCCACAGAGAATTTCATAGGAATTTGTCTGACACAGTTTAGCGATCTCTTCTAAAAGAATCTCTTCTTCACCTTGTTTTCCGATTAAGACAACCTCGTCTCCGACCCTCACTTCATGTTGCCCCACATCGACCATAAACTGATCCATGCAAATCGTGCCTACAATAGGAAATTTTTTGCCTCGGATTAAAACAGATCCTTGATTCGAAAGACATCTACGATACCCATCTCCGTATCCGACAGGAACTGTTACAATACGTGTTTTTGCTGGCGTAACATAGGAATGCCCGTAGCTGACTCCGGTTCCGGGCTCTACCACTTTGAAATAGGAAACTTTTGTCTTTAAAGAAAAGCAGGGCTTGATATTGGCTAGAGCTTCCGGAACTTCAGGGGGAAGGTATCCTAAGGTCATTAAAGTAGGTCGAACCATATCCAGATGAGCATGAGGGAAGAAGGCAGTGCCTCCAGAATTTGCGATATGACGAAGGATGGGGGATTCTAGAAAAGGAGGTTGTTGTACCAGAGAGAGAAAGCTTTCTATCTGCTTTAGCGCAAAGGGATCATTCGGACGATCTGCTGTCGCTAAATGGGAATAGATCCCTTTAATTTCAAAGCAGGGGAGTTTTTGAAGATGCGTAAAAAGAGAGGTTGCCGTGGATGGACGGACTCCCGTTCTTTGCATGCCCGTATCGACTTCTATGTGAACTCCACATTTTTGCCATTTTTTTTTGCATTTTTCAGCAACTAAATCTGCTTTAAACGTTGAGCTAATGGTGAATTCGAGGTTGAAATTGATCAGATCTAAGATCTGATCTTCATGGATAGCTCCCAAGACCAAAATAGGTAGTCTCACATTGGCTTCTCTTAAAGCAATCCCTTCTTGCAGATGGGCTACAGCAATATAATCAATGCCTGCCTCTTCTGCTGTTTTTCCGATTTTTTTGAGCCCATGACCATAAGCGTTGGCTTTTGCCGGCAAACAATAAAGAGACTTGCCAATGTAGCTTTGGATGGTCGCAATGTTGCTTTTTAGCTGTTTAAGATCAATTTCTATCCAGGAAGGATGAGGCCAAGAAGGAGAGCCCATAAAGACACCAGGTTGGTTTTTATCCCATCATAGGAAAAGGAGTTTTTCTTCGATAGAAGATTGTTTGTGTGATGCTTTTTTGTATTTGATAGATGGATGTTAAAAATACTACTTTACAAAGCTTTAGAGAAGGATTGATATTATTTTTGTAGATATCCTCCCTCTAATCTACGGGGAACGTAAGGAGAACTGTTTTTACGCATAGATATAGATTGTAGTTTTTCTTTTGCTTTTTCTGAATTTGCATCGTAGTTTGTTTGAATTTCATCGATGAGGACTATTTCAGGATTTGGCTCGATAGTTGCAGTGTGATGTTCCTTTTTAATGTCCTTAAAAAAGGCCTCTGGATAGATTCTCTTAAAGATCGAGGTAACTGCATAGGGAAGGAATTCTCCCAAGAAATAGGCGGGAGTTTTAGGGATTACTGGTATAGCTCGTTCTTCAGTAATTGCTAATCTGTTTTCCTTTACGGAATAATCTATAAGAGGATCGCATTGGGGATGTTCGATGTAGTTTGGATTGAAAAGTTCTGCGTATACCCCAAGGAGTAGTTGCTTCAGCATTCGAAAAAATTACTGTAACTAATAATGCTCGTGATGGTTTGCTTTAATTGAGAATTGACTGGATTTGTAATTATATGTTCTAATTGTCGTTGAGTTCAATTTATTTTTTTAGTTTTTTGAAAGTTGGCTAAAACACTGCCTTTATGGTGTTAATTGGCTGATTGCCAGTGATTTATTGTTCTTTGAAGTTTAAGTGGTTGCTTCTTATGTAAATACTTTAATCTGGGCTGTTAGGTTGAAAGCGTTTTATGATTTAAGTTTTTGATGGTTATTATTTTAGCTCGATTGTTTTTGGGTAGATCCTTAGAAGGCTTGTTAATCCAAGGGTGTTGTTTTGATGATGTTTTTTTGGGGCATCTGCTCAAAGCTTTTTAGATGTTAGGTCAGAGTCTTTCCTTTCCTTTTCCTTCATGTTCCTTCAAACAATATAAAAATAATTTACGATTAGCTTAAGCGACATCTTTCGGCTGGTGTTTTTTAAAATAAAAAGTTTTCAAATGTGCTTGTAATAAAAAATTGTGATATTTTCTTTTTTAAAATCGACTATTTAACATTTTTATTTCAACGGAATTTTTTAAATTTAGCGAAATATAAGTAATTAATTAACTGCGCAGGGTAAATTAAAAATAAAATGCGTTCGTTTGACGCGTAATAAATATTTAATTGGTGGTATTCAGTAACATAAAAAACAAAATGAAGTCATTTAACATTTTAATTAATTGCTGAAAGTATTAAAATTAACGGAAAGTAAAACTAAAGTCTTGAGTTAATTATTAATATTAATGGTAAAAAGGAATGTTTATGTCGGTGGAATTTAATAGAGATGTATTTAAATCAAAAGTTGCGGCTGAATGCGAAAGTCAGGAGATTTCTTATCTAAAAGATGGTCAAGGTACTGGATATACTATAGGGAACATAGCTAGAAAATCCTTGAATCAACCTGACCCTTTAGGATATTTTAATTCTGAATTGTCAAAAAAACCGGACATACAAAGCAGGGCTGATTATTCATGTGTAGTAGAGGGTGCTCGTAACTTTTTATTAGAACAACAATCAAAAGAAGTTCCATCAGGTACGCCAACACAAGTTCCAACACAAGTTCCAAGACAAGTTCCAAGACAAGTTCCAAGTAAAGTAGACTCTTCAACATCTGGTTCAACAACTGTTCCATCAGGCGCGTCAGAAGGTGAATCAGCAGATGCTTCAAATGTTCCAACAGCATCTCCAACAACTGTTCCAACAGTAGATCCAAAAGTAGATCCAGTAGTAGATCCAGTAGTAGATCCAAAAGTAGATCCAGTAGTAGATCCAGTAGTAGATCCAGTAGTAGATCCAAAAGTAGATCCAGTAGTAGATCCAGTAGTAGATCCAAAAGTAGATCCAGTAGTAGATCCAGCAGCATCTCCGACAGAGATACCAACAGCTGGTCCAACAGAGCAGTCACCAGCTGGTCCAGCAGCAGATCCAGCAGGCACTCCAGAAGGTACTTCAAAAGTAGAAAGCTCTGCTGCAGATTCTGTAGGCATTTTCAAAAGGGCTTATGAAGTTCTTGGTAGAACAGACGTTCAGATTGGTTTGGGAGTTGCAGCTGTTGCTGGTATAGCTTTTGTAGTCTACAAAAAGTATAAAAAGTCTGAAGAAGAAAAAAATAACAAGGCCCTAGAGGCAATGAAACCTGTCTACAATCCTTACACAGCACAACGTGTTGAAAGAAGGGTTAATGCTCATCGTACAAACTACAGACCGAGACATTAAAATACTTTACTAAATATTTATAAGGAAATAGCGCCTGCAACCCAGGCGCTATTTTTATTTTCAAAAAAACTCACCTTTTCCGAATTGAAGTGTAATAGGTCAGGTGAGATCTAATAGTGAAAATTAGAGATCTTAGAGCTGCTAGCAAAGACCTCAAAATTGATATTTTAAAAACTATTCGTATCCTGAAAGTTTAAGAAGGAAATTTAATTCTTGTTAAATGTACGCATGCGTATTATAGTGATGCGTATGTTAGATGAAGGAGTATGTTATGTCGGTTCCAGCTTTAGGTTTTGTTCTTTTGTTCGTGGAAAATCCTTTAAAAAGTAGTGAGTTTTATCAGAAGATTTTAGGGGGAAATCCAGTAGAGGAGTCTCCCACGTTTGTGATGTTTGCTTTGAAGAATGGTGTTATGCTAGGACTTTGGTCTAAATACACTGCGGAACCTCGGGTCGATGCCCCTGCAGGCGCACTTGAAATATGCTTTCCCTCAGAAAATGTAGATGCTCTTTATGAAGAGTGGGGAAGAAAACATGTTACTGTTGCTCAAAAACCCACAGATATGGACTTTGGGCGTACTTTTGTCGCTCTAGATCCTGATGGGCACAGAATTAGAGTGTACAAGCTCCATGAGGAAAAATAATGACTAAGTACTGGATAGGAGTTGCAAGTTGTGAGCATGTTAAGAGGGGAGTATCCGGAGGCTTTGCTCAAGTGTGTCATGGAAAACCAGGCCCTTTAAAGCAAATGACAGCCGGAGATCTTATTGTATACTATTCTCCAAGTTTGCTTTTTGGAGATAAGTTGCCTTATCGTAAATTTACTGCTGTGGGTCATGTATTGCCAGGAGAACCCTATCAATATGCTATGAGTGGGGATTTTATTCCATGGCGTCGCAATGTCTCTTTTTTGGAAGCAAAAGAAGCTGCAATTGAGCCATTAATTGATCAGCTTTCTTTCATTCTAGATAAACAGCGATGGGGATTTCCTTTTAGGCGAGGTTGCTTTTCTATTCATGCTAACGATTTTTCTTTGATTGCCTCTGCTATGGGAGTTTCTTTATGAACTTTGATGAAATCAGTGTCCATTCTAGTGCAGAAGAAAGTCCGGGCTTTTTACTTTGGAGGGTCAGTACGCTTTGGCGTAAAGCCATCGAAATGGTTTTAAAACCTTTAGATCTGACCCATCCTCAATTTGTGATATTAGCAACTGTTGGTTATCTCACCAAAGACAAGGAAAAGGTAAGCCAAGCGGATATCGGAAGACATGCAGCTTTGGATCCCAATACTACATCCCAAATTTTACGTGGATTGGAAGCAAAAGAGCTCATTGAAAGATCTTTTGTGCTTGATGAAAGATCTAAATCTCCCAGGCTTACTCAAAAGGGGAAGGTAAAGCTTGCTAAAGCGCTCCCTGCAGTGGAAAAAGCGGATGAGGAATTTTTTGCCACTGTCGATCTTAGAAAATCTAGTATGCTGAAAGCTCTACAACTTCTTTCTTAATTAAAAAATCCTCTTGCATGCTTTGTCTTTTTCGCTGCATTGTGCAAGATAGTGATAGAATGGTAGGATTGCAGGTAGCATATGTCCATGTTTTTGACTTCTCTTCAAGCTGACCCTCATAAGATTTTGGGCCTTCATCCAATTTCAGAAAAAAAGAAAATAATTCGCTTGTGGCGTCCAGGAAGTGAAGAAGTGCATTTAGAGGTGAAGGGAAAGATTGTCCGGGCTCAAAATATTGGGGAGGGGTTTTTTGAATACTCTGTTTCCCATGAAGTGGAAGCTTTGGACTATAAGATTTATCACACAAGCGGCCTATTGGCAGAAGATCCTTATGCATTTGCTCCAGCTTTTGGAGAAATGGATGCATATCTTTTTTCCAGGGGAGTCCATTACCAATTGTATGAAGTGCTCGGTGCAAAAATTTGTATCCATGGAGGATGCAAAGGGGTGAAATTTGCTGTTTGGGCCCCCTCTGCTCTTTCTGTATCTTTAATCGCAGATTTTAATCACTGGGATGATCGAGTAACTCCCATGCGAAGCATGGGAAGTTGTGGAGTATGGGAAATTTTTGTTCCCGGATTACAAGAGGGTGAAAAATATAAATTTGTGATTGAAACGCAAGAGGGTATAAAAAAAGTCAAAGCAGATCCTTTTGCATATAGCAGTGAGCTAAGACCTAAAAATGCCTCTGTTGTAGCGTCTTTAGATCGACATGTATGGCAAGATAGCAAATGGTTAGATGCTAGGATGAAAGGGGATTTGAATTCTCCTATGCTTGTTTATGAAGTGCACTTGGGTTCTTGGAAAGGAAAAGAGGGGGAGTTTTTAAATTATCGGGAGCTTGCGCATCTATTAGCTGAGTACTGCAAAGAGATGGGATTTACCCATGTAGAGCTCATGCCCATTTCAGAGCATCCTTTAGATGAATCTTGGGGGTATCAGGTCTCTGGTTTTTATTCTGTAACTAGCCGTTATGGTTCTCCAGAGGACTTTCAATATTTTGTCGATTTTTTACATCAAAAGGAAATTGGAGTGATCCTAGATTGGGTTACAGCGCATTTTCCGATGGACGAGTTTTCTTTGGCACAGTTCGATGGAACTGCTTTGTATGAACATCAAGATCCCAGGCAAGGTTATCATCCCCATTGGAATACCTGTATTTTTAACTATGGCCGTTTAGAGGTGTCCAATTTTTTGATTGCCAATGCTCTTTTTTTTATGGAAAAAATGCATATTGATGGACTTCGGGTTGATGCAGTTGCCTCCATGATATATCTGGACTATGGAAGAAAAGAGGGGGAATGGATTCCCAATATCTACGGGGGAAAAGAGAACCTAGAGGCACTGGAATTCATTAAGCATGTCAATTCTGTTGTACATGAAAAATTCCCTAAAGTACTTATGATCGCAGAAGAGTCAACATCTTTTACAGGGGTGACCTATCCTTTGCAGTGGAAAGGGCTGGGTTTTGATCTCAAATGGAATATGGGTTGGATGAATGATACCTTAAAATATTTCAGGACAGATCCGATTTTTCGAGGGTATCACCGCGATGATCTAACTTTTGGGCTCCTTTACGCGTTTTCAGAGCGCTTTATGCTCCCTTTTTCTCATGATGAAGTGGTGCATGGTAAAGCTAGTTTGCTTTCTAAAATGCCTGGAGATGATTGGCAAAAATTTGCCAATCTCAGGCTTTTGTATAGCTACATGATCTGCCAGCCAGGAAAGAAGCTGTTTTTTATGGGAGGAGAGATTGGACAGTGGGAAGAATGGTCTTGTAAAAAGCCACTTTCTTGGTATTTGCTTGAATATCCTCTGCATCAAGGTGTGCAAAGATGTGTGAAAGAGCTCAATTACTTGTATCAAGCCCATCCAAGCCTTTGGGAGAAAGATTTTGATTTTGAGGGGTTTTCGTGGGTGGATTTTTCTGATACTACCAATGGTGTCGTTAGTTATTTGCGCAAAGGGAAAAATTCCACTCTTCTTTGTGTTCATCACTTTACCCCATCCTATATTCCAGATTATCACTTGTCTTTACATGGCGTGAAAAAAATTACGGAAGTGTTTTCTACCGATAGAGAAGAATATGGAGGATCTGGTAAGATCAATTCCTCTGTAATTTTAGGCGCCCCTACAGGGGTTACATTTTGCCTAGCTCCTTTATCTACTATGATCTTTGAGGTGCATTTTGTCTCGTAAATCATCCTTAACGCAGCAAGAGTATCTAGAGTTAATTGCTGTCATTCAAAAGCATGATGAGCTTTATTATAAGAAGCATACCCCAGAGGTCTCCGATTATGAATACGACCAGATCCTTAAAGAGCTAGAACAAATAGAAAAAGAGCATCCTGAATGGGTGACATCGGATTCTCCCTCTCAGCGAGTAGGGGAGATGCTCACCACAGGCTTTCAGCAAGTAGAGCACAAAGTGCCTATGCTCTCTTTGGCTAACACCTATTCTCAGCAAGAAATCGAAGAGTTTATGCAAAGAGTGCATAAGGGGTTAGAGGGAAAAAAAGCTCATTTTTGTGCAGAGCTAAAAATGGATGGAATTGCGATCACCGCTTTTTTTGAAAAAGGAGTCTTTGTTCGAGGTATAACTCGAGGGGATGGAAAAAAAGGGGATGATATTACGCAAAACATGAAAACGATCCGCTCGCTGCCTTTAAAACTTTCAGGGGAAAATATCCCAGATCTTTTAGAGGTTCGAGGTGAGGTTTTTATGACCAAGGACGTCTTTACAGATCTTAATCAAAAAAAAGAAGAGCTCGGGGAAGCCCCTTGGGCAAACCCTCGCAATGCAGCAGCAGGCTCTTTAAAACTATTGGATCCTAAAGAAACCAAAGAGCGCAGACTTTCGATTGTATTTTACGCTATTGCACAAAACTCTTCTTCTGCAATCAAAACACAAGAAGAATCTATTATCCAAATCCATAAACTGGGATTGCCTGCTTTTGAAGAGGGTTTCTATAAGCTATGTACCCATGTTGAAGAAGTTATGGCCTTTGCAGATTCTATAGAGAAAAAACGTCCTGCTCTTCCCTATGAGATTGATGGAATTGTGATCAAAGTTAATGAAATGCAGTGGCAAGACATTTTAGGTTTTACAGGGAAAAGTCCAAGATGGGCGGTTGCTTACAAGTTTTCTCCAGAACAAGCCCTTACACAGATTTTAGATATTACTGTGCAAGTAGGAAGAACTGGAGTGTTAACCCCTGTAGCAGAGCTTAAGCCTGCTTCTTTAGCAGGTAGCGTGATTGCAAGAGCAACTTTACATAATCAAGAAGAGGTCTCGCGTAAAGATATCCGTATCGGAGATTTTGTCGTGATTGAAAAGGGGGGAGATGTCATTCCCAAGGTTGTTGAAGTAGATCTTAAAAAAAGACCCCACGATACCCGTCCTTGGCATATGCCGCATCATTGCCCATCTTGTGGATCGATTGTTGTCCACGCAAAAGGAGAAGTGGCTGTTCGATGCGTAAATCCAGAATGTCCAGAGCAAATTCTTCGTAAAATCATTTTCTTTGCGAGCAAAGATGCGATGGATATCGGAAACCTAGGAGAAAAAGTTGTGCAGCAGCTTTTTTCTAAAGGTCTTATTCGATACAGCTCAGATTTATATACTCTTACAGCAGAAGATTTAACTGGTCTTGAAGGATTCAAGGAAAAATCTGTTCGCAATCTTTTACAAAGCATTGAAAAATCGAAAAACTGTTCGCTTGCTCGATTCATTTTGTCCTTAGGTATTAAGTTTGTAGGAGAGGGGACGGCAGAGGCTTTAGCGCAATCAGCCCTTAGCATAGAAAAGCTTTCTGGTATGACTCAAGAAGAGTTGAAAGACGTAGAGGGAGTGGGAGAGAAAGTCGCAGAAGCTGTTTTTGAGTTTTTTGCAAGCTCTCATAATCAAAAAGAGATCGAAAGTCTTTTGAAAAGAGGGGTGAGTCCAACAGTTGTTACCATTTCTGCAGATCCTTCCCACCCATTTTATGGAAAGACGTTTGTTCTCACCGGAACGCTTACGAATTACACTCGCTCCGCCGCATCCGAGCTCATTAAAGAAAGAGGGGGAAAGATAGGATCTACAGTAAGTGCTAAAGTAGATTATCTCCTTTTCGGGGATGATCCAGGCTCCAAATGGGAGAAAGCGAAAAAACTGAAGGTCTCTTTGCTCTCTGAGGAAGAGTTTCAGAAGATGCTATAGTAGATTTTTATAAGCTGTTTGTTCTTAACGCTTAATTGCTCTAAATTCTAATTTCTCTATTTTTGCGTATGTTTTGCAAGTCTCTTTATGTTATCTTTTTGTGATTATTTAATTAATTTGTTTATTGTTGATGTTTTTTTTATTAATTTGTGGTAAAATGATTATTTAAATAATTGCGTTGGTGATAAAGATGCTATCTGTTGGGAATGCTTCTATTTCCCGAAGTTCCACTTCCTCTAGCTGGAATTTTCCTCTTGCCCGTAGGGGATTGCAGGTGCTTGTGGGACTGCTGGCTTTAGATTCCATTCGCGCTATTCCTAATGGCTATCAGGATTATGAACGTAGATGTTCAGATGATAATCCTGGGGTTCACGGAAGATATAGTCCTGTTCCAGATTCAGACTTTAAGAGTCTTCAAAATATATATTCTTCAAAATACGCCCCACTCCTCGAAGTTTTTGAGCGGAAGCTTTATTATGACGCTGATTATAGATTCTTTATACACAAAGATGACTTGGAGAGAGCCAATGAAGCTGCGGCACCCTATTTAGAAGCGGAGATTTTCCCCTACATATCAGCGGGATGCTCTCCTTCCAATGTTGTAAAGCTTACGCGAAATAAAGAGGTTATACGGGAAAAAGAGCGTATCTATGTTATCAATCCTTCTTTTCCCAATCCCTGGGAATTTAATAGCCTCCCAAGCAATTGCGTGAATTGTGTGACTTTTGATGAAATGCAAGAAGCTGATCTGTGCTATACCCCTATGCTTGCAAGAACCTCGACAAGATGTTCTATATCTGGAGACTACTGCTCTCCGAGTCCACTAACTGTTATTCATGAATTTAATCATGTTAAACAGTCAGGCTTGAAATTTCGGGGGAATCTGGGAGAGATTCTGACTGCATTGCAACAGCATATTCTTTCCGATGCTGTATTTAAAGAAATTAAAGAAATTGTACAATCTCAAGAAGTGGACTACGGCCGGACTATATATGTAAAAGGAAAAGCCTTCCCTGCAGGGGAACTTGCCAATCGTTATAGAGCTTTACAGCAACAGCATGGCTCGCTTTCAGCCGCTCTAACATCCCCAGAATCTATTGAATATCTCTCAGGTGTCGATTTTCAGTTTTTAGATAGCATTGAAGATGTTTCTGTGTTCAAAGTTGTCCTTAATCATATAGACATTCTTAAAAAAGAAGCTGCTTTGAAGGGGATCGACTTAAATAGAATGAGAAATTTAAGCCGCGAAGATTTGATGGAAATACTCAAAAATATCGAAGCTGTGAAGTATATGCAAGAAAATGGTGTAACTTTTCAAACAGCGGAAGAAATCTGCACTTTTTTAGCTAAAACCTCAGATGAGACTGAAACTTTGAAATACGTAGTAGCGACTTTTGCCGTAAAATATGAAGATCTTTCTAACATTCCTAAGAGTGTATTTGAGCATATTGAAGCGGTTAAATATCTCGTAGGAGAACATGAAGTTAATCCGAAAACTCTTTTAAATCTATTTAAAGGTAAGTTGGTAACAATTCTTGCAAATTTAGAAGCTTTGAAATATGTAATGGATACACATAAAGTTGGTTTTGAGTCTATTGCCAATGTTGATCAGGATGTTTTGTCGAGCATTTTTCAAAAAGTTGAAATAATGCACTATCTAATGGGAGAGCTTCATTTAAGTTTTGAAAAAATTGTAACGGTGGATTCAGATATTCTCTGGCAAATGAGTAACAAGATCGCAGAAGTAAAATACTTGATAAAAACTCATAATTTTGAATTTTCTGAGCTTGCTAATTTATCTGTAGAGAAAGTTAGTTATCTCCTGTCAGATCTGGATGGAGTGAAATATTTAGTGGAGAAATTTCAAGATGTTTTTCCTGCTGACACTTTGAAATATGTTTTGAAATCAGACGAATTTCTTATGCTTCTTAAAAACTTTGAGGCAGTAGAGTATCTCTTAGAAAATTACAAAGAAGGTTTTGTTGAAAAATATAAATGGGTTTTGCACCGTTTGCATCTTATATCAGATCACCTTCCAGCCTTCAAATACCTTATGGAAAATGTCATGCTTTCCCCTAAGAAGTTTTCTTGGCAAATGTGGGATGAATTACCCCAAATTTCGGCTAATTTTCATGCGGTAAAGTATCTGAAAGAGACTTGTAAAATCGATTTAAGCAATAGAGACAACTTCGATCATATTTTGCGAAATTTATATTCGATTTCAAAAGACTTGGATTTCATAAAATACCTTGTACAAAAGTACAATTTCAATCTTCTTGAAGCAAGTTCGGATTTTATAAGGAACTTGGATACAGTCAAGCGTTTAATGGAAAGTTGTGATGTTAGTTTCGAAGAAATTATTTCTACAGATTACGATAGGGGTCCTTCTGTTTATCGAATGGGTGGAGAGGATTTTGAGTTTATCAGGTTTTTGATCACAGATTGTCATATAAGTTTTAGAGAAATTGTATCTATTCCACGAAAAATATTTACTCAAAGAGTCACATATATCCAACCATTCGTAGAGTATTTAGTCAAAGATTGCAAAGTCGATTTCAGGGAAATTATAGCAACTGACACAGATGTTTTACATGATATGTACGATAAATGGGGAGAATCTAATTGTGAGGAAATCTGGGTTTCCAAGGGAACCTAAATCAGTAAATGACAAGAGATAATTTTTCTTGAAAACAACCGTAATGAGTATTTACCATACTTAACCATCGGTGAATTTTTTTAGATATATTTTCATGAAATTGCAGTTGCCAAAAAAAACAGTGCTAGCCTTCGCTGTCATCTTAGGAGGACTTTTTTTCCAAAAAGGATTTCTAACCTCTGGTGAAGAGATTTCGATGTTTCATTGGAATATCTCTTTAGGGGGGGATGGTGAGGAGAATTTACCGGTCAGAGATCAAATCCCCAGAGCAAAGATCAAAGCTCCTATTAAGCGTTTTCGGTTTTTAAAGGCTCAAGTTGATCTTAAATGGGATGTGCCTTATACCGCTTCTGAGCTCGAAACTGCTGCCTCTATTTTGCAGCAACCTTTGTATTTTTTAGGTTCTGGAAGGCAATGTTATGCCTTTGTTACAGAAGATGATCAATTTGTTGTTAAAATTAGCAGGAAAAAGCGAGAGTCGAGAAAAGAATCAGATTTTTTTAAATATTTAAACGCTTTTCAGTTGCTATCTTATGAAAGTCAGATTGTTTTTCTTCATTTAACTTCTGCTCATCAGTTATCTACATCACTTAAGATTGTAGACGATTTGGGCATTTCCCATTCTTTTCAGGCTGATGATCTTGTGTTTTATATACAAAAAAAACTCACCCCTTTTAGTAGTTGTTTTTCTTCGTTTTCTCACTTAGAAACACGTGTTTTAGTAGACGACTTATTAAACCTTTGCTTGGATACATGTCGAAAATCTGTTGAAATGCATGATATTGATTGGACAAATATCGGATGTCGTCAAGGTAAGTGTTTTTGGTTGGATGTTGGAGGAATTCATAAAATGGAGCCTGTACCCCATCTAGAGGAACAGAAACTAGCCTTTATGAGGGTTGTTGCTCGTATTAAGCGGCGAGGCCAAGCTCTTGATCCGAACTTTGCTTCTCTCATAGAAGAAATGCTTCCTGAAAAGCTAGAACAGTTCTAGAAATGTTGTTGAGTTCAAACTTTTCGTTGTTAGTTTTTTTTAAAGACCATATACTACGTATCGTTCACCAGGGGTGCTCGAAGTTGAGCTGAAAGACCGCAAAGTGCGGTAAACCCTTACTACCTGATCTAGGTTATACTAGCGTAGGGAGTGTGAAAAATAAGTCCTTTTCTGGTGAACACAGATAAGGAAAACACGCTATCAAAAGTGTTTTCCTCCAAATAAATATTATGGAGGAAATATGTCTATTCAGTCAGATCCAAGTGTATCTAAACCTAATAATCCCACTGCAAGTTCCCATCCAGTCGATTCCCCTCAAGAAAAATATAGTTTTTTGAGAAGGTATTTCGAGCTCCAAAGCGAGGGGTATCGTAAAGAAACTCAAAGTTGCTCAACATACTGTAAGGAATCGGTGGATTTGGAAGCTTGTCTGCAAGATTGTGAAAATTTTAAAAGTTTATGCCAATGGCATAGAAAAAATTAAAAGAAAAGCGAAGGGAGGGATCCCTTCGCTTTTTCATTGCTGATTTGTATAAGAGCCAAGTATGATTTACCTCCATTTATCGAAAATACTTTGTTAAAAGATGAAAACTTGCTTAGGCTGCGTTGCGCCTTAAAAAGTAAGCTGTTTTTTTAACATGAAAAATACTAACCCAAAAGAGGGGAAATGCAGTTTCCAGATCTGAAAAATACTAATATACATGCAGCTTATTTAACTTCGGAATTTGGAGGATTTTCTGTCGACGACGTGAGGTTTTTTTGTGAGTTTCAGAAATGTTTGCAAGGTACAAAATAAATTATGATAGCATCTTTTCGAGACAGGTTCGCAGCGGTAATAGGCAATCTTTTAGAGCATTATGATAAACTGCTTTTCGGGCTTATTGCTCCTTTTATTGCCCCTTTGTTTTTTGAAGAAACAGATCCAGTGGTTGCTCTTTTATGCACATATGGGATGCTTCCTTTGGGTTTTCTCATGAGGCCTTTAGGAGCTATCTATTTTGGCTGGGTGGGAGAGCGATTTGGGGTGAGACGGGCTCTATGTATTTCTTTATGGGGGATGGCCTTTGTCACTATGGGAATGGGATGTATTCCTGTTTACAAAGATATAGGGATTTTAGCTCCTATTTGCTTAGCTTTGGGAAGAATGTTGCAAGGTTTTTTTGCTGCTGGAGAGACCAGTGGAGGGGCGATTTTTATTTTAGAGCGCACTTCTCCGGAGAGGCGATCTTTGGTAAGTGGTCTATATAATGTTTCTTCTATCGGAGGAAGTTTACTTGCTTCTGGAGCTGTTATGATTTTAGGCTATTTAGGCGATGTAGAGACTCATTGGAGAATCTTGTTCTGGTTAGGAGGAACGAGTGCGATTCTAGGAGTGGTTTTACGGCTTACTATGCAAAAACAAGAAAGAACGCCGATCCCTAAACGGCATTTTAAAGAGTTGTTTTCTAATAATTTCACCCCATTGCTTGTAGTAATTTTGGTCGCTGGATGCGCTCATATGACCTACGCTTTTGTGTTTCCTTTTATGAACGGCTATGTGCCTTTATTAACGGGTATTTCTCGAGCAAAGATGGCTCAAATGAATACGATGCTTCTTCTAGCAAGTGTGTTTTGTTTGCCTTTTTTTGGGTATATCGCCACTAAAATAAAAAAAGAAACTATGATGTCTATAGGGGTTGTGGGTTTTGCTCTGAGCTCCATTTTACTGCTCAGCAATGTACAAGAAGTATTTTGGACCAGATGGTTGTTGCTATTTTCTGAAACGGCAATTGTAGCGCCTTATTATGCTTGGGCTTTTGAAAGAACCCCTCCTGCGTATCGCTATTGGATTCTACCCCTGGGATCAGCTTTAGGATCTGAGCTTATTGGTATGCCGACACCTGCGATTTGTCTTTGGCTATATAAAGTTATAGGATGGAATATGGCCCCTGCGCTGTATGTCATCGTTGTTGCGCTAGGAGCCTTATGTGGATTGCATTTTTTAACGTCTAAAAAACGATTGCAAGATGCTGTGGTTTAACCACAGCATCCAGTAAGAGAAAGTGATTGATTGGGAGTCAAGACTGTGTTTTTTGGCTCCAAGCTTCCAATTAAAGTCTGATGACTGTAGCTGTGCAGCTTTACTGTTTGTATGGTTCCAATGAGTTCTTTTTTTCCTTCAAAAATCACATTTTTCCAGCAGCGAGTTCTTGCTTTAAGCTGCTGCTCTTTGTTTAGGCTTTCCACTAGCACTTCGATTTCTTTTCCCAGCATTAACTGCCGTTCTTCTGAGCAAATTTCTTGATGTAGGTTCAAAAGACGTTGTAGTCTTTCTTCTTTAACAGCGAGGGGAATGTCGTCTTTCCATCGAAAAGCCGGAGTCCCTTTGCGAGGGCTGTATGTAAAGAGAAATGCAACCGAATAGCGAATCTGTTTGAAGATGTCGTATGTTTCTTGAAACTCCTCTTCTGTCTCTGTAGGAAATCCCACAATGATATCAGTTCCTAAACAGACGTCAGGGACAATACTTCGTAAAAGGGCAACTTTTTCTAAATATTGCTCCTTCGTGTAGATCCTATGCATTTTTTTTAAGATTCGATCAGATCCTGCCTGGATAGGAAAATGGACGAATTCACAAAGTGAGGGGAGATCTCGGATCGCGTGCATGAGGTCTAAGGTGATATCTGTAGGATGACTTGTCATGAAACGCACTCTTTCGAGCCCGGGAATTTTGTCTAAGCGATAGAGTAGATCGTGAAACAAGCAGTTCCATTCAGGGCGGTCTTTTCCGTAGCTGTTGACGTTTTGTCCTAAGAGAGTGATCTCTTTATATCCTTTTTGGACTAAAATACGACACTCTTCTTCTATACTTTCTGGGGGTCTAGAGACTTCTTGCCCTCTGGTATAAGGCACTACGCAGTAAGTGCAGTACTTGTCACATCCTCGGATGATGGAAACGTACGCCTTTACAGGATCATCTCGCTTGGCAACCAGATAGTTTAAATTCTCTTCAAATTGGTCATCTGTACGTAAAGTTTGTTTGCCAGAGTCTAAAACTTCGTCAAGAACTTGATTTAGATCTGTCAGGTTATTTGTACCTAAAATGAAATCGATATGGGGGAGTTTGCGAAATAAAGATTCTTTTTTCGCCATGGCCATGCAGCCAGTTACCCCAATAATAGCTCTTTTGGTCTTGGATCTTCCCAGTTGGCCTAATTTGCCCATTACCTTCCTTTCGGCTAGGTCTCGGATAGAGCAAGTGTTGAAGATCAAAAGATCCGCTGTGTTTTCGTCGTCAATACGGGTAAGTCCCCGATTTTCTAGCTGCCCAACCATGATTTCTGTGTCGAGCTCGTTCATCTGGCAACCATAGGTTCTGATGAAAAATGTCTTTAAAGTGCGCATAGCTTTATTTGTTTTTGAAAAAATTTTAGGGGAGATTGTATAAGATTTCTCGGAGTTTAGCAAGTAACTTATATAGAAGGGAAAAAAAATTTTGCCTTTTTTGTCAGGGAAATAGTTGGCAAAAAAGAGAAAAAAAAGTATCCTAGCTCCTTTATACAGAAAAATGCTACTTTAACATACGAATTTTATAAGGCGAAGTCATGACGAAACAAACAAAGAAAAATTCGACCATCCTTCTGACAAAAGAAGAAGCTCAGACTGCTAAGGATTGGTTCTTGCTCGATGCTACAGGAAAGACGCTAGGTCGTTTTTCTTCTGAAGTAGCTAAAATCCTTAGAGGTAAGCATAGACCAGATTTTACTTCTCACGTAGATGGGGGAGCAGGGGTCGTTATTATCAATGCTTCTAAAATTAAAGTAACGGGAGCTAAAGCAGCTCAAAAGATCTATCGTTATTACACAGGATCTATGGGTGGAATGCGCGAAGTTCCTTATCGCATTATGCAAGCAAGAAAACCAGATTATATCATTAGACATGCAGTCAAAGGTATGATGCCTAAGACTCGTCTTGCAGAAGCGCAACTGAAAAAATTGCGTATTTTTGGGGACGATCAGCACGATATGCCAGCTCAGCAGCCCATTAAAGTGATAACTTAACCTTTCAACGGAATGTAATATGCAACAAGAAAAAATTGGAATTGGAAGAAGAAAAACGGCTGTCGCTTCGGTTCGTCTAAGAGCTGGTGGCACCGGGAAATTCATCGTCAATGACAAGAAAATAGAAGAGTATTTTCCTTTAGAACTTCAAAGAACAACCATTCTTTCTCCTCTAAAGACCTGTAACCTCTCAATAGAAAAATATGATGTATTAGTTCGAGTAAAAGGTGGCGGACTAGAAGGGCAAACGATTGCAACTAGACTTGGAATCGCAAGAGCTCTTGTAGGGGAAGATGACAACCGTAAGCACGATCTAAAAACTATGGGATTTCTCACTAGAGACTCTCGTAAAAGAGAAAGAAAGAAATACGGAAGAGCTGGAGCTCGTAAGAGATTCCAATTCTCCAAACGATAATCTTTCATTATTCAAAAAAACCTTGGACTACTTTCCAGGGTTTTTTTATTTTCAATTCGCTAAATTCTTAATTCTCTCAAATTCAGCGACTTAAGTTAATTCTTGAGTTTAACTAATCTTTTATTTGAAAAATTTCATTTTCTTTGTTCTATAGTAAAATATTTGCTTGTCTTCTGCTTGAAAAAATATAGATATAGATTGTTCAGTGATAAAATTTTCACTTGCCCTTTTAGTTCTATGAATATTTTTATTTCCGTGTTGTGAAATTTAATTTACCAGCATTTATTCGTTAAATTATTTAGTCGTATTTAATTTATAATTAATTGGTGATATAATGTTACTTTAATTTGATAGATATTAATATATTTCATTTTTAATAAAAGAGGATAATATGACTAGCTCTGCAGGGAATGTCCCTACAATATTACCAACAGCAATACCAACAATAAGTACGCCAACATTTACGCCGACGGCAGTCCCAACAGCAATACCGATATTGAACCCTGAGAATGCTCCGCCGATTAATGCTAATACAGGAGGGCAATCTCCGGCGATGAGTTATTCTGATATTGAAAAAGGTGTGAATGATTTTTTTCAGAATTGGATTTGTAATCCAAAAGGTGGATCTCAGGAAATTTGTACCGGAGCGTCTACGTGGTTTAGCGGTGCTAGTGCTATAGGTCAAGTAATTAGTGGAACGTTTGGAATGACCTATGGAACTTATCAAATGGTTAAAGGATCGGTATTACTTCCTTTTCGAGCTTTAAATGCTGCCACAGGTGGATTTTTCTTTGGGTTAGAGACTGCTACCGGAGCTGCTGGAAAGATGGGTGTTATAGGCGGAGCTGCGTGGCTGGTAACTAGTCCGATTCGACTCTTAAACTTTGTGATAGGTGGAGTTGTCGGGACAATCAACACGTTGCATGATAATACTTTATTAGGTGGGAAGGATTCAGTGTTCCCACGTATATCTCCTTTGAATTTGCTCGTCATTGGTACTATTCTTTATTTTTGCTTATCTGGTAGCTCTGAAATCCAGAAGCCTTCGTCTAATCGTTTGATTCAAGAAGCTCAAACTGCCAAACTTCAGAGACAGTTAGAGCGTATGGAGGCAGCTGATACTACTAAGAAAAAGAAATCTCTTTTTGGAAGAAAAGGATAATATTTAATAGTAAGTAATAAATATATAAAAGTATTGCCCCGAAAGAATGGAGTGAATCCTTTCTTTCGGGTTTTTTTTGTTTTAATTGCGTTTTATTTTAAAAATATATTTATTTATATTGTTTAAAGCATATAATAAAAAAAAGTCCTTTAAAGGGGAGCTGGTGGTTATATGAAAAAGTCTATACAGGCAATTTTAGCAATTATGTGTTCTGCAGGTGGTCTGTTTGCTAGTGAGGAAAGCAGCTCTATAATAGCGACAACGACAAGTACAACGACAACTACTTGTACGCCAGGGGTGGATCCCAATTGCACCGCAGGCTCTACGAATAACACCTATATCTATGAATCTGCACCACCTCAACAGACGCCTGCTTATGGTGGGCTTTTTCCCTACACTCCTTTCCTAATCTATGGAGCTGCAACAGGATGGGGTAGTGATGGGGATGAGTACAACAATACGTATAACCGCAACGTAGATCGGAATGCAAATCGCAATGTCGATCGCAATGCGGATCGTAGTGCAGATAGGCAAGCCAATAGGGGTGCCAACGGGGATCGTGGTAGAGGTGGCGGCTTTGACGATGATCGTGGGGGCGGGCGTAGCGGTGGTGGAAGCCGTGGTGGAGGTGGTGGCGGTCGTCGCTAGCAATACCCGTAGAGATCTTGATATTTCTTTTGTAAATATTGAATATAAGAGCTGGTTTGCAAGGGCCCTTTAGTGGCTTGGAAAATCAGCTCTTCTGCTGTATAGATTTTTCCGTGCTTATGGATATTATCTTTAAGCCAGTTTCTTATAGAGGAAAAACTTCCTTGCTCTATCTTTGCTTCTAAAGAAGGGTCCAATTTTTTTAAAGTATCGAAAAGCTGAGCTGCTACAAGATTTCCTAATGCGTAGGTAGGAAAATATCCAAAACCTCCCATAGCCCAATGGATATCTTGCAGACATCCCTCTCCATCATGAGATGGCGTAATGCCTAGAAGTTCCTGCATTTTTTTATTCCAAAGAGAGGGAACATCTTTTACCTTTAAAGAGCCTTCGATGAGGGCCTTTTCGATTTCAAAGCGCAAGATAATATGTAAACAATAAGTTACTTCATCTGCTTCAACTCGAATGCAGGAGGGCTTTACTGTGTTGAGGTTTCGATAAAAGTCTAAAAATGGAAAAGATCCTAATTTTTCAGGAAAAGCCTTTTGCAAAACTGGATAGAAAAACTTCCAAAAAGGAATTCCTCTTCCAATAAGGGTTTCCCAAAGACGCGATTGACTTTCGTCGATGCCATAAGAAACAGGCTCACAGATAGGAGTCCCATAATACTCTTGAGGAAGTTGTGTGTTATATAGTCCATGTCCGGATTCGTGAAGTACGGAGAGTATGTGACTGATCAATAGATCAGGGAAAATTCTCGTAGTCATTCTTGTGTCTTGAGGATGAATTCCTATGCAAAATGGATGAGAAGAAACGTCAAGTCTGCTGATTTCCTCTGAAAAACCAAGAGACTGTAGAAGGTCTTTTCCTATTTGCATCTGTATTTTAGGATCAAAAGGACCCGGCAGCGCGGGAATGTTTTGAGATTTTGCTTTTTGGGTTTTAGACAGTATTTCTGTAAGTGCTGTTTTAAGTTCTTGGAAAAGAGGTGTGAGTTTTGCCACGGTCATGTCAGGTTCATAAAGATCTAACAATGCATCGTAAGGGTGCTCTTTATATCCTAGGAGTTTTGCTTTTTTTCGAGCGAGCGCTACTGTTTTTTCTAAATACGGAGCGAAAAGGGAGAAATCAGCTTGTTGTTTAGCCTGGCTCCAAGCTGCTAAAGAGGCAGAGGAATTTTTTGCACATTCTTTGACAAAAGAAGAGGGGAGCTTAGATTCCTTTTCCCAGTCTTTGTGCCAAAGGCGTAAGCAAGCAGATTCCTGCAAAGACCATTTATTAGAAAGAGGAGTTCCGGTAGTAAGATCTACAAGCTGGCCTAATGTTTTTTTGAAAGATGGGGAGGTCTTTTGTTTGTGAACAAACCCAGACAAAAGTTCAATTTGATTTGCCCGCGCCTCAATGGCTCCGGGTGGCATATAAGTCTCTTGATCCCACTCCAGCACAAGATAAATGGATTGGTAAATTGTATTTTCTGTGCTGATTTTTTGTAGCTTGGCAAATGCGGGATCTTTAGAGATGAAAGTCATATATTTTCCTTATAAGCATGTCGGGGAAATAAAGAAGCAATCTTCATAAATAGCATATGGATCTTTTTCATGCAAAAAGAAGCAAACGGAGTGTAAAAAGCCCAGCTAAAAACGATAAGAACTACAGAGCTGCTTCCGCAGAGAATGTCCGTAAGCCAGTGGGCCCCTGCAATCATCCTGGGACAGCAAAGAAAAGCCCCATAAAGGCAAACGCACAAACTAAAAAAGGTATTACGCGATAGGTATAGAAAATTACAGATAAACATCACGGCTGTTACCGCATGGTCGGAAGGGAAGCTTGCTTTAGATCCCGATTTGACTTTGATCCAAGTAATGAAATGGCTCAATTTAGGAGCATCTGGCAGGGTTAAAGAGGGACTGTGACGAACTATGTGGACGGCTTGCTTAAACAGAAAATTGTTAACAAACAGTACGACTGCAGTTGTTAATAAAGCTAGAAAAAGAAATTCTGCGCTTTTTTGTAGTTTTTGACCTCGAGGGGTGATTTTTATCAGCCAAAGAAAGAATACCAGAAAAAAGACATCTTCTATGAGATCTCCTATTCTGTGATTGGCAATGGCCCAAAAATTTTGCCAAAATGTGCTGGAGGCAATGAGCCCAGTCATCTTGTAGAAACAGCTACTATCAGCCGTTTTCCATAAAATGTTGTATAAGGGGGGATAAAAAACACTACAGACTAAGAAAGCTGCAAGAAAGTGAGCTGCGATAAGAGGTTTTATTCTCCAAGTGGAGTGCGTATAAGGCGTCATAGAGTAAGACCTTTCATGAATAAAGTGAGCGAAATTTTTTATAACATCCCCCTAAAAGCAATAAAAAAGGGAGCCCCATAACGACTAAGGGCGGGAGAGTTTGATTGTTCCCAATGATGAGCAATGAGTCCATTAAAGTGAAAAATACTACAAAGCAAAAAATAGAGATTCCATATAAGAGAAAAATAGGTGGATTTCTTGAATAGTTTACGCAGTAGGGGGCAACTCCCAGCAGAATCACAAAAGGCATTAAGGGCATGATCAATTTGTAAAATAGGTAGGTTGGAACTTCTCCTTTGGAGTGAAATGACTCTTTTTCATTTCGAATGTAGGAGTGTGCTAGTTGAGAGATTTTTTGGTGCTTTGGAGAGGCTTGCTTTTTATATAGATCGGTTGTTTTCCACTTTAAAGAAGGGAGCATACATTGTTGATAGGATTCTTTTTTTTCTAAAAATCCTGCTTCATTGCGTACAATATGATCTGCAAATTCTCCTAGGGGCCTTAAAGGATCTGCGCTTAAGTACTTTATTCTCCAGATGTCGTTAAAGGATCGAATCCAGTAGACGTCAAAAAATGCCTGTTTTTCTTTGTTGAAGTTTTGATAAACCAAACGAGAAGAATCTTGTAAGTGGAGGACTGTAAAAGGCTTTTTTTGGGATTTTTTAGCAAGTTTGGATTGGTCAAATTTGGCTGCGTCTAGATAAGCCGCAGACTGTGGCACGATGAATTCTTCTGTAATATATCCCGTTATACAGCAAAGGCTAGCGAGAATCCAAAAAGGCCGAAGTATTTGTTTTATGGATATGCCAGATGCTTGTAAGGCGACAAGTTCTCTATGTATATTTAAAGAAAAGAGCACTTTAATCGTAGAGATTAAGAGGGCAAGGGGCAGTAGCATGGGGAGTCTTTTGAAAAACTGATACATGTAGTGAGTGAGCACTTTTCCTATCTGCAAGTGATTGTTTTTTATGAAGTCCGCAGCATTCACAGAAAAATCAACTAAAGAATATAAAAGAAAAAAAGAAAAAAGAAAAAACAAGAAACATCGGAGAAGGTCCAAGAAAATGTAGCGTTCCCAGATCTTTGTTAACATGAACAGGTCCCCCTAGAAATGCGAAGTAGAGATCTCATGCTAATTAAGATCGCTAAGGGTTGCGGTATAACAAATAGAGCTAAAGCAAGGATAGGGGTTTTAGCTAGGGTCTTAGCGGTTAAAAAAGAACCTAGTATTAGGAATGCTAAGAAAAAGGCTGTAAAAATTGCTCCTTTTCTTTTGTTGCGACCTATATGAAGTCCAAAAGCAATACCAATAAAAGTAAAAGAGAGGGGGCATAGACCGAAAAAAACTCTTCTTACCAAGTCTAATCCGGTTTTGGAAATAAGGTTTCCCTTTTCAGTACGATGTTTATGCAAAGCTTCTTTTAAAGGAAGGAGGTTGTCTTTGGCAAACCAGTCTGTGCTGAAAAGATGTGCTGTAATCGTATTTTTGCTCATTTGCATGCTTTCTTGATTTTCTATAATCAAGTGATCATACCCAGAGAATTGGGGGTCGACGCTAGAAAGAAGAGAGAGTGACTTCCCGTGAATGGATTGTGCGTCAATGGAAAGCTCTTTTGCGAAAAAAAGCCCAATCCTTTCTTGGGAATCTTGCCGCATAATACAGAGGATTTCTTCCGCTTTTTTGCCAGGCTCTAAGTTTTTCAGATCAAAATCAAAAGATTTGAGTGTAACAGGAGAGTCCCTTTGCATGACTATGAAAGGGTTATTGCTTGTGATTGTATGCAAAAGATGTTTAGCAAGGGTTCGAGTTAATGGGGCCATTTCTGATGCAATGGTAAAATTCACTAAGCTTAAGATACATCCTGTCAAAAAAAGGGGGTAGGATAAAGAGGCAAGGGAAAAGCCACAGGATCTCAGAGCTGTGATCTCTAAGCAAGAGCTCATTCGTTGTAGTAAAATCATGCAGGTAATCAGGCTGGAAATGGGGATAGCTAAGGGTAGGATGTAGGGGATTTGATACAGAGAAAAGAGGGCGATCTGATATAGGTTTGCACCTGAGGAGGCAAAAAGCGCAATTTCTTGAAATCGTACCACAAGTAAAACAGAGACAAAGGCTGATACGCACAGGATAAATAATTGAAAGTAACCCTTTAGCAGGTATTTCCAAAGAATGGGCATAGGACATTTCTCTGTTAATGATTGGAAGGGATTGTATAAAAGATCAGATATTTCTTACAGAACTTTTCTTAAAATAAGAATTTCGTGTAAACTTGAATCATATTTATTTCATCTTTAATTTTCGCAAATGAAAAATCTTTTAGTAAAAGTTGTGAAAGACTTTTTAACTCTACATTGGAAGAGTGATAGACCTATTGTGATAGGTCTATCAGGGGGCGTGGATTCCTCTGCTCTATTTTCTCTTCTATTAGAATGTCGCTTTTTTTTTGATCTCAATCTACACGTAGCGCATTTTGATCATGGCTGGAGAGAGGAGAGCGCTTTAGAGGCAGCTCTTCTTCAAGAGTTTGTGAAAGAGTTCTCTTTGCCTTTTTATGTGGAAAGAGCTTCCATAGAGACTATACATCAGTCCAATTTAGAAGATATAGCGAGGCAGCAGCGGTTTGCATTTTTTCAAAAGATCTACAAAGAAGTGGGAGCGCAAGCTTTAGTCTTAGCTCATCAAAGAGAGGATCAGGCTGAAACTGTGTTAAAGAGAATTTTTGAGGGGGCGGGGGTTTTGTCGTTAGGAGGAATGGAATCTTGCTCGTTTTATGAAGGAATGGTGATATGGCGTCCCTTGCTTTCTGTATCTCGAGAAGATCTGTGTAGACGGAACGACAAAAGTTCTTGGGTGCCTTTTCAAGATAGAACTAATCAAGATCCTCGCTTTTTAAGACCTAGGATGCGGCAAGATATTTTTCCTCAGTTGCAACAATATTTTGGGAAAAATATTTGTCACAGTCTGACCCGTGTTAGTCAAGAGCTTGCTTTGTTAAAGTCTTCGGTAGAAAAGCGGTTGATCCCTTATCTCGACCAATCTATAGAGGGTGAGAATGGAGCTTTTCTTCCTGTTCAGAAGTTCTCGGAGTTGGATCTTTGGGAAAAGCAAGAACTGGTTCGATTGTTTTTAAAAAAACATCGGACGACTATTAGTTACACCTCTCTTAAAACAGCTTTAGATCTGTTGGAAGATCTTTCTGTGGGAAAGAAGGTGGATGTGTCTCAAGGAGAGCTTTGGATAGAGAAAGGGGCCTTGCTTTGGTGGAAAGAAGTGATGCCAGTTTTTCAGGGGAGGGGTTCTTGGTTAGAGGGAAAATCATCTATGCAGCAAGGGGCTTGGGAGTGGGAGGTGCGCAAAAGCGCAGAACCATTACCTTCCCAAGGAATTCTTTGTTCTTTTCTCTCTGGTAAGGTTTCTTACAGCCTTGAAGGGGGGGCTTCTTTTGCTTTTTCCTCTTATGATAATCTAGCTAGAAAAGATCAGGAAAAAGTTACTCAGTATTTATCTAAAAATAAAGTGCCTTCCCGATTGAAGAGAATGTTTCCTTATATAATTAATGAAAGTGGTTTTGTTTGTTGTTCTTTTTGTTTTGATTGTGAATTGAAATATAATGAGCTTTCGGCTTTTTTAAACATTATTTTAAAAAAAAGCTGCGAATTAAAAGACAATATATTTCCTTTCTGCTATGCTTCGGATGAGTGGGAGTAAGGGAAGGTGTAGGCTTTTCTAGCCTTAGCTTTTTCTTTTCTGGAATTTGCGTTCTTTCGAATTTAAACAAATGGTTGTGTTATAATGAGTACTGATAACAATCCCAAGTCTGAAAAAAAAGGTTTTCCTGGCGGTTTTTTTGTTTTTTTACTAGCTGCCTTATTAGTAATCTTGACCATTCAGAGCATCAATAATGAGCCTATGGCCAAGGTGTCCTTTAGTCATCAAGTAGAGCATCTCGTCAATTTGGATTTGATCCAGCCTCAAGAAAGTCGCAAATTTGCTTTAAATGACAACTTAGTGACTTTTAGCGGGAAATTTAAAGAGACTCTATCTAATGACGCTCGGGCTCGAGATCGTTATCTGGAGCTTTTAAATGCTAATCACGAGCTGAAGTCGGAAATTAGTAGCGCAGAAAACGAAATGAACACACTCAAGCCTAATGTTCAGGATGCTGCGGATTGGTTTTTAAAGCTTAGTGGTCTTGCCGTTCCCAAGGAAGGATATCCTGTTGTTGATCCTGTATATGATACAGCTCTTAGAAATAACGCCATAGTCATTGATCAATTATCAGGTCGCAGTGTAGTGAGTCTTGCCGCTTTAAGCGCAAAGCTTCCATCGCTTTCTTCAGCATCAGACTCAGAAATCTCTTCTTTTGGAGATGAGCTCACAAGTCTTGTTCAAGGATTTCGCTCACCAGCTCTTGGTATTGGCAATGAAGAGATGAAACAAAAATTGCGAACCTTAGAGCAATCGTTAGCGGCTTCAAGTACAGAGTCTTCTGAGAAAAAGCTTGTTACATATAAAGAAACAGTAGCTTCTTTGCAGGCTATGGTAACGGAGATCAATACAAGTAAACAAAATATCCGTTTACTACCTTTGCGCAGTGTTCGCAGCTATAAACTTGCTTTAGATCAGTCAACGACTCTTGCAGAAGAACTAGAGAAAAATGAAGCGCAACTAGACAAAGCAAGACAATCTGTTTCTAATGTCATTTGGTTTTTCAATAATAAAGAGCTCTCAACAAGAGCCTTAGAAAAACAAGATGTGGAAGTTTTTTCCCAATGGTATGCCCAAGCTAAACTCGAGTGGGATCATTTTGCAGGAAATAAAGGAGCTGAATTTAAAGCGCCTGACCAACCTCGCAACGTAGTGCTCGATAAGATGTTTAAAAGTGAGCAGCCATCTCCTAATTATCTAAGCTATCTTTTGACCCTGATGCCGGTTATTTTAGTTGTTTTACTGTTGTACTTTGTCTTTTCTCGCCAAATGAAAGGTGTTGGATCAAGTGCAATGACTTTTGGAAAGGCGCCAGCTAAGCTTTTGACAAAAGAAAAAAATAAGATAACGTTTAAGGACGTTGCAGGTTGTGATGAAGCTAAAGAAGAGCTTCAAGAGATTGTGGAATTTCTTAAAGATCCTACACGGTTTACTGCTCTTGGAGCAAGAATTCCCAAGGGTGTTCTCTGTGTTGGAGCTCCAGGAACTGGTAAGACGTTGATCGCTAAAGCCGTCGCTGGAGAGGCTGATCGTCCGTTCTTCTCTATTTCTGGATCAGACTTCGTAGAGATGTTTGTAGGGGTTGGAGCTAGTAGAATCCGAGATCTTTTTGATCAGGCTAAAAAACAAGCTCCTTGTATCATCTTTATGGATGAGATTGATGCTGTAGGGCGTCACAGAGGAGCTGGAATTGGCGGTGGGCATGATGAAAGAGAGCAAACGCTCAATCAGCTCTTAGTCGAGATGGATGGTTTTGACACAAGTGAAGGCGTTATTTTAATTGCCGCAACCAATAGACCAGATGTTTTGGATAAAGCTCTTTTAAGACCAGGTCGTTTTGATCGAAGAATTGTTATCGATCTTCCTGATATTAAGGGACGTTTTGAGATCTTGAAAGTACATGCCAGAAAAATTAAGCTCGATGCTGGGGTGGATTTAATGAATATTGCTCGCAATACTCCTGGAGCATCAGGGGCGGATCTTGCGAATATTTTGAATGAATCAGCTCTATTGGCAGCTCGCAAAAATCGTACGTCTGTAGCAGAGCAAGATGTAGCAGAAGCTTGTGATAAAGTGCGCTACGGAAAAGAAAGAAGAAGTTTGGAGCTCGATCAAACAGAGAAGCAAACTACAGCTATCCACGAATCTGGACATGCTGTTGTAGCTCTTTGCGTCGAACATTCTGACCCTGTAGAAAAGGTAACGATTATTCCTCGAGGCCTTTCTTTGGGAGCCACGCATTTCATGCCGAAAAAAAATCGAGTCAGCTACTGGAAAAAAGAGATCTTAGACCAGTTGGCTGTATTGATGGGAGGTAGAGTTGCCGAAGAGATATTCTTAGGAGACATGTCTAGTGGAGCCCAAATGGATATTACTCAAGCAACTCGCTTGGTAAGATGCATGGTTTGTGAGTGGGGTATGACTGATAAACTCGGCGCTGTTGCTTATGACGAAAGAAGTGAGCAGGGACAGTATCTGGGCATGCCGAGCTATCAAGAGAAAATGTATTCTCAAGAAACAGCAAAAAGTATCGATGAGGAAGTGAGAAGGATTTTAGATGCAGCTCATGAGTCAGCAAAAAATCTAATTTTGGCTCATAAAGAGCAAGTGCAGCTAATGGCCGACATGCTTATGCAATTTGAGTCTCTGGATAGAGATGATGTTAAGTTGATCATGGATGGTCAATGGGATGAAGAGAAGAAAAAAGAAAAGGAAAAAGCGCTGGAAAATTTGAATCGTAAACTTCCACCGCCAGCTCCTGGTTCTAAAGATTCTACTCCTAAAGACATTTCTAAATCTTATAACGACCCACTTCCTCAGCAAGGATAGTTCGGTTGTTTTTGAAGTCGTCGAAGGCGCTTTGTGAGATCCACAAAGCGCCTTTTTTATTGTGCGCCCGGCAGGGTAAGATTCGATTTTTTTTAATAATAACCTATTGCAATTTCTAGTCTTAAAATATCGAGTTGATAGAAAATAATAACAAGATATAGGCTTAGATTGATCGTATTTATTTAATTGTAAGTTGATTAGGTGGGTTGCACGTCGTTTTCGATGTTTCACTTTTCCAGGTTTCATCTTAGTATGATGAAAATATTTAATGATGGGTTTGTGTATTATTTAAATTTTATGTTATTAAGTTTTGAATGTGTTGGCTGTTAGTTTGTTGAATTAAATTGTTTTATGTTGTATAATTTTAATTATCTTAATTTAATTTGGTTTTTTTATGATTTCTGGTTACATGAGTAATTCAAGGGAAAATGCCAATCCGAACTTTCTTAGTCGTGAAGGCGTTCAAATGGCTAATCGTAAAACTGATTCTAGAATCGGGTCCCTAGGTTCTGTGGATTATTCGGAAATTGATCATGAAATCGATTCTGTGTCTTCGGAAGTACCTGGCAATTTTCAGGATATGAAAAACCTATTAAAGAAAATGAATAGGATATACACAAACTTTGCTGGACTTCATGAAGGAACAATAGGGAATAAAACAAATCGCACTGAGGCAGATCAGGAAAACTTTGAAATAACGAAAAAAGCATTGGGTGATAAGTTTGCTAGCGTTAATGCCTTATGGAAAAAATATAAGCAAAACAGAACCTGGTCTCAATCCTATCAAGACTGTATGTGTAAAAAAGAAGATGCTAAAATCAAAACAGCCTTTAAAAAGAACAAGACAGCATTAGAAAAACTCGAATATGGAAGAGATCGCCATGAAGAGGTTGTAAGATGGTATCAGAGAATTTTAATGCCACTTACTACTCTAATGGAAGTTTCTGAGATTGGTGCAAATCTAGCATTTATGGCGTATGTTTTATGACGTTAAATTCTATACTTGACCGAACAATAGCTATTTAGTCAAATAGTCTTGGATGGCGAAAAACAAAGCCAGCTTCTTTGATTTTTGTATTTGAGACTATATATCCACCTTTTGTTGATATGCAAATATCAGGATTCCATATAGGAAGAGGAAGGTTCGTTAAATGGCAGAGATCACAGTAGAGTTTTTTGCGTTTTGGGTGATCATCATTCACTAAATTGTAAGTGCCCGTTAGAGAGTACTCTAAGCAAAATAGTATGCCTCTTACAATATCCTCTAAATGAATGTGGTTAGTTGCTTCGTTTCCTGTACCTGTCATTTCTTTGCCAGAAAAACGTTTAGCGCGCTCTTCTAATGCTCTTTTAGGTCCATAAATGCCTCCTAACCGGAGAATGCATGTCGATGCTTTAGAATTTAAATAACATCTTTCTGTTTCGAGTAATATTTTCCCATTTTCTGATGGAGGATTTACAGATGTATCTTCAGTGACTAAATCGCTTGACGCTTCTTCGTATACAGAAGTGCTGCTCGTATATAAAAGAGAAAAAGGCCGTTTTCTGTTTGTTAATCCTAAGGAAATTCTTTGTGCCGTATTTAGATAGGTCGTTTGGTAATTTTGTGAATTTTTAGGAGCGATAAGTACGATCATGGCGTCGCATAAATCCATCAAATCCCAGAGTTCTTGATCATGATTAGAACGTAGTACTAATACGCCTTTTCCGTAAGGCTTAAGAGCTTCTACTCTGTTTTCCTCGGTTGTGGTGAGGTAAACTTCATGATCTAGATCTTGTAAAAAGGTGAGCAGGGCCATCCCAACATATCCAGCGCCCATTACGAGTATTTTCATTTATGCCTTTCCAAAATTTTTCAACTTGGGGTGATAGTATTAAAAAGCCATTTCAAAATACAGTATATTATTTCATGGGGTTTTGAGCGATTTTTGCAGTTTATAAATGAGACTTCAAAAACTGTACGATTTTCAAAGAGGCTATTTTGTGTGTTTGTAAAGCTCCGTGCAAAGATCCGGCGATAGGTTTTTCTCCTATTAGATGAAACAGGATTGCAGGTGTAGACCCAAAGTCGTAATGCGTACAGCCATCTATTTTTTCTTTTTGAGAAAGTGCGCAGTTGTGGTGAAAAGTCACTATATCTTCCGTGATTTTTTGTTGCATGGCAAAATTTGCATCGGATTTTTTTACAGGTTTGGAAAGAAGTGTGAGAGTTGGACTTATTATTCCTTGAGTATGTCCATCTCCTAGCAATCCTCCATCTAAATTAATGCAGCCTGAAATACGAGGATCTCTTCTAGCTGCGATGATGGATGCTGCTCCACCTACTGAATGACCTGCTAATACGATTTGATCTAAAGGACCTAGATTCGATAATTCTGGTAATCCTCCTTCTCGGATACGTTCTACTACAAATGCGATGTTATCAGCTTGTAGGACAGCTAACCTTGCAACTTCTGCCATGAATTCTTCGTTACGTCGTCCTCCAGGAGGTAGGCCATTTGTTTGCAGTGTTTCTTCACTAAAAGGTGCGTAGCTAGAGCTCGAAGGATGGTTTAGGCTAACAACGATATATCCATGACTTGCCAATTCCTCTAGGAGAGCTCGATAGTCAGTAGGATTCCCATCAAGCCTATGAGAAAAGACTATGACAGGCATTTTTGTTTCAAGACGTAAAGTGTCTTGAGCATGCGAGTGAAGAGTTGCTTTTTGTTCTGCAGATAGTTCTCTATCTAAATAGATGTTGTTTCGTTCGTTTGCATACTGTTCAGAATGGATTCGGAGTTTGCTATCCGATGTGTGATCTTGTGTAGGAGCGTAAATTTCTACTCCAATGTAGTAGTCTCCGAAGGGGGATGTGTGTTTAGGTCCTTCAAGAATGAATTGGGTATGTCCAATAGGGTGAGGGCCTGTTAATCGAGGGAGAACATCGTTTAATCTTGTAGATTTAACTTTTGGTTCTGCTTTCAAGGTAGGTCTTGATGCGGAAGGGGCTTTTGCAAACGCTTTATCTTCGAAAATTTGTAGTATTTCTGAGTTTTTTTCCTCATGCAATTGCGTTGGTAAAGCGCGACTGGGATCTAAGGCTAGCGCTGCAGTGCAGGAGATGTTATTTACAGAGTCCATGGCAGTTTCCCTATTTTATAGTTTGCTTCGAAGATACTCTGCAAAAGTTTCGGAACTTGGATCGCAACTTTTTTCAAGATATTCTCTTCGGTTATCAAACGTTATAGGGTCATTTATAATTTTATTGAATTATTTGTTTTAATTCAATGTTTTTATGTTAGGTGCATTTGCTGATTGTGCGTCTTAAGTTGTTGGAAGTAAGTGTTTTATTTCTTTTGATGCGGCGTTTTCAGTTAATTATTATATTGGTTGGTTTTAGGTTTAAATTAAAATTTAAAATTGATATAATTGAATGGTAATGTAATGTGGTGTTTTCGTGAGTGTGGAAAATCAGAATATTATCGTTCGTGCAGATAGGGATTGGATCCCTTTCGATAAGGTAATAGATCCATGGTCTTGCGAGGGTATGTGCCAAAGAATCAGAAATTTAGGTAAAAGTAATATTGAAAAGCCTTACATTTCGGTTCTTTTGTGCCCTGAAAATCGCTTGAGAAAAAGGAAAGTTTTCCTTCCTAGACGTGTCGTCCAAGAGAAAATAGAAGGAGGAGAAAGCTCTTTAAATGTTATTTTGACAAAAGGAAATAGATCTGAGCGGCTGCGGGTAATAAGTGATTGTATTCGCACCCAAACGAAACCAAACGAGCACGATTTAGTAATAGCAAATTTGTCTCAAGTCAGTTTTTTAAAAGCATCTATTCCCCAAATGCTAGAATCTGATTTTTTTTCCATTCAGCAACTCTATTTTACTACTCAAACAAAAGAATCTTCTGAATTTGACGGGAGCCAAATTTTTTTGCAATTATTCCATCTAGAGAAAGAATTAAGAGAATTTTTAGAGTTTTCCAAATCTAAATTGAAACCCAATGAAATAGAAAAAATACAAAAATCTATTGATAAATTACACGCGGCTAAAAATCTCTCTCTTTTGCTCAGACTCCACTATGAAGAGGGGTTTCTAGCTTCATCTGAATGCTCGCTTGAAACGCAATCGTACGAAAAAATCATGGATTCATTAGCAGATCATTTGCCAATAGGCGACTTGCAAGAGCAATTCAAAAAGCTTATAGAATCAAGATTGGAAAATCTTCAAGATGGCGAGAGTTTCATTGTGCCCCACAGTTATAGTATACATGTCAAGGAGGGGCAAGTAGGTCGTCACGCAATTTTATTAGAAGTTAGAAAAGACAAAGAAAGTTTTCAGTGTAAAATGTACAATACAGATGGTGGGCCCATCCATCAACGAGTAGGAGGCAAGGTCTATCCGATTGTTTATAAGGACATTTCACGTGATTCTATAGAGAAATTTCTTGGGGAAGAAGTGCTTGCAATGGCCTCTAGAGCTGTCGTATTAGCGGATGATGACAGCATCTATGATATCTTCGATGCTCAATTGTGCTGGAAGGGCGGGGCAAGAAAAATTTTATCAGAGGGGAAGCCCTATACCCCTCAAAAAACTGGAAGTTGTACGTATAAATCTCTTCAAGTTTGGTTGCATGAAGAACTACAGGAAATGAATAATGTGTACCGAGGCTTCAAAAAATATAGATTGAATAAAACTGTCGAAAAATGTGCATCCCTTTATAGCACCCCCAGATTAGCAGTTCGTCCACTTAACGAAGTGGAATCCTTTATTGAGGCTGGCAGGGAAAAGTTAAATAAAGAAAAATCCTCTAATAATGCTGTTATACCAGGTTATCCGAATTCTCCTTTTTTAAGTGCGGTGGAAGAGGGTGATTTAGATTTTGCGAAAATGCTTTTAAGAGATTGGAACTTACTTGCGAACAAAAACATATTCGATGACTTTGTTAATCTGGCTACAGAAAAAGTCCATTTGGAGATCATAAAACATGTGATTGAACATTATAATTTGCAAGGTGTTCATCTTGAGCAGATTTTTGAGAGCGCAGTAAGGAAGGGACAAGTAGCCGTGGTTAGGTTTTTTTTGGAAGAAAAACTAAAAGAGATTTCTCCATCTAGTTTAAAATATGCATTAAGCTTAGCAGTGCTTTGCAAGCAAAGATTTTTAGTTGATAGGCTTCTTGTCATAGGGAAGTTTTCTTTTGAGGATGTAAGTGGATTTTTGAGTGTTGCGGTCAAATCCGGGTGTGTCTCTATCGTGCATCGATTGGTATGGGAATTAGACAATTCATCACCTTTAAAAAAAATCAGGGATCAGTATTTCAACCAAATTCTTTTAGAATCTGTGCTAGCTGAGTTTCCAGATTCCTTTATGGTATCTTTCTTATTGTCTTGTACCAATCTTTCTCAAGAAGATAAAGAAGCTCTCTTAGCGATTGTAAAAACCATTTCGGAGAATCCCCCTAATCTCGCCGATCAAAACGATGCTCTTCGTCAGAGGGGTTTGTCTATTTTATCAATATCTAAGGACTTTCCTAGTTTGCCAGATCTTTTAGAAGGTGCTATCAAATCAGATAATATTCGTGTTGTAGAGAGCCTTTCGAGTCTTTTAAAATTGGAGCAGAGTGATTTTGATTTCGGGGAGTTCCTAATTCAAGCTGTTACTTCGGATCGTTTGGCAATTGCAAGGCTTCTTGTAGAGAACTACGTAATTTCTGAGGGCTTTAGACGAACTGCTGCGAAAAAGGCGTTTGAAAAAGGGTATATTCGTGCGTTGCATTTTCTCGATCCTCAAAGAAAAGTTTCAAAAGAGCTGTTTAAAGGATTATTAATAACGTTATCTAGTGAATCCTTGAAAATATTATCTAGTATATTCGACAGTGTTTTGAAGGATTCGGGACTTTATTCTTGGTTTTCTTATATCAACTATATGGCTCATAGGACTCTGAGGCAAGATATGCAGCTTGCTGAAAATTCAGGTTTAGATTTGGGGTTCTAATAAAAGAATTTCCCTATTCTCTTTACAAAACACTGTTATTTTGGAAGCTTACATAAGCTGCTAAAATATCCATTCTACGGCCAAAAGTGCTCTACAGGGCACATTTTTGAAGCCCTATTTTTTTCTTTGCAAAATGCTCTTTTTTATCATAACATTTTCTAAAAAAGCAAGGCTCTATATGTATTGCGTGAAAGAGTTCTATGAAAAATATAAAGAGACACTTTCTCTTTCTATTATTACAGGACAAAAAGGATTTTCTCGTTCTATCAGGGTTCCTGAAGCGCAAAGACCGGGTTTGAGCTTATCTGGGTATTTGAAGAATTATGTCAATCAACGAGTGCTGATTTTAGGGACTTTGGAAATTGGTTATTTGCGAGATTTGGATGAGAATGTTCGTCTTGAAAGAATCCAGGGAATTTTAACTCCTAAAACGCCTGCGATTATCATAGCAGGACGCTACTCTCCGCCTCGAGAAATTACTCGTTATTGCGAACAAAACGCTTTGCCGCTTTTTCGAACGAAAATGAAGACTATAGATTGTTTAACACGCGTAACTTATTCACTCCAAGAGGAGTTTTCTCCTGGTATGACTTGTCATGGAACTCTTGTAGAAGCCTTTGGGGTAGGAGTATTGATCCAAGGCGACTCTTCTATAGGAAAAAGCGAAGCTGCCCTTGGCATGATCGAAAGAGGGCACCGTCTTATTTCTGATGATGTTGTGAAGATTCGATTGAGAGAAGGATCCTATTTAGAAGGATCGGGACCTGAATTAACGCGTCATTTAATGGAAATTCGGGGCATTGGGATTATTAATGTCGCCCATTTGTATGGTGCTGTTTGCGTTCGTGATGATAAAACCATAGATATGGTGATCAAGTTAGAAGAATGGGATGATAAAAGATTTTATGATCGGGTGGGACTTGATCAGAAGTTTTGTGATCTTCTAAGCATTAAAGTTCCTTATCATGTTCTTCCTGTCAAGCCAGGAAGAGATGTCGTACTTCTTATTGAAACAATCGCTTTGAACTATAGGCTTAAGGAAATGGGATTTCATTCAGCCAAAGATTTTAATGTGAAGCTTTTGGAAACGATTGCCAAAAAGCAGACTAAATCAAGGAAATTGCGTGAAAATATCTCGTAAAGTAAAAGTTAAAAATCCTGCAGGATTACATACAAGACCTGCAAGTCGTATTGTTCAAATGCTTCAGGGCAGCACAAGTTCCGTATATTTCACTTGCCGGGAAGAAAAAGTGAACGCGAAAAGTATAATGAGCCTGCTCACGCTTGCTGCGACTAAAAACTCTTTAATTACTATTGAGGTAGAAGGGGAAGATGCAGAACAAATCGTAGGAAAACTTGTAGAAGCTTTTGAACATCAATTTTGGGAAATCTAAAATAATGAGCACAACAAAAGAGTTTCGTATACAGGGATCTTCTATTAGTGAAGGCATCGCCATTGGCTCTTTGCTTTTTTTACCCTCTCTTTTAGAAGAATCTATTTTAGAGTTTTCTGTTGCCAAAACCCATTTGGACTGCGAGATTGCTAGATATTACAAAGCTCTAGAGCAAAGTCGAGAAGATATCCGTTTTTTACAGTTTAAGTTAAAAAAAGAGGATTCTCGGGAAGCCTTAGAAATTTTAGAAACGCATGTTCAGATGCTGCAAGACCCTTTGATGACATTTCATGTAGAGGAAAAGATCCGTACAACGCAAAAAAATGCGGAATCGGTATTTAGTTCGGTGATTCGAGAATATGAACAAAAGTTTTCGCGGATCAAAGATCCTTTTTTTCAGCAGAGGATCGTCGATGTATTAGACGTGTCTAAACGAGTTCTTGACCACTTATCGGGCAAAGGACGTCTTAATTTTTCCGATATTCCTGAAGATTCTATTGTTTTTACGCGGGAACTTAGTCCTTCTCATGTTGCCGCGCTACAGGCGACTGCTCGCATTGGTGCTTTTATTACCCAACAAGGGGGCGTAAGCTCTCATGCTGCTTTGATGGCTCGGGCGAAAGGAATTCCTTATGTTTCAAGCATTGATGTGAGTAATGTGTTAGAAAAGATTCAGTCAGGGGAACATTGTTCTGTTGTAGTGGATGGGAAATCTGGAGAAGTCATTTTTTGCCCTATTCCCTCTACTTTAAAAGCCTATCAAGAGGTTAAAGTACGCTTAAAGACGACGTATCAGTTGTTGCAACAGGATCTTTATCCGGTTACTGAAACAAATGACGGACACCCTGTTCATGTCTATGCAAATGTAGGGAATTTGGTTGATTTAGAAGAAATGCACGCATATCGCCCTGAGGGGATAGGACTATTTCGTTCTGAGTATCTTTTCCTAGAGAAAAATACGTTGTTCCTTTCCGAGGAAGAGCAGATGCAATCTTATGCAGAAATTGCTAAGAAAACAGAGGGTCTTTCTATTGTCGTACGTGTTTTTGATATTGGCGGAGATAAAAATCCTCAAGCTTTTCCTGACCAAGAAAAAGAGTCAAATCCCGTTTTAGGCTGTCGGGGGATTCGTTTTCTTTTGCGTCATAAAGATTTGTTTCAAACCCAACTTCGAGCTATAATGAGAGCTTTTCAAGCGGTGGAAACTAAGATTTTACTTCCTTTGATTTCAGATCCTCAAGAAGTGATAGAGGCTAAAAAAATCATTTTTTCTACTCAAGAGCAACTTCAGCGTGAAGGTTTAGTTTCCGAGAAAAGTTTTTCTATTGGTTGCATGATTGAGGTCCCATCGGCAGCTCTTCTTTGTGATGCTATTGCAAAAGAAGTGGATTTTTTTTCAATCGGGACCAACGATCTAGTTCAATACACATTGGGCATGGATCGCAGTAATCCGGCTACACAAGATTTCTTCCATCCGACTCACCCTAGCGTAATTAGGATGATTAAGATGGTTGTTATGGAAGCAAAAAAACAGAATAAACCGGTAACGATTTGTGGAGAAATGGCCTCATCTCCTCTTTTCGTCCCGCTTCTTTTAGGACTTGGTTTGAGTGAGTTTTCTTGTTCTCCGCGTCATATTCCGCTAATTAAAAGAGCTATTCGTAGATGTAACCTTTTTCATTGCTACCAACTCGCTCAAAAGGTTTTACAGATGGGATCTCATCAGGAGATTGCTCAGATCTTGGCTGACCATTTAGAATAGACAGCCCCACAGCTATTTGTTCAGCAATGTTCAAATATTTTCTAGTGAAACCGGAAGTTTCTATTTAGAACCAATCGATTTCTTGTTTTTTCTTATTATTCGTGATTGTTTGAGAAACAGAACTAGCAGACTTAAGAGCTGTTGTAGATCCTAAATAAAACAGCCGGTCACAAATTATTAGCTTTATCGAATCATCAGTAATTGTTTGAGCAATCGAACCAATAGCGATAAGAGCTTCCGGAGATTTTTCATTCAGCAGTTGAAAGCAGATTTTTTGTTTTATCAAATCATCAGTGATTGTTTGAGCAATGGAACCAACTGCAATAAGAGCTTTCGAAGATCCTTCAGAGAGCAGTTCGTTGCAGATTGTTAGTTTAATCTCATTGTTTGTGATTGTTTGAGCGATGAAACCAACTGCAATAAGAGCTTCCGAAGATCCTTCAGAGAGCAGTTCGTTGCAGATTGTTAGTTTAATCTCATTATTTGTGATTGTTTGAGCGATGAAACCAACGTCAGTAAGATCTTCCGGAGCACCTGCAGCGAGCAGTTGGTTGCAGATTGTTAATTTTATTTCATTTTTCATCCCATTATTAGTGATTGTTTGAGCAATGGAACTAATAGCAGTAAGAGCTTCCAGAAATCCTTGAGTGAGTAGCCGGTTGCAGATGGCTAGTTTAATCTCATTATTAGTGATGGTTGGAGCAATGGAACCAACAGCCGTAAGAGCTTCCGGGATTCCTTGAGTGAGTAGCCGGTTGCAGATGGCTAGTTTAATCTCATTATTAGTAATGGTTGGAGCAATGGAAGCCACAGCCGTAAAAGCTTCTGGGATTCCTTGTGCGAGCAGTCCGTTGCAGATGGCTAGTTTAAGCTCAATATTAGTGATGGTTGGAGCAATGGAAGCCACAGCCGTAAAAGCTTGCGGAGATGCTTGAAAGATCAGGCTTTGGCAGATTTCTTGTTTTTTTGAGTTGTTATTGATGGTTTGAGCGATGACTGTTATTGCAGTAAGAGCTTGCGGTGATCCGTGAAAGATTAGTCTTTCGCAGATTTCTTGTTTTTTTGAGTTGTCATTGATGGTTTGAGCGATGAATTCTACTGCTTGTAAAGCCTCTAGGGAAGGTGGTCTCAGATCTATAAGATCGTTGCAGATGTCATATTTAGTTGATTCATTTTGTGTGTTAATGGCTAGAAGATGTATTGCTTGTAAATCTTGAGGTGATTTTGTTCTTATGAATTTATTGATTTGCTCTTTCAGCTCAAGAGTAGATTTTATTCCCACAATCCTTTCTTGGTGAGATAAAGATGCAGTGGGTGTGCTGAAAGAACCGGATGTGTCATTGATTTGAGATGGTATATAACGATATAGAGTATTCTTATCATGCAGTCTATATTCGTCAGAAATTGCGTTGAAAAGTGTTTTTGACGCTGAAAAAAATGATGGCAGGTCTTTTTTTGTTAGATATTTTGATGTTTCAATTAAGGGGATTGGTTTTGAAACTAAATGAGATTTCCTGCAAGAGAGGGTATCGGTGTCGTGTGTATAGTTGGATAGATCTGCTATAGTCATTATTTGTAAGTGATTTAATGTAATAATGCGATGATTTTAACGTGGAAAGTGTATTTTTTTAAAGTTTAAATCTGATGATATAGATGGAAGGAATTATGCTAAGCGAATCTTTTTTACTTAAAGTGTGAGAAGCAGTCTGTTAAAATAGACCGCTCCTCACACTGCCATCTTTTGAAAAACGGTTATTACTCGGATGGATAGAATAGAGAGTATCCTTTGCGGATATTGGGATATTTAGCTCCCCATTGATACTCGTCGTCATCTACTGCCCAAAACATCCCTCCTAAGAGATTTTTTTCAAGGGCTATCTGTACTTTTAAGGCTATGGTATCCGGCGTGTCAAAGCTGACCCACTCTTGAGTTGACAGATTAAAGCCATATGCTGTGCTAGTGGCTACATCAGAGGCAAAGATCAACTGCCCTGTTGCTGTCATGTCAGAGATTTCAAAATAGGCCAAAAAGCCAGGGGCACCCGTAGAGGGACCAGCTGGCCCTGCTGAAGTAAAAGGCTTACCGGGCCCGTTATTTGCATCTGTCATAGAAGAAACTCCAGCATAGGAGTGGCCGTAGGTCGGCATTCCTAAGACGATTTTTGAGGCAGGAACGCCATTATCTATGTAATTTTCTAAGGTTTTTACAATAAATTTAGTGCTTGCAGGATCTGTATCGTGGTTTAAAGGGGCATTGACTCCTGTGAGAGCTGGAACATCAAAAGGTCCATGATAATCATAGGCCATGAGATTAAATCGGTCTAAATAAGGAGCGCATTTTGCAAGCCACTGAAAATACAAAGAAGGGTTGCTCTGATAGGGATCAGGAACTCCTGTAGGAACAATAGCTGCGGATGCGTAAGTTAGTAGCAATGATGGGCTTGCATTTGCACAGGCATCGTGACACTCTTGAAGAAAAGTAACGAAATTATCAAAATCTGCAGAATTTCCTCCTCTCGTTAGATCACCTGGATATTCCCAGTCGATATCGATTCCATCAAATCCATATTTATGGGCGTAGGCTATAGCTGACGTAATGAAATTGTTTCTGTTTTCTTTTGTAGAGACCATTTGGCTGAAAAGCTTATACGTGTACTTCCCCATTGGATCTGCGGGATCGTTAAAACTCCATCCTCCAATAGATAGGATGTTACGCAACTTAGGGTTGATTTGCTTTAAAGCCATTACTTGTGGATAGAGCACGTTTTGATCATTCCACTCTACGGGTTGCACTGTATAATCACCTGTAAGATGAGGATTTGTAGGATCTATGGATTTTGTGACAAAGCCGAAGACTGCAAAAGCATAGTATAAATCTGTTATGATTGTGGGATCTATTAGATTGGGATAAAATGTTGATCTTCCTTGAGACGGCGGACGGTATTGTGACCAGTTTTCATAATAGGCTCCAACGACGGGGTTGGCATTGGTAGCTAAAAGCTGTGAGCTCATTGCAAAAAGAGATATCCATAGCAAAGATTTTTTCATGAAAACATTTCTCCTGTAAAAAAAAGTTATTCAAAACATTTTTCCTGTATGGCAAAGCAAAGAGAAAAAGAGAAGGATTTTTTTACAGCTGGAAAAAGGAAATAAGCATACTTCTTTATGAAATTTTTAAGATGGGATAAAGATGGTAAGAAATCGTTTTCACGTCCAATTTCATTAGAGTGTGAAGGTTTCTTTAAAGTAAAAGATGGAAAAAAGCGTACTTATATTGTATGCTCGGTCATTGATTTTCAATAAGATGGGATCTTTGTGGATGCTGTAGAATTGGGGAAATGGCTGTTTTCTTGGGACGCTTTTTTTCAAAATCCAGAACAAATGAGTTCGGATTTGGAGGCGATTTTTCAAGCCTCTGCAAACTTTTGTCAAACCGTCCAAAAATCTGTTTTTAGTTCTTCGAAAGATCGCTCTACTTCGAAAATTCTTCAAGATCTTTTAGAGCAAGGAGCTGCGTTAAAGACTTCTCAAGAAGCTAGGTTTTGGATTTCAGATATCGCAAACAACTTGTTTTTTCCGGGCCTTTTTCCAGGAAAATGCGGATCTCTTAAAGCGTATAAAAAGGCATTTACTGACGGCAGAGCTCAGATTTTTCAAATACTCAAAGATAGATTGCCCTATGAGCTAAAAGAAGAGGTTCAGAATCTTTTTGATACAGCATCTGTTGATACATTCCCTAAAGATCTTCTTCTTTATGCAGAGGGTGTATGTGGGACGTGCGAGGAATGGCCAGGAGATATTTTACGAAAATCCGCTGTACAAATTGCTTTGTTCCCTAAGATCTTTGATCTTCTTCAGCAATCTTATTTGACACCAGATCCTACTAACCTGGGACGAGAGGTTTTGTCCGAGTGCCTACAAGAATTATCAAATCTGCAAATCTGTATGCAGGATTTGAATTTTAAAGATTTTAAAAAAAGTAATTTTTTTGTTGATCGTAAGCTTATTGCTAAGATCGTAAAGGATTTAACACCACCTGCAGATTTTAAGAGATATCACGAACGATACACTGAGCACTTGTTGGCTTGGATTACGGCAAATCAATCTGTTTGTCCTTCTCACTTGAGTAAGTCCTTGTTTTACCCTCAGGGATGGTTGCCTTTTTCTGTAGGGATGCGCGTGCAAAATACTCCAGGTGAAGAAGGCTTGCACTTGATTTTTTTCTCTGAAGAGGGTTTGAAAGAAGAGAATGCGTACGTGAAAGAATATGGTGGTTTTGAGCTGTTTTTACCAAAAACAGTCTCTGCAGATCATCCTATCATCGCTCAAGATGTTTTAGTTGTTTGCGCGCAGAAAGAAAAAAGTGATGAAATACTTCCTTTGGTTCTTAAACCTTTTGGGTTAGAGCCTTCTATTTCAGTTTTTCGAAGAGAGCCTTTAATTTTTTCTAGAGGTCCATATAGAGCGCGGCCGGACGGTGGCTCTATACGAGAAAAGCTGCAAGTGTGTGAAAATCTATTTTCTGAACTGCTTTTTTTTCGTGCACAGGGTTGGAGCTACGCAAATCCAGAAAGTTGGAATGTAAAAACTAAAAGAGATTTGCAAGGAAATCTGGGCTGGTTTTTAGATCCTTTTCAGTGTTTTTGGCAAGGAGGTGAAAAACAAAAGCAAGATCCTCTTTTAGCCCTGAACCGAATCACAAGAACGCTTTTTTCCTGTGAATGGCAAGATCTGAATAGATCGCAAGATCAGTGGGAAAGCAGATTGCAAAAGCAATTAACCAGGGATCATTATCGGCAAGTTTCTTTATTAAAAGAAAAACATGGGGGCTTTCAAGGTGGATTTGTCTTAGATCTTTTAACTTATGTAAGAGGCATTCCTAGTTACGAACAGGATCAGAGTGTTTTTTTGCGTAGATTTGCTGGGAAAGTTGCGATTTTTCCCGTATTTTATGATCTTTTTGAAAAGAATATGTTAGGAGAAAGGATTTTTTTTGAAAAGATCGAGCGGGCCCTAGCACAATCTAAAAAAATCCTCTGCGAGATGGAGGGGGTTCTTTCGAATGCTTCTCACATTTCCATCACACAAGCAAAAAGCATTGTAGATACCATGCTAGGGGATCGTGAGTCATCTGAAAAAAAAGAGAATTATGCGCTGACTCTTCAAACACGGTTGATGAATTGTTTTGCAGGAGCTCTCTGGAAAGATCGTCCTTGCCAACGCCTTTCGAAAAAAAATACAGGTCTTCCTTTTTCTTTATGGGCAACAGAAGAAAAAGATGTTTTGAGATTGACTGCTTGGGACTCTTCTTTTCAAAAAGAAGGAGGGCATAAAAAAGTGAAAGGGGCTCATACGTTTTTGGTCCCCAAAGAGGGGGCCGTAGATCCTTTGTCTTTTTCTACAGTGCTATATCGACAGAAAAGAGAGAAAAGAGACTATTCTAAAGGATTACAGGCTCACAAAGTGATCTTTGAGAGGATTCCTCAAGCTGTAGATCATTTTATGCCCTATCCTGTTTTTTTTCCTAAATATGAAGGAGCCAGAAAAGACAAACAGGAATCGGAAAATTATTGGTATAACGGCACATTATGTGAGGCTGCTATAAATCTTTACTTACCACTGGATGTACAAGAGACGCAACACACACCCATTCTTATAAGCGATCTTTTAAAAAGTTTTCAAAAGACCCTTAAGGGGATCAAGTTATTATCAGAATATGGAATTGCTCATGGAGATTTGACCTCAGATAACGTTGCCATTAAAGTCGAAAATGGGGCTTTGATTTCTCACCTATATGATTTTGACTATGCTGGAGAGGTAAATACATTTGGCATTGCTTCTAAAGGCCTACATGTCGATGGAGTTGGTCGAAAGTTTAATTTTTTATCTCCGCAAACCGATCGATATAGTTTTGTGTATTTAATGCAGCATTTTTTCCTTTTCCCAGACGAAAAAAACATGCTCAGAAAGAGCAATTCCTGCGAATTGCTCAAAATTCTTGCTCCAAGGATAAAACATAAGTATTTAGAGCAGATCATTTTAGAGCAAGCTCAAGCAGCTCCTGCAGAAAAAAAAGTGTTGCTACTAAAGGCTAGGCAAGATGGCTATAAAGCGATGCAAAAAGCTTTGTGGAAGTTTACAGCAGATGAAACTATGGGAGAAAGAGCTGGCATTCGCCGGCTGATTATTTCTCTTTCGTTTTTAGAAGAGCTTTTTGATTTGTGTAAAAAAATGACTGATGCGGACGCATCTAGCTTAAAATACATGCAATCGCATCTCAAATCAGCAGAGCCTTCAGTAGACCTTTTAAGACTTGCTTTAGATCAGGCGAATTTTCCGACATTCGAAGAAATTCAAAGCGTTTTGGATGTATGTGAGCAAAAAGCGAACGACCTGGAACGGCATCTGGAGACATGCGTGTAGGTTATTTGTTTTAACCAGAGCATACTCCGATTTTATCGAGAAAAATCGGAGTATGGTCCTGTTATTATAAGCTCAAGACAAAAGAGCGTATCCAATTGATTGTTTCCCTTGAGTAGCGCTGACTTTCAGACAAATAGAGTGACCTGATTTCAAGGTCCCTTGTAATACTAGAGTAGAAAGTAGGTTTACAATCTCTTGCTGAATCAGCCTTTTTAAAGGTCTTGCTCCGAAAGAGGGATCATATCCTTTTTCAGCCAGATACATTGCTACAGAGTCTTCCCAAGAAAGAGTAATGTTTTTTTCGGAAATACGTGTTTGTACTTTTTCTAGTTGCAAGATAGCGATGTCTTTCATGTCTTTTTGCTCTAGGGGAATGAAGGGGAGGATCTCATCGATACGATTTAAAAACTCAGGCCTAAAATGAGACTTTAAGATCGGCTCTAAAATATCTAAAATCCATTCCTTAGAAGTTTCCGTGTTTCGGGAGCGAAGCTTTTCTAAAAGCACATCAGATCCTAAGTTTGAAGTCATGATAAAAAGAGCATTTTTACAGTTGACTGTTCTGCCTTTGCTATCTGTTAGCCTTCCGTCATCAAAAACCTGTAAAAGCAGGTTTTGTACGTCGTAGTGAGCTTTTTCAATTTCATCCAATAAAACTACGGAGTAGGGTCTGCGACGCAGAGCTTCTGTGAGCTGTCCTCCTTCTTCATAGCCTACATATCCTGGAGGAGATCCGATCAGTTTAGAAACGGAGTGCTTTTCCATATATTCGGACATATCGATACGAAGAAGGGTTTCTTCTTGGTTAAAAAGTAGGTAGGCTAAAGCTTTAGCAAGTTCCGTTTTTCCCACTCCAGTTGGCCCAACAAATAGGAACGTTCCCAAGGGGCGAGAAGGGTCGCTGAGCCCAGATCTGGACCTGCGGATTGCCTCGCAAACTGCTTTTATAGCAAAGGGTTGTCCTACAACAAAGTGAGAAAGACTTTGTTCTAGGTGCAGAAGCTTTTGAGCTTCTCCTTCTAACATTTTTTCTACTGGCACGCCAGTCCACTTAGAAACGATATGAGCGATTAAATTGGCATCCACTTCTTCTTGTAAAAGACGAGAAGGAAGTTTATCTAAAGAAGATTGCGCCTCTTCAATTTCTTCTTTAACTTTGGGAAGAGCGCTATAGCGGATCTCTGCTACTTTATTGTAGTCGGAGGCTCTTTCAGCTTCTTCTTCTTGGAATTTGAGCTGTTCAAGCTTGTTTTTCTTTTCTTTGACCTTTTCTATGCCTTTTTTTTCTTGGTTCCATCGTTCTTTTAAGGTTGCAAGTTCTTCTTTAAGCGTATTGATTTGCTGAGCAAGCTTGGTCATTTCTGCCCGAGACGCTTCAGAATCTTCCTTGCGCAGTCCTTCCTGTTTGACAATGGCATAACTTAGCTCTCTTTCCTTTACATCTATAGGTAAAGGAAGGCTTCCAATTTGTAGGCGGATCATACTTGCAGCTTCATCCATTAGATCGATGGCTTTATCTGGTAAAAATCGATCGGTAATGTAGCGATTAGATAAAAAGACCGCTGCATGGAGCGCATCTTCTTTAATATGTACTCCATGATAGATCTCGTAGCGTTCTTTAAGACCCCGTAAAATACGAATAGTGTCTTCTAAAGACGGTTCTTCGATTAAAACGTTTTGAAATCTTCTTTCTAATGCAGGATCCTTTTCGATATATTTTCGGTACTCGTTAAGAGTCGTAGCCCCGATGCAATGTAGAGTACCTCGAGCGAGAGCTGGTTTTAAAAGGTTGGCTGCATCCATAGCCCCTTCTGTCGCTCCTGCGCCGACTAGTGTGTGTATTTCATCGATGAAAAGCAGGATGTTGCCTTCGCTTTTTTCTACTTCTTTTAAAATTCCCTTGATCCGCTCTTCAAACTCTCCTCGATATTTGGTGCCAGCAATGAGGCTTCCCATATCTAATACCAGTAGCTGTTTGTTTTTTAAGGAATCAGGAACATCTCCTTGAACGATACGGATGGCAAGACCTTCTGCGATAGCAGTTTTTCCAACTCCAGGATCTCCAATGAGGAGGGGATTGTTTTTTGTTCTTCTTCCAAGAACCTGCATAGTACGCCTAATTTCTTCATCTCTTCCGATGACCGGATCGAGTTTTCCAAGCTTTCCAAGTTGTGTTAGGTTTTTGCAGTATTTTTCCAAGACTTGTACATTTTGTTCGGCAGAAGCTGAATCCATAGAGGATCCTCCTCGTAGTTGCTGGATCTGTTTTTCAATAGTTGATAAAGATAAAGATGATGCATTTTTTTCGGAGCGTTTCCAGGAAGCAAAAGGGGAAGCTTCCGATTTCCAAAACACATAGAATAGATGGTCTGCACTAATATATGTGTCTTTCCACTGTTTAGCAAGCTCTTGAGCCTCTGATATTCTTTGCTCTAATCCTCTAGAAGGAACGGGGGGCTGGGGTGAGGAGGTAAAAGTAGCAGCAGAGTCTACTGCCTTTTGCACATATTGCTTTAAAGTGTCCGCTGAAAGATTTAATGAGCGGATCAATGTACAAAAATAGCCTTCCGGATCTGCAAGAAGAGCTGTAAGAAGATGGCTTTCTGTAAGTTCTGTTTGTTTTTTTTCCTCAGCAAGCAGGTATGCTGCTTGCAAAGCTTCAGCAACCGAATCTGTAAATTGGGGTTTCATAAATTCTCCACATTATACACTCGAACCATACGAGAATTCTAGCCTGAATTCCTTGAAAATTCAAGAGAAATATATGTGAATTTTTTCTTGCTATCCAATAGAGTTCCGAGATATTTTTTCATTTCTTCACTTCTAACAGGACAAAGAGGCATTTATGAAACGATGGATTTTTATGGGGATGTTCGCTCTAGGTGTCCAAAATGCAATCTGCGCTAAAACGGCGACTTTTACAATTTTGAGCTTTAACGATGTGTATGAAATAGTTGCAGATCCCAGAGGCCGGGGAGGCTTTGCAGAAATGATGACTCTGCTCGAAGAGGAAAGGAAAAAATCAGAATATAGCATCACAACGGTCAATGGAGATTTTTTATCTCCCTGTATTCTATCTGTATTTGATAAAGGAGCTCATCGCATCGATCTTTTCAATCAGATGGGAGTAGATGTTGTTTCCGTTGGCAATCATGAATTTGACTTTGGACCTGCTGAAATGCTGAAAAGGGTGCAAGAATCTCGCTTTCCCTGGCTTGCAGCAAATGCCTTGGGACTTGATGGAGATCCTTTTACCGGTTCTCAGCAAACGATGATTTTTGATGTAGACGGAATTAAAGTTGGGATGTTTGGTCTTATTACCGTAGAGACCCCAGAGCTTTCTTCTACAGAAAAAAAAGTGTGTTTTTCTCCCTTAGTCTACACTTCAGAGAGAATGATCAAGGAGCTTAAAGAACAGGGAGCAGAAGTTATTGTAGCTTTGACGCATCTTTTGATGGCAGAAGATCGGCAGCTTGCTGCAGAAGTGCCAGATATCCATGTGATTTTAGGAGGGCACGATCATGATCCTATCACCTGGTACGATGACCATACATTTATCCATAAGTCAGGGCAAAACGCCTATTATCTTGTGCGCTTAGATCTTATTTTGGAAAAAGATGATAAAACCGGGCATGTCGATGTATTTCCTTCTTGGAATGTAATTTTAAATAAGGGGAAGGCGAGGCATCCAGAAGTTGCAGCAACAGTTGATAATCTGCAATTGCATCTGCGGACAATTACAGAAGATCCTATTGGTGAGATGGGAATGCGTTGTAATAGTTTATATACAAATGTCCGATCTAAAGAAACAGAGATCGGCAATTTAATGGCCGATGCCTTGAGAGTTTCTTGTGGCGCAGACCTGGCGATCTTAACTGGGGGAACTATTCGAGGGGGGAGGTTCTATGAGCCCGGGCAGTCCATTAGCTTAAAGGATCTTTTGATCGAGCTTCCTTTTGGTAGCATCAATGTGATGGTACAAGTTTCGGGAAAAGCGATCTTGGAAGCTTTGGAAAATGGAGTTTCTCAAGTGGAGGGAAAGGCGGGACGCTTTCCTCAAGTATCAGGAATGCAATTTGCTTATGATATAACACAACCTCCTGGAAATCGCGTTCGATCAGTCTTCGTTCAAGGAGAGCCTTTAGATCTTCGCAAAAACTATCGCGTTGCAACGATAAATTATATGTTCAACGGAGGGGATGGGTATTCGATGTTTAAAGAGGGGAAAGTCCTTTTAAGCCCGCTTAAGCAGATTAGCTTAGTTGACACTGTCTCAGATTATATTAAGACAATGGCTGTGATTCAGAGCCCAATAGATGGTCGAATTCGGGTTTTAGGAGATCAGAAAAACTTAGACTCCACGAACTTCGATCATTAGGGATTAAGAGCCACCTTGTGTGGCTCTTTTACATTCTGATTTTTTGTAGTCAAAATAAGCCCGATTGAACTATTTTACGATAGGAGTCTGTTTTACAGGAGTAACTGCTCTTGCTTTGACCATTTCTTTTGTGGTGAGGTTGAGTATCGAGTAAGGATATTGTTTAGAATCCCTAGGAGTGATCTCAAGAGGAAAAGGAGTCAGCCAGAGGCTGCTGATTTTTTGATCTTCAGGAGCAACTTCAAAATGAGATCCATCGCTTAATATAAGCTCTCGCCCGTTTTGAATGTTAATGTTTAAAGAAAGGGGAGAGTTTCCTATGGTATCTGGAGGGAGGACAAAATGCTCAGAAATCCATTGATTAAGGTGTGTTTTCTGTTCCGATGTTAAATCACCATAGCCTGTGCTTTTTTTATCTTTTTGTGACATCATGGAATCGAGGTCTATGGAAAAAATCGAGCTTGTACAAATTAAACACAGCGCTACACAATATCGTATTTTCATAAAGATCCCTTGTTTCTTTTCCTTATACTGAAGGGTGGGGATCTGGGCAAGATTTTCTTATTTCAGCCTTAAGTGCTTTGAGTGCTTTGGGCTTGTGGTTTCTACTTTGGGTGAGTGTTTCTGCTTTTTTTACATGCTCCCAAGCTTTAAGGTAATCTAGGCGATCTAAAGAAAGGGCTGCAAGGTAGTATTCTACCGTAGCGTCGTTGGGATCTATAGCATGATAAGAAGACAAAGTCTCTAAAGCTTCTGCGGTTCTCCCCAGCTGTAAAGATGTGGTAGCTAATTGTAAAATTCCTGCCCGAAATCTTGGGAACTTTTTGACAATCTTTTGTAGCTCTGCTTGCTTTTCTAAGATAGAGGTTCTGTTTTCATCTACATGGGTGAAAATAGCTTTAAGTCCATCTATGTTGACTCTTCCTTCCAAATAATCCACTGTCATCGTCTCAGGAGAAACGGCGTGATCCAGTAAGGGATTAAATGATTGTAAGAGCTTTTTCCCCTCTTTTTTCTTGCCGATGAAAAGATAGTTGAACCCTAAAAACATAGGGAGGAGCGGATCGTTCGGTATATAAGGAAGGGCCTTTTCGTAGATTTTAACCGTGGTTTCATAGTCTTTTTTCCCCCAACTGACAGATGCTTGGTTACAAAAAGACCACCCGATTACTTCTTTCATGGTGCGAGTTTCAAGGTGACGTGTGTTGATCCCTAAATAGACGTCGGAGGGAAGGTGTATGCCTCGAGCCGTGGTTTCGATGTTTAGAGTCCCATCCGAAGATGGATAGCGTAAATAAATATGACCTGGAGGTGTGATAATCTCTAAGGGAAGATCTAATCTTTGAGCTAAGCAAAGATAGAGTACAGACACCCCGAGACAGACCCCTAAACGGCTGTCTAAGACTGAGGGAAGGAACGTATATAGGTCAATATCTTTGACGTGAATAGAGTGAGGAGGAAATCGAAATCCCATTTCTTGGAAGATAAAGCGATTGATCTGTTCGATTAGTTCTTCGTGGGATGCATTTTGTTTTAATCTTTTTTTGATCTGAAGGGCCATGAGATCTAAGCTCGCTTCATATTGTAAGATCTTTTTTTTGTAGTCTGGATCTTCTTCAAATTGACAGATTAAAAGAGCTCTCCCAAGATCGACTTCTTCGGAGGGGAGAGCTAGTACTTCTTTTTGAGACCATGCTTTGGAGCCTTGTAGAGAACGGTTCGCAAGTTTAGATCCTATGCGGTCCATGATTTGCAGTTGAGCTTCTGATAAATCCGTGGGTTTATCAGAAGGCTCTTTCGTAACTAAGGCTATGATAGCTTCTAGATCGAGTTTGGGGAGTGTCAAAGGGCAATTTTCTTGTAAAGATTCGTCTTCACAAAGAAGGCTCCAAGCTTTTTTTAGGGCTAACTTGCCCTCTTGAGACTGGGGATAAAGCTCATAGAAGGAAAGATTTTGTACAATAGAAAGAGGGTCTAAAGAGTGATACAAAGAGGAAATGTAAGCTGGAGGGCAGCTCTCAAAAGGGGCATTGCCTATCAAGGAAACAAAAGAGAATATAGAGGCAAAAAAAAGTGGTCTTATCATGGGTTCATACTACACATTTACTTAAATTTCGTCCCAAGAAAAAGGAAGAATTTCTTTTAAGGATGAGGCTTTTTGTTTGAGCATGAGCAGGCGATCAAATCCAACGGCCACCCCGCAGCATTCGGGAAATCCTTTTTCTAAGGCCTCAAGGAAGTGCTCGTCGATTGGAAGAGACTCTTTACCGGCTTTTTGTCGTTTTTCATTGGATTGTAAAAAACGAGTTCTTTGTTCCTTGCCATCAGTTAGCTCTAAATAGCCGTTAGCCAGCTCTATTCCTTGGAAATAGATTTCAAAACGCTTGGCGACTTTTTCATCTCCTTTTTGCTCTGTTTTAGCTAAAGCAGCTTGAGAGGAGGGGTAGTCTCCGAGTACTGTAATTTCTTCTTGTCCTAGATGGGGCTCGATGACGCTTCCCATAAGAAGCTGTAAAAGAGCGTCGAAATCCCAACTGCTTGGCGAGGAAAGATCGATCCCATGAGAAGTTGCGCATTGCAAAAGATCTTGGACGGAGGCATGGACATAGTCTATATGAGCATACTTACGAAAAGCTTCTCGATAAGAAATATGTTTATACGGGTAGGGTCCTAAAAACAATTGGATGAGACTAACTGTTTCTTCGATGAAAGTTTCAAAAGAAAGGCGAGTACGATACCACTCAATCATGGTAAATTCTGGATTGTGCAACCTTCCTATTTCGCCTAAGCGAAAGACGTGACTTAGCTGGAAAATATCACCGATACCCAAAGAGAGGAGTCTTTTCATCGCGTATTCTGGAGAAGAATGCAAATATCCTTTCGTGTTTTGTAAATCTACAGACATGATGTCTATGTGTTCATCGATAGGGGCGCTATGGCTAAGTAAGGGAGTGTCTACTTCTAAGACATTTTTTGAACGAAAAAAAGACCGCACTTGACTAAGCATGTAAGCGCGATCTTTCAAATTTTGAATTCTAGACTCTGGATACATATACTGCAGTTCTTGTATCTACCTTAATTTTGTCCCCTTCATTAACGAAAATAGGGACTTGGATTTTGGCGCCACTGTCTGTCGTAGCAGCTTTCATAACTCTTCCAGAGGTGTCTCCTCGCGCTCCAGGAGTTGTTTCTGTGACAGTCATTTCCATAAAAGTAGGAGCTTGAACATCTATAGGCTGGCCGTTATAGATTACAATGTCGTAAAGAACTTCTTCCATGATCCAATGCATTTTATCTTCGAGAATAGCCAGTGGTATGGTCGTTTGATCAAATGTTGTATCATCCATAAATACGACGCCATCGGCTTCTTTGTAAAGCATACGGAGCTTTACTTCTTCCACGTCTGCTATGTCTAACTTCTCTCCGGACTTGAACGTCTTTTCGATGAGTCGTCCTGACATAAGATGTTTGACCTTAACACGATTGAAAGGTGTTCCTTTACCTGGTTTGACAAACTCGTTAGAAATGATGGTGTAGGGTTCTCCCTCTATTTCTACTTTAAGACCTGCTTTAAATTCATTGGTGCTGACTTGTGCCATGTTCTACCTTAAAATCTGAGTGATTGCAAAAGGGAGATTTTGAAACAACCTCTTATTGATTGCAATGATTTTCAAAAAGAGGTGGGCCAGTTTTTTTGCAAGGTAGCTGCCATCTCTTGCTCTTCTCCAGAAAGTTTAGACTGAATTTCTCGTTTTTGTAAGAATTTCAAGACAATTGGAGTCAGTTGTTTGATGGGGGCCAGTTTATTTTCTTGTTCATTTAGTTTTTGAATTTTCGCTTCTATTTCACGAGAGGTCTTATCTAAACGGGCGCTTGTTTCTGAAAGCTCTTTTTGCACCTTTTCCAGCTCTTTTTTTACCATTTCCAAATCTGTGCTTGTGCGGGAAAACTCTTGTTTGACTTTGAGAAGCTCTGCACCCCTGCTGTCGTGAAGGAAAAATTGTTTAATCTGTTTTTCCATGGACACTAAAGTTCCTTCCAGTTGCTTTACCTGCTTTTCGATCTCTTTTTGAGTTGTGACTAAAGAAGTTTTTTCTAGTTTATCGAGAAGTACATGGATTCTTTGCTCAGTTTTTTTCTGGTCAGCAGAGACATCCATACAAGAGATGAGAAGTTCTTTAGTAAGAGTTGCAGAGCTATCGATCTTGACCAGAAGATCTTCCATGGACTTTAGCTTGCTTTGCAGGTTTTCTACCTGTTTTTGTAGGTTTTGGTTGTTTTGGGCCATATTTTTATTTTCTAAGCGAAATGCAGAGCTTTCCTGCCTTAAAGATAGACACTCTTGTTTGAGCTCTTCCGCATTTTCTTGCAAAGTGCTGTAGTACTCTTCTTGATTCTTAACATGTTGAAGTCTTTTGGTAGATTCATACCCGACATAAGATACGTACCCTAAAAAACCATAAAATGCAGCTACTGTAAAAGATCCAACTAAAATTTGTGCAAAGCTAGCAATTGCGGCAAGCGCAACTGATGAAATAAAAAGCGCTTCTTTCCAAGAGGGGGAAGTTTGAATGGTTGCAGCTGTAAGGGAAAGGGGGCGCCTTTGTATAGAATCGATCGACATAAGGGAGATCTCCTGCTTATGTCAGAAAATGTAAAGAATCTATTTTTTTTATGTAAGGAAAAAATAGATTCTTTTAGGAGGCTTTTGCTTGAGGTGTGGGATTTATTGGAGCTTTAGGAAAGCAACTGTCTCCATCGAGCTTTAGCTCGAGACACTCGTTTATGTTCTGAGCTGCTTTAAAAACAGCATCGGCACCTTCTAGCTTATTTTTATCAGGATGGTTTATCAGGCTCCAGCCTCTCCAGAGTGTTTTTAAGTCTTTTTTTGTTAAGTCTTTTTCTACACTAGGCCACAATTCTAATTCTGCGCTTTCTATCTTGATGTCTTCGGGTTTTTTTCTAAGTTGGGTGTAATACTCAAACAAGTTTTTTCCGGCTTTAGTCTTTAAGTCAGCAGATTTTGGATTTTTTTTGTAAGCGGAAAGAGCTTCAGGAACTTCTTTAAGAGTGTTTTCAAGCGCTTTTTTCTGAAAGTAGGAACTTGCCGTTTGTTGGACCGTTAAAAGGTAGGGAGTCACGCTTATGCTGTGGAGTAAAGCTTTAATTCCTATCTTTAGTGGGTTTCGGTACCCGAGATTCTGATAACAGGTTTGAAATCCTTGCCCGGTATTGCGAAGTATTGAGTATGTATTGTAGAGAGTCAATCCAGTTTTTGCCCAAGAAGGCAGATAAGAAGAGAATAGGGTTTGGGTTACAAAAGAAGCCAAATCTAAAAGGCTTGGGTTGGAGTAAATGCCGGTTCGTTCTTGAGGAGGTGAGGGGCTGATTGATTGAAGCCCAAATATTTGAAGGCCTACATAGGCTAACATGGCTTTGGGTAGGTAAGTTTGGATCGTCATAAGAGTTTGGGCGGTCTGATTGGCAGATTCTAGAGAGAGCCATCCATTTTGTATGGCAATAGGAAGTAGTAGAGCGCTGCCAATAATAGCGGGGTATAAGAAATCATTGAGGTGAAGTTTCAAGGGGTCTCTATCAGAAACAAAGGCTCCTATGAAAGCAAAAGGAGCAGCGCCTTGAGAATCAGTAATGCTCGAATTGCCCCCAGCTAAAGTAAGAAGCCTTATGGCGATTAAATTGTCTTCTATAGAGGCGTAATGCATAGGAGTTTGTCCTTTAGCATTTTTAGCATTAGGATTGAGCATTAGACCGGACTCGACATCTAACAGCATTCGAAGAATTGCGGGGTTTATATTGCGCATAGATGCAATGTGTAGTAAAGAATCTCCATCAGGACCTGGAATTGTACGATCAGCTCCTAGGGCAATTAACTCTCCAACAGCGTGAATTTGATTTCCTAAAATAGCGTAATGTATGGGAGCGAGTCCATTAGAGTCGATTCTGTTGATGTTGTCTTTATTGATATTTTGAAGATTTCCTTGGTAGATTTCTTTTCCTAGAGGTGGAGTGAAGAAGGAAATCCCAGCTGTTTTGTATATGTTGATTTTGTTTTTTAATTTTGCGTCGGATCCTTGGACTTTATTCTGCATCTGCCTTTGGATTTTTTGTAGGTCATTACTTCTTATGACAGCGCTTAAAATGTGAGCCTTATGCAGAGGGTTATGGGAAAAAGAGGCGTGATCTAGGGCTTGCATTCTTTGAATATCTTTTTGAAGAGGGTTTGCTCCCTTTTCAAGAAATAACCTTGTAATTTCGGGATGATCTTTCCGAATCGCTAGATTTAAAGGCAGTTCCCCGCTAGGAAGAAGTTTGTCAAGAGTGCATCCCTGTGATAAGGATTTCTGGACAAGAGATACATTTCCTTGCGAGATAGCTTTTTCAAAATCTTTTTGTAATGAAATTGTATTCATGTATATTAGGTTCGTTTTTTTGTTTTTGATTAACTTATTATAAGTAATGTGGTTTTGATTTTAAAGTGCTAATTCGCACTGGCTTATAGTAATTTTTTTATTATCGCAATTTTATGCGGGGTGTTATAATTGTTGTTCTTTAATTAAATGGTTGGACTGCGAGTACATATGTATTTTTCTAATGTGTATCAAAATTTTGAATCTTCTTTTTATAAAACTTGTCAATTTTCCGCTTCTTGTTTGTATCAAGGGCGTTGTCAAGTTACTTCTTTATCTGAAAGCGTTCTAAAAACTGCTGCGAAGACTCTATATTCTCCAAACATTCAGGAAAAACAGATAGATGCAGACCTAATAGATACGAAAAATCCTAAGAAGAAAAAGAAAGATAGCAAGCTTGTATCCTATATACTAATAGGAGCCGCAGGTGCAACTACCGCGCTTGTTGTTCTTAATCTATGGAATCGAGGAACTCTGAGTCATGCCTCTGGTAAAACGTCTTTGAATGATAGTGTTCCAGTTTTAGATATTCATGGAGATATCACGTTAGATAATCCTAAATTTACTCCTACGACCTTTGTTCCTATCGTGGCCTTAGTAGAGTCTCTATATTTTTTGAAAAAAGCTACCTTAGGAGTGTCTTCAAAAGACTTGATAAACCTGGCTAAGAAAAGCCCTATTGTTGCTTTCAAGTACATAGAAAAATTCTCATCAGATGTCCAAGATAGCATTCGAAAAGCCGTAGCATCTTCTGTGGTTTGCATGAAAAACTCAGGATCGATAGCTGATGAGACCCAGTATAGAACGGCTTTATCCACGGCTCGCAAGATCTATCCAGAGTATGATGAAGATGTACTTGCTTCTGACATATCTAAGTGTGGAAGGAATCTTGCTTGGGATGGATCTTCTGCAAAAGCATATATACAAGCCTTAGAGGATGTTCAAAGAGTTGAGAAGTTTTTAGGGCAGGCAGATCCTGTTTTAGCAAGACAATCTGCCTCTGAAATACTCCAAAGGCCCTTAGCTTTTTCTTTGAAAGGCATAAGTAATGTTCAAGAAAAGGCGGACCTGGAAGTTGATCTTTGGTATGCCCGCAACATCGAAACAGTTTTGAGTTCTTATGAGGCAAATTCTCCTGGAAGAGAGGTTCTAAAATACGGGGAATTTTTCAATAATAAGGCGACGGAACTAATGCGCATAGTTGCCACAGTCGATGCTCGATCTTCCAGGACAAGATTGCAAAATTTACAAAGAATTTTCAGACTCATTTATCGCGACTTAAAGCCTACTCAAGAGGATTTGATGTCATGGAATGAACTCATTATGCCACCGCCGCATTCTAAGACAGAGTTTGATCATTATGTAGAGTTACTTCCTACGTTAATGCAAAAAATGACCGTAGATCAAAGGGTAATCGGTATGTTTTTAGAATCCTGGAAGGGGAAGTTTACGTACAATGAATTGGGAAAACTTTCTATGGTCGTTTTGGATTTCTGTTTGCAGAATCAGAAAGCTCCTGGTAAATATATCTTTTTCTCAGATGCTGTTCAGCAAATAGTAAGTTCTTATTCAAGTATGAGCTCGGATGGATTTTTAGATACGGCAGCCACTGCTTTTGTATCCTCGTATATGAAGAAAGGTTCTTACGGAAGAGACTTTAATCTTGATGCTACAACTATCGAAAAAATACGCGGGAAGAAGAATGCTCAATTAGCAGAAACTTGGTTACTTGCACTGCAAAAAGCATTTGAGCGAAAGAAAATGAAAGGGGAATCGGATTTTTTGAAACGTGCAATCGAAGAAAAGCTGAGAAAGCAGAAAGGTAAGTATACCTATGACTGCGGAAATGGGTATAAAATTGAATGTACGGATACAAAAGAAAAGTGTGATAAAATTTGGCGAGCAAGCTGCCCTAAAGTGCAATTCACATTTAACAGGGCGGGGCATGGTTTTGGATTTGATCCTAATTCTTTCCGTTTTAACTTTGGCGGGGGATTTCATAATTTTGGACAACAAAACGCTCGTAGCCAGCAAGACTCAGAGTTAAATTCTAAGCTTAAAGGAATTTCATCCGCTCTTTCTGCTTATGCAAATGATTTAGAGTCTGCTCCGTTAAAGAAAAAGGCAGGGGAACTGTTCGAGTATTACACTAAGATTGGGAAAAATGTCGCTGATGTAAAAGAAAAGGATGTAGAGACCGATTTATGGCCTAGCGTAAAAGATGTTTTAACAAAAGCTGTGCTGAAGAAAGCTTATCGCGCATGGAGTTTGGTTAATCATCCAGATACATATATCAAAAAAAATCAAAAAGCACCCGCGCACGTTTTTGAAGCAGGATCTGCAGTATATGATTGCCTAGAGAAGAAATTGAAAGGGGGTGAGTGTTAAAGATTTCCGGTATCTAATAATTCCTCTTGATAGATCCTTGGGAAAATAGGCATAATGCTTACAACCTTAAGAATTGAGAGGCGCGATTAAATATGCACGAAGAACTTTTTGCCAAAGAGACCTTAGAAAGATATTCCGGTTGCGACGTATCGGCTTTCCAGCCAAACCTTCTTTTAACGAATTTTCCTAGATACGTGGAGTACTTTTCCCAGACACGAAATGTTCCTATCGGAGAGGGATCTGTATTTAAAGTTGCTCATTGCCCTAAAGAAGGGGTGAGTATTTTAGACTTTAAGATTGGATCTCCTGCTGCAGCTTTAGTCGTCGACTTATGTTCTTTTTTACCCTTCAAATCGAGTCTTTTCTTAGGTATGTGTGGAGGTCTTCGTCGCAGATATGTAGTGGGTGATTACCTAGTTCCGGTAGCGAGCATTCGAGGAGAGGGAACTTCTGATTTTTACTTTCCTGCGGAAGTTCCAGCTTTGGCGAATTTTTTAATGCAAAAAGCTGTTACAGACGTAATGGAAGAAACCAAGTCTTTATATCATATCGGGATCACCTATACGACCAATATGCGCTTTTGGGAGTTTAACGAAGAGTTTAAAACTCGTATAAAAAATACAAAAGCCCAAGCGATCGAAATGGAGTGCGCTACCTTGTTTTCTGCAAGCTATAAGAGGAAATTCACCTTAGGGGCTCTTTTACTTATTTCCGATCTTCCTTTGAATCTCGATGGAATTAAAACGAAGAAAAGCTCGAGTTCTGTCTATGAAAAACACATGCCAGACCATGTGGAAAAAGGTATTGCTATTTTAAAGCAGTCTAAGCTTTTGCAAGCGCGACATGTAAAAGGGGCTTATCATCGTAATTTAGGCGTAAATAAATCCGATTAATGAAGCTTTATTGCCCATCTTCTAAATTTCGATAGGATATGAAACCTACTTGAGTTGGGAAAAGACTTGTTAAGAAAAGAGGTTCAACAGGTGTGCTTCTCCCTAAAATATAGGACAGGTCGTTTACGAAATCCTGTACGAATTGTTCGTCCTCAAGAGGTATTGAGTAATTTGGAAAAGATTGAGAAGGGGCTAGGATTACCTGCTGCTTTTCTGGATTAAATCGATCCATTTCGCATTCCCATACGCCTCCGGGAAGCTTACACAGTCCTTTATAGTCTTTAAGGTGCTCTTCCAATAAGGTTGCGGGATAATAAGCTCCACTCCAAGGATCGCAAACAACAGCATTTTCTCCCCAGCTTTTATAATCTGATGGATCGCTTTCAAGGTCGCGCCCAATCACTAAAAACACATGATCTCCTTCAAAAATGCAGAATTTTTCAATGTTGTCTGTTAAATGCTTCGATTTTGCAAATTCAAGTCCAATAGACGCCATTTCAGAGCAATTTCCGGCCCTAAATATTTGAGCTCGTTGTGCTGGGTGGATGCCACATTTACTTTTTATTTCCGCAAAATTATCTCCAATGTTTTCAAGGTAGAGGTTCACTTCATTGGCGCTGGTTGAGTTGATAAATTCCTGTATAATTTTAGATCTGCTTGGGTAAGTTGGGGAAAATAAAACAACTTTTTGCGCGTATTCGACTATTTTTTGCGATGTGTTAATATTGTCTATTAAAGCTAGAGGAGTGTCAGAAATGCTTATTTCGTGGAGCTCTGTTTCTCCTGACAATGTTAGAAATCCAAGCTCTTCACGATTGCCTCTTACTCGTGTGCAAGCCGTAGCGTATAGGCTTTTTAAGGCGATTGATGTTATGTCTAGGTTCGTTGATAGGACTTCTTCCCTCCCGTTTAATGGAGGATTTTGGCTTATCAGCACACTGCAAATCGACACGTCTTTCCTATTGTTAAAATAATAATTATATCACATGTGAAGTAATTTTTTAAATCTAGTTTTTTAATTAAACAGCTTAATGTTTTTATGTTTAATGTGTTGTGAATGTGTTGGTGCTGTCGCGACTTTCTCTCAGATAATGTGGCAGTTGTTCATGGTTGTTGTAATGCTTTAATTAGTAATTGGTTAGATTTGTTATGCTTGTGAGATGGTTTTCTTGGTTCATCATTTTTTGTTTTTTTATGATTTTGTGTAAGCGATTATTCGGTCAGAATAATCGCTTTACTGTGATTCGGAAAAAAAGAGGATTGGAATTGTATAAGGATCACCTGTTTTTTTGATGTTCTATCCAAAGGTTCGTTCCATCGCTCGCTAGGCAAATAAATCCACCATTTTCCAGGTCAAAAGGAGCCTCTCCCAAAGCACCGAGTAAATGCTTAATTGCTTTTCGATGAGTCACCACCACAACCGTATCTCCAGCATGCTCCTGGGCTAGATTTCGAAAATATGCTATAGAATCTGTGACGATTTCTTGAAACATTCTCTTTTTTTTATAGGCTTTAGGTAAAAGAAAATTCCAAGGTCTGAAAGTCTTGCGATAAAATCGCAAACTGGGATCTGGAATTACAGAAGAGTTTTTGTGATGTTTTGATACAATTTCTGCGGTTTCAACAGCTCTTGAAAGAGCGGATGCATAAACTGCCTTTACAGGAATTGCCGAAAGTTTTTCTCCAAGAATTTTCGCCTGTTTCCTTCCTTCATCATTTAAAGGGATATCGGTCCAGCCCTGTCTTTTTTTTTGGACATTCCAAGCTGTTTCTCCATGACGAACTAACATCATGTAACAGATTTTTTCTTTTTCAGGAGCGGCGGGTTTGTGCTTCATAATAGTGTTTGTCATATCTGTAAGCGCTTCTTTTGTGAAGTGGGAAATAATTATTGGATGAGCTCCACTGTCTATAATTCCTGTCTGAGGCTTACTTTGCTCTCCTTTTGCAAGAGCGAAAAGTTCTCTTTGTTCGGAATAAAGCGTTTTATCAGTAGGGTTATCTAGAAGTGTTGTTAAATTTTTCCATCGATTAATGTCTGTGTCAAGGAACAGAACGCCATGTTGCTCGCACCAATTCATGCGCGATTGGACATCGAAGTTCCCCGAAAAGTCGATAAAAATGTCTTGCTTTTTTAGGTGTTCTTTTAAGATTTTTTGACAGTTTTTTTTGTTCAAGCATATCTGAATGTAGTTCATTCCTTTATTTAGTTCTGTTCGAATGCGATTTTTTTTCTTCGCAAAATCCATAATAGTGATTTGAGAGTATTCGATAGCCAGATGTTTAAACAAAAGGGGGAGGGTGTGTTGTGTAAGGTTGCCGCAACCCAGTATAAGAATATTTCCGGTAAATTTTGCTTTTTTAGGCCTGTTAAACTGGGAATATTTATTAGTGCCGTCCATAAAGACGCTCCGTATTATGTTTTTAATGATGAAATATGCGTTATAATTTTATAAAATTTAATAATTTGCTATTACTGTGATTATGAGATGTAATTGTGAACTGTGTCAAATTGTTGTTTTTATTAGCTGTTGTAAAGTACTAATATACAGTGAGTAGAAATGTTTTTTTTGGAAATCTTGAAAAGATGTGACTGTATTATTTCGTTCTAACCTTCTTTTATATAGAAGGTTGCGTGTTTTTGGTGATTTGTTTGGGGAGTGTTGAGCGGTGAAAGATCCCAGGTCCTTCAGATGAAAGAATTAGGACTCTTTCTGGAATTTGGTCATATACGATGTTTGGAGCATTCCTTCCCAAAATTTCCAATAGGTCCTTTTGCCACTGAAGTAGTCGTATCTGCTAGACTTTTGAGCTCTGCTCTGCTTAGCGGTTGATTTGCGGAAGACTCTATTTGATATTGTGCTGTATGCATATGCAAAAGCTCTGCATCGGGATCTTTATCTAGTTCTTTTATTATACCGTCGAGCTCGGCTGCACTGGCTTCGAATATTTCTGAGTGCCAAGCTCCGATTATCTTCTGAGTAGTGGTCTCATCTATTTCAGAGAAGCTTGCAGCAGCGCTGTTCAGTTTTTCTGTGATATCAGCTCCCTCTCCCCTTATAGGCTGACCCATTCCGCCAACATTTGCCATAAAAACCATCCTCTTTATATGTAATTTATTTTATCGAAAAAAATGAAAATTAAGATAGGTGTGTTTTGCTTTGGTTTAGTTGTTTATTTGTGTAATTTGTCTATTTTTAGCTCTATGTGTGTTTTGTTTTTATCTGGAATTTTTATATTTGTGGGATTTTATATTCCAGTAGAGACTGGATCTTGATCGTATTCAGAGAGAACAGGATATGTGGATTTTTAAAATCTCGTTAAATGCTTAATAGTTTGCATATTAAATGATTTCGGTGATTTGTTTTTTATCTATAGATTAAATTACTTCTATAATGTAATCTGCCAGCTTTTTTCGTAACTAAGAGATTTTCTTAGAGGCAAAATCTTTCAAGGTCTTTTGAAAGGTTTCTTCAAAAACACTTAAATCTTTTCGACTGGGCAAAAGCGCAATTGCGCTGACAATTTTGGATCCCTGTGTTTTTTCCATACGTACAGTTGTTTTATCGAGTTTGAGGCTTACGAGATTCAGCTCGGAAGCAAAGAGCCGTATACGAGTAAAAAGGCATAGGAGCTGTACGGGCTCTGGGGCAGGTCCAAAGCGATCGATCATCTCGGATAGGATCTCATTTACTTCTTCGCTAGAGGCGAGATTCCCGAGCCTGTAATAGAGCTCCATGCGGATCTCAGATTCTGCAATATACTCTTCCGGGATCTTGGCGTTGAAAGAATACTCCATTTTGGTTTCTGTAAATTGGATGGGCCTTTGTTTTTTTAAGGCTTCAATGGTCTTTTTGAGTAATTTACAGTAGAGATGAAATCCAATTGCCGCAACTTGCCCTGACTGCTGTTCTCCTAAGATATCTCCAGCTCCGCGGATCTCGAGATCCTTCATGGCAATCTTTAGACCTCCTCCATATCCGGAAGCGTCGGCTAAGGCCTCAAGCCTTTTTTTGGCAAGCTCCGGTAGTGTAGAAAGCTTATTTACAAGCAAATAGGCGTAAGCTGGCCTATTCCATCTACCTACGCGGCCTCGAAGCTGATAGAGGTCTGCCATCCCAAATTGATCGGCTCTGTCGATTAAAATCGTATTGGCATTGGGAATATCAATTCCATTTTCTACAATAGTCGTGGAAAGAAGAAGATCGGAGTTCCCTTGTTTGAAAGAGTGGAAAACGGCATCGATTTCCTCAGGATCCATTTGGCCATGCCCTGATACGATTTTTGCTTGAGGAACTAACTTGCGGATTTCTTCTTGAACTCTTGGAAGGCTTTCTACACGGTTATGGATAAAAAATGCTTGTCCATCTCTAGAAAATTCTCGTAACAGGGCGTTTTGGATGAGCTCAGAGTTTCTTTCGGCAATGATGGTTTGAATAGGAAGTCTGTCTTGAGGAGGCGTGCTGACGATAGAAACTTCCTTGATCCCAATGAGGGACATGTATAACGTCCGAGGAATCGGTGTTGCAGACAAGGTCAAGCAGTCCACGCCGCACTTCATCGCTTTTAAATGCTCTTTAGCGCGTACTCCGAAACGCTGCTCTTCATCGATAATCAAAAGACCCAAGTTCTGAAATTGCACATCTTTGCTGATCAATCTGTGCGTTCCTATAAGGATATCAATTTCTCCTGCTTTGACCTTTTGCAAAATGTCTTTAGATTCTTTAGCTGAGCAAAATCTGGAAATCACGGCAATACGAACGGGGAAATTTGCCATTCTAGCGACAAAATTCTCATAGTGCTGTACAGCTAAAACAGTGGTGGGAACTAAGACGGCTACTTGTTTTTTTCCGTCATGGGCAGCTTTAAAAGCAGCTCGCATAGCCACTTCTGTTTTACCGTATCCCACATCTCCGCAGATCAGCCTGTCCATGGATTTATCAGAGGACATATCTTGTTTGAGCGCATCAATGGCGCTTTTTTGATCTTCTGTTTCTACAAAAGGAAACTCCTCTTCAAACATTTCCATTTCTAGAGAGTCTGGAGGGTAGCAAAAGCCTGGTTGAATCGATCTTTCAGCTGCTCTTTCTAAGAGCTGCTGTGCATATCCCAAAATGGTTGCCTGCGTTTTTTGATAGGTGTTTTGCCATTTTTTAGATCCAAGAGTGTTAAAGGTAACCGATTCTTCTTTAGCTCCGACGTAACGAGTGACTAAGTGTGATTGCATGACAGGGACATAGATTTTCCCCTGATCTGCGTATTCTAAATGTAGGTATTCTGTTTCTATTTTTTGATGGTTGGGCAGTTTTTCTATTCCGAGGAATTTCCCTATCCCGTGATGGAAGTGAACGACAATATCTCCAGGGATTAGCTGTAAATAGTCAGAAGGCGTATTATGATAATTGGTTCTCCATTTTTGCCGGCGCATTTTACGTCTTTGCGTTAACTCTGCGGTGGGAATGCAGGCAAAGGAAATGTCTGGGAGGACAAAGCCAGAAGAAAGGTACCCATGTGCAAAAGTTGTTGTAGATGGAGTCTGAACTTCAAGTTCTTGAAGTTTTTGTTCAATCATCTTTTCTTCGGCAGTAGCAGAGGTCACAAAGCAAAGATCTTGGATTTCTTTATGGTGCCTAGAGATTCCTTGTAAAATTTCTTCGAGTGTTGAGCTTTCTTTATTTTCCAAACGGCAGAAAAATGAAGAGATCTCTTCAAATGGGGAGTGAAAACGGGTAGTGGTAAAGGGGAGGTCGAAAAAACGGAAGGAAAGAGGCTGGAAGGGGTTTTTTCCTGTATAAAAAGATCTTCCTTGTTTTTTCGGAATCGACACTTCCGAAAGATCTTCTGCAGCATGCTCCAGTAAGAACATATGAGAAAATTCAGGAAGCTTGTGTAAAAACTCTTCCAAGGAAAAGAAAGAGCGATTTTGGCTTGAGATCAGAGATTTAAAAAAGATGTATTGATCTTCGATAGCAAGCAAGTCATCTAGGATAACAAAAGTGTTGGGCCCTAGATAATCCAATATCGTTGCGAGGTTTTTTTCTTGTTTTTGCAGTAGCTCAGTTTCAGAGGCGGGGCAGAGGAATATCTCGTCCACTTTTCGAATACTCTTTTGCCCTATAGGGTCATAAATACGGATAGAGTCGATCTGATCTCCAAAAAAATCGATCCGAAAAGGGTCGGAAGACGCAATCGGGAAGATATCTATGATGCCACCTCTAACCGCAAACTCTCCCTTATCAGAGGCTATAGCTCGTCTTTGGTATCCTAATTCTTGAAGTTTGGTCGGCAGCTCTTGAAAAGGTAGCGTTTGTCCTTTTTTCCAAAGATTGCATACAGAAAGAAGGGTTTTTGGAGGCAGAGTCTTTTGTAGAAAAGCTCCCACTTCACAGTGGATGATTTGAGGACCTTTATTTTGTGCTAAGAGATATAAGGTTTCTAGCCTTTTTCCTAAAAGATCGGGACTAGAGGGGAGTGCTTCAGAGGAAAGAAGCTCTCTTGGGGGTAAATCTAATATTTCTTTTCCCTGTAAAAAGAGAAAATTATTTAAAAAACGGTCTTCTTTTTTGCCGGATAAGATGCAGATGTTTTTCCCAGTGACCTTTTGGATTAAAAGGCATAAGAGGGCTTTGGGAGCGTCCCAAAGATGCTCTATAAGAAAAGAGGGATTATCTTTAAGCTCTTTAGCCAGCGCCTCCAAAGAGGCGCTTTGAAATACTTTATCTAGCATAGAGATTCAAGAGAGCCTTTTGCCATATCGAAAGCGGCAAAGACCCCGGATGGGTTTTTTCCTCCTGCTTGTGCAGAATCAGCTTTTCCTCCACCTTTCCCATCAATTAAGGGGGCCATTTTTTGGATAAGAGCTCCCGCTAGTAGCCCTCTTTTTTGCAAATCGGGACTGACCTTGACAAAGATCTGGCAACGCTCTTTGTCTTGCATAGCAAGAGCTATTAGAAAGGAACTTTCTTTTTGGGAAAGCTCTTCGGCTAAAGTGACCAGCTCGTCTTGCGCAAGGGGCACTAGTGTCGCAATGAATAGAGCGTTTTGGACTTTTGGCGCGCCGTTTTTAAGCGTTTTTGAAAGCGAGGCTATCTCATGCTTTTTCATAAGTTTGAGAGTTTCTTGCTGCGCTTTGTTTTCTTCGATAAGGGCTGAGAGCTTTTCTTCTAGTAAAGCTGGAGTGGTTTTAAGTTTCAGGCTGCAGCGATCTAGGATTTCTTCTTCTTCATACAAAAAGTCTTCGGCTTCAGCACCAGTTACACCCTCGATTCGGCGTACTCCAGATGCAATACTTCCTTCTTTGATGATACGGAAAAGACCAATTGTTCCTACTTGGTGCGTATGGGTTCCTCCACAGAGCTCTTTAGAGAAATCTATATCGACTACCCGAACCTTGGATCCGTATTTCTCGCCAAAGAACTGCTTTAGCTCTTTTTTTGTTTGAGCTTCATCATAGCTTAGCTCATAAGAGTGCACAGCGTTGTTCTGTCTGATTTTTTCATTGATGATTTTTTCAATTTCTCGGATCTCTTGTTTTGTGACCGTCTTATGATGGTTGAAGTCAAAACGGAACCTGCGAGGCTCTACAAGTGAGCCGGCCTGCTTTATATGGGATCCTAAAACTTTCTCTAAGGCGTAATGTAAAAGGTGGGTTGCTGTATGGTTGTTTGCTATTTTAGCGCGTCTGGAAAGATCGATGTGAGCATCGACGGGTTCTCCTGGAATAAGCTTTCCTCTTTCTAGGAAGCCAATATGAGCGATAACTCCCGGATAGGGGTTTTGACAATCTTGTACAACGAAGTGGGCTTTATGGTGGGTAAGAATTCCTGTATCTCCAACTTGGCCCCCTTTTTCTGCATAAAAAGGAGTTTCTTTTAAAAGGATCATCCCTTTTTGGCCTTCTAAGAGCGCTTCTACGGGTTTCCCGTCACAGAAGATCGCTAAAATGGAAGAAGCGAGGTCTTTAGGCTCATATCCTTTAAAAGAACATTCCCCATGCTTTTTAACAAACTCTTGAAAAATCCCTTCTTCAGCTTGCTGAGAAACTTGAACTTGAGCTGCTCGAGATTTTTCTTTCGCCTGTTCTTCAAGCATTTGATACGACTCTAAATTTACTTGCAATCCTGTGTCTTTAGCGATCAAAAGCACTTCCTCTAAAGGAAATCCATAGGTGTCTTTGAGCTTGAATGCCTCTTCTCCACTGATTTGCTTGAGAGGTGATGCTTGAGCTTTTTCAACAACCTGCGTTAAAATATTTCCTCCTCGCTTTAATGTGCGGAAGAAGTTTTCTTCTTCTAAAGTAAGAATTTCTGCGATCTTGGATTGAGACGCAACGAGCTCAGGATAGTCAGATCCCATAATCTCTATAAGTCTTGGAAGCACTTTAGCTAGGAACGGATCTTGCATTCCGAGCATCTTTCCATAACGGACAGCTCGTCTTAGGATCTTTCGAAGGACATACCCGCGCTCGATATTGCTTGGTTGCGCTCCATCTGCAATAGCAAACGATAAAGAACGAATATGGTCTGCAATAACGTGAAAGGCGGGGGCTAGGGCAAGGTCTTTGGGGTCATAAGAGAATCCGCATACATTTTCAATTTGTGCGATCAAGTTTTGGAAGATGTCGATCGCAAAGACATTATCAACTCCCATTTTTAACGAGACGACTCTTTCAAGTCCAGCTCCTGTATCAATAGATTGTTTCGGAAGAGGAAGGCATCCGCCTTGCGCATCGCGGTTAAATTGCATGAAAACCAGATTCCAAAATTCAAAATATCGCTCACCAGAAGGGTCTTCTTTTGGATTCAGACCAGATCCATATTTGTCTCCACGGTCGAATAAAAGCTCAGAACAAGGTCCGCAAGGTCCTGTATCTCCCATTGCCCAAAAGTTGTCTTTTTCTCCCATGCGAACGATTCGAGACACGGGAGCGATCTTTTTCCAAAGTTCATAGGCTTCATCATCATCTTCAAAGATCGTAATCCATATTTTTTCTGCAGGCAGAGCAAATACTTCTGTAGACATTTTCCAGGCATATTCGATAGCTTGAGCCTTAAAATAGTCTCCAAAAGAAAAATTACCCAACATTTCAAAAAAAGTAAGATGTCGTGTGGTGTGTCCTACGTTGTCTAGGTCGTTGTGCTTTCCCCCTACACGGATACATTTTTGAGAGGTGGCAGCTCGTACGTAATCTCTCTCGCTTTTGCCTAAAAAGACATCTTTAAACTGGTTCATTCCGGCATTTGTGAAGAGAAGCGTAGGATCGTCATGAGGAACTACGGAAGAGGAATGGATGATGTTATGGCCGTTTTTTTTGAAAAACTGTAAAAAGTCTCGACGGATCGTTTGAGATAACATAAAAGCGCAAGGCTCCCTGTAAAGGATAAAGGCAGTGATCTTAACAAAATGCTCTGCAAAAGTCAAATTTGGGGGAAGGGATCTTCGCCGTTTTTTTTTATGCTTTAGAATTAGGCTTGAATTGGGTGGAAAACTAGTATTATTCCTAATGTAATCTCAGACACTAAGGTAACTTCAATTTGTATGATTTTTGGAGGTTTTTTTGGTCTGGATGAAGAGACGTTGTTCTTAGGAAAAAATCTTGTATTGATCGTTGGATTTGAGCATACATAGTATCTTGTAATATTTTTTTGAGTCTACAAGAGAGTAAATTTTCTGATTTGTTATTTTCAGGTCAGATTTAAGAAGATGAAGACAATTAGTAGCTCCATAGAGTGAGGTAGGGCCTTTTTCAAAATAATAGAAATGTAAACCGGATGTATTGCTTTGCAAAAAATCCGTTACGCCAATAGGCCTTCAATGAGGCATCCAAGGAGACATCCCCCGCCATCAACAACCAAATCGGCCAATAGGAAGTCTGAGTCGAGCCCCCCGGGGCCGTCATTGTTCTGTGGTTGGGTTAGTTTTTTGTAGTTGGCTTCCATTTCAGCAGAAGATACAGATACTGGAGTGAAAGTTGTCCACCCTATTCCAAGGGGTGTTAGCCATGAGCGCCAGGAGTGAGATTGCCTTTCTGTATGAAGGAAGCTAAACAGATCAACGAATTCAGAGTGTGTGGAAGATGCTTGTGATCTTAATGTCTCTAATGTATTTCTTGTTAAAGGAAGGATGGCCGCATTTTTTGCACCTAGGATACGTTTGCCATTCTGTTGATGTTCATTATAACGTGTATTGGATGCCGAAGCCAACTCCGCAAATTTTGCTTGTTTTTCATCTTTTGACTTTAAGGCATATTCAGGAGCTAGTTTGTGTTGGATGTAAGATGTTTTTAAATTTGCGATGTCAGTTTTACATTGCTCATATGTGCTAGTTACATAAGTTGTAAAAGCTGCATTTGTTTTTTCTTTCAATACTGTGTATTCATCATTATATCTTGCAGTTTGGGTTGCATGAGATTCATTTTGTTCTGTGACGATCGAATCAGTTTCTAGATTATCTATAGATCGGCCATTTTGAAACATAGAGGAATTTAGGAATTCTGGGTGCTGTAGTTGAAACAGGTTGTTTTCCATTATTCGAGATCTCTCTGAAACGTTCCATCCGCGAGAATACTTAGCCAATCGTAGTGTCTGCGCACCTTCAAGTAGCGTTTTAAATTGAGAATCAACTGTGTTTGTGAGATTTTTTACTTCTGTGTATTTATCGGAATTAATTTGTTTCTTTTGGAAAAAATCTTCATTATCCCTTTTGATAACAGCCTTTTGGTAGCTGGAGAAAAGGGCATTGATTTTACCTTGTAATTCTCTAAATTGCGGTTCTGTTACTTCGCTCTTTTCTTGGGATTGTAGTTGCTGTAGATCAGCTTGCAATAGGGCTATTTTCTGTTCGAATAGCTTGGTTATTCTAGTTGCATAATCTTGCAGCTCCTGGCCGCACGCTTGTTGGAGAGTATTGACTTCTTGCTGCAGCGGTGCTGCAGCTTTCCGATAGATTTCTGCAGGAGTCATGGTAGGGGATTGTAAAGCGGTCATGGATTATTCCATTTTGTGTTAATTTTATATCTCTATTATTTCATAAAAAATATTTTAATTCAATTTTTTTATGTATGTTGTCTGTTGTTGTAATAAGCTTGAAATTAGATTGTTGTGGCTTTTTTGGGGAAGTGGTTGAGCTTATGCAAAATAAGGTATTGGGTGATTTTATAAGAGAACTTGGTAAGTAGTCTCTTGTAGCTTAGAGTTTTACTGCCTAAAATTGCTTGAATTTTTTGTTTTTGAGTGGGTTTTTTCAGATGAGTCCGCTGTAGATGACAGGCTTAATGCTATTTGGTAAGTGCATAGCCATTGAGTTCAAATCTAAGCTGATCTTTAAATAAGCGAATATACCCATCATCGCTTCCTAATAGGGCATCCAGCCCATATTGCTCAGGATCTACGTTACGACCTTTTTCGGCGAAAGGATCCTCTAAGTGAAAAAGTGAGAGTTTTTTTTGTCCTGCAAGGTAGTAGGTGTCAGCAATGACGAACCTTCCAGAGGATCTATTGCCTTTTAGTAGATCTTCTACGATGCCGTTGCGAAATTCTTCTAAAAAGGAGGAAAGGGCTCTGGCTGTTTTAGCTCCTCCCTTTGTTTTCATGGTGCTTTCGAGCGTGAATAGCTTTTGTGCAAAATGGTCTAGTGCAAATGTCTTGTCGTCTAATTGTCTAGAGAGGCCGATGGGGTCTTTCTCATCCATAAGTTGAGTTCCCAGTTTTCCTGAAACATAAAACGTTCTTATCAGTCCAAAAGCGCCGAGCGCTTCCATCCTATCGGCATCTTGCAAGCATTTAGCTTCAATCGTTTCGGTTTCAATGTTTGCGGAAAAACTATGGGCGTGGACTGCGTGGCAAATGTTTGCTATGAGATTTTCAGGGAAGTTCCA
>JAIETG010000019.1 GCA_019745395.1 Rhabdochlamydiaceae bacterium | reverse complement strand
ATGTCTCCTTTTTTGACCTCTTCAAGGGGGATATCTTTTTCACTTTTATCTGCCAAAATAATCCGCGCTGTTTTAGGTGCTAAGTTTAGAAGAGCTCGAATCGCATGGCTTGTTCTGTCCCTAGCCCTTAGCTCTAAAACCTGGCCTAAGAGAACTAAGACAGTGATCACACTAGCCGCCTCAAAATAGACGGGGATTTGATTGCCTTTCTCCTGAAAAGATGGAGGAAAGATCGAAGGCCAGAATGCAGCAATCATACTATAGAGATAAGCTGCTCCCACACCAATGCTGATCAAGGTAAACATATTTAAATTGCGGTTGATAATAGAGCTATAGCCGCGTGTAAAAAACGGCCATCCGCCCCAAAGAACTACGGGTGTTGCAAGGGCTGCTTGAATCCATAGACTCGTAGAGGTCGAGAAGCTCAGTGAGAAAAGAGGACCTAGCATGGTCAAAAATAGGATGGGGAATGTTAACAAAAGGCCTACCCAAAAACGCAAAGTCATTTCCCTCAGCTCTATGTTTTCCTCTTTTTCTGCTGTAAAGAATTTGGGTTCCAATGCCATCCCGCAAATAGGACAGCTTCCTGGTTTAGGTTGTGTAATTTGAGGATGCATGGGGCAAGTGTATTCAATAGGGGAATTGGAAGGAGGAATGCTATTTGTTTTATCAGAAGAAGAATGCTGAGAAGAAGAGCAACAATGAGGTTTGGGTTTCATGATCATCCTTTAAAAACTTTTTTGCACTCATGATTGCTACGTCACTTTGGAGAGTCTGAAACTATGCAGAATGACAATCACTGTCATCCCCACGTCTGCAAAAATCGCTAAAGCTAAGTTACTCATCCCTATTAAGGCAAGTGAGATAAAAGTTAATTTTACAGCTATGGCTAGAAGCGTGTTGATTCGGATTGTCTGAATGCTTTTCCTGCCAAGACGCACTAAAAATGGGAGACGATTCAAGTGGTCATTTAAAATCACGATCGAAGCGGTTTCAATTGCTGTATCGCTTCCTAAGTCACTCATAGTGATTCCAACGTTTGCAAGTGCTAGAGCGGGTGCGTCATTGATTCCATCTCCTACCATTGCGACAGCAGTATACTGAGATAAAAGTTCTCGGATAGCTTGCGCTTTGTCTTCTGGCAGCAGATTTGCTTTTACCTCTTGGATCCCAACTTTCTGGGCGACTGCAAATGCTGAGGTTTTATGATCGCCCGTCAACATGATTGGAGTAATTCCCATTTTTTTGAGATCTTCTATCACTTGCGCGCTTTCCGGGCGGATTTTATCCTGCAATCCAATAACCCCTTCAACCTCTTTATGGGTACAAATCACGATCGCTGTTTTGCCTTCATTCTGTAATAGGCTAATTTTTTCTAAAACTGTATCTGGGACTCGATGTTCTTCTAAAATAAACTCTAACTTCCCTATGCAGTGATGTTTATCTTCGCAGACGAGGCAATCAGCCTGTGCTCCTTTACCCACTTTAATTTGAAAGTTTTCTATAGGATGCAAAGCAAGATTTTCTTCTTGAGCGGCTTTTACAATACTTTGTGCTAAGGGGTGTTCTGATTGGGTTTCAATTCCCGCCGCACAGCTTAAAAGCTGCTCTCTTGTCTGATTTCCTAAGGATATTACGTCTGTGACAACAGGGTTTCCAAAGGTCAAGGTACGGGTCTTGTCTAGCGCAATTGCCTTAATTTTTCCCATTGCCTCAAGAAATCGTCCGCCCTTGATCAGAATGCCCTGTTTAGCTGCATTTCCAATTGCAGAATAGATGGATACAGGAGTTGAAATCACCAAAGCACAAGGACATGCAATCACGAGCAGAGATAATGCTTCTTGCAAACTCTGGCGGAAAGGGACGGAGAAAAAATAAGGGGGTATAGTCATCCAAAGAAAAGCCAATAGAACTATAGTCGGAGTGTAGTAAGAAGAAAACGCCTCGATGAATTTGTGTGTTTTAGCTTTTAGTTGAAAAGCTTGCGATGTAATTTCTTGGATTTTTGCCAAAGTCGTATTTTTGGCCTTTTTTGTCACTCGGACTTCGATATATCCCTGTTTATTTAAAGTGCCCGCAAAAACTGAGTCGCCAGACATTTTATCTTTTGGAATAGGCTCTCCCGTAATGGCAGCCTCATCTACCGCCGTAAACCCAAGGGTAACGATGCCATCTAGCGGGATCATTTCTCCTGGCTTTATGATGATAATATCATCAACATCGACCTCTTCCACTGGAACAGAGCGGTCCAGTTTTTTAATAAAAGCCGTTTTAGGCATCTTTTCAGCTAAAGATCGGAGTGCTTCTTTGCTTGTTTCTATCCCATGTTCTTCTAATTTTTCAGCTAGATTGAATAGGACAACTACGATGGCAGCCTCGACATATTTCTCTAAATAAAAGGCTCCAATAGCTGCAATAACTATTAGTAAATTTATGCTTTTGAAATTAAGACGAATGAGAGATTTTAAACCATCAAGTATTGTTTTATGACCTATCAAGATGATGACAAGAAGATAAAAAGGAAAGGCGATGAACGTAGGTAACTTAAAACCGGAAAGTGACAGGGCCTCAAGTATCCCCACAACGAATAAAGAAAATAGCAACCACCGAAATTTAGTGTCTTGTAAAAGCTTTATGGTAAACTCCAGCTATAAATAGGGTTTTCTTAGATTTTTTATTTCTTTTTTGCTGCAACCATTTCGACAGCTTGGTCCGGTGTCATATTCATACCCTTTTGACTAGCCATTTGCATCGCCTGTTGCCTCTGCGCATCGTTAAAGTCTTCACAAAATGTCTTTAAGTTAGAATCGTTCAATTTGTCAGAAAATCTTTTTGTCTCTTCTGAAAAGTTCTTACACTCTTTCTTGTAATGATGTCTTTCATAAGGGGGACTGGCTGCTACAATCCCATCTAAATCTTGAGAATTTTCCGCATGCACAGAGCCAAAATAACTACAGCAAGCCATCGTAATGAGGCCTATGATCTTTTGAATTTTCATTTCACATCCTATGGCAATTTCTGATCTTACTTACAGGAGGGGCAATGACATTCAGTACAAGTGCATTTCTCAGCTGATCCTTTGCAGCCGCAGTCTTTAGCAGAGGCAAAAGAAATGAGTCCCAGGCTAACTGCGATAAAAGCTAGAAAAATCTTTTTCATATAAGGCTCCTTTTGGTTGATGAAGGTCTTTCTTTAAAATATGGGCTTTTTACTTTTTGTACAAGAAGTACATGTCGGATTTTAAAAATTATTTTACTTATTTCCTTGTTTTTCTCTCCTATTTTCGATATGGGAAAGGTATGAACACACTCATGTTAAGCCCTTTTTTTCTCTGCGGACTTTTTCTCGCTGGATGTTCTGTCCGGTCGAGTGATTCTTCCTTTGAGACAGTTCGTACGGTTATAGAAGAGCGGATTCCTGAAAAGATCGTCTGGCGTGATGGAGTCAATGAAATTAAAACGCAACTCTTACAAGAAATTCAACAAGAGGGTTTAACCCAAGAAAAGGCAGTTCAACTCGCCCTGATCAATAATCCCGATCTGTTTGCCTATTATGAAAACCTTGAGCTCGGTTATGCAGATTTGCTGGAAGCGGGGCTCATGCAGAATCCATTCTTTAGCGCCAGTGTCCGCTTTCCTAGCCAGTCAAGCTATCGTTTAAATAACTTATTCGATGCAGCGATTAATTTCTTGGATCTTTTTCTCATCCCACTTCGCAAAAGAGCCGCTGAAGCTGAGATCAAAGTTATTGAATCTCAAATTGGGCAAAGAGTTCTCGATCTTGTAAAAGAAGTACAGATCCATTGGCTTGAGATGAAAGCTTTGGAGATGCAGCTCAAAGAAGAGGGGAAACGCGTAGAGCTAAAACAGATGGCAGCAGCCCTGGCAAGTCTGCAAAATAAGGCGGGAAATATCAATGCTCTCAGTGCAAGAAGTCGAGAAATTGAATATGAAAATGCTGTAGAAAACCTCAAAGGTCTTGAAGCTGATCTGGAAGCTGTGAGAGAAAAAATGAATCGAACTTTAGGGCTCTTTGGGAAAGAAGCCTTTTGGAAAATGACTGGAGAGCTCGATGGAGACAAAGAACCCGATCTACCAGATTTATACCAAATGGAACAGGCAGCTGTCGAAAACAGGCTTGATGTCGAAGCTATCCGTCGTGAAGTTCATGCCATTGCACAAAGAGCAAAACTAAAAGCTTGGTGGACCTATTCTAATCTTCTGATAGGAGTCTCTTCAGAAATGCAGCCGGAAGGATTTACAACGACAGGACCATCCATTGACCTTCAAATTCCTATCTTCAACCATGGCCAGGGCGAAAAAAAGAAATATAATTCTCAGCTAGAGCAGGCGCAAAAAAGACTTCTCTCTAAAGCTGTGCAGGCTTGTTCCGAAGTCAGAGAATTTTATAAGACAGCTCATAAATATCGATCTCAGTTAGAAGACCTAAACATAAAGATCCTTCCCAATCTTGAAAAACAGATCATGGCTGGGCAGACTCACTACAATGTCATGACACTCGGAGCCTATGGCCTTCTCGATCTTAAAGAAAATGAAATCCAAGCAAACATTGAGCAAATACGAGCTTTACACCACTATAAAAAAGCAAGAATTGAGCTACTCCATGCAGTGGGAGGATCTTTTGCTCTTGTAGGGAGAGAGCAGTGAGATATTGGCTTCTCCTCTTAATAGTACTTGTTGGATGTAGTAAACAGGAAAGGCATTCTGTCATCACGCCAAATACGGCTAAACTTCCTTGGGTCATCGAAGATGGAGTCAAAGTCTTTCACCTGATTGCAGAACCTGTTAAGCAAGAGTTTGCACCAGGACTCGTTGTCAATTGCTGGGGATACAATGGAGGCACTCCAGGACCTACAATTGAAGCGGTTGAGGGGGATCGAGTCAGGATTTTAGTCACAAACCATCTTCCTGAACCTACAACTATTCATTGGCATGGGATTCTTGTCCCCAATAGCATGGATGGGGTGACGGGCCTCAATCAGGCTCCGATTCTTCCAGGGGAGACTTTTACTTATGAGTTTACTCTAAAACAGCACGGTACTTATATGTACCATCCCCATTTCGATGAAATGACGCAGCTAGGAATGGGACTGATGGGATTCTTTATCATTCATCCCAAAGAACCTGAATCTCCTCCTGTCGATAGAGATTTTGCGATCTTTGTCCATGAATGGTACATTCCCTCTGGGGCATCAACTCCTGATCCAATGGTCATGCTCGACTTCAATTACTTTACCTTTAACGGGCGCATTTTTCCTGGTGCAGACCCACTTGTGGTAAAAAAAGGCGAACGGGTGAGAATTCGTTTTGCTAACTTGAGCATGGATAATCACCCCATCCACTTACATGGATTTGCTTTTACTGTGACAGGATCTGGAGGGTGGAGGCTTCCTAAAAGCGCCCAATATTTAGGAAATACAATCGACGTCGTTGTGGGGAATACACATGATATTGAATTTGTAGCTGATGAACCTGGCGATTGGGCTCTCCACTGCCATAAAACGCATCATACCATGAGCGGAATGGAGCACGGCATTCCTAATATGATTGGAGTTGATCAAGGAGAGTGGGCAGATAAGATCCAAAAAGTCCTTCCCGATTACATGCCTATGGGGAGTACGGGAATGGGGGAGATGTTTGAGATGAGTCATCATGTGCAAAGACCTCCTAATTTTTTGCCCTACAGTTCTCCTGGCCCTTTTGGGCTCATTGATATGAGCGGGATGTTCACCGTCGTAAAAGTACGCGAGGGAATTACCAATTACAATGACCCAGGATGGTATGGCCATCCATCATCTTTACAGCAGCAGGCCCCATCTCATATGCAACATGGTCAGATGAAAATGGATGGCATGTTGCAGCAGGATCAGTCGTCAAAACAAGAAATGCCAGCAGACATGAAAATGGATTCTATGGAGAAAATGAATCCACCTGATCATAAGGCAGCGGGACATACACATAATACGACAGCATTTGAAATCGGGGATCTCCATCCGATTCTTCTCCATTTTCCCATTGTTCTTTTCATTTTGGTTTTTGTATTTGACTGCCTATTTCTTATCGGGAAAGTCAAAGAGCCTTACCACAATATTTCGCATTGGATCGTGATTGCTGGTGCATTCTTTGCGATCCTCACGGTCACTACAGGCCTATATGCAGCTAAAATGGGACATCCAGGCAATTCATATGTTCTTTTGCATAGAAATTGGGCTCTTAGCACTTTGGCCTATAGTATAGGTCACGCATTTTTTAGGGGTTATGTGCTCAAAACTAAGAAGGCGTTTTCAGCATGGCTTTTTGTCTTAATCAGTTTAATCAATGTAAGCTTGATAGGCATCACGGCAGAGTACGGAGGATTAGTGACTCGAGGGAAGAGTCTTTGGATGCAATACTTAAGCCCAAATCGTCATGAAAAGAAAGATCATCATCCTAAATAATTTTTGTAAGTTGTTTACATAAAATAAGTTATGTGTATGTATTGTGTTAAAGTTATCAAATTGATAACATTCATGTATGAGCAAAAAAGATGATCTTTTTGAAATCGCCGACCGCCAACAAGGATACTTCACTACCCAGCAAGCGGTAAGGTGTGGCTATTCTCGCACGAACTTTCATCGCTTTCTGGCTTCTGGAGAATGGGTCAAAGAGCAGCGTGGTATTTACCGCTTAGCTCACTATCCAGTCACATCACATCCCGATCTAGTTTTATGGAGCCTGTGGAGTCGTAATCTAAAAGGAGAAGTACAAGGAATCTGGTCTCATGAAACAGCCTTAGAAATCCATGAGCTTTCTGATGCCATGCCAGCAAAAATGCACATGACTGTGCCAAAGCACTTCCGAAAATGGACCAGCATACCCAAAAACCTTGTTCTTCACTTTGCTGATCTTCCCAAGTCTGAAGTGATAGCCCAGCAAGGATATCTGGTAACCACCCCTTTAAGAACCATTTTCGATATCGCTGAAGAAGGAAAGCTCTCGTTGGATCTTATTGTCCAAGCGATCCAAGATGCTCTTCAGAAAGGTCTTATTTCTCGCAAAGAACTCCATGAAATAGCCGCTTGCAAGGCTGGTTCAAAATTGATGAGGATTCTCAATGACTACAAGATTTAAAACAGCTGCCGATTTTAGAAAAAGCCTCGAAAATCGCTTAAAGAACATGGCAACGGAAAAGGGAGAGAACTTACAACGACTAAGAAGGAAAGTCGCCTTTGACAGATTGCTCGCACGCCTTTTCTCTTCGGAAGAACAGAGCTTTTTTCTGAAAGGCGGTTATGCGATGGAATTAAGGCTCAAAACGGCACGCGCCACGAAAGATATTGATCTTACCTCTCTGAAGAGGCTGAAAGGAGAGAGCGATCTTTTAAGTGCTATGATTCTAGAAGAGTTGCGTATGCTCGCTCAGCAAGACCTTGGCGATTTTTTCGTCTATCGTATTGGAGAAGCTCAGCTCGACTTAGATAATGCCCCTTATGGAGGGGCGAGATATTCTGTTACCGCTCTTCTTGATGGCAAAGTATTTGTGCGATTCCAGTTGGATGTAGGAGCTGATGCCGTTGTGACTCGGACAGAAACCATGCGAGGAGCAGATTGGTTGGGCTTTTGTGGTATTCCTTCTCCTGTCTTTTTCATGATTTCTATTGAACAGCAATTCGCGGAAAAGTTGCACGCCTATACACTCCCTCGTCTTGAAAGACCCAATACGCGTGTTAAGGATTTGGTCGACATGGTCCTACTTGCAAAAATGAGATCGATGGATTTTGAAGTCCTGAAAGAGGCGTTAAGGCTGGTCTTTAAAGTTCGTCAAACACATCCTCTTCCACAAAAGGTTGATGCGCCACCCCAGGCATGGGAAGTTCCATACAACGAGCTGGCAAAAGAGTGTGCTTTGATGTTGAGCTTGGATGAAGCTTTTTGGGAAGTTGAGAAGGTCTATTCTCACATTCAAGCTTGATCCTTTGTAAATGACAACCGCCTGTCTTTTTGAATTTGAAAAGCCTTCGGATTCTTGAACGGAAAGTCTGGACGGTTTTTTCTGTGAATGATGCTCAGTTTTGTAGTTTTGTAAACCCCCTCTTACAAAACTGCAAGTTTCTTATCTCGTGATGGTTAAATGTAGATTCCCGAGGGCTGTTTTTTCATCCTTTAGCGTGTCTTGGCAGTCAGTTTTGTAGTTTTTCATCTCCTAGGGGTTTACAAAACTACAAAACTGATTATAAAAATAATTTTTTGGTATGAAAGCGAGCCAAAATGATCAAGGATATAGGGAGGTGGAAAAACAGAAGTAATTGAGGATGCGTTTTTCTCTTTAGATTGCAGTCAGTTTTGTAGTTTTGTAAGCACCTTTTGTAAAACTACAAAACTCTTGATTATGTGTAGGTTAAGCATAAACTTCTAAAGGCAGTTTTCCGTCTCTTCATGTTCTTCAGCAGACCAGTTTTGTAGTTTTGTATTTCCTATGGGGCTTGCAAAACTACAAAACTGTTTGTAGACGAGAGAGTTTTTGAAGGGTTTCTTCTCAACAACCCAATAACGGTCTGTTCCCTGTTGCAGGAGGGCAAGGGCTCTTCGCTGTTTAAGACCCAAACGGCTATCAAGAATCGTCAACAAGTCTTTTTGGATGATTCCTTCTGAGGGGATCAGTTTTTGAATTTGCGCAAGGGTGAAATCGCTAGGGTCATCAGCTGCAACAAAAAGGTGACTCTCTTTGTCAAAGCGAAGGAAGTGTTTAAAAGGCTGAAAGCGAGTCTTATCCTTGGTTCCAAATCGAAAGGTTCGATCGGAGTTCTCCATATGGTCTTCGTCAACTTCTTGATCATCTTCTGGTCCTTTCACAGGATATAGCCCCATCACATGATCCACTAGATCAAAAATGGCAGTTGACCCTTTATAAGTGCTATCCGATCCCTTCCTGGTATGGTGCAAAAGAATAACCGTTGCACCCTGATCTCGCAATTGGCGTAGAGTTTGCATCACAAGAGCCATCGATCTAGATTCATTCTCATCACCGGTCTGTGCGCTCCGCAGGGTATCGAAAATGAGCAGAGCATTTGGATGGCTCTTTAACAAGCCCACGTAGGCTTGGGGATCTCTGTCGAGTTGTGCAGGGGAGTCAGCAGCTGTCCAAAACAGGATCTGTTCTCCGCCTACTTTTTTTAAACGATCTACAAGGATAGCGAGAGAGTTCTCATAGTCTACATAGATCACAGGTGTCTTTTCAGCAGGAATGTTTAGAAAACTACCTCCTGAAGCAATCGCATCACATATTTGCAGCGCTAGGGTGGTTTTCCCAATTCCTCCACGACCGAAGAGGAGGGAAACAGCTCCTTTGGGTATGATGCCTTCGATGAGCCACTCCATCTTAATATCCAGGTTCCGAATTTCCGCACCGGTTCTAAGTCTAGGTGTTTGCCTCTGCTCTTTTTCTGGCTTTGAGGGCTCTTGTTTTGGCGGGATCTGATCCAATCTGAGCTTTAAAGCTTCAAGTCCATGGAGTAGATGCAGATCGTTGAAGTCGGTCGGTCGTGTTTCATGATATTCTGGAGAAAATTCGGGGCAAATGAACGGAGCGCCGATAGCCTGAGCCGCTTCTTTTGCTTTAGTCAAACCTGGATTTTGATCCGTGAAAGCATCGTTGTCTGCGGCTACCACAAGTCGAGAGTCAGGTTTATTGACTTTCAGAGTTTGGGCAACAGGAAGTAGATTTCCCGCCATAAAAGAAATATAGACGGTGGCTCCTGTTGCCTGGTGGATGCTAGCTGCTGTTGCATACCCTTCTGCAAGATAAATAGTATCCTCTTTCCCCGAGATCCAATAGCAATGGCCACGCACAACTCCACCTGGGAGGAACTTCTTCTTATCAAGGTCAGCTGATATCAGCTGCAAAGAGTGAAACTCCTTTTTTAAGTCAAAAACAGGGATGAGGAGATTCCCCTGTTCATCGACTTTCAAGCCATAAGATTTGACGCCTTTTTTCTTAAGGTAAGGGTGATCATCTGTTGCTGGTTTTGCTTGCTCCCAGATTTCTAGGGCTCTTTTGGCTGCATTGCTGGCTTTTTCCTTTCGAGCCAGCTCGATTTCTCTCTTTGAAGCTTCGATTTTGCGCCTATTCTCTAGCCATAAATCGCGATTATTTAATTCTGCTTCGGATTGGTTTGTCCATATTTGATAAACATCCGAGCGCCAACAGCCAAAGAACCCACCTATAAAATCATTCCCATTGTTGAATAAGCAGTAGTAGCCTGCCTTGTCATGGCGGTTTCCATTGCTAGAAAAACGTTGGATGTTGCCATCTATTTTGATGCATTCAGGAGGGGTTAGCCCTGCTGACTGCACTGCCTCAATGAATTTTTGCATGATCTGCCCCTTTCGTATTTTTTCTGAGCCATTCGACGAGAGAAGTAGCGGTATAGCAGACACGCCGTCCGATAAAGAAACGGCCTGTGGGCCCGCTGCCTTCAGAATCGGCATTTGCTAAAGTTTTAGGGCTGATTCCTCCGCCAGTGAATTGTTTGACCTCTGCCCGAGCGACAACAGAAGATGGCCAACGTGCCGCCATCTCACTAAAGACATCATTGATTAGCACTTCTTTTTCCATGTATTGCACCTTTGTAATGATTTTTTCTGTTCCCCTATGTGTCTTGCAGACAGCTAGGGATTCATTGATGCTGATCATAAAAAAAGAAAGAAGAGAAAGCGCGGTGAACAAACAGGTGATTCATTTCACCGCACGCGTTTTAGGAGGGAGAATTAGCAAAATTCTTTGTGGTTTTTCCAAATCGATCTGACGGCTTCATAAGAAATCATATCGCCTAACTTTGCCAACGCCTCGACGACAACATGGCAAGCAGAATTGTTTTGACTGTCGTTGGAATTTTTGGTCAGAGGTTTAAAGCCGCATTCGTGTAGCGTATAGATGGCATCGGCTACACATTGATCACGGTAGAGATTCTCGGCTCTATAGCGTCCTTGTTTGTTTGGCCCTTCTTCTCCTCTGAGAACTTTGATGGTAAATTGGCGTAGCTCCGGAGGCAGAGGATCGCCTTGTTCTAGAATCTTGGCTGCCAGCTCTTTTGCAGCATCCCAGGCGGTTGGGTGATGCTTGGTGAGCTCGACTAAGTTTGCAGCGCGCTTCCCAGTGAATCGGATCGTTACAAAATAGCTTTCCTTGCTGCAAAGGGTTTTGATCAACCATTCCAGATTAATGCCGAGAGGCACGGGTTGATAGATACGACCTTTTTCTGTGGTCGCTTCGATTCCTGTTCTGAGCATGAGGACCATTTTGTAACGTTCCATCCCATAGGGCTGATAGAGCTCAGTCTGAAGCTTTTTGGAAATAAGCCTCTTGGCTTGTTCGTAGTTCATCAAAGACTCCTATTATCCACTGGCTTCTTCAGCTTTTTCTATAGGAACGATTTTTGATTCTTCGCCCGAAAGAGTGCGTGCGAGTCCTTTCATGGCATGGCGTCTTGCGCTTTCATTCCCTTTGACATAGCGGAAGACCATGGAGGGGGTTTTCCAGCCAAAGATCAGCTGCATATCTTTGACATCGATATGATTGCGGGCTGCAAATGTGGCTGCTGTATGCCTTAATGAATGGAAGGTGATGCGGTCACGAGGGCCTCGATCTTTGTTAAATCCCAACTTATCGACAGCTGCTTTAAAAGATTTTGGGGGCTCTATTAAGAGCGATCCATCTTTTTTTGTGAAAACGAATTCACCAGTTCTTCCTGGGATGCGGCGTTCGAGTAAGGAGATTATTTCGGGTTCTAAATAAATTTCTCGGGAATCTTTATTTTTCGTCTCCGTCAAGAGGGCTGCATTTCGAGCTAAATCAACGTGTTCCCACTTGAGACGGGCAGCTTCAGAAAATCGACAGCCTGTGTAGGCACAGAATAAAGTGATATCGTGTGTCAGGGAATCTGACGCAGCAAGGTGTTGGAGAATGCTTTTCAATTCTTCAGGAGAGAGAATGCGCAATCGAGCATTGTTCACTTGCTTGACGGGTATAGCTGTTGCTGGATTATCTCCGATTTTAACCAGCTTGCGCTTGGCTGCAAGCTTCCAGATACGAAAGAATGTTCCAACAGCATATTGCTGTGTCCGAGGTGTTAACTTAGCAGTTCGCATTTGGTCAACCATTCGCTCTATATCCACAGAGGTGATAGAGGTTAAAGCTTTATTTCCCATCAATGGGTTAATGCGATTTTGAAAATGAGAGACTTCTTTTTTCCATGATGCAGGCTTGATGCGAGCTTTTAGGACCTGCTGGTAATCTTGTTCCCAAAATTCGGCCAGGGTCAAACTTTCGGCTTTAAGAATGGCTTGGGTTTTTTCTTGCATAGCCCGTTTTTCTTTTAAGGTCCTAGGGCCTGTTCCTACGCTTTGGTTTTTTTGTAACTCGGCTAAAACGCCAGCTGCTCGCTTTTCTGTCCAATTGGCCCGTTTTCTCTCGCCATTGATTTGTTCTTCCCAAGACTCACTGGCCCAGCCAAGGGCTTCTTGGACCATTTTCCCATCAAGCTTATAGAAGATGGTGTAATAGCGGTCTGGCAAGAGACCATGCTTTCTTGTTGGGTGTTCGCGGTAACGTACGCCTTGAAATTTTGATTTGATCCATCCCATTGAGAACTCCTGTCTAAAAGTTGTCCAACCCTTGTCCAACCAAACTGTGATGACGCTAGAAGTGTCCAAGGGAATCTTTGAGAACTCAGATTGCCTCGTAAATATTGGGAAGTCAACAGTTTAATGGTGGATTAGGAAAGTTAGGGAATCGATTTAAAAGGGACTGTAAATCCCTCTCCTTCGGGATTCGTTGGTTCGAGTCCAACCGCCCCCAAATTTCATTCGCAAAATAGCTTCAAAAATCATCACTAAAAAAAGCCCTCCAAAGTCCCTTATGGGACACCGGTGGGGCGGTAATCTTCAACGGTTTCCAGCGTTTCTTCGTCTATACAAAATCCTGTTTTTCAAGAATTCATCTTCCCAAAGCATGTGATTTTTTTCTTCTGTGTCCCTTTTTGTCATTTTCAGTGTTTAACTATATTTATGTTGGTGGAATTGAGCGTGTGGAGCGGAACTTGTCGCTCACATCTTGTCTTAAATGCGGAGTACGGTTAATTAATGGCGAACCGCATCAGTGCTGATTGTGCGTAGGTGTTTGTAATCCGCCAAACATGTAGATTTCGGAGATTCTGAACCTTCAATGAACTAGACTTTTCAAAAATTACAGGTTATTTAAAAAATTCATTCGTGATTTATAGACCTTCCCCGTCCTTTAGAAAGAGGTGTTTGATTGTTATTTTCAACTGTCAATGGTGTTAATTTGGGGATTAGTTTTTTTTGAGCCACTAGAGTAGCTATATTTTCTCCACTTATATTGACTACGGTGATAGTTTTCTGCTCTTTTTCAAGAAATGCGATAAATTCATAAAATTCAAAGACTTGCTCGATAAAGAGAGGCTGTTCATGAAAGAGATTTCCCAACAATAAAATAGGAATGGTTTCTGAAGTTTGTAATTGCTTTACTACATGAGATACCATGACGCTTAGGTCTCGAGCAGCTTCCAATATGATAGCGTTTGAGACCAAATCTCCTGTTTGAGCTGAGAGAAAAACCGTAGAGGCCAATTCTGTAATCTCTGTGACCGTAATTTCGCCGTTATTAATTGAGGTAATAAGATCACTAACTTTCTTCACGTTGTAGAAGTTTTTGATGCTATCGGTAAGGCAAGTTGGAAGACCATATCCATATTCGTCTTCTAGTGAGGCTTTAATAGCGTGTATTCCTATGGCGTAACTACTTCCTTCATCACCGAGTACTCTTCCAAAGCCTCCAGCCTTCATCTCTTTGTTTCCATCCACTCCAAGAGCAACAGATCCAAAACCAGCAATGCATATAATACCTTTGTTTTCTACTAATTCTCTAGCAAGATGAACGTCTCCACATAGAATTAAGCGTTCTTTAAGAAATCCGTTTTTTTCAAAAATCGATTTCGCTTTTTGTAAATTCGCAGAACTACTTAGGCCCGCAAATCCTCCCAGTATGAGGCAATCTTTTTGAATGCTAGAAAAAGGAATTTTTTCTTTTCCTATTGTAAGAGAGAAGAGCATAGTATGGAGCACTTGCTCAAATCCTTCAGATCCAACGATATTGATGTTTGAGCATGGGCCAATAATAGTAGTAGAGGAAGATCTGTCTTTTTGTTCTAGCCCTAGAGGCTCCCCACTCAGATTTAAAATTTGTAGAGAAGTAGACTCTGCTCCATGGAGGCATACGATATATTTAAATGTATTGGTCAATATATCAGATTTCATATGCGCTTGCCCATCAATGAAAAAAAACAATAAAAAAACAACAGAGAACCATTTTAATTTCCTGTAAGGAATGGAAGGTCTTTTGAGCGTATTTAATGTTAACTTTTTTCCTGTTGGGATATGCATTTTATAGTCCTAAATCATTTTTATTTTTGAGTTAGAGCATCTTTTTTGCTTTGGAATATTTTCATCATCGTTTAATAAAATCAAGTTCATTTCTCTCTAGTTTTTGCTGGAAATTAGGCGTTTGATCAAAAAAGTTTGAATTAGTTCTGGCGTGGACATTGTTAAAAACAGTGAAAATTGAAGGGAAATATTATGAGTGCTGTTCGTTAGAGGCTCCATTTGCCTTATAGGAAATCTTTTACTCGATGTTCCACTAAGCCGCTTTCGGTAAGATATTTCTAAAACCTCTAGGAGACATGTGTTTGGTCGAGCAAGCTTTTATGGGTGTTTCTGTGGACCTGCGCAGTCCATATGGGTGAATGGAATGACAATTCCCGATTGCGGCAATATTATTGCTGGATACGGGTCTGACTTCTTCACTTCATCAGGCAATCAGGGACCTTACTATAACATTTACACTCAGGATAGAGCTTCGATTAGCATGAATGTTGCCGGATGGTGTGCTACTCAGGGACAAGCTCACACTTATCATCAAGCTGGTTCATCTGCGATTAATTTCACCGGTGGAGAAAAATTCTATTTCAGCTCTGGTTGCCCACTAACAAATCCCGGAACCTACTATATCGGCCCTACAGGCGCTCTATCAGTAGATGGACAAACAGGGAGGGTAGTTCCTTACAATTGCGTCATTTAGGGATTTTATTGTCACTTTAATATAGCTCCTGAGAGTGGAAGTTACATTTATACACTCAATGTCTCCTCTTGTACTACGGGTTTGACGGGAACTGTCACAGGATCGCAGTACAGTCTAAATGTTGCAAATGGTGCGTAAGTGGGTATATCTGCGGGATCTATGGGACGTTGAAAGTGGAGATCGCTGGTGGAAGAAGTGCAGCATTTCATAATGGTTATCTGCAATTAATTCCTCAGCTGTAAATTTGGTGTCATTACCGCTTCCTTGTTGAATTTTTCTTCCCGTATCGGTTATGTTTTTCCTTCAAAGAATCGCAAGAGTGAAAATCAAGGTAGTAGCAATCCATTGATATGCAAAAGCCTGCAATGAACTTACTGATGAGGTCATTCGGGCTGCTGAAACTTGCTCGAGATATTATCACGATCTATTTAAAAGTAGTGTTTTTGATTTTTTTTATATAAATCCCTGTTATTTTAATTTGTGAAAAATTTTTTATTTTGCGTGTGTTTCTATGTTTAAATCTTATTTTTTTTTAATTGTGCTTTTAGTTCGGTGCTCTTGCGTTTCCGCCTTAGAATTATTAAATAAACAACCAGATAATTATCTTAATATTCTAACAAAAGTAGAAAGCGATGATGGTAACTTTATCGTAGCTATGACTGACGAAGGGAGCCAACAAATCCAAATTACGACAGGACCAAATGACTGGCATCCTGCTTGGCTCGGTTCAAAAAACAAAATTCTTTTTCTGAGTGATCGCAACGTTTCAAAACAGGTTCTCCCTAAAGAGGGTGATCCATTTTATCAACCAAAAGCCCATCTTTACATTCAAGAACCTGGTGGCCCGTCCCGTCAGCTAACGTTTGGTGATCATAAAGTGTGGTTGCCTAATTCTTCCCCAGATGGAGAATTTATTGCATTTTTTTCTGATCAAGACGAATCATTTGGAGATCTTTATATCATAGAAGTGGACACAGGGCACATCGAACGAATTACTACGAATAAACGATGGCCAATGGAATCGGCGATTTGGCTGTCATCAAGTCAACTACTTTTCAACATGTTTATTCAGGATACTTTGGAAATATATGTGTTCGATCTTAAAAGCAAGCAGCTTAATCAGCTTACTCATAGTGCTTCGCGTACGAAGAATGGGTATATCTCCATCTCTCCTGACCACAATCATATTGCATTCGTTTCACGAGATCGAAATTCCGATGACTCGGCAGGAATAATTAACCCTCAAATATTTATAATGGACATAGACGGTAAAAATCGAAGACAACTTACTCTCGATAGTTTTATTAATTTTATGCCTATCTGGTCGCCTAATGGTCAGCAGATTATTTTTCTTAGAGGAAATGGCATTGATGGGAAAGGTAATGCCCAATTAAGAATTATTGATAAAGAAGGTGCCGGTGAGGGTCAGATTAATGACGATCACATTCTTAGCGGGCCAAAATGGATTGTGGGTACGTCGGTAATTATTTATATTTCAGAAATTGATGGTCATAACAGAATCAGGGGGTTCGATCTCGCCATGCAACGGAGCTATACGATTTCCCAAGACGCAAATGATTATAGTGAACTCGCAGTTCGTCCCATTTTGACGACTAAATAAGTCAGCCTATATCCATCATCCAAAAAATGAAATTTGCTAAAAGATATCGACTTTCTATTCAAATGCGGTAGCTCTTTGTGTAGCTCGCCGCTTTTACCGTTGTTCGGAGTCTGCCTCCAAGCTTCCTACGAAAGTAGTACACAAAAATATTCAACTCCCATGCTCTTTACCTACACGGAATTAAAAGCAACATGTTTCGAAATTTTGGATTGAAGCTTCAAAAAAACTTAAAGCCGCGTTTGCTGCGCATTTTCGGGATTCTCCAACTCCTCGTTATTGTCGATCTGGATGAGAAGGCAACTTTCCGATTTTTTTCGAAGAAATTCGATGGTTAATCGTTAACAACACTGGTAGTTAAAGATTTGCAAGTCATAAAGGTTTGAAGCTGGGATCGATGCCTATTTGAGCATGGGCTAATAATAGTAGTAGAGGAAGATCTGTCTTTTTGTTCTAGCCCTAGAGGCGCCCCACTACGATCTAAAATTTGTAGAAGAGTAGACTCTGCTCCATGGAGACATACGATATATGTAAATGTATTGGTCAATAAATCAGATTTCATTTGCGCTTACCCATCGATGAAAAAAAACAAATGGGAAACATTTGAATTTGCTGTAAGGAAGGGACGGTGTTTTTAGTGTATTTAATATTATCTTTTTTGCGTTGGAATATTTTCATCATCGTTTAATAAAATCAAATTCATTTCTCTCTAGTTTTTGCTAGAAATCAGGCATTTAATCAAAAAAGTTTGGATTTTTTTTGGCGGGGACATTGTCAAAAACAGTGAAAATTCAAGGGAAATATTATGAGTGCTGTTGGTTAGAGGCTCCATTTGTCTTATAGGAAATTTTTTAGGTGAATAATCTCAATCCTGCTAATCTTGAAAAGAATGACTTCCGAAAACAATGTAAAATATAGGCTTAAGATGTTGATCAAACAAGGTACGGATTTAGTGTTGCCCAATTTCGTTAAAAATGGTTGTGCCATATTCTTTTTCTTTTTATTTATTGGTTTTTTCTCTCATTCACATCATTTGTATGGAGTTAATAACGTTGATTCTAAATTATTTGCATATTATCTATATGTGTCTGATCTTGGGGAAAGCTTTATTGAAATACCTTCATCTAATGTATCGGTAGACAGCTCTACGTTAGCTTCGAGATATCTTGCTGGAATAGCTCCAGTTTATAATGCGAACAATGTGAGGGCTGGAAAGTTCTCTGGCTCTTTTTTGGTTATAGAAAATGCGGATGGAATCTTTGCTGATATATCCAATAATTTATCTGTAACGGATGAGTTAGTGGTAAGCTGGTCTACACCAACAAAGTCGATTAACTTAGAATTGGACAGCATCATAAACTCTATGGTTGTTGAATGCAGGGTGGCGGCAACGACAAAGGTTGGATCTTCTCCTTTTTTTGGGCAAATATTAGATTTAGCTGTTACATCGGATGGCGAAAAAATCTATTTTCAATTTTCAAAAAGTTATCCTCCTGGCATTAAAAAACTTAATTAGAAGCCGTAAGCAAGAAGCGGTGTCAACTGCTTCTTTCCTGGGATTAAGTGTAGTTGCCATTCAATTAGTGGTGATGGCGGATATAAAATCCGCCATCACTTGTACAGTTCAACCGTCTGATCCTTTTACAAAATCTATAATATAAGGCTTGCTAAAGGGGGGCATTGTTCATAAAGCGCTGGTTTCACGTATTCAATAGATTGAAATTGGCGATAGATGAGCATAAAAATCGTTAGATGGGAAAGTATTTTCTTTTTAGAAAATAATCTAGTACCATTCTTTGCTTCTTGTTTTTTTTATTAGGCCTTTACAGCATGTTCTTATATATCACTTCTGCCTTACTTCTTCTTAGTGTTTATTCTTGGAGTATTGAAAACGGATCTGTTCCAAGTGCTTTTCAAGCTTTTCCTTTGCAAACCATTTCCATCGATCGCAGTAAGACTCTTTATGTCAAAACTGGGATGATGCAAGCGTTTTCTTCTAACGTAGAAATGAGCACAACGATGCAATTTTCCATGTGCGCAATTGCTCGTAAATATTTAGGAGGGGAGGATCTTGTTGTTAATTCTTTTACAGCAAACAGCTCTAAAAAACAGGGCTGGGTATCTCTTGAGGAATCCTTTGTAGGACAAACTGTGCAGCATGTGATCCTTCCTGGAGAGGTTTTGATCATGAAAAAAAAGGCTCTTATGGCCTTTGATGAAAACGTCGATTTGTCTGTGGGTTTATCAGGAATTCATGGATATCTATCTAGTATTGGTTTTGTAATAGTTCAGGCAAAAACGAGGGATCAGAATCCGGGGAGAGTGTTTTTTGCTAGTGAAAAGGGAGTTGTTAAAAAACTGCAGATTTCTTCTGAAGAGACTGGTGCTTTAGTGGATAATAAGCAAATCATTGCCTATACAGGATCTCTTACTCCTTTTACTAAAGCTCCTGGCAATTTTTTTTCTTGGGGATATGGTAAAGAGGGCTTTGTTACGCAATTTTCAGGATATGGGGATTTGTATGTCGGAACTTGCGTAGATTTTATAGAGAAAGAGTCTACAAAATAAAATTCTAAGGGATAAGTACGAGCCGCTGTAGTCGCAAGTGTTTGTAAATTTCCGAGGCCATTAATATGGTAAGTTTCGGAAATTTGATTTCTTTTTTCGACCATTTTATCGGGTCTGATAAAATGGTCTTGAGGATTATTTTCCCTTACAAAGAGATTTCTTGTCCAAAAATTGCATCGTAGGGTTTGTCAAGCCAGGATTCTGCTTGTTTTGCAAAGTCTATAATATAAGGTTTGCTAAATTGTTTTTCGTGAACTTCTTTGCTTTTCCACTGTTCGTAGAGTGCAAATCGAACTGGATTTTCTTTGTCTTGATAAAAATGGTATTCTATACAGCTTTCCTCTAGGCGGCTTAGTTGAGCCACTTTGCTAAGTGCTTCTTTTAAAAGATTTTCCTTCCCTTGCTTTGCTTCTAAAATGACAATAACTGTATGTGCTTTATGCGATAAGGACTCTTCTGCAATTAGGTTTTTTGATAGGAGCGCAAAACTGTATATGGCGCAAAAAAATATGAATTTTTTCATCTATTTCTCGTGTGACGGTTTTTGGAAAGCTTTAACAGCCTATCAGACTAGCGTGTATTTTGTAAAAAATTACGCAATCCGGACATTAATCTATGCTCCAATTGGATTAGAAGTGCAACCTACACGTGTTTATAATAAAGCAAAAACACGGATCGAAGAGACTCTCCGATCCGCTTAGAAAATCACTAGTTTAAATCTGACTTTGTATGACAATCGAGACAGATGTTTCCGGAAATAAAGAGCCTGGGACAGTAGATATTAAGCTGATAGATAGAGTAGAGCTGTTGACCAATTTTAAAACCTGTCCAGCGTTAACAAATACCACAACAGTTCCTCCAGTATTGTCAGTTAGTTCTACAGGATACAGAGTGTATCCGGAAAAACAACTTCCAGGAACCGGTACTCCATCCAGTAAAAAGGAAAGAGACCATGCGGGAACCGGAGAGGGGAAAGGAGGGGTTAATTGTCCTTCTGCAGTCCAAGAAAGCAAATAGTTACCGCTTTTTAAGAAAGTAATTTCTCCGGTTGTGCTTAGTTGGCTTGCGTCAAAAGATGTAGATGTAACAACGTTTGTATGTTCAAATAGGCAAACTTGAAGAGAGTCGAGAATCTGGTCACTTGTGCTATATGCATTGAGGACAGAGACTAGGCCGCTTTGATTTTGGCAGCAAGGTCCTTGAGGCCCAATTGCTCCTTGAATTCCTGGAGGCCCCTGAATCCCTTGAGGTCCTGTGACCTGAGATCCTTGAGGCCCTTGAGGTCCTTGAGGTCCTGGAGGGCAGACGCAGCTTGTGCAGCAACAGCCGTCCTGTGCTTGCGCATGGACTCCTGTTAATAGAAGGGTTAGTGCGCTTAATATAAATGCATATTTTTTCATGTTATAGTCCTTGGTTTAAGGTTTGCGTGATCCTCGTATACTTCGAAAGAGGCATTGCAATATTGGGAACGTATTCTATCGCAAGATCAGTTTTTTGCGACTCTTTCATGATATTGTTCATGATATTGTTCATGATAGTATTTGGTCAAAGTTTATTTGCAAAAGACTCTTTGATTCGTTTGCTTGCGCCATCTATGAGCAAAATGCAAATGTATGAGGGGTGGTGGATCTAGCCGGTATTTTTTTGCTTAGTAGACGCTACGCTTTTGCTTGTTTTAGAAGAGTGAAACTGGTTGATAATTTTTATGAATATTTGAATTGGGAGATTGTTTTACTGTTTCGATTGTGGGTCTACTAGCATTTTTAGTAAAAGATCCGCTAGCCAATTTTCGTACTCGTCAGGCGTCCAGCCTTGTTCAATGACAAACATTCGATACATGTCGCGCCCGGTAAATGCCCATAGAATATCACGGGCCTTGGTTTGCGTAAGTCCTTTTATGAGAGATTTTTCCTTAATCATCAGTTTGATGGTTTCTTCCTGACGTAGATAGCGTCGTTTTTCTCTTTCTTCTTCTAGTTCTTTAAACTCAGGAGCTAAAACAGAGGCTCCTTGAAACATTACCATTTGAGATCTTTCCGCATCATACATTTGTCGAGAAATTTTAGCCGCGATTGCAAGACGCTCTTTTACGGGTGTTTCTAAACAAACCTTTTTTACTAGTGCTTCACGTTGACTGTCTGGAAGAGCCTCATCCATCAAGGTTTTTAAAATTCCTCGCTTAGACTGAAATAGTGAATAAATGGTTGAGGCAGAAACCTCTGCAGCTTTGGCTAAGCTTTCGATTGTTACTGCTTCAAAGCCATCTCTTTGAAAAAGTTTTTTTGCGCAATGAAGAATGCGACCTTTAGTTAAAGAGGCTTGCTCTGTCCTTGCTTCGGAATTGTATATTCTTTTTTTTGTATTTGACATATTGACTGTAGCTTACTACATTCAATGCATAAAATCAAAAAAAATCCCAAAGGAGTTCATTATGAGTCAAAACAATGCGGATATTGCTGAATCTTATTACAAAGCGATGGAAGCGAAAGATATAACACGGTTAGGGGAGTATCTTCATTCCGATGTTATTTTCTTAGGTCCTTTAGCAGAATTAAAAGGAAAAGATGCTGTTCTTTCTGCTGCTAAAGGGTTTTCTTCTTTTTTGAAAAAAATTACGATACGTTCAAAATTCAGCTCTGAGACGCAAGCTATGCTCGCCTATGACATGGAGTGCCCTGAACCTATTGGTCTTTTCCGAGCGGCAACTCTAATGACTTTTGAAAAAGGACTTATCACAAAAATCGAACTTTTTTACGATGCTCGCCCTTTTGAGAAGAAGAAAGAGGAGATTTTTTCTTAGAAATCTAAGTTCTGAGCTCTAGTACTAAACGGGTGCTAATGCTATCTTGTCTCTCCTGTTATCTGAGGAAATAGGGGAGATATTACTATGCGAATAGCCGTTTCTGGAGTTCATTATTGTGGGAAGACAACTTTAATAGAATCTTTGCTAGAGCACCTTCCAGGTTACGCATCGGTTGATGAACCGTATTATCTTCTTGAAGAAGAGGGCTATGAATTTGCACATCCGCCTACCGTAGAAGATTTTGAAGAGCAGATTAAGCGTTCAGTTGCAGTTATCAAAGAGAGTGGAGATAACACAATCTTTGATAGATCCCCTTTAGATTACCTAGCCTATGCTTTGGTTGCTGCAAAAGAGTCTCCTTTTGATGAATGTGTGGATGTCGAAAATTTACTTCAAATGATGAACGATGCTATCGCTCTCTTAGACCTTATTGTTTATATTCCTATTGAGAGTCGAATTCTTGTGCCTAATTGCCAAGACTTGAAATTTAGACGGAATGTGGAAGCAACACTTCAAGAGATGCTTCTAGAGGATTCTTTAGAAATATTAGACGATATCGAAGTATTAGAAGTAACGGGCAGCTTAGAGAAAAGAGTAAAAATGGTAAGGTCTTTTTTATGAAGTGTGCATATTTGTGTTTATTAGCTTTTTTTTCGCAGTTCTCAATACTTTTCAGCAATCAGCTCTTATCTGAAAATAATAGTGATCTTCTTGTAGAAGAACAAAATCTACTCATGGCTTCTTATCTAAGAGATCTTGAAGAATTGGGGTATTGCGTCATTCCTCAGATTCTTACAACTCCTGAAGCCGATCTATTGTATCAGCGCGTTTGGCATGAATTTATTGAAATGGCATGGCCAAATTGCAGATTAGATGACAGAAGCAATTGGAAAGAGACGTTCCCGATGCATAATAGAGGAGCGATCTTTGCAGGACCTGCGGGCCAGACTCAAGTCATGTGGGATTTAAGACAAGACCCTCGCATTGTTGATGTTTTTGCTAAAGTGTGGAATACACGCGATCTTATTGTAAGCATGGATGGATTATCCTTCATGTGCCCACCGGAGATAAGAGAGGGGTATTACGAGCCATGGCCTCATGTTGATCAGACTGTTTTGAGGCGGCAAGATAACGTCACGCATAACAATAATCCCCCTATTGATTTCGTCAGTGAGTCTTTGTTGAGGACTAAACCGTATACTGTTCAAGGGCAGTTCTTATTTGAAGATTCTTTCGAGGGTGATGGTGGATTTTACTGTATTCCAAAGTCCCATCATAGGTTCGCAGAATTTGCTCCGCAGCTGGAAATCATTAATGCCATGGAAATACCCCTACAGGAGAGAAGGAAAGCTCGACATAAATTCTTACAGGATTTTTTTGATAGCAGCAGAGATGAATCAGGAAATTCTTACGGTATGAAACATGTAACCGCTCCTCGTGGATCGCTAATTTTATGGGATTCACGAACAATTCACTGGAATCAACACCCAATTAAGGAAAGGCCTTATATTGATCATCCCCGAGTGAGAATGGTTGGTTATTTATGTTATGTTCCAAAAGCTCGCTCGACGCAGGAGGGCAGAATTCTTAGGAGAGAAGCTTTTGAAAAAGGAGTTTCAACTGGTCATAATCCCGTCTATCCGGAAATGAAATTTACCAAAGATCACATATATCAGGAATTTAAGCACTATCAGGAAGATCAAAGCTATATACAACCAAAAATCAATCTGACTCCATTGGGGGAGTCGGTATTAGGTTTGTAGTCTGAAAATGGTTTTTTTTATCAAAATCCCCATTGAGTTATGAGAAAATGAAAAGAGCCAGAGGGCGCCTTTAATTGCTGTTCAATCAATTTAGGAAAGGCCTGGATTCTACGAGCTAGGTCTTCTTTTGCCCAGGGGTAAATGCCGGTATCTGTTAGAAACTGAACTGCAGAAAGAATAAATTCTGCGCATTCAAGAGGCGTTTCTGTTTGAAATACTCCTTCTTCGCAGCCTTGCTGAATCAGTTTTGTATAGAGGGGCGCTTGTTTAATTAAGGTAACTGCTAGTAGTCGAATATGTATAGCCTCATTTCCTTTTTTATGAAGTTGCTGTAGGACAGGTGGGGCTGCAACCTCACTGCTTTTCTCCAAAAGGATTTGCATTTTTTGTAAGGCCGAGCCCTTTGTTTCTTCGATCAAGGTTTGCATTTTTTCAAGATACTCATCCACGATGTTCTCTACAACAGCTTCTAGAAGTTCTTCTTTTGATTTGAAATAATGATAAATCGTGCCTTTAGCAATTCCTAGTTGCACCATTACATCTTGTAGCGTCATTTTCTCATATTCCTTATTCTGAATGAGATGGCGCGCTGTTTTTATGATTTCCATTTTTCTTTCAAAAGGTTTTTTTACAATTCTGCTCATTAGAGTTCTCCAGTCATTCATAAGAAATCGATTGACCGACGGTCGGTCTTTTGTTAACATGTTACTGTTTTTACGAATATAAGGGAAATTCTAATGAAAAACAAAAATGTACTCATCTCAGGGGCGGGGATTGCAGGGCTTACTCTCGCTTACTGGTTAAAGAAATATGGATTTTGTCCTACGATTGTTGAAAAACATCCCTCTTTACGTACGGGTGGTTATAAGATCGATCTTCGAGGCGTAGCTTTGGACGTCCTAAAGCGGATGGGAATTTATTCTGCTATCATGGAATCTAGAACGGCTATTACCCAAGCGATATGTATCGATCCAGCTGGCAATCAGATTGCTCAGATGGGGGCGGATCTTTGTGGTACTCGGTTAGAAGGTGTAGATCTTGAAATCATGCGAGGCACTCTTTGCGTAATTATGCAGGAAGCGGTTGGTGATATTGAATACCTCTTTGGTGATGTCATTACGCATATTTCAGAAAATCCCAGCGGGGTACATGTAGAGTTTGAGAAAAATAATCCTCGCACATTTGATCTTGTAATAGGAGCTGATGGATTACACTCGAGTGTACGTAGGTTGGTTTTTGGGGAAGAATCCCTATTTTCTCAAGACTTAGGAGTATATGTTTCGGTTTTTTCTTTTTCCAACTTTCTTCAGTTAACTGATTGCGAAATTGAGCATCACGCTTTTCGGAAATTTGTGAATCTCTATAGAGATCGAAAAGATATTCAGGCAAAAGCGGCTCTTGCTTTTTCCGTAGATAAGCCATTTCATTCTTGTGATCCCAAAGATCAGCAAAAATTCATTGAAGAGGTGTTTGCAGGTTCTGGATGGGAAATGCCCCGAATTTTAGCGGAGATGAAAGACAGTCCCGATTTTTATTTTGATTCCATGGCACAGATCCATATGCCTCACTGGTCTAAAGGGAGGGTCTCACTGGTTGGCGATGCAGCTTATTCAGCAACGCCTCTTTCTGGGCAAGGAACTAGTATTGCTATTGCTGGCGCCTATGTTCTTGCAGGTGAGCTTGCCTATGCTCAAGGGGACTGCCAAAGGGCATTTTTTCGTTATGAAGAATTAGTTCGCCCATTTGCTAAACAAAATCAGGCATTGGCCAATATGAGCGCTAAGATTATGAGCGGTTCTTCTTATAGCGTGTGGCTGCATCGAATTGGCGCACTTTTACCTGGAAGCGTAGTTCGTTATTTTAAAAATAAAGCGCTAAAAGAGACAACAAACGCTGCTAATGCTCTTACTTTGAAGGAATATTAAGGCTTTTAGATTCACTGATCGATCAGCTGCCTTGATCCAGCATTTTTTTGTAAGCTTTTAAAAGGGCTGGAAAAAGCTCTTGTTTCACTTTTTCTATCACCTCGGGGGCAACTTGAGTAAAATAAGTACCTTTGGCTTTATGGGATTGGATAAGGGTGTAGGCCGTATCAATGGGTTTATTAGGAGAGTACCAGTATTCTTTTAATAGGGTGATGTCTGCAACGTGATGATGATAGGATAATACAGCTATAATACGCATAGTGCAATCGTAGGGCAATTGATCTTTTCCCAAAAATAGGGGGTCTGATTCTATAAATTCTTCTACAATAAAGTAGTCTGACTCATCTACGGCGTAGTGGGAGTAGGATCTTTCCAAATCTTTTAATAAAACTTCTTTTTCTGAGAGAAAAATGTAGTCTAGCGTCTTTTGCAAATCCTGTTTTTCTAGGATAATAACACCTCGTCCCATAGTGGATTGCAGAGGTTTGATCACGACAATATTTCCTGGGATGTCCTGAGCGATGGCTTCGACGAGCTCTGCAGAAGTCCCTTTTCGGTAAAGACCCCACTGAGGTCGAAGTTTCTTCGTTTCTTCGATACTATCGAAAAAGGAGTTCATCACATATTTACTTTGAGAAAAGGGAAGTATAGCTCTATCCAGAAAGAGGATGTGAGGAAAGAGTTCCTGGTATCGGTTAAAAATAGGCTCTGTTTGTAGAGAAAATAAGAAACACTGATAATCGAAAAGATTATCGGGATCGTTATCTTTCGTTTTCTTAACTTTGGTAAGTAGGGTTTCTATAGAATGCGTAGAGCTCCAGCTATGCTGAATGAAAGCTTCTTTCATTTTATGATAGAGAGGGTGGGTGAAATAGATGGGGGTATTGTACTGCTCTAATAAGTTGCAGTATAATAAGGGGACTGCATTGGGCTCATCAGGAGAGTTGGCTCCACTGAACCTGGAAAAAGATCCTGGTTGCATTTCGCAGATCTTTACCCCTTGCTGCTGATTATACTTGATATCAACCACGATAAGAGAAATATCTGCTATTGCAAATAAGCTGCTTTGCAAAAAAATTGCAATCACAGCTATTGCGTTATGTAAGTTTTTTTTCACAGATCGTTTAATATTTTACGTCTAAGGTTAGATTTCCGCTTTGGTTCCAATATTGACTTCCCAATTGTCCATCATATTGGAAGGAAACTCCTATTTTTTCACTGGGACTTAGATAAGAAAGGCCCAATCCTACAGCCCCTAAATTACGTAGAAAATTCCATCCGGAAACGTTAAATGTACAAGAGCTATCTACAAAGTTCGTATGATAGTAAGACTTTGCTAAAGGAACTTGATTGATGTAGCTGAGCTCTAAACGTGGAGTAATCGTGCCAGACTTGCGTTCTGATCCACATTCATAAGTAGTAGTAAAGATTGCTCCAGCTTGACTTTGTAGTAGCTGGTCTTGCCGGTTATCTACTTGTAAATTCAAGCTGCTTGCGCCTGATTCTTTATAGTCATTTTGAGCTAAATAGATGTAATCTACTCGGCCAAAGGGGCCTATTTTAAAACGTTTTACTTTTGCATACATACCAGCCTCGATTCCAGCCAAAGCTTCCCATCCATGATGTTTTGCCTGCGCATGACGATTCAGCTCTCCAAAATGCAGATGGCGGGAAGTTTTGTATTGGTTATAAGATCCTAAAGCCGTAAGGGCGACATAGCGGACTTCATTGCTCCAGTTCCCATATAAACCTCCGTAATACCCATTGATCTTGCCATTTCCTGCAGAGTTAGTCCAATGAAGGTCTGAGTATGTGTAGCTGACAGCGCCTCCAAATCGAAAATTTTTATAAGAAGTGTCCGTTCCTAAAGACACTCCAGATGTCCAATCGCGATATCCGAATTGGTTGTTTTTTGAACCTTGATGCTGCCACTGTCCGATCCCGTCTATCCATACATGAGACTGACCATTACAAGGAGTCTCATCAAGATGTTTTAAATAGCCAGATCTGACGAGAAGTGCGTTTTGCAACTGAGTCCAGGTTTGTGCTGAAAACTGGGATGGTTGCATTTGGTTGAATGCTTTTTGCATTTCAGGAATCGTAAGAGCTATTAGTTCGGAAGAAACTGTATTGGCATCGGAACCAGATACTGTCACAAAACAATGGGCCGCTGCAGCCGCATTCCTATGAAGGCTGATTGTAGACAAGGGAAGGTATGTTAAAAATACATCGTTCGGCTCGTAGTCTAGCGCCATTAAGCTTGGAACGCTTGCTGTTACTGATGAAAAGGTTCCTGTTACACCTGCTGTTGCATGCAAAATATCATAAGTTTTAGGAGCTGTAAAAGAAAGATCTAAAGGAATGACTTGGATGGCTCCCATTAAAGAGGCGGATCCTGTAGCAACAATTTGATCCGAAAGACCCCCTGAGTTGATTTCACAAACAAAGACGTTAGAAGCAGTGGGAAGAAAATCGCCCACTGTCAGAGTGCCTATGGAATTGCCGGGGGATACGGTGCCGCTACTGATTAAACTCCCACCTACCATTCCAGTTCCCTGTAAGGTTCCTTGAGTCCCGACTAAAAGATTTCCGGATATGCTCCCATTTAGTACTAAAATTCCTTCATCGATTTGCGTGATACCCGTATAGGTGTTGTCGTTATTCAGATTTAGGATTCCAGTTCCAGCTTTCGTTATAGATCCCTCTCCGGTAATAACTGCAAAAATCGTATTGGACTCAGTCCCTTTGATGGTTAAGTTGGTGCCGGAAAATAAATCAATTTCATCTGTTTCAGAGTCTGAGCTTAGATTGTCAAATAAGGCATTTCCAGAACCGTTAACTTGAAAGTAGTTATTCCCTTCAGTCATAATCACATTGACAACTGTACCATCCAGTGTTCCTGAAAACGCATAGAGCTGCCCAAACCCTTGCAGGTTATAGTTGATCACGCCTCCACCACTTCCAGAAGCTCCACTGAAAATACTTATCTCAGCTGGATCAAAAGTCGGATATTGGTGCTCATAGATGTCAAAATTGGCTACAGTTCCGGGAGTCGTAGAGACTCCAGGAAATCCATTAATGTCTAGTCGTGTAATGACGGAAACTTGCGTTGCAGATTTAAATTCGACCTGGTCAAAAGAAATGCCTTCAGACCTTTTAGAAATTGGGCTATGTAGGCCATCGCCATCAAAAATAGCAGTGCCGTTATTAGGGACGAGATTATCCCAATTGCTGTTACGGTTCATATCAGAAGAGCTTGAGCCAATCCAAGTGCTGGGATCTACGATATCACTGTGAATTTTAGAGCAGCCAAAAATTAAATGGGTAAGCAAGATCGTATTTAGGAGCTTATGATGATCTAAAAACACTGGAGCCCTCACGAATAAATAAGGTGTTTGGTGATGGTTTTTTTTAATTCATTGCAAGCGAAAGGTATCAAAAAATTAATAACTAGGCAAAAGGATTTACTTTCTTTCTGAGGGACCGATAGGCTGAGGCTTTTATTCTTTTACTTTTAAAGGTTTCTAATGCATCCTATTTGTTTAATTATATTAAACAATGGTAGGCGTATGCTTCATTTAGGAAAGGTAAACTCTTTGTGGGTTTTTAAAAAAACAATTTATGGTGTTTTTTTGAGAGATACCGATAGCGATGAAGAGGTGTTGCTTCCTAACAAATATACTCCTAAAGATTTAGATCTTGATGATCCTATTGATGTTTTTCTTTATACGGATTCTGAGGACCGTATTGTGGCCACCACTCTAACCCCGAAAATTTCTTTATACCAGATTGCCGTACTGGAGGTAAAAGATGTCACTAGATTTGGTTCTTTTTTAGATTGGGGGCTTGAAAAAGATCTTTTTCTTCCTTTTGCAGAACAAAATGGAAGAGTTCAAAAAGGGGATAAGGTCACAGTATGTCTTTGCCTTGATGAAAGAACTGGTAGGCTTTTTGCGTCAGCAAAAATTAAGGAATTTAGTAATCGAGAAATTACTGTTCAAGAAGGGGAAGAGGTAGATCTATTAATAGGGGACGAATCGGATCTCGGGTATCAGGTCGTTATTAATAATCTACACATAGGGCTTGTCTTTTTTAATAAAGTTTTCCAGCCTCTTCGTAAAGGGGATAAGATTAAGGGATTCATTGAGAAAATTCGTGATGATGGTAAAATTGATGTTTCTTTACAAAAAAAAGGATACGGTCAAGTTATTGATTCTCAGGATCTATTACTGAAAAAGTTGCAAGAAAATAATGGGGTTTTGTACCTGACAGATAACAGTGATCCCCATGAGATTGTTCGAGAATTACTCATGAGCAAAAAGGTATTTAAAAAGTGTTTAGGGGCACTTTATAAACAACGGAAAATCAAGATAGAGGAAGATCGTATAATTCTATGTTCTTAGTCGGTCGTTTTTTATGCGACCTCTGCCCAAACGTTTTAATCAAATACTATTTAAAAAGTTGGGCTATATTTCTATTCCATTTTCATTTTCGTCTGATAAAAATCTTGGGTCCATAATTTTAGGTGGATTCGTGGATTCATCGGGATCTGTTTTCATGGATTGTGATGAAACAGTTCCCTTTATGGAAATATTTGGAGTAGATCGAGCACTTGAGGTGTCGCTTGATCCTGTTTTCAGGCTTGTATTTGATTCCTTTTTTCGGGCTAAAAAATCTTGGATCAGTAAAAACTCTTCTTCTTCAAGATCTATTTCCACATAGATGCCTTTCCTCATGTTGGGCATGCCAAGCTTGGATGTAATATCTATTACTAAGGTTTTTTTGCCTTTATTTAAATATCTTGCTGTTGAAGGCATTCGATCTTCAGAGATTATTTTGCTGAGTATTTCTTCCTTTGTATTCTTCACATGTTCGGAGAATTCAGAATAGGGGATATTTTTTTCAGTAGCGGTATTGGCTCCTATTTTCTTCGGTAAAGAAATTTGAATTTCTGCAGTGCTGTCAACTTCTTGAAAAACGAAGAAAAGATATATTGGATAAGCACTTTCTGCAATTGCAGGATTTTTTGTATTAGTTTGTGTTTCAAAACAAATATGATGGCCTCGGTCGGTTTTCGCAGCTCGTAAAAGTAGGTCAGATTGCAAAGGGCGGTAAAGTCCTAAAACCTCAGATCTATTTAAGATCGCATCTAAAAGCGTTGCCTTGTCAAAATCAGGATTAAAAATACTAGATGTTTTAATTCTGGTCGGATCTTTGGGGGTAGGCAGTGATGCGTAGGCAGCTCCTTGCGGACTTACATAGACATCTTGTGCTTGGACCCATTTTTCATCATCGGCTGGGCAAAAATGGAATCCCCCTCCCGTTGCAGTCATTTTTTCTAAATGTTGTATGTTTATAGCTTGGCTAGAACCTATAGCTTCTCTGTTTGCTGGGGTGTTAGGAGTAGTAGCTGTTTCAAGATATTTTACTGCAGCACCAAACACATTCGCTGGTTTTAAAATGGAATTTGTGAGCGTTTCGTAAGGCTTGTCTTTACATTCTTCTTTTATCATTCCTAGAATTACTCGTGCCATTTCCGTGTCTGTCATTCCAATTTCTGCCGACACACTTTGTATAATCTGAGGAAAATGGAGGCATATAGCTTTTGTGTTCTTTGTCATGCTTCTTTTTCCTAGACCTGATACCTTTCCAATTTCTGTGAAACGTTGCTTAAGCGCATGCGCAGCATCCTCTGGAGAGACTACTTGATCAAATTTTCTTTTATTCAGTTCTTGATTAGGACTCGGTGATTGATTTCTAACCGGGATCATTTTTTCCTTTTTTTATTTAAAAAATCGCACTTGTTTTTTTAGTAAGCAACTTCTAATTTATTTGATATAAAAAATTAATATAATTATTTATATTAATGAATTATTTTAAATAAGTCAATTGTTTTCCTGTTTGTGTAAGAATTAATTAGAAATGTCGCATTTTTAGTAACTGTAAATGATTAATATTTAGTTGATAAGAAGGCGGCTAGAAGGGGACAGCAAAAATGGGGTGTATGTATATGATTGAAAAAGAATTAGATAGATTGCACTCCTTTATTACCAAGCTAATCAAACGGGAGAATCAGGCAGCATAGCGAAGTGACGAATTTTTGAATAAATTTATAAAAAGAGGAAATTGCGATGAATATAGAGCTGTACTATGCATTCTGATGTGAGAAATAGGCGAATTTTTGAGATTTTAGACGGTTTTTAGGTAGCTTTATGAAACCCTTGCTAAATGCCTTAGTGAGCATTGGAAAATCCATGTCAAAGGTGAGGGGAATATATGGAACCACGCTTACCAATTCGATGGTTTAGCAGGTGTGGACTATAGTTGGTAATACTTCAGTCAGATAGTAGTATATTGGAAGTTACTAAGGGGAATGGAGATCCATTCCCCTTGAGCATAGGCTGTTTACGTGAAGTTTACTCGTAACAACTATTCACACACTCATTGTAACCAGGACTCCTGAAATCTCATTTTTTTCCGGAACATGCACTTCCGCACTCTTTTTCACAATTTTCAACCGCTTTTGATTTGCAACTTGTTTCGCAGTCTGTTACACAAGACGCTGTACAACCATCCGGAATTCCGCTTGCGCATTTAGCCTCGCAATCACTCTCACAATAACTCGGGCACGCAAGACTAGCACGCTCTGAGCATCCACCTACGCAAATATCTTCACAATCACTAGCAAATGCGATGCTACTGATAGATAAAATTGCAAAATATATTAATTTGGATTTTTTCACAGTTGCTCCTTTTTATTATTTTTAGTTTATTTTTATGTTTATTTGATTTGCGTCTTGCTTATTGTTAATTATTTGTTTTTATGGTTGTATAATGTCAATTCCTAAATTGGGGATTTTAAACTTGCTCGCCAAAATATTTTATTTAACATGTTGATTTAAAGAGACTTAATTTGTTGTATTTGCGCGGTCGATCTTGTGGTGCAATTCGCTGAATGACGATTTTTTATTTTAAGTTGTTGCTGATTAGTGTCTTGAGGTTTGGTTTGCTCGTTTGATTTCGGATTCGTCGACTTTTCAGGCTCTTGCTAAATGCTTGAACAGGCACTGGAAAATCCATGTTAAAGGGTATGGAGGCATACTTATCAATTCGATGTGGACTATAGCTTGTAATATTGATAAGAAAAGCGCCTCTTTTCTCTTTACGAGTTCTTTTGCCGGAATGCTTCCATTTTACCTTTTTGGAGCAATTGTTCAGGATCTAAGGTCCCATATAGCTGTATAATTTTTCCTATGAGTCCTGTCCAACCTGTTTGATGACTTGCTCCGAGTCCAGCCCCGGTATCTCCGTGAAAATATTCATAAAAAAGAATGTAATCTTTCCAGTAGGGATCTTTTTGGAATTTTTGAGTTTCCCCATAAACAGGGCGTTTGTCTTCTTTGTTACACAAGAAAATAGAGGTCAAACGGTTTGCGATTTCTTTACTTACATCAAAAAGATTCATCATATTTCCAGAACCTGTCGGGCACTCTATTAAAAAATCATCTCCGTAGTAGAGAAAGTACTGTAACAGAGCCCGAATGATTAGAACATTCATTGGTAGCCAAACTGGACCTCTCCAATTGGAGTTGCCGCCAAACATTCCAGATTCTGATTCTCCTGGCTCGTATTTTACTTTGTATTCTGTTTCTCCTACATAAAATATATAAGGGTTTTCTTGGTGATATTTGGATAAAGCTCTAATTCCATAGGGGCTTAAAAATTCATTTTCATCTAATACTTTAGTGAGAATACGTTTTAATTTTTCCCGATTTACAAGAGCTAAAATACCCCTGTCAGCAACTCCTAGATGTCCAGGTCCTGTAGGATGCAATCCCTTCATTAGCTCTGGCATCTGTTTTAATCTATTTCGAAAATGCTCTACTGCTTTTGGAAGTTTCTCTCTTTGATCTGCATCTATTACAGACACCGCACAAAGGGGGAGAATACCTACAATAGATCTCACTTTCAGTCTAGATGTACTTCCATCAGGTTTGCGTAATAGGTCATAATAAAATCCATCTTCTTCATCCCACATTCCCTCTTGCTCAGATCTGTTAATAGCGTTTGCAATCCAAAAAAAATGATCTGCAAACTTAATGGCTAAGTCTTCATAAGTTTCATCATATTCCGCTAAACGCGCGCTAAGTTCTAGCATGTTTTGGCAAAATAAACACATCCAAGCAGTGCTATCGGCTTGTTCAAGATATCCTCCTGTAGGTAGAGGGGAGCTTCTATCAAAGACCCCGATATTATCTAATCCAAGAAAGCCTCCTTCAAAAACGTTTTTGCCAAATCGATCTTTACGATTGACCCACCAGGTGAAGTTGAGCAAAAGTTTTGAGAAAGAACGTTTTAGAAAATCTATATCGGGTTTTTGTTGAGACACAGCCTCTAATCTGCTTAAAAAAAGAGTCGCCCAAGCATGTATTGGAGGATTTACATCACTGAAATTCCACTCATAGGCAGGAATTTGACCGTTGGGATGCATATATGCTGATTGAAGCATTAAATCTAGTTGTTGTTTTGCAAAGTCCTGATCGACTGCTGTGAGCGCTATAGCATGGAAATCTAGATCCCAAGCGGCATACCAAGGGTACTCCCACTTATCAGGCATTGAAATAATATGGTCATTAAACATGTGAAACCATTCTTTATTTCGAAATTGACGGCTGTGCAATTCAAAAGGGCCAGCATTGTGCTCTTTTAACCATAAATTAGCGTCGAAAAAATAGTATTGTTTACTCCATAGCAATCCTGCCATGGATTGTCGAAATACGTTGGCAGTATCTGGATTTAGAGAAGATGGGGTAATCGATTCGTAGAATTTATTGGCTTCATCGATTCTGGTAGAGAAAACCTGTTCGAACAGATCTCCGAAAGGATCGTTTTCTATTTTATTAGAAAGTCGAAGTTGAATTACAACATTTTGTCCGGCATCTACGGTAAATTCATATTGAGCAGAAGCCTTGGTTCCTATGTTATTGGGATTGATCGCATTTGTTTGTTTTTCTACTAAATAGTTGTTGATGCCGTCTTTTACGTAGGGGCTTTTGTTTTTTGTTCCGAAAATTTTTTGATGATTCGTTTCGTTTTCTGTAAACAGAAGTGCTGGTGATCCTTTGCAATGTAGAAATTTTTCTTCTGAATTAAGATAGGTGGCTGAAATTAATTGGAAATTTTTATCTTTTTGTGTTTTTTGTAGTTTTGGTTTAGATGAATTTTCTTCCCAATCCCAGGTGTTTCGAAACCACAGGGTAGGAAGAACATGTAGAAGCGCTTGGGTCTCTCCTCGATTGTGTATAGATATTCTAATTAGTATGTCTTCTGGCGAGTTTTTTGCATATTCTATGAATACATCGAAGTAATTGTTTTTATCAAAAATTCCGGTGTCTAGAAGTTCGTATTCCTGATCCTTACGATTGCGGTTTTTATTGTTAGCTACAAGAGTGGAATAAGGATAGGCCTCTTGAGTGTACTTGTAGAGGTATTTCATGTAGGAATGCGTTGGGGTGTTATCAAGGTAGAAGTAGTATTCTTTGACATCCTCTCCATGATTGCCTTCGTTGTTGTTTAATCCGAACAAGCGCTCTTTTAAAATAGGATCTTTTCCATTCCATAAGGCTATAGCAAAACATAGTTTTTGTTTTTCATCAGATATTCCTGCGATCCCATCTTCTCCCCAACGGTAGGCTCTGGACCTTGCTTGATCATGGGTGAAATAATTCCAAGTATCGGCATTTTTACTGTAATCCTCTCGGACCGTACCCCATTGTCTTTCGCTAAGATAAGGTCCCCATTTCTTCCAGGGAATATTTTTGTCGCGAGCTTCAAAAAGTCTTTGCTTTTCTATAATATTACTCATGATTATTTGCTTTTTTTAATCGTTGAAGGACTTTATCTCTTGACGTAGTACTAACATGTAAAACGATTGTCAACAAGCTGAATTTATTAGATTTTTTAAAGGGTGGGACCTCATGAGAATGGAGGAAATTAAACGATTTTTAAAAATTCTATTTTCTCCTATAAGTTAGCATTTAATTTGGGAGGAGTCATTACAATGGCATGGATGAAAGTAAGCCCGCTTGGAGTTGTTTTTGGAGCAGTTTCTTATATTCTTATGGGAATTGTTTTCTATAGTCAGTGGGCATTAGGGAGATTTTGGCCGGACTTAATTAATCATATGCAAAAAAAGGCGGACGGAGTTCCTGTTAGAGTTTATTTAGGAGCTTTTATTAGCGCTTCAGTTATTGCCTATGCTATGGGGTGTTTTTTGAATATTGCTCATGCAAAAACTGCTGCATCCGGTGTTTTGATTGGGCTGTTAACTTGGGGGGATTCATTGTGCCAACCATTTTCTCTCCTGTTATTTTTGGGAAAAAAACTCTTGGGATGTTTTGGCTAGATAGCGTTTATTATTTAGCAGCTTACGTTGTATTGGGCGTTATTACTGCCAAATTTAACGATTAATTTTAGAGAAGTTATGTGAAAGCTTTATTTTTATGATTTTTGATTCTAAAAAGGATTTGGTGGTGTATAGGCACGCATCTTTTCCCTGATTTGAATTACAACAGGCTTTTAAATCAGTCTTTTCGACTTATGGTTTAAAATCTGGGTCTTCGATATGTTTTAAAGGGTGTTCTTTGCATGGACGATTGTCATTCCTTTTTTCGTCTACTCTACGGCTTAGATCTTTTCCAAGTGTTTCTTCTGGAAGTTGATATCCAATTCTTCCATCAAGAGCGCCAATGCGTATTTTCCAACCCTTCTTATAAACATAACCCTCATTTGAAATTCTATCCCCAGAAAGCTCAAACTCAAACGGATCGTTTAGAGTTTTAATCGATCCATTTCCTAAATACAAATATTTCATTGTATCGATTAATTCTTCTAAACTTCGATAGTTGGCACTAGTTTTCTTGTTTGGTGTCGTTTGAGAAACCGTCTTAACTGCATTTTGCGTTAAAATTGGTATTTCGGCTTTCAAAGCAGGTGGTTTTTCTGTTGTCAAATAGTTTGAGGCTAAATACGTTCCGTATCCTAAAATGGCCAAACTTGCCACTATTTTTACTTTTTCAAATATACCCAGAGAAGAAACATAATCACAGGCAACTTTTGTAGCAATTCCTACAACCCCAACTCCAATAGCTCCTACTGCAATAGAATTCTGTATATTCATAAAAGGCTCGCCATTTAAATTATATATAACTAATTTTATCAAATTAAATGTTAAATTAATATGTTTAAGTGTTTGATGTTTTGCTTTTTTAGTGCATCAGTATCTTTCTAAGGGACATATAGACTTTGAGAACATAATTTTAGTCCTCTATCGAATGATAGAGTACGAGCGGCTGTAATCTAGAAAAAAGCAAAAGTAAAAAAGTATACAGCTCGAGACAACGTAAACCTCTACGAGGAGAGCTTGTACAACTAAACAGAAACATCAATTTTCCAAAAAATAACTGTGTTGAAATATTGAATGTACTGTATGGTCAATGTTTTTTTTGGCTTAGAGATAAGTTGTTCTCTTCCATAATGTTGCCACCAAGGAGGGTATATGCGTTTTGTCAGTTTATCTATAGTTTCTGCTTTTTTTAGCTTGGTTCATCTAAGTGCTAGTCCAAAGAGTGATTTACAGATTGAGAAAGCCTCGCGTACTAGTTCTGGTAAATTGATCTCTAAATCAGGGGTGAAATCCAAAAAATCCACCTCTAAATGTAACTCTTCCCAGCAAAAACCCAATATTTTGTTTATTTTAGTCGATGAGCTACGCAAACCGGTCGTATATGAAAGCGATGAGCTGCGTCAATGGACGCGTGATAACTTGAAAACTATAACGTTTCTACAAGATAACGGTGTAAATTTTGAGAACCACTACTGCGCATCGATTGCTTGTGCTCCAAGTCGTACTTCTTTGTTTACCGGGCACTATCCGACATTTCATGGGGTATCTCAAACCGATGGAGCTGCTAAGCCCGCAACGGATCCTACGATGTTCTGGTTAAATCCGTATTCAGTACCTACGGCAGGAAACATTTTTACAGAAGGACAGTATCGTACTTTTTACATCGGAAAATGGCATATCTCTAAAGATGACCTATATAGCCCAGGAACTCAGAACGCGGTTTTATCTTATAATGCAATAACAGGTGTACGGGATCCTCACTTGGAAAATGTGTATCGCGCTGCAAATCTGCTTAGTCCTTTTGGATTTAGTAACGGATGGATAGGACCAGAACCTCATGGCGCGCCTCCACACCAATCAGGAGGTTCTGCAGGTATTGGAGTATCTGGAAGAGATGTCTTTTATGCAGATGACACGATTTCTCTTTTACAGCAACTTAATGCTGAAGGCACTTGTGATAAGCAGCCTTGGTTTATCGTGTGTTCTTTTGTAAACCCTCATGACATTACCCTATATGGGGATTTGACGAAAAACTTTCCCACTTACAATTTTGAAATTGATTCTACCTTGCCAGATATTGCTCCTGCACCGACTGCCGATGAAGATTTAAGTACAAAACCCTTAGTACAATCTTCTTATAAAGAGCAATACCAGAATGGGTTTCAGCCTACAACGGATACAGAAGAATATAGAAAATTGTATTATACGTTGCAAAAGAAAGTAGATAGTGAAATCGGCCGCGTACTTTCTGCTTTGCAAGAAAGCAGTTTCCGCGACAACACTATTGTGGTTTTCACCTCAGATCATGGGGATCTTTTGGGAGCGCATGGGAACTTTCAAAAATGGTTCAACATGTATGAGGAAGCAATTCACGTGCCGTTGACGTTTTACTCGCCAACGCTTTTGCCTCAAGGAGCACATGTCGACATCCTTACTAGTCACGTTGATTTGCTGCCTACACTTTGTGGACTGGCAGAAATTGATGTAGATTCTATTACAAATGGATTACAAGCAACTTTTACAGACTCGCAAACTTTGGTTGGAAGGAATTTATCAAATGTAGTACAGGGTAAGGCCACATCCTCAGAAGTTAAAGCTTTGAGTGAGCCTATTTTGTTTTTGACATATGATCAAATTCTAACAGGTTCTCTTACGACCAATCCCGTAGGAACTCCCTATGATTATGTAAGCCAACCAGCATTTATAAATGCTATAGTGGTTCAACTAGAGGGGAAAGGGACATGGAAACTTGCCATGTATTTTGAAAATAAAACATTTGCCCAAGCTCCACTGTCCTGCACATGCAGTACTCCTATCGAGGCTCCTGCTGTTCCTGATGTTGTTCAGTTTGAGTTATATGATTTGACGAACGATCCATTGGAGAGCATTAATTTAGCAGATGCAAAATATGCTACGCCAGATACGCAAGCCATTCAGTCGCAATTGCTCCAAATCTTGCAGGCAGAAGTAAAACAAAAGGCTCTTCAACCAAAAAATAGTGAGCATCAGGTACGCTCGTTGCCAGTCCCATCTTAAAAAACCTTTCAACTTGCCTGCATATAATCAGAATTTATGCAGGCAAGCTGATGTCTGTTTTTCTTAATTGTGATTCTTTTGACAATATCTTAATTTGCGAATACCATATTTGAAATTCCAGAGAAAATAATGGAAAAATGGGGGTTTGCAAAATGGTCTATTTAGCTTATGTTTTTTGTTTGCTGTCTTTAAACTTTTCATCTTTTCTTATTGCAGACGCTGAAACAGCTGCAACGCCCATGTATTACATGAAAACTGCCTCCATTGTTAATGAGGAAGTTGTTTTTGAATCGGACAATGATTTTGAAGAAGCGATTAAAGTCGGTTTTTTTCGTATTAAAGCCCCTCAAGATTTGGATTTAGAAGTGGGTCGCATCTTCGCTAGAACATTTACTTCAGATTTGCGTTATAGAGAATTTGGAGTTTTAGATGTAGTAAATGGCTACCTTAAAAGTGATGTTGCACAAACTGTTCGTTTCACATTGGAAAGAGATAATTGGGACAAGTGTCACGTAGATCAAAAGGAAACTATTGGAGAGCCGAACTATCCTGTGAATGTGCAAAAACTAGGTCAGCAAATGGCTGAGATGGGAGTTGTGATTTTGCAAAGCATCTTAAGAAGGTATCAATTGCCTGAAGATCTTTGGTTTGAGGCTACGGGGGGAAGCTCAAACCTGGAAGGATCACATTTCCTTCTTTTTAATTGCTATGATCCTAAGTTAGGGGATAGGACAGATGGTGTTGGGGCCCATAAAGATTGGGGAAGTATTACAGTTCTTGATGCCCCAGATCCAGGATTAGAGGCGGAAATTGATGGTGTTTGGAAATCTCTTCATATGGAAGATGGATATCTTACGATTAACTTTGGGTATTGCCTTGAGAAGTTATTACCAGGAGTAAAAGCATCCAATCATAGAGTTGTGACGCAAAAAGAGAAAATGAGAATCTCTACTGTATTATTTACTGATCCGCGAGTTGGCTTTTTTAGAAATAGTGACAAAGTTGGATATGTATATGACTGGGATCCTATGGAAAAGAAATTAATTCATGGAGAGCCTACAACTACATTTTTTGAAGCTTTGAGTAATAAGCTCTATGGATCTAAACAGGATTAATTTAACCTTATTTTTAGGGAGGTGTTTTATTCTTCTAATCCTAGATGCAAACTTGGAGATGGACGAATTCAGATCATGCAACCTCCAAGAGCCTTAGGAAGGATCTCTGATGTCGATATGGATGCTCTTAAAGTAGTTGTAGGCCATCAGAAAGTTTTAGAAACAAGTGGTGTAGGGCCTTGTTTTCCGATATGTGCTCGTGGTTTAACGGCAGAGGGAGTTCCTGTTCTAGGACTTGCGCATACCTGTGTAGCCATTGAGGATATGTTTAGTCGATTAAAGAGCAAGATGCTTAAAAAGAACTGCTTGGAAGATACATTGGAAACCTTTGTTGTGGGAGGAGAGTCTCCTAATAGAACAAATCCCGAGGGAAGTGTTGAAGATGAAATTGAAATTGCTAAATTGGTAAGGGAATACAAAACCAAAGAGCTCTTGTTTAATTTTGTTAATGCCCAGAGCCTCTCTGAGTCTTTGGGTGTTGTATTGACACCAGATCTCATTTACGTAAATAAAGAGAGAGGGGATTGGATTCCCTAAAAAAATCCTGGCATTTTTCGAATTCCTTCTTTTACTTAGGCTTCATTTTTTAAAACCTTTTCAATCATGCGAGCAGTTCTTTCTCCTGACTCACAAGCAGCTTCCATAGTTCCCGGCACTTCCATTAAAATCGAAGCGTGTTCTCCCGCAAAATAGAGTGTTTGGTCAATGGGGGCAAAAAGGGTCTTTGTGAGTTCTTCCCCTTGCTTTTCAATGGCAGTCAATAGGGTTTCTTGGCCAGGGGATATATAAGAGTAGGTCCCTTTTACATAAGGATCATTAGGCCAACTATATCCAACTGGCCCGTCGTAAGAAATAAAGGATTCATCTCGGGCATATGATGGAGCTAAAAAGGGAGGGCATAGTTTTCCTAATCCTTTCTCTAGCATCGAATGTTCTTGTTGATAGGCTTGGGAAATAGTGGTTTCGGAGAATTTTCCAGCGTCGCCTGTGTAGTAAAGCGTTAAAACATTGTGATTTGCAAAAAAACCTCCCATGCGATCATTGATAAAGGTCGTTTTTGGAGTAGGTGGTTGAGAAATCGGGACTAGTATTTTTGCATTGGTCCCATATTGCACGTTTTTAATAGCTTCTAGTTTCTCTTCTGGGATGAGATCTTTTGCAAAGTGAATGTCGTTGTAAACAGAGCAGGGGACTGCTAGTACAACGATGTCAGTTTTTACTTTTTCTCCATTTTGAAAAACAAGTTCATAGCAATTGTCTATGGCTTTTGAAATCGCGACAAGAGGCATGTTTAAGTGTATGTTGTCTCCAAGAGATTGAGCTAACTTTTCAGGTAAAAGAGCATTTCCTCCTTTAATGCTTATCATGTCGACATAATTTTCTTTTTCGACATTCTGATGAGCTGCAGAAAGTCCTCCAAGAAGCATGTGGTATAAAGTGTCTATATAGAGTGGAGATAACTTGTCTATGATAGCTCCTTCATAGGCTGCCAGTCTCACAGATAAGACCTTATAAAGAGGATCGTTTTCTTCTAACAGGGTGTTTAATACATCCCTCATATTATGGGCTTTTTGGGCTGCTTGAGCTAGCTGTGATTTGAGATCTTCAGAATCGAACTTTTCCTTGTATAATAGATCTCCGGATATGAATCCATCTTGGGTAAGATACTGATAGTCAAGATCGACTTTATATTTTGTTGGCTCTAGGGAAAATTCCGCAATGAGAGAGCGCATATTCTCGGCATCTCCACCATCCGTAATATTTTGGCCTCCGAGTTCAGCCAATTCATCTCCTATTTTTACGGTAAAGACCCGGCCGCCAACCCTTTTCCTTGCTTCATAAACATGAACATCCAGGCCTTTTTGTTGCAGTCGATAAGCGGTAGTTAGTCCTGCAAGACCTGCGCCTATGACGACAATGTTTGGTTTTTTTGCTTCTGCTAAAGCGCCGTTAGAGATCAAAGAGAGAGCTGCTATTTGAAAAATTGTTGAAAGGGGCATGATGGTCTCATAATCTAAAGGTTCTGAATCCCAAGCCGTTTTTATTCTTATAAAGTTGAAAACGGCTTAGAAAGAGGCTTTTAATCCGGAAGCAATTGGCTTGCCAAATCTTTGGCTACCTTTCCATCTACTGAACTATTGATCTTCATGATGCTTTTCATCACGAGTCCTAGATCTTTTTTTGTCTTGGCTCCAGAATCGACAATGGCTTGCTCTACAATGTTTTTGGTTTCTTCCGCAGAGGGTGCTTTTGGTAAAAATTCCTGAACGATCTCAAGCTCTTTTTTCAGTTGTTCTACCGTTTCAGGACGGTTAGCTATTTGCGCCTGTTCTATGGCTTCTTGAAGGCTTCCAAAATACGTTTTGAAAAGTTTTAAAATTTCCGTATCGGGAAGTGTTGCGCGAGCATCAACGGCCAATATTTTTGATTTAAGCATCCTTAAGGTTCCAAGTCTTGTTTGGTCTCGACTTCGCATCGATTCTTTGATGCCCTCATTGATTTGTTCTATAAGCGTCATAATACATGCTCCTGTTACTTCGATTGTATCTGGTGGAATTCACACGCTAGCTTAAATTAGTTTTTAATTTTCCCCCATCAAAATCTCTTTAATGCACATCTTGAAGCAAGAAATCTTTTTTAAAAAATTTACTGGCGTGAGTTTTGTGTTTTTTTATGATCAAAGCTGGAATAAAATAGTCTTTGTATTTACAATTTTAATGTTATTTGTTTTTTTTATTTTTAATTGTGTGGTTTTTTGATGAGTGTGAGTGGTTTGTTTTATAAGCCGATTCTTCGAGATTGTCTGTATCCTGTTTCTACGGAATCGGGACATGATGTAGTTATAGGGCAACTGAAAAATCTTCCAGTTCTTGGAGATGCGGTTTTGGGAGTTTCGGGGTTGGCCACGTTAAATCTTTCAGCTATCCGAGAAGGAATCTCTGATGTCTATGTTTTTGACATTGCAAATTCTGTATCCCACTTTTGGACTCAGATTCTTCCTATTCTTGCAGAGTGTGAAGAGGCGGATCAAGCTGCCCAAAAAATAGAAGAAGTACTTTTATCTTTTGAATCGATCTATTTTAAGGAGGCAAAGCTAGTCTCTCCCTTTAACATGCTTCCAATAGATGAAAAAGCACATAAAGCAGCAGAATTGGAAATTGGTAGGCTAAGAGCGGAAATAGGGAGCTATACTTCTTTTTTATCTGACCCTATTCGATATTCTCGAATCCATACCCTTGCTAAAGAAGGGCGTATTCATTTTTATCAAGGAGATCTTGCGGATCCTAGAAATAAGGATAGAATTTTGAATTATTTTAGAACCAAAGGGGTTGTATTTGATACGATCTACTTGTCTAATATTGAACACTGTTTAAGCGACCTGCGCAGTGTGGAAGCTTTTCCAAAATTTACTAAGGGGTTGGAAAGTTTAAGCCTATCTATCCCTCACAAAGTGGCTGTCGATGAATGTGGGCGGCAGCAGTTAATAAGAGGAAGGGGAAATTATTTCGGCCATTCACAACCCTCCAGCTTCACCTCTGGTTTAACGTCTTGTTCTGAGGACAGTGTTTAGAAGATGTGTAAACGGTAAATAGTTGAAAAAAGTTGTCTTTTCTTATGTCTGTATATTTTTTTTAAATTTTATTTATTTTGCTAAATGTGTGAAATTTCTCGTTGAAGAACCTTTTCAAAGCATCTTTGCTTTTTAACTGAAAATAGTTAAGAGCTTTGAAAGCTCTTAATAATAGGAAAATGCTGTACTTTATGTAATTTGTAGGCTAAACTCGTCGATTGAGTAATAAAAATTCCACTTAGGACCATCAAATAAGTAGTCTTAGGTATAATTCTTATCTCAAGTAACATTAACCACAGACCTAGGAAAACTAAGCTTTTCTAGAGGGTCGACAATGGAAAAATAGCCAATGACATTTAACGCGTTAGGATTAATACCTGAACTGCTAGCAGCTCTAGAAGAAAAGGGATATTCAGTCCCTACAACTATTCAGTCTCAGGCGATCCCTCTTATACTTGAAGGAGATGATCTTCTTGCAGGCTCACAGACCGGTACAGGAAAGACTGCAGGATTTACTCTCCCTCTACTTCAAAATCTCATGAAAAAAGGCTCTATTGGATCTCCTGTATTAACAAGAGCTCTTATTTTGACTCCTACTCGTGAGCTGGCAAGCCAGGTTGAAGAGTGCGTACAAGAACTTTCTAAAAATCTTCCTTTGAAATCTGCTGTTATTTTTGGAGGAGTCAATATTAAGTCTCAAGTTAAGCAACTGCGTAAGGGTGTTGATATCATCGTTGCTACTCCAGGACGCCTTTTAGATCTGATTAGTCAGAAAATCATAGATCTTTCACATATTGAAATACTTGTTCTTGATGAAGCTGACAGAATGCTCGATATGGGATTTATTCCTGATATTCGCCGTATTCTGAAACTCTTGCCAAAAAAACGTCAAAACTTACTTTTTTCCGCAACATTCTCCAACGATATTAAGAAGCTTGCAAATGATCTATTGAATAGTCCCAAGATGATTGAAGCTACCAGATCCAATTCTACGGTAGAGGCAATTACTCAGGTAATCCACCCTGTAGACAGCAAGCGTAAAGGGGAATTGTTATCTCATTTGATCAAGACTTATAACTGGAAGCAAGTTCTAGTCTTTATGCGTACAAAGCATAGCGCTAATCGTTTAGCAATCAAGCTTGCCAATGATGGGATTACATCTATGGCAATCCATGGAAATAAAAGTCAGAATGCGCGCTCTGCGGCTTTAGAGCAGTTTAAGAGTGGGGCGATCCGAGTTTTAGTTGCGACAGATATTGCTGCAAGGGGACTTGATATCGATCAATTGCCTCACGTAGTTAACTATGATCTTCCGAATGTTCCAGAGGATTATGTTCATCGTATAGGTCGTACGGGACGTGCAGGAAATACGGGCGAAGCTGTATCTTTAGTGTGTATTGATGAGCATAAGCTTTTAACGGACATTGAGCGCTTGCTGAAGCGTCAACTCTCTAAAGTGGTCATTCCTAATTTCGAGCCGGATCCGAATATTGCGGCAGAGCCTATTGTTAATGGTAGACGTATGGCTCCTAAAAATCGTAATTTTAATTCTGCTCCAAGACCTCCCTCAGGAGTGTCGCATAAAAGCTCGAGATCAAATTCTTCCGGGAAAGATCCAAGGCAATCTTCTGATAGACCTAAAGCTTCTCCGCATAAAAACAATAAGAAGAGAGCTTGGCCTTCTGATAAGAGAAGCTTTAAAAAAAGCTGAGATGATGGGCTTTTAATGACCCGAAAAGGCAATTTTGATTAAGGAGTCTAGTTACAGCAACGATAATTTTAAATTTTTTCGTTGTTGTAACTAGATTTTTCATTTTCAGAATTAAACGATCCCTCGAACAAATTCTTAAGTGTCTTATTATAAATAACCCTGCTGCATCTTTCTGTAGAGGTTAGGCATCCCAGTCCATAAGAAGATCTGTCTTCAAATTTCCATCTTTAGATTTAAGCAATAAACTGTTGTTTACTGAAGTTCAGGATATTCTATAAAGATATGAAATATTCGAATTTCATTAAATGTTAGTTACTTAATGAAGGTATTTTATCATTTTTTTCGTTTTGAGTGTTTTTAAAATTAAATTAATTTTGTTTATGATAGTATTTTATTTGCAAGTTAATCTGTTGTTTGATTAATTGGTGTTATTGATGTTGTTTGTGTGTTGGCTTTTTAATTTCGGAGAATTAAATGGTAATTGATGTGGTTGTAGGTGTAATCGGATCTGCTTTTGTTGTTCTAGTGGTTTTTCTAGTTATCGCCCTACAAAGATTGCTGAAGGTCATCAAAAAGTCAGATGTCCTTCTTTCTGAACTGCACGATGTTTTAAATGATTTCTCCTCTCCGAGTCTAGAATTAGTCGAGAACACTAATGCCTTGATCGTAGACATTCAGAAAAAATCCGAAGGACTCGATTGTTTATTTCGTCCTCTGTACGCAATCAAAAAAGAAAAATTTGAGCAGAGCAATGGGGCAGAAAAAATATCTGGACTTATCGAGTGTTTAGCAGAAGGCGTTCGGTTTTTTGGCAAAATCAAAAATGAGATGAAATAGTATGACGAAAATAGATCAAGAAAAAGACTCTAAAATCTTGGCCGGAGCGTTAATTGGTGGAATTGTAGGCATTGGCGCCATCACAGTTTTTTTAGCTCTACGGCACGAGAAAAAAGAGCCTTTGAATAGCATTGGAGAAACAATTTCACATTTGGGAAACATCCTAGAAAAACATTCTATTGAAAATCCTGAAGCGGTTAAGAAGATAGGCAAACAACTGAATAAAAATGAAAATACATTGTGTGAAGTCGTAGATTGGGTAGCAGTAGGTGTAAATTTATGGAAAAAATTTAAAAATTGAGGCTTGTATGTTTAAAGTTAAATCAGAACATTCTTATAAGGATGTATTTGAAGGAATACTTATTGGAGGTTCACTTGTAGCTTTGACCACTTTTATATTTGGTACAAAACAAGGAAAAGAATTTCAAAAAGGCTTATTGGATAAATACCATGTATTAAAACGTAAGGCAGAAGAATTTCAAGGGAAATTACACAAAGTAGTAGACGCCTCTCCACAGAAAGGTAAAAAAACAACAAAAACTCTCCAAAAAACTGTGAAAAAAATTCTTCCGAAATCGAAGAAGAAAAGTGCAAAAAAATCTCGAGCGACAGCTCGTTAATAGAAACTTCATCTTATGAAAGATCTGTAAGGGATTGAATTATTAAAAATAAATTAACGGATAATTTTACAACTTTTGAAACCGCACTTTTTCAATTAGAAAAAAAGTGTAAAGAAGGGCCCGTTTCCCTGAAGACAATTTTAATGAAATTGTCAGGGAAGGGTAAATCGTTATTGGTAATTTTTTTCTGTTTACCATTTGGTCAGATTTTAGGTCTCGCTTTACCTTTTGGGCTGTTTATTGCCTTTTTAGGATTTAGAATGGCCTTTAGCAGGAATTCCATTTGGCTTCCTTCTTTTTTAAAGCGAAAGAAGATTAATGGGAAAATTCTTGAGAATTGTATTCATCAAGTTCTTTTTTTTATGAAAAAGATCAAATGTTGGACTTATCCGAGATTTCTTTTTTTTGGAAAAGGTGCAACCATAAAAATGATTAATGGCAGTCTTATTGGAATCATTGGCATTTGCTTAGCCATATCCATGCCCATTCCTCTAAGTAGCCTTTTAGCCAGTGTGGCCATATTTTTGTTGGGTTTTGGAATGCTCAATGATGATGGAATTCTTGTTCTAATGTCCTATCCTCTAGCACTTTCCTATATTTTATTTGTGATATTTACGCTTAAATATATTTCTATAGACTCTATTTTTAATTGGATTGGAAAGCTTATTTAATCAGCTGTTCCCAGTTGCTTTTGTTGATTGTAGTAGTATACTCTGCGCGAGAGTACCTGTCATTGTAATCGAGTTTACTATAAAGAGGCCAGCTGGTTCTCGTTGAATAATCATAATACCCATTGGATCTTCGCCAGAGAGTAACTAATACTTTTGCCATATCTCCATTTAAACTCTCCTTTTCGGAGCAGCGGTTTAATAATCGATCTTTGCAGAAATCTAGAGCGAACAAATTGCGTATAACAAGCTTCAAAGCTTCTGGGTGTTGGATGGTGTTATGATCTCCAATCCACGATTTTGCAACCTTGAAGATATTAAAGAGCTGTTCTTCATCCTGTAGAGAGAATGCTCTTTCGACTGCTGCAGATAATTCGGACTCTGAATTTTTTGGATCAGACATAGATTTCAGAGCATCTTCTGCGTCTTCGCGCATATCTGTCATCAATTGATTAAACGCATCGATCTCAGTTTGAATATCGAGCTTTGGATTGCTTGCCTGAACTTTTTCGATGAATCTAGTTCCTTGGATCCATTGATTTTTCTGAGCCATTGTTGTAATTACATCTTCGACTTCATTTTTCTGGAGCGGACCTTTTTTTGATAATAATTCAAAAGCTTCATCTATCAAATTATAATCGATAAATTTTTGAAAAATATTGCTTACGAATTGATTGCATGGCTCGGAATCAGGAAACTGCGTACATGCTTTGGCAAGATCCTGTCCGTAATCGGAGAGCGCTGTTTTTAAGTTGTCTATAGCATCGTATTCATTCCATTCGAGAAAGTCACTTTTGCCGAAAAGAATTCTCGGCTTTTGAAACCATGGGGCTTGGGAAAAGCAGGCTGCAGTATCCCATAATCCAGAGGTTGTTTTTGCGTTTTTACAATTTGTGATGACTTTTTCAAATTCTCGAAATTGCTCGTTGAAAAGGACTATTACATCCTTTAAGAAATCAGCTCCTTTTCCCTGGTTTGCTCCTTTGCGGGTCATTCTGACTATCAAAGTTCTGGCTTCATCGATGGATTCTTTATTAATAGATCGCGTTTGAGCGCCTTCAAGGGCCTTGTTGCAGAATGGATTGCTGGTTTTGCATCTTCTAGAGATTTTTATGGCCGTTTCTAAACTTTCAGGGGACGGGGTTTTGGTCAAATATTCGAGTATGGCCATGCAGCTCATAGAACTGGCGTATGCTGATACGCATTTATTGATCGCAAGCTTCTCAAATGAGGAGTCGTTATGTTTAGCCCCCTCGGTCATGAGATGTTTTACGATCGAAGAAGACATAGGAGCGTTTTTTTGGAGGTGAGCGTCGAAAAATGCTTGTCCACTTTTAGGCCATTTAGAAAATTTCTTGTACTCATCATAGAATGTGTTTGTCATGTTTACAACAGAGGCAGGTACGGATGACTTGGCGTTTTCTTTGCTGAAGTCAACTTCTGCCTGCTTCATAAAATCGTTTAAATAAACAGTATCTTTGCAGATCCATTTGTAGGTTCCGAAAGCTGCAGCCCCGATTGTTCCAAATTTCAAAAAAGCAACAGCCAAAGAATTTACCGCAGAGGTGTAGTCTTTTTTTTGATAGGCCGTTAGTGCATCGGCACAATCTTTCAAACCGATCCAACGATAGATTTGCGATTCGTTCTCTGCAGGCTTTTTTACTTGCTGTGGAGGGGGTGATTTGAAATTTTCACTTGTTGCAATTACTTTATTTGAAATTTTCATTTGTCTACATTGTTTTTTTATGATAATTGCAATTAATATATCAAATTGTTATGATTGCGGTCAAAACAATAAAAAAGGATTTGCTTTGGCGTTTGTAAGCTTTGTTACTAGTAATCTTCAACAATTAAGAAGCCCAGCTGTAGCTTTTGAAATTTCAGAAACTTTAAAATTTTTATCATCTAATGTTGTATCTAATATCGGTTTTGATTCCAGCTCAATCGGAGAGGGAATTTCCAGTGTAATTACAAAGGTCATCGAAGGTTTCGATGCAAATAGTATTACAGGGACCACTGGGGAAAAGATGACGGAAGCGTTTGATGCATTCTTGAAATCTTTCGATACTTCGAAAATGGCGGGAGATACGGGGGAAAAGCTCAATGATGGATTTCAGTCATTTTGGGATGGGGCGAATGTTGGTGATGCTGCAACGCGTGCTGGAGAAGAGTTCAAAGAAGGAATAAAAGGCTTTACGAAGGAAGCTGGTAAAGGAATTAACTTAGGGATTCGCAACACTGTTGGCGAAGCTGCAAGTGCGGTATCGTGGAGTGTGCTTCCCTATGTAGCATTAGGTACTATCGTTGCCACTGGACTTCCTCTAACACTATTTTATCTTTATTATAGAGCGAAACACTACATCGGTTCTCCTAAACTTGCGACGGAAGTTCGTCAGCTTGGAATTTTTTCTTTGCCGACGGACACGATTTTTGGGTCGAAAAAGCCTAAGCCTGTCTACAATGCTGAAATTACGAGGAGGGTCACTGACTTGACAAACTCCGTAAAGAATATTCGCAAAAACAGCGGAAATTTTCAGAACGTTTTATTCTATGGCCCTGGTGGAACTGGTAAGACAATGATTAGCGATTACATCGCTAGAAATTCCGGAATGAGTTATGTCAAGATGTCTGGCGGTGATTTAGCTCAATATATCAAGCGCGGTGAACACGTTACTGAATTGAATAAGCTTTTAGATAAAATGGAAACTTCTTGGCGTCCGTGGTCGAATCGCCCGTGGATCTTATTTATTGACGAGGCAGAAAGTTTCTGTAGAGACCGATCGAAAATCCCTAGAGCTGAACTTATAGAATTGCAAAATGCGTTCTTGAATCGAACCGGGACTTCGGATCAGAGTAAAAAATTCATGCTGATCCTTGCAACAAACCGTATGGAAGATCTTGATGAAGCGGTCCTTTCCCGTATGGATCATAAGATCTTTATTGGTCCCCCTGAGCAAAAAGAACGACGTGACATTGTGGCGTCGTATGTTCCTCAATTCTTCTCGAAGTCAGAACAAGCAGAATTTTTTGGAGCAACCCAATTGGATCAGATTGCTGCAAAAACTGATGGATTGACAGGTCGAGCAATTTTTAAACTTTTAAATGCCGTATCGGGCAAAAAAGCAGCGACGTCAGACTTTAAACTGACTCAAGAGATGATCGATGGAACAATTAACGACGTGATGGCTCAGGAAGCTGAAGTAATTAGACGGCGTGAGTTAAAAGAGCAAGCAGAAACTCGGCACCTGCCTGTACATATAAATCAGCCTACTCCTGTTGATCCATCCAAGCCCTTAGATCAGCCTGTGACTGTGGATCCAGTCCAACCGATAAATCAGTCTACCTCAACAAAAACTGAATGGGAAAAAATGTCTCAGGCTCTTAGGAAGATGCGTAGTCGCATGATCATGCCATTTTAAATCGATGGAAGAAATCCTGAATTTTTAGTTCTAAAGGGCAGCGTAAGCTGCCCTTTTTACATTCATGTAATAGCTTTTTTAAAAACGTTGGTTGCCCAGTACATGGTCAACACAGCGAATGGAACTAGAATAGCAAAAGCATATAAGACATTGATGGATGTTAGATCTCCAATCGCTAAAGCTCTAGAAGCTTCCACAACATAATAGACGGGATTGAAATGTGCGATGATTTTCATCCATGTAGGAGCTAGCGATATGGGTAAAAGGGTTCCCGATAATAAGAGTATTGGAAGGTTAATCCCATGAACAATGGGGGCGTATTTATCTTCGCTTTTCAGAATAACTGCTAAAGCATTGCCAAAAGAAGAAGTGATGATGGTAAGGAGCCCTAAGAGAACGAAGAGGATTAGCATCCCCAGTAAGCTGGAGCGAAATCCAAAGGGAATCGCAACGATAATAAAAAGAAGAGATTGAAAAAATACTGAACAGGTGTCAAATAAGACCGGTCCTGAAAGAATGGAAAAACGCCTAGCTGGAGTTACTCGAAAACGCTCTAATATTCCAGAGCGCACTTCATCGATCATGCCAAAACCTGTAAAAAGTCCCGTTGAAAAAGCAATAATGGGAAGCATCCCAGGAATAAACATGGCAAGTACGTTGTGGGTTCCTAATGTGCCATTTGCAGCTAGCGTTCCTAAAAGTGGAGCGAAAAAAGCTAAATAAATGATGGGGGTGGCAACACCCATAAATAAAAAGATGGGATTGCGAAGGCTTGCCTGAACATAGCGGAATGTTAATAGCTTGATTTCTTGTAAAAGTCTCACTGAAATTCTCCTTCTCTTAAAGAATAGCCAGTCTTTTTCAAGAAAACGTCATTCAAACTAGGAACGGACATTTGAATCGTTTCAAAGGGGACGCTCGATTGATCTAGCAATCTCAGAATTTGAGGCAAAGCTAAGGCTCCTTTATCTACGTATAGACGAAGTTCTAGCTCTTCTCTCTTAATTTCTTTTAGTAAAGTATTGGAAGCATGCAAAAGAGAAATCAACTGATCTTGGGCATCTTTCGCAATGCCTATAGTAATGATATCTCCTGAAATTTCCTTTTTTAGGCTCGATGGAGTGCCAACGGCTACAATTTTTCCGTGGTCTATGATTGCTAGAGAATCTGCTAAAGCATCGACTTCATCGAGATAGTGAGAAGTCAAGAAGATAGTAACTCCTTCTTGTTTGAGCTGAAAGATTTTAGACCATAAATTGTTTCGGCTTTGAGGATCTAGGCCATTGGTAGGCTCATCCAAGAATAGGATTTTTGGCTGGTGCATCATGGCAAGAGCAATGTCAAGTCTTCTTCTCTGACCTCCGGAATAGGTTCCTACCAGTCTGTGAATACATTCCTTTAGGGAGAAGTTTTCTATGAGGGTTTCTGCGTTGGTGGTAGCTATCTGTTTGGAGATTCCGTGTAACCGGCCTTGTAAAATAAGGTTTTCCCATCCTGTTGCAGCAGGATCGGCTCCGCCTTTTTGGCTTACATAACCGATACTTTTACGAACATTTTGCGGATCTCTTTTCACGTCGATTCCAGCTACAAAGGCCTCTCCTTCTTCAAAAGGTAAGAGGGTGGTCAAAATTCGCAATGTTGTTGTTTTTCCAGCTCCATTAGGTCCTAAAAATCCAAAAATTTCTCCCTGCGGAATTTCTAAATCCACTCCTTGTAAAGCTAGGACTGGTTTGTTACCGCCTGAAAAGGTCTTATGTACGTTGGATAGAGTAACGGCAAATTTTGATTTCATAGTGGGGTTGAGCGTATCGTTCCTGTTGTTTTTTTTAAAGAGCTAAGTTTTTTTGTTTTACTTAGCATAATGCACGAACTCTATGATTTTACTAAATGGGGCTTCTTTAGAATTTCTGATCAGCACCTTCGTTTGAGTGCTTCGGTCTCCTGGATTGTAACACACTTCTTTTTGGTTGGGTTGTAAAGTTACTGATTCGAGCTTGTGAATGTGCTCATGAATGTTTTGCACCTCCTCTACGCTATTTACTTCGATAGATATATGATCGATGGGGGATGGAGTTGAGTTTTTTGTAGAGTTACTTAGCAAAGAGAGCCTTTTTTGCGTAGCTTCAATGTGTTGGGGATTTTTCTCATTTTGAGGTGATGCTTGAAACAGTTCTAAGCAGCCTATTTGTCCACTTTCAATACTTTGAAAATACGCTCGACCTATGGTAACTCCTTGAAGACTTGGATCCTGTTCTCGGAGTGTTTTTACTACTTGAGTAGAGGGGAATACTAAGTCTCCTAAGTGGATGAGACCAAGGTTTAGGGCGATCTCATTAAGCATTGGCAAGTAGAAAGAAAGCGGACCGTAAAGCTCTCTTCCAATATGATCGATTTGTGCGTTATATCCTTCGATTAAAAAAAAATACTCTCCTAAAAAGTTTCGTAGAATCCTTTTTTGGTCCTGTTCAAAGAGAACGCTAAAGGCATGAGCAATATGTGAGATGTCTTCGCAGACGAATTTTTCGATGCTTTCTTCGTCATACACTCCTCGCGCCTTGTAGTAAGGTACTGCTTGTTTATAGTGTTTAGAGATCTGATTCAATGGTTCGAAGCGGCTACTCGGAATGCATTCAATCCATTCCTGTTCGGCCGCAGTTACAGGAAAATTTGCTATGCTTGCAAGCGGAGTCAGAAGAACTATAAACAAAAAAAGAAAAGGGGATTTCATCCAAGATCCTTAAATAAAGTACTTTGAAAATGTAGCAGCTTCATAGATTTCGTGGACATTCGTTTATTTTTCATGCTATTTTAAAACAATTCGATTCATAGAGAATATTCATGGACAAAACCATTAAAACCGAAAGATTGCTGCTGCGCCCTTGGAAAGAAGAAGATTTAGAGCCGTTTGCTCAGCTTAATGCAGATCCTAAGGTGAGAGAATATTTTCCAGGGCTTTTGAGCCGTCAAGAAAGTGATCGTGCTGTGGATCTAATGTCGCAACTTATTGATAAATTCGGATGGGGATTTTGGGCTGCCTCTTTAATAGAAACAGGGGAACTTATCGGGACGATTGGATTGCATAATGTTCATTTTACTGCGCATTTTACTCCTGCAGTGGAAATTGGATGGAGACTTGCCGTTAAGTACTGGGGAAAAGGTTATGCTACGGAAGGGGCTAGAGCTGCGCTTAGATATGGATTTGAAGTGTTGAATTTGGAAGAGATTGTTAGTTTTGCGGTAGCTGAAAATATGCCTTCAAGAGCCGTCATGGAGCGTATTGGTATGCATTATGACCCAAAAGATGATTTCGATCATCCAAGCTTTTCTCTCGATGATCCTTTGAGAAAACATGTGTTATATCGATTAAAGCTTGAAGAATGGGCCTGTCAAGTCGGCTTAAACATGAAGTAAACTGCTAAGACAAGGCAAATAAACCCAAAGATTTGGTTCATTCCTACCTTTTCTCCGAAGTAGAAATAGGAGAAAACGCAAAAAACGACTAATGTGATAATTTCTTGAATGATTTTTAGTTGCACTGGGGTAAAGTCATAACTACCGATTCGATTGGCTGGTACTTGAAAGCAATATTCAAAAAATGCAATTCCCCAGCTAGTTATTATAGCTAAAAATAGTGGCGCTTGCCGGTATTTTAGGTGCCCATACCAAGCAAAAGTCATGAAAACATTGGAGCAGATCAGTAGCAGTATCGTTTTCATCAAGGATTTTCCAATTTGTGTTAAGAAAATAGCACTGTCATAATTTTTTTGCTAATCTAAAGCATGCTTTTCTCGTGTGAAAAAGAAGTGGGGAATGCGCAGCCGGGAGCTAAAACTACTGGCGATAAAAACCCCTTTCCCGCTAGAAAAATAGCTCCATTTTCAACGTTAAGATAGTACCTAAGGGAGGTAGCTGTTCCATAATGGGGATTACCAGGAGAAAATAGAGATTTAGATTCAGAAGATGTATATTCGGGCCAGAAGGCTCGTACAAAATCTCTATTTAGCTCATCTTTTTCTATCCACCAGTTACCATCATAGATCTCATTTTGCTTCCAGAGTTTGCAATATCCATCTGGAAGAAAATACAACATGTAGAGGCTATGGCTTTGACGCGTAGTTCCCAAAATAGTATTTCCAACGACTACTTTTTGAAAGGTGTTTTGATCCATTATTTCATAATCGATGGATAATTCCTTGGAAAAGCATGAGAAAATACAGCAAGAAAAAAGACAAAATAATTTTAAATAGGTCATATGAGCTTCTCGTTTTTAGCTAAACAAAAAATGTCTATTGAGCAACTAGTTCCTGTCAGTAAAAGAATGTAAAAGGTTCTTTGGATACTTAGAGCCTCTAGAGCTAGTGTTAATACAATAACGAAAATTTTCCCGATCGATGTGATGATTTTAAACCATTCTTTTACTCTAATTCCTTCTCCAACTGCACAAGCAGAGGACAAGGCAGACATGCTTCCTGCGACAAATTTAAAAATAGGGAGTTGCCCTATGGCAATCTTGCTGATTTTCCCCAGATCAATAAATTGAAATTTTTCAGCTAATTGTACGTGATGCAAAAATGAATAGAATAAGAAAAAGATCCTACTTGCACATCTTTGCCAGCTCGCTCTATAGAAAAAGTAGACTCCTTTTTTATTCGGACACGTTAATTCTTGTACTAGATTCACGGAATGAGCAGTCGTCAGTATTTCCACACTTTCTCTAAGTTGTAGAGCTAATTTGCTTGTTCCAGAATTGGCGATTCCTCCCATTAATAGATGTATCTCCGAGTGGAATTTCAGTGCTTTGTAAACGATTCTTAAGAATCGTTTTAGAGAAGAAGTATTTGATGTAATACGGGAAAAGGTTTCTAATGCGCTCTCGTAACCTAAACCAGTTTTTTTGGGGGTGCTTACGTGCATTTCCTAAAGCCTCCTAGTTGTGGGGTGCAATGGTGCGAGGAAATGTCGACTACAGTAGGAGTTTTGCCTAAGCCGAAGCTTTGGCAAGAAGATCCGACGGAAGTCCCCACGCTGGTATAATCCAGATCGGGTAATACGGGTATAATCTCAGTCGAATTACTCGACACCCCGCGCCATCTTGGGGAAAAAAGATAAGATAGGATTGGGAAAATGTCAAATGTGTTTTTTGTGCTTTAGTTACTTAAGAGTTGCTAATTCTTTTCTTAATTCCCCCACTCTTTTGGCTAGGGAATCCTTTTTCATCGGAGCAGATCCCAAGAGGATATTTTTCAGGAATGTAATTCTTCCCCAAAAATTTTGTGCTGAGTTGCTAGAAAAAATAACATGTAGGTGCCAGTGTTTGACTGTTTGTCCCGCATCTACGCCTGTTTTGTTTAGAAAGTATACGTCTTTTATGTTTTTTCTTGTTTTTATGAAATGATCAACTATTTTTGAGGTTATGGCAAGTGACTCGCAATATTCTTCTTTAGTAACATCGGTAAACGCTTCGCGATGATTTTTAGGGACTACAAGAAAATGCAGTCTTTCTCCCCCAAATCCTATGGGAGCATAGTTAAACAAAACATGAACCCTTTTTCCCATAACTACCCATTGACGCTCAATTGTGGTATCTTTGCAAAATGAGTCGTTGCCTTTATTTGCGTTCTCGGTAGATTGGATGATTTCAGAGGAGGGACTCAATAACAATTGATATTCTTTAAGTTGATTTTTTAAGCTGTTTTCAGAGACCTCAATGCCTCCAAAAGTGCTCCTCCACAAAACTTGAAGTTGTTGAACTATACGTCCGATAGAAGTATGACATTTTTGATAAGGAATCATATCCCAATGAAAAGAATGGGAATCGGCTTTGCCGTAAATGAGATATTGATCTGTGATATTACTTTTTTTCCACGCTTGTGCGATACGTTGCATAACTACATAAGAATCAGCATGATTTTGCTTTGACCAATCCCTGAATTTTTGACCAGGAACACTAATTTGCAGAGATTTGTCAAGTATTTGCTTGTCGGGGATCGCTGTAAATAATGGGCTATTTTCTGAGGCGAAGAGGTCGTTTTTTAAATAATTCATGTTAAAATCTCGTTAAGATGGAGATTTTAACTGAAATGTATCGAAAAATCAATAGTAGGAGCTATTTCTACTCTTCATCGCATTTAGCAGCTAGTATGAAATCACTTTCAGATAGTCCGTTAATTTTATGTGTCCAAAGCTGGATTTTCACTTTCCCATACGAGAGGAAAATATCGGGATGATGTCCTTCTTTTTCTGCGATCTCGCCAATTTTGTTGGTGAAAACTAGGGCTTCTCGAAAGTTTTTAAAAAGATATTCTTTTTCTAGGTGGTGTTCTTCTATTAGTTGCCATCCCGGACTTAGTAGTTTATGCATCTGAGTAAGTAGGTCTCCTTTTAGGGGTGGTGTATCTTTATTGCAGGGGATGCATTTTTTACTAGAAAGCTTGCAGTTTGCGTCCATAAAATCCTCAAATTGTTATATGTGAACAAAAGGCTCTGGAACGCCTCTTACATTTGTCTCGATCGAAAATAGATTGCCCGAAAGAGGGTATTTTTGCAGATCTGAATCTGTCATGTTTTCTCTAGAAGATGTGACATAAAGAGTTTGCAGATCTTTGCCTCCGAACATACAAGAAGTAATTCCCGGAACGGGAAAGGAATAAGTTTGTGTTATTTGTCCTTTTGGATCAATTCGCAGAATTTTTCCAAGAACTCCGATAGCGCACCAAATATATCCTTCCGAATCGACAGTTATTCCGTCTGGGAACCCTTTTGCTTCTGAGGGAAAGGAGATAAAAGGTCTCTTGTTGGAAATAGATCCTGTTTTCATTTCGAAATCATAAGCGAAAATCGTATAACGAAAACTTTCTACTACATACATAGTTCGATTATCAAGGCTCCAAGCGATGCCGTTTAAGCAGACTGCATTTTTTTCTGTAGTAAGAGCTGTTTTATCCGGTTGCAGAGAGTAAAGAGTGCCGGTGGGTTTGTTCCAGTGTACTCTATCCATAGTTCCAGCCCAAAAACGTCCAGATCTATCGCACTTGCCATCATTAAAACGGTTGTCTGGAAGGTTTTCTTCTACTTGAACAAGAGGGGTTAACTTTCCTTCTTTAAAATCAAACAGCATAAAGCCCTTAAACGAGGTCGCAACAAGACCTCCTCCTTTCCTTAATGCTATACTTGTCACTTTTTCTGTTAGAGGATAGGTACGCAATTTCTGCAGAATAGGATCAAACGAATGGATTTTCTCTCCTAGGATGTCAGCCCAATATAGAAGTTTTTTTTCAGGGTCCCAGAGAGGGGATTCTCCTAACCAGCAATGTATTTCAAGAACGCATTCTATCTGGTTCATAGAGATCCTTTTGCTAACTTTGTCATGCTTAGGATTCCTCCAAGGGTAATGAGTAAAAGCCCAATTCCTCCCATAATTGTGGGGATTTCTCCCCAAAAGATCCACCCCAAAATTCCGCTAAATATCACAATGGAATAGTTGAACGGCCCTAATAAAGTTGGATTTGCATAGCGATAGGCAGCTGCTAGAAAAAATTGGATAAGCATGAGAAAAAAACCGATTCCGAAAATGGAAAGCCATCCTATTTGTTCAAAAGATTGCCATTCCATAAGAGCCCACGGCAAAGTTATAAGAGAAGAAAGTCCGAAGTAGTACAGGTTCACAGTGGTTATTTTTTCTGTTTCCAGCAGATATCGAATAGATTGCAGGGCAATGGCGCTAAATACACTTCCAAGTAGTGCTACGAGAACCATCCAAGAGTTCAATAAAGAAAAGATCCCACCTATCGGGTTTACTATACAAATGACACCAGTAAATCCAATGAGTAGGCTTATCCAAAGGCCTATACGTATTCTTTGATGAAACCAAATCAAGATAACAAAAGGAAGGAAAAGAGGAGCGCTATTGGCAAGTAGTGTTGCATTGACAAGAGGAATGTATCGAATAGCTAAGAAAAGGCATACGTAAGAAGCTAGGCCCATTATCGCTCTAAACAGGTGCAATTTGAATCTATGAGTTTTTAAGGGGTTTTTACAAGTGAAAGTGGAAAACAAAAAATACAAAGTAAAGGCAACTGCATTCTGCGTAAATAGAATCGTTCCTAAGGGGATTTTGTGGAGTAAGGTTTTTCCTAAAGCGCTCAAGCAAGACGCACAGAAAAAACCTAAAAGAACAAAACAGATTCCTTTTAAATGTGCGTGTTGCTTGGAAATATCCATATTGCTGATTACCTGTATTAAATTTTTGTCAGTAAATGGTCTCCTACTCTCAAGGCGTTAGCAATGATCGTTAAGCTGGGATTGACAGAAGAGCTTGAAACAAAAAAGCTACCGTCAACTACATAGAGGTTATCAAGGTCATGAGCTTTGCAGTTTATATCCAGAGCAGAGGTTTTAGGATCGGTTCCAAAGCGAACTGTGCCTATTTGATGAGCAGTTCCGGCTAAGGGAACTGTTTGACTTAAGAAAAAGTTGTGATATCCCGCTTTTTTCAGGATTTCTTTTAATTTTTTCAGGAGGTGGGCATGAGATTCCCTGTTATTGGGAGTATATAAGAGCTGAATGTTTCCATCAGGCATTAAAACAATGCGGTTAGCAGGGTCTGGTAGATCTTCTGTCGTGAGCCAAAAATCCAGAGAATACTGTGATATTTTGTCTAAAATATTATGGGGAGCAAAGGCTGGTGCGTCTGCTTTTAGCATGTAGCCATCGGATTTGCCTAGCATTTGAATGTGTCCTAAAGGAAATTCCCAATCATCAGCTCCAAAGTAAAAATCGTTGATCGCAAGTGTTTTTTGGAATTTGGTAGGATTGCGCTCGTTTGATACGGCAAGAAGGGCGGAATTGTTATGGCACATATAATGACATCCAACGACACCAGAGCTGTTAGCAAGTCCTTTAGAGTGATGTTGATTTGCAGAGCGCAGTAAAAGAGCTGCCGAGTTAATGGCCCCACAAGAGACAACTACAATTTTTCCTCGAAAAGATTCTGTCTGTTTGTTTCTTTTCACAATCGCTTGAGACACTTCACGGCCATTGGCAGACGTTTCCAATTTCTCTACATAGCAATCGGTAAGCAGCGTGACGTTAGGGTTTTTTAAGGCAGGGTCGACACAAACCACCTGTGCATCAGCTTTCCCATCGACGAGGCAAGGAAATCCATCGCAGGTATTGCATCGAATACAAGGGCTCGACTCTCTTTTCTCCTCATCGAGAATTAAGCCAACAGGAAGATTGAAAGGCTTGAGACCGATTTGCTCCCATCGATCTGAAAGTCTTTGGATAGCTGGATCATGTTTTAATGGAGGGTAAGGGTAGGGAGTTTCTTCCTTAGGTTCTGTAGGATCACTACCCCTTAGTCCATGAACATGGTAGAGTTTTTCTGCCTGATTGTAATAAGGGGCCATTTCAGAATACGAAATAGGCCAGGCAGGAGAGACTCCTCCTTTATGATGAACTTCTCCATAGTCTTGCTCCCTCATTCTGAGTAGAGCAGCTCCGTAGAATTTTGTATTTCCCCCTACATAATAATGGATTCCGGGGTGGAAAGGTTTCCCGGTATTATCGATCCAAGGCTCCGGAGCCGTGTATTTTCCTTCTAAAAAGACAGCTTTTGAGCTCCAATTGTCTTTTTCTCTGGGAAGATACCCTCCTCTTTCTAAAAGAAGAATTTTTTTACCAGAAGAAGCTAGTCGATGAGCAAGGGTTCCTCCTCCAGCTCCCGTTCCTATAATAATCACGTCGTATTCAACTGATTCCATTGGTGTTTTCCTCGTGTAAATTTGGGAAATAACAGATATAAGATATTAATGATTTCTATATAGAATTTCTGGAAAAGAAAAAAGTTTTTTTATTCATGTGGATAGAGGAATCTCTAAATTAGATTGTCAGAGATGTGTTGATTTGTGTTATTGTGATTTTTTTTAACTAAATAGTGTATATGTGAAAGGAGTTTTTAACGTGAGAATTAATTTTAAGAAAATGATTTTTTTATTAGCAGCAGCAAGTTCTCCACTTTTAGCAAGTTCCCAGATTGCTCAAATAGCAACGGATAAAGCTCCAGCTGCTATTGGGCCTTATTCTCAAGCAATCTGTGCAGGATCTTATCTGTTCGTTTCAGGGCAAATTGCTATCGATCCTGCTGAAGGCAAACTAACTGCAGAAACCATTGAAGAGCAGACTCGTCAAGTGCTAAAAAACCTAGAAGCTATTTTGGAAGCTAAGGGCCTTACTTTAGAAAATGTTGTTAAAACAGAAGTGTATTTAAAAGATTTGAAAGACTTTTCTGTTATGAATGGCATTTATGCGGAGAAATTTTCTTACGCAATTAAACCTGCGAGAGCAACGATACAGGTCAGTAAACTTCCTCTCGATGCTCTTATTGAGATCTCTTGTATTGCTTTCATTCCTGATGTTAAGTAGTCCTTAAAATCCCTAGAAGATCTAAAAAAAGCTATGAGGCTATATAGCCTTACAGCTTTTTTTTATGAAAAATGTGAATTAAGATCGGCGGCGATTTGTATACATTAAAGCGCTACCTCCAATCATCAAGACAATTCCTCCGATAATATACCACATGGTATGTTCTGTATAGCGCCCAGAAACGCTTTCTACTACTTTTTCTGTTACAGTTTGAGAAGCACTTATCCCAAATATGAAAAGAATGATCCCTGCAAATAACATCATTAATCCAACTACGCGAATACTGTTCATAAAAACCTCTTATTGACTGCAAATAAAAAATCGCCGATATAAAATTAAAACGGAATTCAAGAAAGTATCCGTGCTTGCTTTGTTGTTAATGCAGTGAAATTAATTAGTCAATTTTTTTTAATTTTCATGTGTTTTAGGAAAAAAGATGAACGATGGGGAAGCGGCGCTCTTTTTAAGCGCCGCTTGGTCGTTTTTTAGGACTTCACTTCTAGTAGTTCGACATCAAAAATAAGAGCTGCATTAGGAGGAATTGCTCCGCCAGCTCCTCTAGCGCCATATCCGAGATTTGCAGGGATATATAAACGACGCTTTTCTCCCACTTTCATTGTCATTACCCCTGTATCCCATCCGGAGATTACTTGGCCAACACCAATTTTAAAAGTAAATGGGGTATTGCGATCGAAGCTACTGTCGAATTTTTTCCCTTCTTTTCCATTGTCATCGAGCCATCCTGTATAGTTGACGGTTACCATATTTCCTTGTTTAGGAGATTTTGCGTCAGCTGGAGCAGCTTTTAAGATTTGATATTTAAGTCCTGATGGTAGTGTTACGATTTCATTATTGGTCATGACATTTCCTTGAGTTGATGGTTCGTCGGCACAGTATCCTAAAGTTCCGGTAAGGCTAGCTAATAGAAAGGCACACAAAACGGGTTTAAATTTCATAAAAAATCCTCTGTGTTGGTGTAAAGCGAGAATGGTGATATTATGCAAAAAAAAATCTCAAGTCAAGCTTAACGATTTACATAGGTACTTCTTCTAGCTAAGAAAATGTATAGCGGGCTCCTCAAGTTGAATACCTGAATAAAAGGTCGTATAGTTCTTTTGGTAAAGGTCCAATATTGCTGTTTTATACATGATTTTTTTCTTGGTAATGGAGATGTGACAGCTGCTGTTGTAAGGGCTTTGATGCAAAAAAAAGTTTGTCGATCCCACTTCTTCCACCTACAGATTGGTCGCATCTAAATAGAAAATCTATTACATCGGATAGATATACGATTTGTACATTAATATTTAATAAGTGTGTTTGTGGGTGATTAAGTGAATTAATGTTGTTTTGTTTAAATTAAAAATTTATTTATTCTATAGTTTTGATTTTTTTTGTTTGTAATTTGAAATTGTGATAAAATTGTTTTGTTGGATTTTGTTTTATAGTTTGTGTATGACAATTGGAAATATTTCAAATAATCTAATTTCTGATAGCGTTAAAACATCTTTTTATTCTGAAGATGCTGACCTGTCCCATATATCGAAAAAATGTCTTAAACAACCTCATCTTTATAAGAGTTCAGAACATAATGGCGAACTTTTTGGTGGGATAAAACATGAAGTAGTTTGGCTACTTGGGGACTTTATCTTAGCTGTTCGATCGGCTGTTAGTATCTGCACTCTAGCCGGCACTGCTTTGACGGGAGCTGCTTTTTTTGTTCCAGCTTCTTTATTTATGACAGGAACTATTGCAGTGGCCACTTCGTGTAAATGGATGATTCCTCAGGCGAAAGAGTCCCTGGGTAAAGCAGAAAGCAATTTAGAGCAGATAAAAAAGACGCTTAAAAAAAACTCATCTCTTGTTCAGTCCCCCATAACGAATGCGCAAATTTTAAAAGATGCTGAAAATAAGGTGACTATTGAAAAAATCAATGTCTGCAATCAACGGACCTTTTTTGCTGTAGGGGCAGGAGAAATCATAGCTGGGGTGGGAACTGTTTTAACACAACCAGGAAAAGTGGTAATTCAATCTCCCGTTTTATCTGGTAGCGTAGCTGTAGTGGCCTTAACAGCTATAGGGACAGCTTTAGGTCTTATCTATGTAGCTCGAGGGCTTGGGATGATCATCAGAGCTTGGAAGTGCTTAAATATAATTTCCTTTTTTCATAAAGAGTTTCGGTTGGAATTAAGTAAAGGCCCTAAATCGGCCATAGCTTTCATAGAAAATACAAAAGCAAGATTCAAGGAGTTGGGACGACAATCTATGGTCCAAAAGGACCTAGATAGATTGAAAGAATTGGAAAAAAAGACCTTATTAGACCTCAGAGAACAAGAGGAATATAAGTCCCTTATCACAAAAGAAGCTGAGTTAGGGCTTGCCTATTTCAACCAAAGAGTTGGGCACAAAGTGGCGGAAAAAATCATGGGAGGCGCTATAGACCTTCATCTTTTAGCCGAAATGGATGAAGCGATTCATGTAGAGAAATCCAAGCAGTGGGTTCTGTCCTTTGTTGGATCCATTACTCTTGTAGGGGGAATTGGTACCTTTATAGCTCTGCTGTTTACCGGGGGATCCTCTGCCTTGATCATAGGAATGGCCACAGCAGCCTTTTCTCTTGTTTCAGAATTCGCACTTGTTCCATACGATTGTCTTTGGTTAACAAAGCGCTTGAGTTATTTGTCTTATACAAAGCCCCCAAGCCTGAACCTTGTTCTACAAGAAATCCCTTCAAGGTCTTAGGAATGAGAGCTTCTTTATCTAGTATTATTCTTCATGGGCAATTTAGGCCTTGCTTTTGCAAAAAATTTTTATGAACAGTTAGTAAATGACTTGCCTATAGAGAACGTTGTCATTGAGCGTTAGTAGCTTAAGAACAGCAAGATTTTTGTAGATTTTGCATTCTTCTTTCTATATCAAAATGGGAAAGATAGCAGATATAGATCAAATATCCGGCTAAAGAGGACACGGCCAGTCCTGCAGCGAAAAGAGTTCCTATAGAAGAGAATGCAGATTTTACTGCTAAAGAAATCAAAGCTTGTTTGGTCATCCACATAGCAGTACCTCCGACTAAGGCCGGAAGTGTAAAACGGAATGTGCAAAATCTTTCTACGGCAGCTCGGTAAAGTAAGGAAGCTGGTATGAGGATTGCTAGAGAAGTTAAAGGTGAAAAAGGGGTCATTTCTATCATTCCTAAAATAGCGATAGCGCGGAATATATGAATTGCAATGATTGCTACTTTGTAGGTAGTAGGCTTTTTATCTAAGATCGAACCTGCTTGATTACAAGTAGCGTCAAAGTTTTTTTGCGTTTGCTCGCAATTACTTCGGATTTTATAGATTGTGGAATTTGTTTCTAAAACAGATTTAGCTAGATTTAAGGGGCTTTCGACTTGCACGTAATGATTTTGAATTGCTCGCATATCGTTCCTCGTAAGGGTGTTATAAATCTCATTCTATTATAAAAGCCCATTTGATGTCTTCGTCATTTTGCTGTTTTATCTAGAGTCGAAACTTAGGCTTTCTTCGTTTGTGGGAAAAGGGACTTTGCCTACGAAATAGTCAGCGAGGCCATCTCTAGCAACAGCAAATCTAGGAGACCCTTGTTCTAAAGGAAAAGGGACTTTGCCTACGAAATAGTCAGCGTATTCATTAGTAACAGCATTGAGTCGAGCTGCGGATCTAAATATTGTTTCGTTCATTTTTTGAATATCTTCAGAGTTTTCGCCTTCTTCTATATCTAATCTAGGAGTGCCTTCTTCGTCTGTTTCTATTCTTCGGGTTTTTCCTAATCGTCGAGGAGTTCCTGGTAGATCTGGCTCAATGGGCATATGCATGAGAATGCTCTCTCCATCGCGTCCCATTTCCGATCGGTTCCAGCAGTAAGAAGAGACCTTTTTGACCACATAGCCATTTTTTCCATCCGCTAACATATATCCAAGAGTTATACCTCCCGCTACCAAGGGGATCACTGGACTTACAGGAGTTAAAGCGACAGCCGTTGTGTTCATGGCAGATAAGCTTGTGTTAATACAGCTTCGTACTTCGTTTTCGAAACTTTGTAGCTCTATTTTTTTAGCCAGTTCAATCCATTGATCTTGAGATCTTTTTTTTGTTCTTTGATTAAGTAGGTGGAGCGCTTCTTTTAATAGTTCTTCACTGGTTCTTTTTGCAAAGATCTCCCTCTTTTTTTTAATTAATTCAGATTTTTGAGTTGAAGAAAGAGATTTGCTTTCATCTTCCGTAAGGTTGATGTTTTTTATTAAAAAATTACGTATTCCAGAACCTTTGATAGCATCCATACATTCACTGTGGAACTGGAAATTTTTGCGAGCTTCATTGCCTTCAAATAAGGTTAGGATTCCTAATCCTACAGTTGTTCCAATAGGTCCGGAAGCTATAACGGCAGCGGGAGCCGTAGCCCCAGCTATGGACATAATATTTGTTACATAAGCTGTCGTATCTCCGAATGCTTTTACCACTGTACCGACTGCTTTAGGGTCTCTGTCTTGTATGTTCTCTTTGAGGTCCATAAATCCTTCCACTACACCCACTCCTCCGGCGCCACCAGCGGTGGCTTCAATCGTTGAGAGTATATAATCTGCTGAATCGGCAGCTTTTTTTGCTGTATCTGTCCAATCTTCGGAGCTATTTGGGATATATTTTGAAAGACCAGAAACAGTGGACCTTATTGCACTCTTTCCCCATTTTAAAGCTTCTGGGAAAGAGGGGAACTCTTTTTCTTCGCTTGCAATGGGTTCTTTGGCTGATGGATAGAATGGTTTTTTCGCTCTTTTGGGCGTCGGTTTTTTAAATCCTTCAGATTCGTGAGACGTGGACGCTTTCGCTTGATTTCCCAAATTTCCGAGAACCTCTCCAGGAAAAGCGAGACTTTTTTGTTTTTCGAAGTCTTCTATCGAAGCAGCTGTTAGATCTCTGAATTCTCTTTGGGGAGTTCTGAGAGGAGTTGTTTTTTTGAGGGAATCTGTTGGAGGCCGAGGAGGGGAGACTATTACGGCGCTTTCCCAACTTTCGAGGCCTCCTATAGGGAAAGTGAGGTCAGTTGTCTGTCTTTCCAGATTTTCTGATTCAGTAGCTGTTAGATCTGCGAATTCTCTTTTAGGAGTTCTAAGGGGCGTTGGTTTTTTGAGCCCATCTGTTGGAGCTCGAGGTGGTGTATTAATTAAAGAATTTTCTAAAACTCCGAGCACCTCTGCGGGGAAAGTGAACTCATTTTTCGATCTCTCTAGATCTCTTACGATTGATTCCAGCGAGGCAGCGGCTGTTCCTTTGGGAGTTCTAAGGGGAGTTGGTTTTTTGAGCTCATCTATTGGAGCGCGAGGAGGTGTATTAATTAAAGAATTTTCTAAAACTCCGAGAACGCCTTCGGGAAAAGTGAGAGCAGTTTTCTGTCTTTCGAGATCTTCTGTCTCTCTACCACTTGGATCTGCGGATTTTCTTTGGGGAGTTCTGAGAGGAGTTGGTTTTTTGAGCTCAATTGTTGGATCGCGAGGCGGTGTGCTCATTATTACCATGGGAGGATCTTGTAGACTCGATGTTGTGTGATTTTGAGTAGGTGTAGTTAGAGATCTTGGAGGAGCGTCAAATTCGCTGTTGCCCAATGAGGTTTTTTCTAGAGCATTAGTACCAAGCGTAGGAGTTTTGGATTCAAATAAATCGCTGTCAAATATTTGAGCGCTAACAGAGCCTATTTTGCCTAGAACTCTGCTATAGGTGGAAGAAGATCTACTTAATGGGCGTTTCACGTTTTGTGGTGTCACGGAACCAGATAAGCTGCTGAGATCTATTCGTGGAACTTTAGACGAAGATCTACTTTGAGTTGTTCTTTGGAAGAGGGGATCTTCGGTATTCAATGAAGTGGATCCAGATGATTTACGTAATGTATTTGATAAGGGGGTGCGGATTCCCTTTTCATTTTGACGTTGTCCAGCTAGCAATAGTGCTGTGGGATCCGTAGGTGGTGGAGACTCTTCATAAAACGGCATATCAGGATCTTCAAATTCATCATCGAATGCGGATTTAGAGTTGGTTTTTGGTGACATAGGAGGGAGCTGAAAACTAGATGGTGGTCTTTTAGAGTAGGAACGATGAGTAGGCGTTGTGCTGAAAAGGGATCTTGAGGAGGATCGTGATCTCGGAGTTTCGAGGTCGTGGGAACTATCGCTTAGAGGTATATCATATTCATCATCTATAGATAGATGAGAGAGCTGGGCTGTGTAGGACTTCGAGGCAAGAGGGGTTAATGAGAGGGACCCGCTGTATTTTGTTGAAATGGTTTTTTCAGTAGATTTTTGTTCCATGGGGTCGGTAGAGGAAGCTCTTTTGAGATTGGAATCTGAATTTCCCAATAATCTTGATGAAGAGCGTGATATTTTTAATTTCTGACTGCTATCGATAGGAGAGCTCTCAACACTATCTGTTATATCTGCTGCAGCGGACGTGAGATCTAAACTGGAGCGGTCAGGCGGTGATCGATCGTGAGATTCTGTCTCAAGAGTTGATTTAAACGTAATTGTGGGGGGTAAGCTGGAGTTTGAGGGGTTGAATACGCTGCGAGAGTACAGTGAATGTTTAATTTGAGAGGGGGAGAGTTCGGGAATTTTTTGCGCAGAGGTGACGGATCTATGTTTTGATGCACTTGTCCCTGATAAATGGCTAATCATTAAATTTCACTGATTGAATTAATATTAAATTTATAATGTGTGGTGGTTTTTGTTTTTATTAATTTAAGACGTAAGGGGTCGGTATTGTTGGGTTGTATCTCGTTAATTGTCAATGAGTGATGGTAGATGTGCCAAATCAGTGAATTGCCGGGAGATTTTATCTCATTGTCTAGATTGGAACAAGTCAAGAATTTCTTATTTTATTCCAACCACTTCAATTAAGGCATCTGGGTATTTAGATGTGTGCATGCGCTTGAAGTCAGAGCAAAGAATTTCTTCGTAAGAATGGACTTTTTGGATCCGAAAGCCAGCGATTGTAAGATGCTCTTGAATAGATTTTTCACTATGAAAATATCTGCTAAGAGAAGTTCCTTGAGATGAATAGGTGGTCATACACGTCTCTGGATCATACGAGGCATTTCTATCAGTAGCATCTATACAGTCTATAGAGCGCACTACTATAAATATTTTACCATGATTTACTAGCACTCGATAAAGATCTTCGAGAGATTTAATTAGATCTTTTTTAGGTAGATAGTGAAGGACTAAACGGGCGTAAATGAAGTCGAAATATTCATCCGTTGACGGCGAGGATACCTCGGCCTTTAGGGCGAGGAGGAATCGCCGCTTCTTTTGGTTGTTTAAATAAATAAGCATATCCATCTGAACGTTGCAAATTTTGGCAATACTTGTGATTTACCCCATCTACTTTTCCTGCCGGAGTATCAATGCAAAAATTCCCAGAATGCCGAACGGCTACTCTTCCAAAATAGGTTCCTATGTTTTTACCTTTGAGGACTGTTGCCTTAACAAGATCTCCCGTTTTGAATCCATAAACGCTTTTTTGTTTTTTAGCGCTCGTTCTGGGAAATCCATATTTGTCCATACGGCAAAATTGCCTACAACCTCTTCCTGTTGCTCGAATGATTAGAGGGGCCAATAAAGGGGAAATGTGCACAAAGCTTCCAGATTCTCCTACGCAAGCGGCATCTATCCAATGATCCTTTTCGTAGCCTTGCATCACTCTATTGAATTTTGTAATGCCACCGCTTGATGAGGTGAGAGGAAGATTAAATTGTGCAAGAGATTGTGCTATTGCAATTCTTGTGCTGTTTACCGAAGCGACATCTTTAAACGGGGTTTTGGCTTTGTCTAAAATTTTAGAACTCAAGAGAGGTTTGTCTTTTAAGAACTCATGAATAGTATGGTTTGATTTTTTCACATTACAGTCTCTGCAACAGATGGCTAGATTCGAAATTTGGTCACTACCTCCTCTGCTTTTCGCAAGGATATGATCGATTTCTAAACGAGTATTTTCGGCAAGGCAATAGGCACACTTTCGTCCCCATTTTTCCAAAAGATATTCGCGGATCTCGTATCCAAAAAGCTCTCCTTGTTGGTATTCAATACCTGAAATTTCTGGGTTTTGTATTTTTTGCATGTCGAATCGCACTGTTTCTACAGAAATAGAGGCTAGAGGAATAAGTTTGGAGAGTCTTTTGACTAACGTACAGATGTTATCTACTCTAGATTGTACGGAAGGAGCAAGCCATCCTTCTTTTCTGGTTCGATTATTGAATCGAGGGGCTCTATAACGAGTTTTTCTCTGTCTACGCCCTCGTCTTAGAGCTCTTCTGGAATCAAGTAAAGATTTAATAGTCTGGCCTTTATGTTCTAGATTTGCGGCCCATAAGACTTCTTTTCCTCTTTCAAAATTTCCAACAAGCGCTATGCCGGACGCTTTGCTTCCAGGATCTATTTTGACTTCAACTTTTTGGATATCTCCTTTTTCTCTTTCTTTGAGAATAATGGTAAAAGGATAAAGTTTGAAAACCGCAGCTTTTCTTTTGCTTAAAAGCTGCCGAGCTCTTTCTGCCGAACAAGGCATAAGAGGCTGTTTGTTTTTGTTTAATACAAATGTTTTTTGCATATTTAATTTCTACTTGTTCTATAGCGGTTACCCGCAATCTCCGGTTTCCCGGGTTATGTTCTCCTCGGCAAGGTTATGAGAAGGTTTTGTATGTTAGTAGCACTGGCTTTACCTATCCACCTGTTTAACCACTAACCGCAGAGCTTGGAACTGGAGCGGCATTCCAAGGTGCCTATATATTCTTCTCTAACGTAGCCCTACGGTTGCCCGTAGGGCTTAGCCTGGTCAACTAGGCTTGTTAGTTTTCTTTCAAGCCTCGTCCTTTAGGGCGAGGTAGTTGACATGTGCTTGCTAAAACAAACTGATTGGGTTTTAACAGAAATCCTTATTCCGGGATCGGAATTTTTTCGAAGGGAACCTCTTCTTCCGCTAAAAGATCCACGATCTTTCCTTCTGAGGGAATGAGAAGTTCTGTTCCTAGGTGCAACCGAATTCCTGCGGGTCGAATATCTGCGAGATCAAACTTGGGAAATATCGTGATTTTTCCATCATGGATAAATTCTTGAATCGTTGTATCGGAAAGAATCATAGGTAGTCCTTTAACGCTTGAAATGTTTTTGTAGATAATATACGTTATTTCTAGTTTTTTATTAAGGAAGAATATGATTGCAAAACTAAAAAAATACAACAGTCGCTTGGTGCTTTTAAGCCTTGCTCTTGCGATTCTTATGGGGATTTTAATCCCTACTTGGTTTCAGTCCCTAAAATTCTTAGGAGATTTGTTTATCAATCTTTTGAAATTATTTGCACTCCCTTTGATCTGCTCTGCCTTGGTTGCAAGTTTGGGCGGAATGTCTGGGGGGCTTGCTAATCTCAAAGCTCTGTCTAAAAAAACGATTAGCTATATGCTCATCAGTGAAGTTGCTGCAGTAGCTATTGCCCTTGTCCTGTTCAATGTATTAACTCCAGGGGTTGGGAGCCGGCCAGATCTTATTTTGAATGGACAGCCATACGAGACTACAGTGCATCATGGGCTGGATTTGACGCAGTTTCTTCTTTCGATTTTTCCAGATAATATTTTCGCAGCTCTTACCAATTTTGAGCTTATGCCTGTCGTGGTCTTTTCGATCATGTTTGGAATAGGGTGTACTTTGATTGGAGAAAAAGCAAAGCCCTTGATCCTTTTGGCTACAGGTATTCGCGATGTGTCAACAAAGTGTTTAAACGGAGTCATGCTTCTGGCTCCCTTAGGGATTTTCGCTTTAGTAGGGGCGGGGGTTGCCCAATCTTACCTAAGTGGAGATTTGAAAGCTAATTTCGTGGCTTTATGCGGCTTTGTAGCTGTTTTATTTTTAGGACTGTTCCTTCATGCTCTTTGGCAATTGATCGCAGTTGCTATGATCTCTAAACAAAACATTTGGCATATTTTGCGCCAAAGCGTACCCGTTTTTTCTACTGCTTTTGGGACTTCAAGCTCTGTGGCCACTCTGCCGATTGCAATGGCTACTGCCGATCAGTTAAAGTCTAAACCGTTTGCTACTAGGTTTATGCTTCCTCTTTGCGCTTCTATTAACGTAGGAGGCATGATGATGTATGAAATGGCGGCTGTCTTGTTTTTTGCTCAAATGCTTGGTTTGGACCTTTCCATTTCTCAACAGTTATTACTTGCTATGGCTTGTATTTTAGGAGGAATGGCTGAAGGGGGGATTCCAGAGACTAGCATGGTGAGCTTGGTGGTTGTTTTTAGAATTGTAAACATTCCTCTTTCTGCCATTACTATTTTACTTCCCTTGGATCGTATTATTGATCGGGTTCGCACTATGGTCAATATTTTTGGGAATATGTGTGGGGTGATTATTGTCAGTCAATCTTTGACTCTTCCTGATGAAGTCATAGAACCTGTGTTAGAGAATCAACCAGACGGAGTTTAAGAAAGATTTTCCATTCTAAAATTGCATGTTATTGCTTTGACTAGATATATAATATTTTTAGTCGAAAGAGTAAGGAGCATGCTGTGTTAGATGAAGTGGTTTTAAGAGAAAAACAAAAATATGAAAAAATTTGGAAAAAAGGTCTCTATAGAATCACTTCTCCGGGAAATCTTTTAGTCCCAGCGTTTTTATCTCAAATAAGAGGAAAACTCGAAGCTTCTGATTCTTTGATTGATTTTGGCTGTGGGACTGCCAGAGCCGCCATTCCTTTTTTAGATAAAGGATTGAAAGTCACTTTGGTAGATATTGCAGAAAACTGTTTAGATGAGAAAATCGAAATCTTTTCTCATCTGTGCCCAGAGCGCCTTTCTTTTGTTCAAGCTCCTATCTGGGATTTACCCCCCCAAGTTCCTGTAAGTGATTGGATTTACTGCATTGATGTGCTCGAGCATTTACCTGTTGAGAGAGTGATTCCTTCTTTAAAGGCAATGGCCGAAAAAACGAGGAAAGGAGGCGCTTTACAGGTGTTTTTATCCGACGAGGAAATGGGGGAAGTAATTGGAGAGACCCTTCATTTGACAATCAGGCCTCTAGATTGGTGGCTTAAACAGATCTCTCTATTTTGGGATGTCGAGAGAGTCGAGGAAATGATCCCTCAAATTCGTTATTGTATTTATGTTGGGCTACCAAAACAAACCAAAGCACCCGAGTGAAGGTGCTTTGGTTTGTCTTTTATTTTAAGCAAACAGCCTCTAAATGTTCGTGGATTTTTTGTTTTAAAGAAGGCCATTTTGCTGCAGGAATTTCGGCTCCCGAACATGAGACTACAGCGCTCCCGAGCAGGTTTCCTATCCAAGCGCAGTCTTGTAGTTCGTATCCTTTTAAATATCCATGTAAAAAACCGCTGATGAACAAGTCCCCAGCCCCGTTAGTATCTAATGCTTCTGTAACTCTAGAGGGGGAGTAGAAGTATTTTTCTTTGTGGGAAACTAGAGCGCCTTTTTCTCCGAGAAGGACAACCGAAATAGGGCAGTAACTTGCAAGTAGAGCGCTTCCTTGTAGATAAGGCATATTTAGCAACGCTTCTATTTCAGATTCATTGGCAAACACGATATCCACGTAATTTTTGATGAAATACAGAATTGTTTCAGAGCAAGTTTTTGCAATACGCATACATCCCATATCAAAGGAAATAAGAGCTCCTGATGTTTTTGCTAACCTCATGGCTTTTTCTAAGAACTCTAAAGAGCATTCATTGATTGTATATCCTTCAAAATGCACTAAATTCACTTTTTCAAATAAAGCATGGGAAAGATTTTCTGGAGAGAGAAAAGAGGCAGAGCTGCGGTAACTAAGGAAAGTTCTTTGTTGATCTGGTGTGACAAAAACAGCTAACTGTAGGGTCGCAGGTTCTTGCGCCTTTTCAATGGGAAGATGGATGTTAAGGTCTTGAGCCATTTGTGTATAAAAAGTACCAGATGGGTCATCTCCGACTTTGCCTACCAAGGCGGTATTATGCTCTAGTTGAGCAAGGCCTTTAATGGTATTGGAGGCGCTTCCTCCGCTGGCCATTTTTGCTTTATATCCTAATGCATGGGTTTTTTCTAAAGCGGAAGAAAACCGCTCCCAGGTCCCGGCATACTGGCTGTCTCCCTTTTGTATTTGAAGAGTTTGGAGGAAGGAATCATCGATATTGTGATAGATCATGTCTACAGCAGGGGATCCAATTCCTATGACATCATAAGATTGGGCAGCAAGAAATACAGGGATAACGAGATATGTAGTGAAAAATAGGCTAAGTTTCATTTGTTCGCTCTTGGTTTGGGATCTATAACGATTATTAGCCGCGAGATCCTATCAGACAAAAGAGACTGTTGTCTAGGAAAAGCTTTACATTTGAAGAATCTCAATAATCTCGAGAAGTGCACTTCGAAATTCCCTGTTTTCTTCTAGAGATTCTAATCGAGCAAGTAGGTGGGTTAAAGCTGTTTGTCCGGATGCATCCCTGGCATTTTTGTCAGGTGTTAGCATTAGTAAAGATTGTAAAAATATAGGATCTGCAGACTTAGCAAGACAGATTAATGGGGTATCTCCATTTTCGTCTCTACAGTTGATGTCAGCCCCTTTTTTACAAAGAAATAAAATAGCTTTTGCGTTTTTAAGGCTTATTTGTCGTTTTAATTTTTCATTCAAGCTTTCTATTGTTTCATAGGAAGTTAGGGATTTAGCAATATCTAAGAAGCTTGAAGCAACACTTGGAGCTAATAGAGCTTCTAAAGCGCAATCTAGAGCATTTTCACCCTTGAGATTTCTTGCTTTAACATCGGCAGGACAAGAAAGTAACCATCGGACGGCCTCTAGGTTTCCAAGTCTAGCAAATTGCATAAGTAGAGTATTTCCTTCCGCATCTCTATCTTCGATATCTGCATCGTAATCATCAAGGATTTCTAAGATGGATTCAATTTTGCGGTGGGATTCTACGTCTGTACAGGAGGATGATGAATAGAGGTTTAATGCATGGTATAGAGGGGAGCGTCCTAGAGAATCTTTTTGATTAACATCGATATTGGTGGACTCTAGTAGTAATTGTATATGTCTAAAATGCATATTACGTATAACTGTAGAAATTATGGGCCCTCTTGTTCCGTGCTTCCAGAAAAGCGACTGGTTGACTGAAGCTCCATGAGACTCAAGATATTTTATTATATTAGAAACTAACTCAATTTCCTTTTGAGATTCGGCATTTTCTAGTTCTAAAAAAGGTCTTTTTAAAGCCTGCCAAATATCGTATCCTTCGTTAGTATCTAATCTTGCTGCGAAATCTACTCTAGCCCCTTTTTCTTCGATGAGATACTGGATCATATCATAGTCTCTATAGTGTATAGCCCAGTGCATGCAAGAAAGTGTGGCTGGTCTGCCTTTGTAGTCTTTTCCGGGAATCATTAAAATGTTGATGTCCGAAATATTTTGTAAATGATGTCGAAGATTTAAGAGGTCTCTAGAATGAATGGCTTGCCATATTAGTTGTATATCTGGTGGAGAGATAAGATTGCTTCTTGCGGTAGGCTCAGTTGTAGAAAATAATCTCTGGCAAATGCGAGTAGCCTCTTCCGAAAAAAAGTTTTTCTGAGGTACAGGAATCTGGCCGCGATCTATGACCAAAGGTTTTCCTATTGGAGGAAATAGAGAAGAGGGCTGGTTCCTGTCAGATTCAGCTACGTTCATTCTTGTTCCTTTAATTTTTTGATTTTAACTTATTATGTCAGTGCTTGTTAATTATGTCTTTTTAATGTTGTTTATTTTTTAATTTAGATACTTTACTTTGATTTAAAGTTGTTGTCAACCGTCAGATTTATTGGGGGTGTGCATTTATGTGGTCTGCGAATGTACTACTTCAAGTTCTTTTAAAAGATGCGTAAATAAAAGACGGCGCTTAGGTTCTATTTTTTGAAGTGCTGAAAAGAGGGGGGCAGGAAGATGCTTTATTGCATTGCTGTGATATGCACTGTATTCAGGGTGCACTCCAGATAAAATGGCCATACCGCGTCCTACAGTACAACGAATAATAGCCGGTGGTTTTTTTTCTAGATCAGCATATCTTGCTAAGACGGAAATGTTCGGATTATTTTCCTCTCCTATAAAAGCGCATCCCCCGTGATAGTAAGACGCGCTGATGGTCGAGCCCAATTCTAATGTGGCTATCTGAGCTCCTTTTTGTCCCCGATATCCAAAAGTTCCAGGACCATATGCTGGGCCGACAGCGTGCCCAGGAAAAAAACGTAGATCTCTAGAGGCAATAACTTCTAAGGGGCCACCCTTTTCAAATTCGATATGGGCGCTTGCGTAATAGCCTCCGGCGCAGATTCCAAGAAAAGAGCCTCCTTTCTGGACAAAGTCTACAATTTGTTGATTTCCACAGCCGTGTAAGGCTTTATGGTAAGGAATGTCCCGTCCTCCGGGAAAGATCAGCAACTTGGTTTGGTCATGCCAGGAAGCTGTTTGTAGCAGCTTTCGATCGGCGAAAGTGATGGAATATTTTTGATGTGCAAGCTCTTGTCTTAATGCAGCTACAAGAGCTTCGATGCAAAAAGGGTCGGCGCCCTTATCGCGATAGATGAGGATTTGTTTGGGAGTCATGTCTAGATTTAAGATAAGCAGTCACACAGAGAGTTTTTACGAGATCTCCTAAAAGGAAAGGATAAAACCCTAGAGTAATAGCCGCAGATAATCCCACAAAGCGAGACAGCCATAATGAACCTAATGCTAAACAGGCAACGCAAGAAAGAAAAAGGCCTGTTGCAATTTTTACACTGGAAAAAGAAGCAGATTTTTTAACGGTCAGTCCTGCTAAATACGCTTGAACGATAAATCCTAAAAAATAGCCGCCATTTGTTCCGAATAAACAGGCAGCTCCAAAGCTGCCCCCAGCAAAGACGGGGAGTCCTAAACAGCCTTCAGCGAGGTAAGTTAGTACAGCGAGCGCTCCTTTACGGGGTCCTAAAATTGCTGCAACGAATAAAATTCCAAATACCTGTCCAGTAAGAGGCACAGGAGTAAAATATAGGGGAATACTAATTTGAGCACAAAAAGCTAGGAATAAGGAGGCCGCCAAGATTTGGAAAGCAGAACTGCTAAAAGCTTTGGAAAGACCTTTGTTAGGAAGGGTGAGTGTTTGGGCTGCTATCATAAAAATTCTCCTTACTATTAAGTGGGAAGGAAAATCATAACAGATCATTTCTTTTTCTAGGAAGAATTTTAAAACTTGCCTAAGAAAGGGGATCGAAATCTTCTTCTGTCCTTGTTTCACAGCGTGTTTTTAAATAAGGTTTTGTTGAAGAGTGTGGGACGGAAGAAGGAAAGCTTTCTTTCTTGAGATATCGGATTCTTTTATTAAATTCGTGAGCAAGAGTTTCCGGTTCGTTTTCTGTGAATCTGTAAAGTTTTCTTTTCATTGGTGGAAGTTTTCCTTTGAGCGATTTTTTGAAAAAAGAATCAAAGGAGTCTGGTTTATAACCTGTTGCCTTAATCGCCGCTTCTCTTGCTTTTTCATTGTGCAGTCCTCCGGCACTTTGTAAAATTTTAAAAATTTTTGTTCTAAATGCATTGGATATGTTTTCCAGGGAGTCTTGAGAACTTATTTTATCTGAGTCTTCTAGAAAATCTTCTGAGTCAGAAAATTCGTCATTTGTAGCAGATCTAATTGGATGCGGAGCGCTTTCTTTTTTACAGACGTTATATGGGTCCCTTTGCATAGGTTTTAGCTTATTGTTTTTAAATTTATAATAATAATCACGTGTTGTATCGATTGTTAGGCCTAACTGAACTCTGACTATTTCTAATGCTTTAGTATTAGTTGCCCCTCCCTGCTCATGTAGCCATTCGAAAGCTTGCGCTCTGTTTTCGTTTATAGATCCCAAGTACTCTTTGTTTTCACTATCTATCTTCTCAGGCTCAAAAGGGCTTGGGCGTGTATCTCTAGAGGAAGAATTTGATCGACTCTCTTCAGTACGGATAAGAGATGATAGAGAGTCATTAGCAGCTATGGAACATCTCTTTGTAAGAGATCTATTTTCTTGATCTTTGAGAGGTTGCAGATCCCCATCTTCCGATGGTGCTTTTTTAGCAGATACGGAACTTGAATTACTCGGCTCTGGATTAGATAAGACGTCTAATAGGAATTCAGAGAATTTTCTCTGATCATCATCATCATCATCATTTTCATAAAAGGAGCTATAGGCGGGATATGAGTAGCCGTATCCTGTTAGTTGCATAGCAATCTCTTTTTTTGTATAAAGCCCAATATTCTATAATAGTGTTGTGGTTTTTGTATGTGTAATTATTTGATTTCTTGATTTTAATAGTTTCTTTACTTATAAGTATCGTTTTTTTTAATAAATTCGAGTTTTAGATGTGTAGTGTAGATGGTTTCCAACGAGCGGTGCGGGTTTTTGAGAACAAGGCAAGGATTAAGATCCTTACTCCTGACCATGCTGTAAAATTTGCCAAGAATTTACAAGAGCAAGGAAAGTATCTATTTCAAGTTGAGCCACTTAATTCCGAAGTAATCAAGGGGAATGCGACGATCAATAAAGTTCTTTTGCAAATGGCAAAGGCAACTCAAGATCCTTTAGCGCAAGAAAAGCTTCAAGGACAGCGCAAAGAATATACGAGCATTATACGAGAATCTTTTATCGATAAAACTCAGCAGCTTCAGCAAAGATATGAAGAAATGCAAAAATTCACTGAAGATCTAATAAACCGACCTAAAACAGCAGTTATTTTACGTAAGGCAAAAAATATTCAAATGAAATGGATTCAGTTCATTAAAGATTTGGATCAAGAGCATGAAAAATGGCTTCCTTTTTTCTTGGGTAAGCATCCTTTAGCAGATCTCTTTTTAAGCGACCTTCTTACACTTACATACAAATCCCATGAGCAATTAGTGGAATTAGAAAATCGCTACGCTCTTCCCCCAACTTTAAAAGATAGCTCATGTATGAAAGTGCTTTCTTTTGATGGCCTTAAAGAATATATATCCAGATAATTTTCTATCGATTTTGTTTAAAGCCTCTTAAAAATACTATCATAAAATCTAATGTAGGTTTCTCGTTTTTAGAGGCTGGACAAAATGTGCAAACATAATTTAGTTTGAGCAAAGGTGAGAGCTCAAATTGAGGGATTATGCGCGGAGACTTTATTTTTGCAGGGATCTTCAGCGTCTTTTTATTGATCTATTTGACCTATAGCATATTGTATCCTGAGAAGTTCTAGGGGGGGGAAGTGTTAGAATTAAGTTTTTTCATTCTTCTTTTGCTTCTGGTCGTTCCTGTTTTGGGACGTTATATGACGGCCATCTTTAAAGACTCATCGACACTGCATATCCCTTTACTAAGCTTCTTGGAAAAGAACATTTATCGCTTCTGTGGCATTAAAAACGAAGAGATGGGCTGGAAAGAGTACGCAAAAGCTCTTTTGTATTTTAATGGATGTGGACTTGTTTTTTTATTTTTTTTACAGATTTTTCAAAAATGGCTTCCTTGTAATCCCCAAGGGTTTTCTGGAGTTGAGCCGGCGCTAGCATTTAATACGGCGGTAAGTTTTGTAACCAATACGAATTGGCAGGCGTACGGAGGAGAGACCACTTTAAGTTATTTTACGCAGATGATGGGGCTCACGATGCAAAATTTTGTTAGTGCCGCCACGGGCAATACTGTATTACTAGCTTTAATTCGAGGAATTAAGGGGAAAACAGCTGGAGCCATTGGGAATTTTTGGGTAGATCTTACTCGAAGTGTAGTATATCTACTCCTTCCACTTTCCACAGTTTTTGCGCTTGTACTAGTAAGTCAGGGAGTTATTCAAAATCTACATCCCTATGTGGAGGCAATAACGTTAGAAGAAACTCTCCAGGTGATCCCTATGGGGCCTGCTGCATCGCAAATTGCTATTAAGCAGATCGGAACTAATGGAGGGGGTTTTTTTGCAGCTAATAGCTCCCATCCTTTTGAAAATCCTACACCGCTTTCGAATTTTTTAGAGTCGTTTGCCATTCTTTGTATTCCTGCATCAGCTGTCTACATGTATGGATGCTTTATCGGATCTAAAAAACAAGGCTGGATTCTTTTTTCTGTTATGTTGATTTTATGGATCTCGGGTCTTGCGGTTGCTCTGATGTCTGAATCGCTTCCCAATAGTTCTCTTGGTGTCAATCCTGTTTGGGAGGGTAAAGAAGCTCGCTTTGGATCTGTACATAGTGTTTTATGGGCAGTCAATACTACAGCTACTTCCAACGGATCTGTTAATAGTATGCTTTCGAGCTTATCTCCTTTAGCAGGAGGGGTCTCTTTGTTAAATATTATGGTAGGAGAGCTCATTTTCGGAGGAATCGGAGTGGGTTTATGCAGCATGCTAATGTTGGTACTTCTTACAGTATTTTTAGCAGGACTTATGGTGGGAAGAACTCCTGAGTATTTAGGGAAAAAAATTGGAAAAGTAGAAATGCAGTGGGTAATGCTTGCCATTTTATCTCCTGGGGCTTTGATCCTTTTAGGAACAACAGTTTCCCTGCTTTTACCCACTGCCATGGCAAATCTTGGTAATAACGGGCCTCATGGATTTTCAGAGATTTTGTACGCTTTTGCCTCTGCTGCTGGAAATAATGGAAGTGCTTTTGCGGGACTTAATGCCAATACGCATTTTTATAACATTGTATTAGGGATTGTTATGCTTCTATCTCGTCTGGCCATTGTCATTCCTAGTTTAGCCATAGCAGGTTCCTTAGCAAGAAAAAGCCCCATCCCTTTTTCTGTGGGTAATTTCAGTGCGGATACGGTTTTATTTGGGGGGTTATTATTGGGGGTTATCTTGATTGTAGCTGCTTTGACATTTTTTCCAGCTTTAGCTTTAGGGCCTATTGCCGAGCATATCCTCATGCTACGAGGCCAGACGTTTTAACTTTTCAAGGGAAATTTCATGCAGGTGAAAAAAGCAAGTCTTTTTAGTGCAAAGTTGGTTTTAGAATCGATAAAGACTTCTATTACCCATCTAACTCCTGGGTTCCAATTTCATAATCCTGTGATGTTTTTGACCTACCTAGGAGCAATTTTTACTACGCTCTGTACGTTTTTTACACCCTCTTTTTTTAACATCCAAATCTCTTGTTGGCTTTGGGGAACGGTACTCTTTGCTAATTTTGCTAGTGCGATTGCTGAAAGTCGAGGAAAAGCACAAGCGGCTAGTTTGAGAACTAAGCAAAAACAGACTGTTGCTAAAAAGCTTGTAGATGGGAAGGAAGTAACGATTGCTGCAATAGATGTAAAAAAAGGAGATCGGATTCTTTGTAAAATTGGTGATGTCATTCCTGCAGATGGAGATGTCGTAGAAGGTATTGCTATGGTAGATGAATCGGCCATTACTGGAGAGTCTGCTCCAGTGATTCGGGAAAGTGGAGGAGATCGAAGTGCGGTAACTGCAGGAACTAGTGTCGTAAGCGATAGCATTATTATTGAAGTGACATCGGATGGAGGAAATAGTTTTTTAGATCGGATGATCCATTTAATTGAAGGGGCGAAAAGACAAAAAACTCCTAATGAAATAGCCTTGAGCATTGTTCTTTCAGCTTTGACGATTATATTTTTATTGGTAACCTTATCGATCAAGGTTTTTGCAGATTATAGTGCGCGAGTATCTCATCAAAATATTTCCCATATTGTGACTCTTCCTGTTTTGATTTCTTTGTTGGTATGCTTGATCCCTACGACCATTAGCGCTCTTTTAAGTGCAATTGGCATTGCAGGAATGGATCGCTTAATCCAACGCAACGTCATTGCAACAAGCGGAAGATCGATAGAGGCTGCAGGAGATATCAATCTTTTGATCCTAGATAAAACAGGAACGATTACTCTAGGAAATCGCATGGCTGTAGAATTTATTCCAGCTCCTGGAGTGGAAGTGCAGGAGCTGGCGCAAATTGCGCAAATCGCTTCTCTTCCTGATGAAACTTCGGAAGGAAGATCCATTGTTGTTCTTGCTAAAAATCTATTCCAGATCAAAGCAGAGTCTCTTTATCCCGACGAGGTGCATTTTATCCCTTTCTCAGCTCAGACTAGGATGAGTGGCATCGATTTGTTAGATCCTCAAGGAAATGTAATTCGCAGCATTCGTAAAGGATCTTCTGGGGCTATGCAAAAACATATAGAATGGTTAGGGGGAGTTTTTCCTGAAAGTTTACAATTGGCTATAGATGCGATTGCTCAAAAAGGAGGAACTCCTCTGGTTGTTTCGGATGGATCTAAAGCAGTGGGGATTGTCTATTTAAAAGATGTGATCAAAGGAGGAATTCAAGAGCGTTTTGCCCAAATGAGAAAAATGGGAATTAGGACTCTCATGGTCACAGGGGATAATTCTCTAACGGCACGAGCTATCGCTATAGAAGCTGGTGTAGATGATTTTGTAGCAGAGGCAACTCCGGAAATGAAACTTGCCCGAATTCGACAAGAACAAGAATTAGGTTTTTTAGTTGCCATGACAGGGGATGGGACTAACGATGCCCCGGCTCTTGCTCAGGCGGATGTAGGAGTTGCTATGAACACAGGAACTCAAGCTTCTAGAGAAGCTGGGAACATGGTTGACTTAGATAGTAATCCCACAAAACTTCTTGATATTGTTGAAATTGGAAAACAGCTTCTTATGACAAGAGGCGCATTGACTACATTTAGTATTGCCAATGATGTGGCCAAATATTTTGCCATTATTCCTGCTGTTTTTGGCTCTCTTTACGCGGTATCTAACCGTGAAGGAGTTTTGCATGCGCTTAATGTTATGGGGCTGCATTCTCCTCAAAGCGCCATTTTAAGCAGCGTTATTTTTAATGCATTAATCATTATTGCTCTTATACCTCTAGCTTTACGTGGAGTGTCTTATAAACATAGGTCAGCCACCCAAATTTTACGTCATAATGTACTTGTATATGGATTAGGAGGGGTCGTAGCTCCCTTTATTGGCATTAAGATTATTGATTTTTGCATCACATCTATAGGACTTGTACCATGAAATCGGCTCTACGTATGTTTTTTTATATGCTTCTTCTTACAGGAGTTGTCTATCCATTTTTGATTACAGGTCTATCGCAGATTTTTATGCCACATTTGGCGGGGGGCAGTCTCTTGCAAAAAAATGGGCGTATTCTAGGATCTGAGCTTATAGCCCAAAAGACGACTGAGGAGAGGTATTTTTGGCCCCGTCCTTCTGCCATTGATTATAATCCTTTACATCCTTCCGGGGGAAGTAACTTGGCTCCTACTAGTCAAAAACTCAAAGAGATCGTTTACCAAAGGCAGAAAAAATGGGGTACGGATGCTCCATCGCAGCTTCTTTATGCTTCAGGAAGTGGGCTTGATCCTCACATTTCTTTAGAAGCAGCGTATTTTCAGATCCCTCGAATAGCTAAGGAAAATGCAATCTCAGAATCTGCTATACGGCAGCTTGTGGATTCTTTGGTAGAAAGATCTGACTATATCAATGTACTAATTTTGAACCGGGCGCTAGATGAACAATCTCAAAGATAAAGGTCGCCTCAAAATTTTTTTGGGTATGTCAGCGGGTGTCGGAAAAACCTATACTATGTTGCTGGAGGCTCATGAAAGGCGGCAAGAAGGAATTTCAATTTTGCTGGGAACGATCAGTACCCATGGCAGAAAAGAGACTGAGGCTCTTTTACAAGGACTCCCAAGAATTGAGGGAAAGAAGACTGAATACAAGGGAATGGTTTTTGAAGAAATGGATTTAGAGTCCATTTTGCAGAGAAATCCGCAGATTGTATTAGTTGATGAGCTTGCTCATACCAATGTTCCAGGTTCAAAACATCCTAAGCGTTGGCAAGATGTTATCGAACTTTTGGATGCCAGTATTGATGTCTATACTACATTGAATGTACAACATATAGAAAGTCTGAAAGATATTGTAGAAAATCTTACCGGTATTGTCGTACGGGAAACTGTTCCAGATGTTGTTCTAGAAAGAGCTGATATCATCGAGCTCGTTGACATTGCTCCTTATGAACTTTTAGAGCGCTTGCAGGAAGGAAAAGTCTATGTAGGGGATTTAAAGGTCAAGATCGCAGTGGATAACTTTTTTAGGGAAGAAAATTTAACGGTTTTACGAAACCTTACGCTTCGTTTTGTCGCAGAAAAAGTAGAACATGATTTACATGGGGTTTTTCAGGGGAAAACCTGGAAAGCTAGAGAGCGTCTTATGGTTGCAATTAGCACCAGTCCCTCTTCAGAGAAACTAATTCGAGCAACTAGACGTTTGGCTTTTGAATTAGATGCTCCTTGGGTGGCTATTTATGTAAGCCATGGAGAGTCTTTAAACGATACAGACCAAAAAAGATTGCATCGACATTTTCAATTGGCGCGAGAGCTAGGGGCTGAGGTGATTACCACGTATGATCTTGATGTGGAGACAGCTTTACAAAGAGTTGCCAAAAATAAAGAAATCACCCGTCTTGTTATAGGACGTCCTGTAGAGACTCGAAAATTTTGGAACATTTTTCAAAAGCATTTTTTGTATCGTTTGGAAAATGAAAACAAACAGATCGATATTTTAATCCTAAGACAAGAGAATTCTGAGGTTACGAACTCTTCATTTTTTTCATCTTCTTTTTTTTCAAGTACTTGGAAAGACTATGCACTAGTTTTGGGATCTACAGTCTGTATTACTGTTATTGGTTTGTTGATTCGACACGTCATCGATTATAAGTCTGTTGGATTTATTTTTCTGTTAGAGATTTTGACATTAAGCCTTTTTGTAGGCTTGGGTCCTGTGCTCTTAGCCGCACTCTTTAGCGCTATCTGCTGGGATTTTCTTTTCATCCCTCCTATTTTTACGGCAAAGATTTCCGATCCAGAAGACTGTATTTTAGTGGGTATATATTTTTGTACCGCCGCAATTTTAGGAAGTCTTACAAGTCGAATGCGCAAACAAAAACAATTTTTGTATAGACGCGAGGCAGTTGTCGAGCTACTTTATGAGATTGAAAAAGAGATTGCGGCAGCTGTAGATTTTAACATTCTTCGGGAAAGTATTTGCCGTCGACTTTCCCATCGCTTTTCTGGAGAATTCGCGATTTTTTTACAAGATGCCAATCACCAGCTGATTTTTGACAGCTCTTTTGCTGTTTTTCAAACCGAAAGAGAAAAAGCTGCCGCTCTTTGGGTATTTCAAAAAGGAAAAATAGGGGGTTGGTCAACAGATACGCTTTCTTTAGCTCAAGGGATGTATTTTCCTATAAAGTTCTCTGAAAATACATTAGCAGTTCTTGCTTATGTTCCTGAAAAAGAGCGCCCTCTTTTAATGGATGATCTCAATTTTATTCAGACTATTAATCAGGAAATCGGGATCTATTTACACCATCATAACCTATCGATGCCTCAAGAATGAAAAATTTCACAGTATAAATAAGTTCTTTTTCTTTATAAAATCTTTATATTTTGCTATCCTCTTCAATTTCCTATTTCTCTACAGGATTTTATGAATATTTCTAAAATACTTCCCAATACATCTATACAAATTTCCTTGCCAAATCTTCATCTTTCTAAAAAGTTGGTGTATGGAGAAATTGCTAAGACCTGTTTTTTGACAGCCTCGTACTTTACAGATCCCCTATGTAAGGGACATGAATTTTTTAGGCGTTTGCAGATTGTAGAAGTTTTGCATCCTATGGCAAGTCGTATAACGAATTTTGCAAGGAAAGCTTTTTTGTTGGTCGGTCTTGCAGGACTTACCTCTGTTGCATTGGTTACAACGCCTATGGGTATCGGTCTGCGTTATGTAGGAATGCAAACACAGCCGACTCCATTTATCTATCTACAAGGAGATAAAAAGGATAAAACACTTCCTTGGGATCAATCCTTTTCTCTTCTTTCTTGGAATGTGTGTTGTATAGGAGCTGGATATCCCATTAGTGATGGGGGAGTTACTCCTTGGCACATGAGGTTAGGAAGCGTAATTGAGAAGATTTTAGAAAAGGATGCGGACGTAAATTGCTTGTATGAAGTTTTTGATGTGCAGACAGCTTTTACCCTATATCAAGCGCTGAAAAAGAAGGGGTACAATCACTTTTATTGCAATATGGGAGCAAAATCGATCGGAACTTCTTCAGGGATTTTTGTTGCGAGTAAATATAAAATTAGCCACCCAGAATTTATCCCTTTTTCTCAAGACATGCTGGTTGGAAGAACCAAACATGCTGGCAAAGGTGCCTTTGCTTTTGATCTAGAAAGTCAGGGAAAAGCTTTTGCAACAATTTGTGCAACCCATATGCAGCATTCTGAGCTCCCAGAATTTCCAACGATCGAGGAAGTAGAGGCAAGAAAAATGCAGATGGATGTTATTACTAAAAAAGTATCTAAGATCGCAAATCGTTGCGCTATCGTAACGGGCGATCTCAACTTAGATGATCAAGAGTATAAGGCATCATTTTGGCAGAGGTATTTTCAAAAAGGAGATGCCTTCCCATCCTCTGAAAAAACTTGGGATGGCGATGCTTTTAGTGCAAATCTTGTAGGAAAGAAAGTTTCAGGTCCTTTAAACCTAGATCACACGATGCTGTTAAAGGACTCTGCTCATTCGATCCATACAAGCTTAGTAAAAACGGGATTTGATGCTAAGGTTTTAAAAAAAGAAGCGCTTTCTGATCATGAGGGGCTTTTTAGTCAAATTCGTTTAAAACATTAATGATAAACAGGACTGCTTTTTTAGCTAGACCGGCCTGTTTTTGTGTTTTCAAAGATTGCTACTCTTCATCTCCAGCCGTGCAAACGCTTAGAAGTGGGTCCTTTTTGGACAAGTTGATTACCTCTGAAAAACTAGGTTTTGTATTATCACAGGAAGAGCTCCAAGAGCGCTGAAGTTTTTGTTCTTCGTCCATCCCAAAAGCTAAAGGTTTATCTGTGACAGGCTCTGGCTCATCTGTGACAGGAACTGGTCTAGCCTGTGGTGGCATCCAATCTTCAGGGTAGGATAAATACTGAGCTGGATTGTCTTCATAACTGCCTTGAATCATCTGCTGCTCACAAACTCCTTCTTCCAGACCTTTTACAAAAAGGTCTGTCACATGATTTTCTAGTAGAGTTACAATGCGCTCTTCCGATGTCTTTTGGTAAGTTTGATACCACGCAGCTTCATCAGCAGTGACCTCATCTCCCACATAAAGAGCTTTTCTAATGTTTTCTCCTTTTAGATAATCATACAGGTCTGTTTGGGATAATTTAGATTTAGCTTCGGTTGATGCCTGAAAAAATATCTCTATATAGGTGGATTTTATTTTAGGTGGATAGTAAGAGATCACCTCGGGTGTAGTAAATGCATAGACTTCTGAAAGGCTAGCTTTTAAAGCAATGTATTTCAGTGTTAGGATTTGTAGTTTTACGGCCAAGGCACATTCTCTAGGCAGGCCAGCTTCTCGTATTGCTTTAGCAACGCTTTCTGCATCTAGAGATTTCAGATAGGCAATATTTTCAGCAGTTAATGGTTCACGGCTCCTTTCATGAGCAGATAGAGTTGGCTTACCTACAGGAAATGGTCCGGATAAAATCAAATCCCAGTCAATAGGGACTAAATGAGTTTCCCCATTGATTTCTTGTCTTATGAGGAGATTTCCCGCATGACGGTCTGGATTGCCAAATGCAAAATCAAGTAACGCAATCTTCTGAAACTCATTAAGAGGAACAATCTCAAAAGGATTTTCTATGCTACTTTTTTCTTTTAAAGGAGTTGTATTCGATTCCCATTTCTGTAGCCACCCGTATTTGCCATCTATCTCTGTTCCAATTCCTTTCGGAATGCAGGCAAAATTTCCATAGTCAAATTGGGCTAGAAGGTTTTGTTTTTCCACCGTAAATCCAAGATTAATATGTTTAAAATGCATGTCTTCTGAAGAAGTTACATTTACAGTGTGTCCAAACTTATTGTCGACATTACCGAGTCCTTCATCAGCAGGCTTAAAAAGAGCTATTTTATCTCTAGAGCCATCTTCTTTTTCAGGGCCTTCTACTAGATATGTGTTACTTGAGCTTCCCGCCTCAAACATTTTTAAACGCCAGCCTTCATTTGCTAATCCATCGTGCACTCTTTTTTCAAAGCTTTCTACTTCTGCGGCATCATATTCACAAGAAGCACGAGGTCCATAAGGAGATGAATAATCCACGAGAGTAAAAGTCTCTGGTTTTGGAGGTGTAAAGAAAAGCTTAATTATTTTGATCATTTTGTATTCAGCCAGATCTTCAGGAGTACAAAATCTTGGAGTTGGCTTCTTTTCTTCTGTGAAATTCATTACCTCTGAAAAACTGGGTTCGACGATTGTATAACAGTATGATCCCCAAAGATTTTCACGCCAATCAACAAACGATCGTAATTTATCTTCAGGTTCTACAAAAGGTGAATCTGTCTCCAGATATAAGTTGGGACAAACTGGATCTGTTCTAGCTTGCCAAGGATTAACGTATACAGAAACATTCGTGAGATCAGCTTTGGCCTCTGTGGGACGATAAAAGAAGTCAGAGACTGCTAGCAAGGAGAACACCCCGATCTGTTTACAGCGTGAATAAATAGAATCAGGTCTAATTGTATTTTGTATTTTGTTCGGTTGATATGTTACTTGCATGATTTTGATGTACGTTGTTTTTGGTAATTTAATTATTAATTATAGTGTATTTTAATTTTTAATTCAATTTAATTGTGTGCAAGTTTTGTGTGGTCGGTGTTTTTTTGAAAGTGTAAGTTGTCTAAATGCAATTCATTGTAATTCAGGTTTGTTTTTGAATTAAAAATTAATGTTTGTAGATTTCGAAAAAATCAAAAATATCCTAACGTTCTAATTTTCAATTTATTAACAGTTTTGCGGTTTTCAGAGATTTGGGTATTCTCTTCTATATAAAGAAGATAGGAGAAATGATTCGGAGTTTGTTTTTTTTAAACATGTTTTTAGTTAGATTCGCTTACAGTATTGGGTAAAAGGTCGAATGGGCTGAGTGTTTATCTAATGGACGCCAGAAAACCGGTGGATCTTTGTCAGTTTCCATCTTTTGGATCATGAATTTTGAGGTTTTACATCTGCAAGTCCTATACAAATAGCATCTATATAATGTGCTTTTTTGAAATCTAATTGCTCTCTTTTGTGCTTGGTCTCATATCCAAAGACTTCCTCAAAAGAGAGAGTTTTTCTTAAAACTGTTTTAATGTTTTAGTAGTTCTTGTTCCATTTTAAGGAGAATTTTCCTTCTTCTTGATTTTGCGTTTCGGCTTGGAAAATAAATCCATTTTTGAGATCAACCTCTACAGTTATATCGCTACTGGTAGCACTTTGAGAAAGAGAGAGTGTAATCCCGTGGCTCAAATACCAGCCGATTTGTACAGAGATCTCATCGCTTCCGTCTTTGCCTACGATGTGAAGTCGATCAACTCCTATGGTTTTTCGAATGGATTCTAAGACACCAGGCCCTCCTTTACCAGATAAAGAGACGATGGTCTGAGCTAAGCTTAAGGCTTGTAATGCAGAGATTTCGGAGATGTCTTTATCGAAGAGAATCAAAGACAAGATGGAACTTGTAGGAAGTGATGGGATGGACTGAAACGTAAGAGCAGGAGAGGTCAATGGTCCTTGCATTTGAAATATGATCGTTGCTGCAGAAAGAGGGAGCTCTCCTCTAATTTTTATATAACTATTAGGATCTGCAAACGAAATCTCTCCTTGGGTGAGAGCAAAGCTTTTTCCAGAAAAAACAAAGGTTCCTTTTTGTAGGATTAAAGTTCCGTTGGTAACGAGATGGTTTACAGTTCCTGAAAGATGGACATCTCCCTGCCAAATAGAGTCAAGACCTCTTCCTTTGACGAAGACACTTTTTTCTGCTTTCAGATAAATGTCGAGTTCCAAGGGATACTCAGCGGGTTGTAGTGGTTGAATTTCCAGAGAGATCGGTTTGTGGATGAAAGTAACAGGAAGAGAGGGGATTTCGTTTAACAGGTCTTCTGAAAGCGTAAAGGTTGTTAGATCGGAGGTGACATTTCCAGATGCTCTAGCTTTTTGTGAGTTTCCTGTCAGTTGTAAAGATCCACTGAAAGATCCGTCTATGAAATCGGTTTTAACGCTATGCATTTGCGTTAAATCTGCTTGGATATCAAAAGGAAAAAGTAGTTCTGGTGCTAAAGTGATAAACCCAGTTCCGGTAATGTGCCCATCTTTCGTATCCGATGCTTCAAACGTTTTGATCTGCAATATGTCTTGAGAGGCTGTAATGGTTGCTTCGATTTGCTTGAGTTTAGTTCCCGTAAAGTAGTTTTCGTAAGAGCCATTTTGATATTCCAAAGATCCTAAGACGTGAGGCTCTTTAAGAGTTTTAGCTAAAAGTAGGTGAGCTGTGATCCATCCGGAAGCTTTATGGCTGGATGTATTGACAAAGTCAAAAAGATCTTCAATGGCCCCTTGCATGGTAAGATCCCCTGTTACTGGCTTTTCTGTGTCGATTTTCCAGTAAAAGGGATTGTAAGAGTATTGCATAGGAAGCGTCGCAGATCCTTCTAAAAATTGGTCGTTCTTTCCATATAGATGCGTGTGGATCTGAGCGCCTAGAGGACTGAAATGGACTTGTAAGGAGCCTTTAGCTTTAGCATTTTGAGATTTATTAGGGGAAAGATCCGCTTGTTCCAAAGCTAGGAGAAAATGTCCTTTTGTTTCTGTGTCTTTTCCAGTGATAGAGGTTTGAAAAGATGCAATGCCTTGAAACGCGAGGTGTGGATATAAAATTCCTAAGGTGTTTAGAGGCAGAGATATTCCTTCGCCTTTTACAGAAAGCTCTTCATTGTTTAAAAAACATTCGAAAGAAAGCGTTCCTTGTCCGATCTGCCAAAGACAGGCACTTACAGAGAAGTTTTTGTTTTGATGAATAACTGAGAAGGGGTTTTTTAAAGTGAAAGATTCAGCTAGAAAAGAGCCTGTACATGTATCTATGTCCAGATTCCAAGAAGGGTTTTTTGGAGAATAAAATCCAGTGGTTTTCAAAGAAAGTGGATGTTTCCAAACTCCTTGCATTTCCAGAGAAAAAGACTGTTTGTCTAAAGACTCAGGAAGAGAGGAGAAAGAAAGTTCTGATAAGTACACATCTCGCAAGTAAAAATCCTTAGCATCAAACGAGAAAGTTCCTGATGGAGAATCTAAAAGATTATCTATATCAGCTTCAATATGAGCTACATCCATTAAACTATTTTGATAGCGAATATTGTAGGCAAGACAAGAGAGTTTACAGGAAAGATCCTTTTTTTGCCCTTGGATAGATAAGGAAGCTCCTAGCTTGCCATCTAGCTCCGAATCGGGCAAAAAGTCTCTGAAAGGGCGGAGTTCATCGGCTTTAATAAAAAATGAGCCTTGATAGGAAAGGTCTGGAAAAAACAAAGAGGCTTTTCCTTCTAAATGAGCTTCAGCGCAAGAAAGAGAAAGATCGGATAGCAGCAGCTGCTCTTTTGCTAAGATAAAATGAAAAGAGTTTTTCCAAGGAGTTTGTAGGTGGGATAGAGAAGTTAAAGAGTCTCCTTCCCAGGTTTTTTCTTTTTTTGTAGCGGAAATGGTTACATCCATTGCTCCATAGACCTTTTCTTGAATAGTAAGAGAAGGAGAAAGCAAAGATGCGGAAAAAGAATCGGAATCTAAATGGATTTTGCCTTGGAGATCGCAAGATAGGGGAAGTAAACAAAAAAGGTTGCTATTTTTTTGTACGGAAAAAGAAAGATCTCCCTTTAAGGGCGTTCCATCAAAAGAAAGAAGAAATGATCCTGTTAGATCCGCTCCAGAAGTTTGCAGATGGCAGTTAGTACAAGAAATGATATCAGAAAAAGAGCCTGAGGCTTCTAAAAATAGGGGATGGGTAAGGCAATAGGCTTCTTTTTGTGGAAAAGAATAGATTTTAGTAGCGGTATTGAAAAAAAGAGGAGAGAGGTCGTCTTGAAAAAGAGTGGTCCGGTTTTCGAAGGAAGGCACATTTTCTATGCCTAGAAAAAGATTGAGGTGGTAGGGGTCTTTTAATTTGAGGTTCCAAGAAAACTCTTTGTGGGCGCGTTTATGAGAGGATAGGAAAGCTAGAAAGAACTTATTGGAAGTCGTAAGCTCTTTGACGAGAAACTCTCCTTGCCATTCTTCTAATTTGCTATTGGTCTTTCCTTTTCCTGATATAGAAAAAAATAGCGATTGTTCTGTATGAGAATTGGTTAAAGTGACTTTTTCCCACTGCATTTTTTTGATCTGAAAAGCTAAGGGAAGCTTTGTTTGTTTTGTAGGCTCCGTAGAAAATGAGGGATCGTAGACAATTTGAATTTCTTCAATCTTTAAAGATTGGATCGACAGCTTTTTTTTCAGTAAAGAAAAAGGGTTAATAAGAACGGTAAGGTTTTTAATTTCTATTTCATTGTTTTGCAGACGTGCAGATGCTTGAGTAAAAGTCCATTGAAATGGGGCAGTCAATTCTGGTCTTTCTACATGCAAAACAATATTTTGTTTTTTTGCCTCTAGAGAAAGGCGCTGCCAAAGGTAGTCTTGAGCCCAGCTTGTTTGTAAAAGAGCTATGCAGCCAATTGCTAAGAGAAGAGAGACTCCTAGCAGGAGCGATAGATATAAAAAAAGGCGGCGTTTTTTCATGAAACTCTTTTTAAAAGGTTTGACCGATGCTTACCAAAATACGGAACTTTTTGTCTATTCCTTTCCGGGGGTTTAAGGGAAAACCTACGTCCAAACGAAAAGGGCCAATAAAAGAAAAATATCTAGCTCCAATACCTACCGATTTAAGCCATTTTCCTTTAAACGTGGGAAGTTTTGATTCCGATACATTCCCCATATCAAAGAATGGGACGAATCCGAAATTTTTTGTCAAACGAGCTCGAGCTTCCAACGTATAGTATAGGGCAGAGCGTCCACCAATAAGTTCATTTTTACTATTTACTGGGCAAACGGAATAATAGGTATATCCTCTGAGCTCCTCTTCAGATCCCCCGAAAAATCGTTTGGGTAGAGGGATGGTCTTTTCATCTCCGCTGAAAAAAAATCCTCCAGAAACTTGCTGCGCTAAAACAAGCGAGTGGGAGGGGTTAACCGGCAAGTAGTATCCAAAGGCAAATTGGTTCATTACGTAAGCTTTTTTTCTCCAAGCAACAGATAGGCTGGGCGTAGTTTTGTATTCAATGTTAAACCCTTCCGTGGGGTTTAACAGATTGTCAGCTGCATTGTAAGCATAGAAAATGGGAACTTCTATCAGCCAGTAGTCTCCATTTAAAGCACTAGAGTGCACAAAAAGTTTTTCTCCCTCTAGCCCAAAAGCGATACGCGATTTTTTATTAAATCTCTTTTCAAAACGGTTGGTCAAACTATAGCTTCTTTCTGAATAGGGGAGGACATTCAAATACATGGCTTCAGCTTCCCAAACATAATCTTGTCCGACCTTGTAAAAGTTAGGAATAAGATAGGTCGCAAGGCCTGATTGACTTCTTTTCGTCAAATCTCCTTTCAAACTGAGCTTTTGTCCCATTCCTCGGATATTTCGGTGTTCCCATCCTGCTGTAAGTCCAGGCCCATAGTAGGTTTGGTAGCTAACCCCGCCATAGATGCTGCGATGCTTGCTTTCTGCTACTTCTATCTGCATAGGCAGCATCCCATCAGGTGAGGGGATGTCCATATGAGAGATTGCAACGGAATTAAAAAGCCCAGAGTCCATCAAGGCTTTTTGTGTTTCTTCGACTTGAGAAGCTGAGTAAACTTCTCCTTGTCTCCATTCTAATTTTTGCTCTACATAGAGGTTCTTTACTTGAGTATTTCCCTGAAGTTTTAACTCTCCGAAATACGCACGAGGCCCTGCATCGATGTCTAGTCGGATGGAAACCGTTTTAGTCTCTCCATTGGCCACGATCGCTCGATCAGAGATTGAGGCTAGGGGATATCCGCATAAGGACAGTTTTTGTAAGGCTAAAAGCTCTGCATTGATTACTTCTTGGGCTGAAATTTGCTTTCCAACAGAAACTCCCAGAGTGCCCATAGAAAGTTCCTGGCAGGAAAGGCAGCGATCTTTGCTCCCTTGAAAAAGTTCTATGGTAAAATCTTTTACAGTATAGGCGGGGCCTGAATGGACATAGACATGAACAAGGGCTTGAGGAGAGGTTTCTTCAATGTGGATTTGGACAGAAGCTTCGTAGTATCCATGAGCGTGTAGAATTTTAATAATGTCAGGAATATCAGACTCGGCGCGATAACGAAGAGCGCTGATCGACTCCGGAGAGTTTTTTCTCATGGAACTTAAATGCGTTGTCGTTTTGATCGTTTTTAAGGCCGAAGGATTTTCTACACCAAAATACTCTACTTTGTAAGAGACTTTGGCGTAAGCTGTCGTTGCAATGAAAAAAAATCCTATTAACGCAAAATATCGCATGAAAAAAAGTTGTATTTATGACCACGTAGGATTATCGTCTTCTCAACTTAACTTGACAAGGTATTATGCAAAGGCCTCAGACTCAGTACATTTTTGAAGAAAGTTGTAGATTGATTCCTGGGGGGGTGAACTCTCCGATTAGGGCGTGTCATGAACTCAAGATGCTTCCTTTGCAAATAGAAAAAGGGTCTGGAGAGATAATTTACGATATCGATGGGAATCACTGGATTGATTATTGCATGAGTTGGGGCGCTCTTCCTTTGGGCCACGCCTATCCCAAAGTGGTAGAAGCCGTTCAAAAACAGATGGCTTTAGGTTCGAGCTTTGGTATTCCCACTCCGTTAGAGATGCAAATGGCTAGAGAAATCATCGCTCTGATGCCTTCCATAGAAAAAATTCGGTTTGTCTCTTCAGGGACTGAGGCTGTGATGTCTGCTATAAGGCTTTCTCGCGCGATTTCAGGAAAGCCTTGTCTCATCAAATTTAATGGTTGCTACCACGGTCATTTCGATCCGCTTCTCATACAAGCGGGATCTGGTGTCACAGAGTTGGCCAATTCCTCTTCTTTAGGAGTGACGAAAGAGACCATTGCCCATACTATTTCCTTGCCATACAATGACTGCGAATCTGTAAAAGAAGCCTTTCGTTTGCGCTCTGATATCGGGGTTGTTATCGTTGAGCCCATGGCAGCTAACATGGGGCTAATTCCAGGAACTCGAGCCTTTTTAGAAACTTTGAGAGAAGAGACGAAAAAAGCAGGAGCTCTTCTTATTTTTGATGAGGTGATCACAGGATTTCGGATCGGACTTCACGGCGCTCAAGGACATTTTGGGATTGATCCTGATCTTACTTGCCTTGGCAAGATTATCGGAGGAGGTCTACCTGCGGCAGCTTTTGGAGGAAAATCTTGTTTCATGGACTTTTTAGCGCCTTTAGGGGGAGTGTATCAAGCAGGCACTCTTTCAGGAAATCCCTTAGCTATGCAAGCGGGGTTAGCTACGCTAAAACAACTGCAAACGCCTTCTTTTTATTCGGATTTACAAGAAAAAGCAGATCTTTTGCTATCCCCTCTACAAGAGTGGATAGATAAAAAGAACGCCCCGATTTGCTTACATCGTCAGGGGTCTTTATTTACTCTTTTCTTTGGAGTAAGACAAGCTACAAGCAAAGAGGACCTGGCTAATTTAGATGCCCCCCTTTTTCGCAAGTTTTATGAATACCTTTTTTCTAGAGGGATCTATTTCCCTCCTTCACAGTGGGAAGCATGTTTCTTGTCTTCAGCTCATACAGAAAAATCTCTTACTTATACAAGAGATTCGATTCTAGCCTTTTTTGAGGCGAATTTTTAAGCTGGAAAAGCTCTATATAGTGGCCTTTTTTGAGCTAATTATTCTCTTCAAATCGCTCTTTGTCCTGGGATAAACCGTTTTAAAGCTTTTCCTTCAAGATTTGAAATGTCGTAACCTGGTACAGCTATGTGACATTGTTCTAAAATGTAATCCAAAACTTCTCGATTGCCATCTGCGATTAAGAGAAGACTTTCGTCTGCGAACAAATAGAATGGATCTTCTTGTTCATAAAAATCAAATAGATAGATTGTGTCTTTTGATGATGTTTCATCAGGTTTGATTCCAAAGTTTGTCCATCTTAGATCGAGAGCTGGCTTTTCAGAAGATAGTGTGTGGATAAACAGATTGGTCATTTGATCTAAATAAGAAGCTGTTATTGGATTTTCTTGAATGCTTATTAGAGATTGATCGGGACTCCAGGGAGCCTGTGTGAAAGGGGTGATTTTCTCCTGTAGGATATATCCGTCTTTTGTACAGCTATTTCTATTTAATATAGGGATGATAGGGACGTAGAAGTTCTCATCTAAAGGATTTGTAGACTGAGTGGTTGGCCGAGAGAGAAGGTCATCGTGTTGGATTAAACTGTCTGAAGATATAATTGAGCTTGTTTGATTCATTTTTATGACAAGGTTTTTATGTAAGATAGGATAGATGGTAGAATTTCTGCCTTCAGAAGGGGTGGTGAAATCAGGAAAGATAGGTTTATCGTTGTGGAAATATTGTTTGTGTCTGCGCGCTTCTTTTAATGCTGTCTTTTGGCGCTCTTCTCGATCTTGTTGAACGCTGCGGCAAGAGGTAGGGTAACTACTGGAAGCAGGGGAATTTGGCGATCTCGGAGGAGTTCCTGACACTACTTGAAAAATAGGAGTAACGCTTCTTTGCACAGCATCGTTTTGCGATGAGGTTATTGTTTTAGTTCGGTCCGGAAAAATCTCTCTAGCTAGGGGAATATCACTGAATGGGGAGGAAATATGCGGCATTAGATTGCTAACTTCCCCAAGTTTATAATTTTTCCTCTGTTTTTTTACTTCGGCAGTAGCAATAGCTTGACCCGGTCTTTTATCTTTCGTAGATGTAATCATTTTATTCTTGTAATTAGAGATTTAAAGTGGCAATTTTACTGTGAATTCAGTGTTTTTGTCAATTTATATGAGTTTTTTTTGTTTTTAATTGCTTGAGGTTTTGCTTTTGTTTTAATTGTAATTTGTTGAAGGTCAGTAATAAACAATATTAATGTGTATGCGCAATCTTTCACTTTTTGAATTCTGCGTTTCGTTAAATATTTAATGTGTTAAAGATTAACGTGTTACCTTGTTTCCATTAAGTGTAAAATGATTTTTTTTAAAAAGTGGGACGTCGATTTGTTAATTCGGGACGCCCAAACACTTGTAAATTAGCAATTTTCTTTCTGTTGATGATTTGTGTAAATGTTCTGTTCAATTAAACAATTGACAGTTTTGTTTTTTATCAATCTAATTATATTAGCGATTGTTTTTGCTTAATATTATTAATATTTAGGTTGCTTTATGAGATTTTTTCTTAGGTTTTTTTGTTTTTTAGTTCTAGGCTTTGTGCTATCTACTGAGCAGAAAGTTTTTGCTCAAACGTCTTCCACATCATCTGCAATCTCGTCTTGTGTTACAAATGGTTCAGCTTCTGGATCTGAATATGTTTACCTTTTATCTTATATCACGATGTCTTGTTCTGGAGGAAACGATTGCTACAATCAGGAAATAACCGTAGAGGCCAGTGACGCTTCTAACCTTTTCTATACAACGGAAGTAACAGCCTATTGCGGCTCTTGTTCTAATTGCATCAGCTGCGCAGGTTCCAGTTCCTGTTTAAATGTGGGAGCAAGTCAAGATCTTGAATTTTCGGAAGATGGGGCGTATATTGTTCTTAATTATTGTTTATATCTTTCTGAAGGGGGCAATGTATATGCCGTTGCAGATGAAAATGACTACGCTACTACGATGTCTATTACAGTCCAATATGGAGGGACTCCTCCCGAGGGGAGTACAGGTAATGGGAGTTTTTTTGCAAGTGTGACCTCAGAGAACTTGCCTTCTGGAGCATCATTTGCTTTAACAGCTTCTGGAACGGGGTTTTCTTTAGCATATGTGCCTAGTTCCTAGAGAGGATGTTTGATGGAAAGCTTTCTTCCTATCTTCAGCTTACAATAAAAAATCGCTAATAATAGCATTGATTTACTGTGCGTCACTTGTCGCATATAAAATAATAAATATAAAAAGGAATTCATTATGTCTGATCAAAAATACCCTTGGAATCGGGGAAGATCCCGATTAATAAAATGGAAATTCGTAGCGCTATGTTGCGCAACTAGCGTGTTTTCTCAATACATGCCTTTTGCTTCAGCTTTGTCTTTAGGACCTGTAACATTTACAGATGATACCATCGGACCTTACCTGGATGATGATTTTGAATGGGACTGGAATACGTATATGCCCTCTAGTGAGGAAGAGAACATGAGTATAGCTGCAGATCCAGTAAATCCAGATCAAAAAGTATTGCATATTACTTATCAGGCAGGTGAAGAGGGGGGAGGTGAAGGGATGGCTTTTAATGCGCCTTTAAATGCTAAATATGAGCATTTGTGTTTCGAATATGATGTGTATTTTGATCCGGAGTTTGATTGGGTAAAAGGCGGGAAACTTCCAGGATTATGCTCTTATGAAGATTCTCCTACAGGCTGTATTGAAAATGATACTTTCCAAGGATTTAGCATTAGGTATATGTGGCGAGAGAATGGCGCATTTTATGTTTATGTTTATAATCCGGAAAAAGTAGAGAAATGCGGCGATTATTATCCGGCGCTTGAAACCTCTGAAGTTTATCTCAAAAGAGGGCAGTGGCAGCATTTAAAACAAGAGATCTACTTAGGAAAGGCAAATAAACATGAAGGGTACGTTCGCGTATGGATTGATGGTGTGTTATTTTATGAAATTACAGATATAATGCTGCGTAGCAGTAGTGATGTTTCTATTAATGGGGCTGCGATCGATTCGTTTTTTGGAGGATCGGACTCAAGTTGGGCACCTAAAACTGAGCAGCATGCCTATTTTGATAATTTCGCTATCAGTCGTCCTCCAGCTTTAGAAAACTAAAGCTTAGATAGATGGGGGGCATTTGGAGATGCGGAGTCTTTTGATTTTCGTATCTCCTTCTAAACGATATACTTATAAAATGTCTTGATCAATTTTCTCTGATTTTTCACATAAATTCCTTGTCGTGAATTTTTTTAAAATTTTACAAATGGTTTGTAGTAAGTGGTTTGTGCTTTTATTTTTTGTGCTTGTTGAAATCTATGTATATACAATATTTTAAATTGAAAATAGCATTAAGTTAGATGCGTTTATGTAATGTGTTTAATATTAAATATAAAAATGAGGATGCTATGACAGATCAATTATACCCTTGGAAGGGCGGTGAAATAAAAGGCTATTTTTATTGGGTGAGTAATTTTATAGGCAGCTCCCCTGCAACCCAGTATTTTGCAGGGTATGTAAGCTCCCCTCAAACTAGTTATCTGGAACCGAGTAATGTAGTCCAGGCAGAGGGGACATTTAACTATTATGGAAATAATTTCCCTCCCGGTCTGAACGCTATATTTCTATTTAGCGGATATTCTAACGCAGAGCTTGCTTTGAGCAATACAGTAAATGCTGCAACGAATACAAACATGTACACAAATGCAGTGCAGTACTTCAAAGATAATGGACTAGATCCGGGGGCTGGAGAGGCTCTGTTAGGTTTGTGCCTAGGGGGTGGCAATGAAAATGGATCTTGGAATAATGGAGAAGATGGGGCTATTTATTCCATTTATAAAGCGGTCACTAAAACGAACGTGGAGTTTAGCTATACAGAAACGGGCACTGGGCAAACGTTAACTGGACTGGGTACAGGGAAATTAAATGACGACTATAATTGTTTAGTTTTTGATATAGAAAATTCTGCGTCTAATGGATCTACTGGAGAGGATTTTCTTAAATTATTTGATTATATAAAAAACAATTCGAACTCTACATATAATGTTTCCGAAGAGCAGCAGGACGTTATGATCATTGCTACAATGGCTCACTCTTGCTCTAATTACAATGGGAATGCGCAAGAAGCGGATAATTCAGGGCGGAGTGTATGCTCAACTATTTATGAAGCTTCTGGTTGGGACGTTTGTCCATACGATTATGTCAGTCCTCAGATGTATACGCAAAATTGTGGGACTACAAATGAGTATGCGGCTAACTACAATATATTGTGGCAAAATCCGCCATCTTGGGATTCTGGGACTCCTTATTTGTTTGCTCATCTAATAAAATCTAATCCAAATTATATCAAATATGGCATGAATTTTCTATTGCCCGCTATTAATCTTGCTAATTTGTATCAGACAGGGGGAACTAACGATAAAAATCCTCCTAATTTGTATTTTTATCAATCGACTGGGAATAACACTACGCCTGTTGTAGAATCTGCTAGTGGATCCGTAACATTACCATATACTGTAGATTCTGGAGTCGTCGGTTTCTTCAATAGTATCTTTGAGGAAAATGGTTCGAGTTTAGGAGGCTATGCACAATGGGTGAATGGAACTCTTGATGACATAACATATCAAGTGCTTCCTACTGCAATCGAGAATGTCAGACATTGTCATAGACATGAGAAGCTATCTAAAAAGTGCAAAAAGCGTTTTTCATAAGTAAGATAAAATATCTAGCGTTATCTAGACAAAATTCTGTCTGGATAACGTTAGATGTTCAGTTTTTTTTCGAATTCTCTAGCCTCTAAAAAACATAGTCAGTAAATTTATTTTTCCAATAAAACGGGGTTTTTATGAGAAAAATACATTTGACGGCACTTTCTTTTTTGTTTCTTCCTACGAGTTTTGTACTAGCTGATGCTCCTGGTAATCTGTCTCCTTCTGTGAAAGATAATTCTGCAGGAATGTCTGTTAACTTAGAATTTCTCTGGTGGACTCCTTCGGAAAACACGCAGCCTTATGCTCAAGTTGTGACTACGGAAGATGTTGTGGGAGTATCTCTTGATACTTCAGGATATCCATCTGGATACAATCAATCTCTCGATTTAAATTGGGCGCCTGGATTTCATGTGGGACTTGGATGGGATACAAAAAGGGATCATTGGGATCTTTTGTTAGATTGGACTTGTTATTATAACCATACGAAAAAAACCAAGACATTTGCAACGCATAGTGCAACAGATACGAATACTGGTCTTTCAGGGTCAGAGAACGGGATTGGGATCTATGGGACTTGGTTAGGGGAGTGGTTTCCCAGTGGTGCTGCAGATTTCTTGGACGAGGTACCGATTCAACTGGTATCACCAGGTCCTTTTTCCTCTGCGGAAAGCTCTTGGACATTGCATTATAATGTCGTAGATTTGAAAGCGGGACGTGGGTTTCTTTCTAAATACAATCTCTTTAAACCCTTTTTTGGGATCCAAAGCGCTTTCATTAAACGTACCTTATCTGTGAATTACACAGGATATGCAAATCTTGGAAGTCTTTTGACCTTTGTTCCTACTTATAACGGATTTTCTAATGGCTCTTATAATGGTAGCATGCACTTTTCGGGACTTGGGCCTACATTTGGTTTTTTTGATCAAGTAAAACTTCCCTATCATATGCATCTTTTTGGAGGATTTGCAGCCTCCCTGTTATATGGAAGTATGATCGGAGAAGATTCTTTTTCTCTATCCAATCTTGTCGCTGGAACGTCCACTCCCTTTGGAGGAGGATCCTTTAATGATAAAAATAGCTGGATTCCTGCAACGCATTTACAATTGCAATTGGGTCTTGGATGGAAGTTTCTCTTCTCGGAAAACTCTATGTTTTTAGATTTTGGAGCTGCTTGGGAAAGCAATCTTTGGATGTTTAACAACTTTCATAACAGCGTTAATGAAGGAACCACGCAAATTACTTTACAAGGACTCACAGCTTTTACAACATTTGGGTTTTAAATTATGATAAAGAAATATCTTACTTTAACAGCTCTCTTTACTTCTTGCTCGTATGCTACTGTTTCGACTCCGGGATTTTTTCCTCAGTATCAAGATCAAGCTGTGACTATTGTATCGAATATGACTCTTGCTGAGAAAGTTGGGCAGATGGTTCTCCCGACTTTTGATTTTTTAACGCAGAGTCTTGGCTCTCAGCAGATGGCCCTTGCGCAAGCTGCTTGGCAACAAAGTCCCCCACTAACAGATAGTGAGCTGGGTCCTATCCTCGGATTTGATCAGATCAGTTCTTTACATATAGGAGCTGTATTACAAGCCGGAGGCCCTATTACGTACTCAGGGCAGAGTCAAGGTGTTGCGGAGTGGCAAAGACTTGCTGATACAGCTATTCAGTACTACAATGGACCTGCTGGAACCAATTTATTGCTGGGAACCGATGCAATTCACGGGGATCAACACGTTGTGGGTTCTATTATTTTTCCTCATAATATTGGACTTGGAGCCACTCACAATCCTTCTTTAGTGCAAAGCGTTGCAAGTTATACAGCTTTAAATATCCTAGATAGTCATTTTAATTGGTCTTTTATGCCGACTGTGGCTAGAGGTCTAGATTATCGATGGGGTAGGTTTTATGAGTGTTTTACTTCAGATAATGCTGTCTTAAAAGCGCTTTCCTACAGTTATGTACAAGGTCTTCAATCCATAGATAACACAGGGACTTATCTAGAGGGTGTTTTAGGGACATCAAAACATTTTATGGGAGATGGAGCTACTAAAGATGGCGTCGACGAAGGTTATGCTTATGCTAGAAATTTCAGGACAGATTGGCTAAATAATGGAGCTGGTTATGAAGGATCCGTCCAAGATGGAGCCAATGTTGGTTCTATTATGGCCTCTTATAACAGCACCAATGGCGTCCCTATGCATTTTGGGGGCCCCTTTGATTCTATCAATCAGTTTTGTCGGACTGGAATTGTGGGAAGCGATGGGCAAATATACAAAATGGATGGATTCGTTGTTTCTGATTATGTAGGAGTATCTCGAGCGATTTATAAAAATAATGTTTTGAATAATCAAAGCATGAGTTACGTAGAAGGATTGGCTAAATCTGTGAATGCAGGAGTGGACCTTTTTATGTTGGCCCTTGCAGCTTATGAAAATCCATTCATTTATGAAACAGTGTCCCCTTATACGACCCTAAGCCCTTTGTATTACACGACAGTTACACAGTTCGTGAATTACTTGACCGAGGCTGTTACGACAGGATTAATTCCTATGAGTCGAATTGACGAGGCAGTAACGCGGATTATTCGTGCAAAACTCAGCATGCAAAATACTTTAACCGGAGAAGGCTCTTCCCCTGCGGAAGCTAGTATTGCACTTCAAGCCGCTGAGCAATCCTTGGTCCTTTTAAAAAATAATTCTGTGATCCCTGTAAATCCAAGTAATATTGATAACGTGTTTTTGATGGGTATTTGTGATGATATTGGATCGCAGTGTGGTGGATGGACGGTCAATTGGCAAGGGCAGAAAGGTAATGGCTTTTGGGCTCAAGGATCGACCAATAAAACAACGTCTTATGCGTCATCAGTTTTAGACGGCGTAAAAGCTCTATTTACTGCTTATGGTAGTCCTACCTATTTTGTAGGAGAAGATACAATCCTCGTTAGTGATTTAAGTGGTGTAACTGCAGAAAATAGTATAGCCATTATAGTCATCGGAGAATACCCTTATGCAGAATACAATGGAGATGTAGACAATCTCAATCCTTGGTATTTAAAGGGGGCAATTACGGGGGAAAATTTTTATACTACGCCAGATCAAGCAAAGTTTTTGGGGATTGAGTTTACCACTCAACAAATGAATGTGATTACAAAACTTCAAGCTTTAGGCGTTAAAGTAACGACGGTTTTGCTCTCTGGAAGACCTCTAGTTATAACGGAAGGCTCTGGAGCTCCGCTTCCTTTAAGCGACGCATTTATAGCAGCATGGCTTCCTGGTACTTCAGGGGGTGTTGCAATAACTAACGCTATATTTGGACAAAATAGCTCTGATTTTAATCAACCCTATGTGATCAATGGGACAACGTATTATAGCAATACGTTACCTTTTGCTTGGCCAGCTTCTATGCGAGAAGTTCTAAAGCAAACTCCAACGTTATTTCCTGTGGGATATGGTCTTAATTACTAAGTCTAGAAATGAAAATCTGCCGTATTTCTGCGGCAGATTTTTTAAATAAATATATTAGAAATCAAAGCGTGCAGAAAGGGTCAGCCCTTGAATGGAGAGCCCATTGCCTCCGGATGCGACTCCTGCTACTGTTTGATCCATAAGCTTTCTGATCATATTCTGATCCCATAAGAACAGAAAATCATAAGAGGCGAGAAAGTCTATATGGTATTTTTGTTTTGCAAGATAGGTACCCCATCCAAGCCCTAATCCCATTTCTGCTATTGGACGCACGCAATTCCAGTTTGAAAGCGTCGTTTCTAGAGTAGAGGGGATGGACTGGTAATAGGCGACTTGTTCTGAGTGAAAAACTTTTGTGTACTGGGTGAAAAGAAGACTTGCCGCAAGGTCTCCTTCTATTTTAAAACCCATAGGCAATAGCCAATCTGCGGCAAGTCCAGCTCTAGGACCTAAAGCCCAAGAGTGGGAAGTATTATAGCTAGAAGCTGTGGAAAGACTTCCGGTAGGTAGCGCTCCAGTGGGTATGGCAATGTCGATGTTCAGCTTTTGTCGAATCCAAGCAGACCTAATCCCGAAGAAAGGAGAGAGGCAGAGCCTCTTTCCTTGGTAGTAAGGTCTAGAAATCATAAGATCTCCAAAATCGATGCCAACTTTCCAGTGAGATGATACGTTTGTTGCTACAATGGTTTGTCCGAGACTCGTAACTTGTTGGAACCAATTGTTCATAGTCCAAATAGATGTCCCTAAATTGGGAGATGCAGTAGGAGCAAGCTGCTGAGTATGCGTGTTTTGTCGAACCCAAGTATATTCAGCTGCAAGGGTCCATTCATGAAAACTGCCTCCTATTCCGACCTTGAATCCAGGTGTATATCCGGCGTTTTGCGATAGCACGACGCTATTGGAAGTAGCGGAGGCAAGATACCCTGTTCCAGGGCCATTGGAAGCAAATAACGCGCTATTGGCAAGATCTAGACCATCTTGTGCTACATCCCAATAAGTGAATGAGACGTCGACAAAAATATCAGGCATGTTTTCGAGCGTGATTCTTGCTGGCCTATTGTACCCAGCAGGATAGTTCTCAGAGCTCTTTAAGGGCTCGCCTGGTAGAGAAGGCGTAGGAGTTTCTGCATAGAGTCCTGTACAGGCAGATAAAATACTTAAGAGAGAAAGCCTTTTTTTCACGGTGATACCTTACGATGAGGGTTGGGTGGGTGGCGCTCCATGGGGAGGAGGCGGATATTTAATCAAAGCCTTTTGCATTGTATTTGTTTTTCGAACCGCAGGCAGATAAGAAGAAAAATTCTCAATGGGTGTAGGGGCTAAAATTGCTTGGCGAATGGCGTTAGAAAACGCATAAGGATCTGCATCTGTTGGAGGGACCTCTGGTTGGCAGTCATTAGGAGTGGTTCCAGCATCTCGGTCCAGGTCCCAAAACATCACCCCATAAAGCCCCTCATCTGCTGCAACGGAGGTGAGACTTTCTGCAGCGCTCGTTGTAAGAATATTGCCTAGATCATCGCTTCCCCCCATAAGACCTAACTGTACAAGAGATATCGGAATATTCCATCCGGGAGAATAATTAGTTGGAAGATATTCGTCCTGAGTGGATGTGTAAGTTTTGATGTCGGAGACAATTTGATCGGGATAAGTACCGCTAACACCGATATCGTATTCCATAAAACTAATATAATCTACAAGACCAGCAGATGTTCCAACACTTTGTGCTAAATTTTGCCAGTACGAGTTCCATCCCTGTCCAGGGATGGTAATGGAGATAATAGAGGTTGGAAGTCCTGTGCGAACAGCTTGTAAAAAGGTGATAAGTTGCGCTGCGAATTCTTCCTTGCTCGAGCTTGCGGGTTGAGGGTCTTCTATGTCAAAATCCACTCCATCTAATCCGTAATACTGAACGCTAGCAATCACTCCATCTGCAAGATATTGTATATTGTTTGGCCATCCACCATCAGCCGTAGTCTGGCTGATGAAGTAGTTGGGAGCAAAAGGATACGCATAGGAAGCTCCTCCAAAAGAAACTTTTACTTTTCCTCCTTGACCATGTACGTAGGAAACTATCTGGTTAATAGATGCATCCACCTCGGATTGCGTATTGGTATTAGAGAATTGAAATCCTTGTAGATGGGGAGAGTCGTCAAAAAGGAACGCTGCGAAAGAAATATTGAGAGTTACCCCTTGATAGGAAGGATTGCCATTGATGCTGGGGAGCCCTTCCATGGCATTTTGCCAGAATGATACGTCGCCACAGGAATCCCAACTTTCTAGGTATACTTCATAGTTAATCGCTGAGAAACAAAATATCGTGCTAAAAAGGCATGCGGCAAGCAATTTTTTAGACATGCAATCTCCACTTGTCAAATAATTTATTGCATTTGAGCGTAGGAGGAATGCTTTTTTTATGAAAGTACTTTTTTAGATTTTGAATACGAGGAAATTCAGGTATTTTGGATTTCCTCGTATTTTTAGAACTTTTTAGGTAGTTGAATTTGTGTTGTTGGTCGCTAGAGATTTTTGTAGAAAGGATATCGTATTATTCCAGAGAGGTCCGGCTTCTGTCTCCATGTTTCTTAGGAAAGTATAGCTGTTAGAACACCAATTGGGCACATAAGAAAATGCTTTAGGTGTTATTGGTTTGATATGCGCGCATATATTTAAAGAATCCAGGGAAGGAGATTGTGCGAATTCTATGGTTCGATTGAACATGTCAGGGAGTTGTCTCGCAGTGTTATTTAACATGTTGAATGTGTCAGTTCTCCACGTAGGGGACTGGGCGGCTAAACTTAAGTAAGCTGTTGCAGAGTAGGGAAGGAAGGACATGCCGAAGAGCTTCCAAGAAAGAGAGGCGATTTTGCTTTGTTCTGATTGAACTTTAGCCAAAGAATCTCCTGTAACAAAACTCAGAGAGAATTTTTCTAAATCCCTATCATTATCTACAAAATCTTGGTGTAGTATATGGGCGCAATTCATAATTCCCATGCCGAAAAGTGCTCTGGCCCCCCAGGTTCTGATTGTTGAGGTCCCATAAGAAATTCCATCTATAACAGCCATAGAAACAGCGCCAAGCGAAGCTCCTATAATGGGGTTTTGACCGAATAAGTAAGAAGAGCCAGATCCTATGAGAGATCCTTTGATCCCTGAATAGGAAATTCTTTGTAACTGGGATTGCTGTGCTGTAGTAGACGGGAGTTTATAAAATAAGGAGAGAAAGGGGAGGGTTACTGATGCGACGAGCGCTGTAGATAGTAGCGCCGTTGCAGCTAAGCTATTGGAGGTTGGTTTTTCAGCGATTTCTGATGGTAGTTTAGGTAAAGAATGAAAAGAAAAAACGGTTGTAAAAATTTTCTTCATAGGAGCGGTGAAATGGTCTGTTACTTTTGAGATGGATTCAGTTGCCTTGTGCAATGTTTCTTTTGCGTTGTGTACTATAGGAGCACAATGTTTTCCCCAATTAGAGCTTGTGATTTGATAGTCTTCTGGTAAAAAGGAAGCTGGACAAGCCGCTGATTCTTTAGTCGCTAATTCCAGAAAATTAAAAGTTTTTGTTATGTATGGTAATGCAGTATTCCATATAAGGGCGGCATTAGCTAAAAAATCAGATCCTGTTTCTTCGTTGAAGGGAACTAGAGCGCACTTGCTAGGATCGATGCAAAAATTTTCTATGGATACATTGAAATTGTTTGCGTTTGTATTATGTGTAATATTCATGTTGTGATCCTGTAATTATTAGCTTTTATAATTGTATGTTTTTTCAATTATAATGTCAATGTGTTGATTGTTAGATTGATATAGTTTATTTTTAGTTTGATTTGTTTAAATTTGAAATGTGCTTTTTTGGGTGAAATTTAATTTTTTTTTAAGCGGAATCGGCATCTTTCAATGCATATTTTTAATAGTGTTTCGACTAAATCTTCATTTTTTGAGTATGAATCTTTTCTGAATGGACTTTGCGTTTTTCTTCTGCTATCTTCTGTCAAGTTTATCTATTTTCAGGTGTTGTTATGAAAGACCTTCCCAAGGCGTTTGAACCAAAAGAAATTGAAGAGAAATGGGCCGAATTTTGGCAGGAAGAAAAGGTCTTCGTTGCTAATGCCGATTCCCCAAAACCTCCCTATTGTATTGTGATGCCACCTCCAAATGTGACAGGCGTCTTACATATGGGGCATGCTTTAGTCGGAGTTCTTCAAGATGTGCTCATTCGATGGAAAAGGATGTCTGGCTTTGAAGTACTTTGGGTTCCTGGCACAGACCATGCAGGGATTGCTACGCAGACAGTCGTAGAAAGGCAGCTCATCGAAAAGACTGGAAAACGAAGAAAGGAATTTTGTCGAGAAGAGTTTTTATCTCACGTTTGGGATTGGAAGGATAAAAGCCAGGAAGTCATCTTAATGCAATTGAAAAAATTGGGACTTTCTTGTGATTGGTCTAGACTGTGCTTTACTATGGACGAGGAGAGAAACCTGGCTGTAAAAACGGTCTTTAAAAAGATGTTTGACGATGGACTTATCTATCGAGGGGATTATCTCGTCAATTGGGATCCTGTTACGCAGACAGCTCTTGCCGATGATGAAGTGGAATATGAAGAAAAAGAAACCTTTTTATGGCACCTACGCTACCCTCTAGCAGAAGATCCATCACAATACATTGTCATTGCAACGACAAGACCTGAAACGTTCTTTGGAGATACAGCTGTTGCCGTTTCCCCCGACGATGAAAGGTATAAGAAATGGATCGGAAAAGAGATCTTACTCCCTATAAAAAATCGAAGAATCCCCATTATTGCTGACCGGCATGTAGATCCTTCTTTTGGTTCTGGAGCTGTCAAAGTAACCCCAGCCCATGATCCCAACGACTATGAGATGGGGCTTTCTCATAACCTTCCTATGATCAATATGATGACTTCTGATGGGAAAGTGAATGAGGAAGGGGGAGAGTTTGCCTCTCTTAGTATGGAAGAGGCGAGATTTAAAGTAGCAGATAAGCTGAAAGCTCTGGGCTTTTTAGTGAAAGTGGAACCTCATCGTCATAGAGTAGGGATTTCTTACAGATCTAAAGCCGTGATTGAACCATATCTTTCTAAACAATGGTTTGTAAAGACCAGCGCTTTTAAGAAAGAGATGAGAAAGATCGTAGAAAGTGGGGAAGTAAAATTAATCCCTGAAAACTGGGAAAACACATATTTCCATTGGATTGATAACTTAAGAGATTGGTGTATTTCGAGGCAACTTTGGTGGGGTCACCGTATTCCGATTTGGTATCATAAGCAAGATCCTGAAAAGATCCTTTGTTATGAAAAAGAGGGAGTTCCTCCAGAAGTAGAAAAAGATCCGGACAATTGGATCCAAGAAGAAGATGTTCTCGACACCTGGTTTTCTTCAGCTCTTTGGCCTTTTAGTGTGTTAGGCTGGCCTCAAAAAACTCCAGAATTGCAAAAGTTTTACCCAAATGCAGTTTTAGTTACAGGTCATGATATTCTCTTTTTCTGGGTAGCTCGAATGATCCTTATGGGGAAATATGTGATGGGAGATGCTCCATTCCCAGAGACTTTTTTACATGGTCTAATCTACGGGAAATCTTATTGGAAAGCAAAAAAAGAAGGGGGAGTTCAATATATTGTAGGGGAAGAGCGCTTATCCTATGATCTAGGAACTACGATTCCTAAGGGAGTCGAGTGGAAATGGGAAAAGATGTCTAAATCTAAAGGGAACATTATAGATCCTTTAGAGATGACCGACCTCTATGGGACTGACGCCTTGAGAATGGCCCTCTGCGCTAGCGCAACGCAAGCTAGGCAGATTGATTTAGATCGAAGGAAATTTGAAGAATATAAAAACTTTGCGAATAAAGTATGGAATGGTGCTCGCTTTGTTTTTATGAATTTAGAAGATCTTTCTAAAGACGCTTTTGCTAAAGGTCTAGATCGATCGTTATTTACTTTGGAAGACAAGTGGATTCTTTCTATGTTAAGTCGTGTTGTCCAAAATGTGGATGCTCTACTTTGCGAGTATCAATTCGATAAAGCTGCAACGGCTGCCTATGACTTTTTTTGGAAAGAGTTTTGTGCCTACTATGTCGAAATGGCCAAGCCTTATCTTTCTAAAAAGACTGGGTCTTTAGAGCAAAGAGAAAATAAGCAAAAGCTTTTAGTGATCGTGCTTTTTTCCTCCATCCGCTTGTTACATCCTATGACACCTTTTATTACTGAAGAGCTTTTTGCTCTTCTCAAAGAACAGTTTGGAGGAAATAATCCTTCTCAAGGCATTGATCCGTATACGCAAGAAGCTCTTTTAGCTTTTGGATCAGGATCTTGTTCTGTAGCAATGTATCCTAAAGTTCTTTGTAAGTCAGATATAGATCCTCAAGTAGAAGAGTCTTTTGTTTTCTTAGACGAAGTACTTCGTGTTCTACGCAATGTGCGAGCTGAAATGCAGCTTCCACCTTCTACAGCTATTGATGTATGGGTTTTAGGGAAGGCAGAAGATCGAAAATGCATTGAAGAGAACCAAAACATGTTGCATTCCTTAGTCAAGATACAGAGTTTACAGTTTGCACAAACGGCTCCTCATCTGCCTTTGAGTGCAAAGAAAAAACTTGGGGCTTTAGAAATTGAGATCCCTCTTCCTGAAGAGCTCAAAGAAAAAGAAAAAACGAGATTGCTCAAAGAACAAGAAAAACTCTCTAAGCAGCTAGAGTCTTTACAGACAAAACTTCAAGAAAAAGAATTTTTAGAAAAAGCTCCTCCTGAGATTTTACAGAAAATGACAGGACAAGTAGAACAACTACGACTTCAGTTGAAAGATACTGTGGATAAATTGAGCTTTCTGCCATGAGGAAATTTTGGGTTTGGATCTGCGCTTTTTTGTTTTTGAGCCAGTTAGGCTATGCGGAAAAATGGGCAGAGATCGATCTAGCAAATGAAGCAAAAGCTGGGTATTTGACTATTGAAAGAGATAGGGCGATCGATCATTCGACCTATCTTTATGTGAAATATGCTTTAGAGTCTTTTCGCAAAGAAAAAGTTCGCTTTATTCTTCTCGATCTCAATACGCCGGGAGGCGAGGTGTTTTCAGCTCTTCGTATTTCAGAAGAGCTCAAGAGGATCGATCAAGAAGATCATATTCCCGTCATTGCCCTAGTCGATAACTGGGCACTGTCAGCAGGAGCTCTTCTTGCGTATTCTTGCCGTTACATGGGAGCCGTTCCCCAAGCTAGTATGGGAGCTGCAGAGCCCGTAACTGTTTCTTCCGATGGGAAAATGGAAACAGCTTCAGAAAAAATGGTCTCAGCGCTTCGTACTGAGTTTGGCAATGCAGCAAAGCTGTATGGAAGAGATCCTTTGATTGCAGAAGCTATGGTGGACAAGGATCTTATCATTGTGCAAAGACGAGGGAAAATCTTGAGTTTGCCTGATAGGTCTCAGATCCAAATGAGCGGAAAGCATCCAGATGTCGTCATCAGCGATCAGGGAAAGCTCCTGACTTTAGACACAGATCAGATGCGTGAGCTTGGGCTTGTCTGTTTTGTCGTTTCTTCCACTGCAACAAATGGCATGGAAAAACTTCTATCAGATCCTTTATTTCAAGGATCATCTATTGAGTGGCTTACCTATAGGGATTGGAAGATCGGTGTTTTTGCTTTTTTAAGCCATCCTATGGTTTCTTCTATCTTGATGATGGGGCTCATGGTCGGACTTTATAGTCTTTTTCAAGGAAATGGACTGAGCATTTCTTCTGCGATTGGTCTTTTCTGTCTTTCTTTGATTTTGCTTTCCTCTTTTGCGACAGAGTGTATCGGATTCTTAGAAGTGATTTTTTTATCTTTAGGACTTCTTCTTTTTCTTTGTGATCTTTTTTTACTGTCGGGATTTGGTCTTTTAGGAGGTGTGGGAATTGCTCTTTTTCTTTGGGGACTTGTTGCTATGCTTCTTCCTCCTCTACAAGGGTTTTCTTGGGATTTGAATCTTTGGACCGTTGAAATGCAAGAATGGGTCTATCGTTTGAGCCTTTTTCTGTCTGTAATTCTGTTTTCTTTTGTGATCCTATTTCCTTTAATGGGCATGTTTTTTCGGAAAACTCCGATGTTTCGAAAGTTTATACTCCCAGAAATTCCTCCAGAAAAAGACTCTGCTTTAGCTTTATTGCCTCCCATTGGAACGATCGCGATAGTTTTTTCTTCGCTTCGTCCTTTTGGAAAAGTACAAGTTGGTGATACAGTGTACGAAGCGCAAACTGAAGAGGGGTGGATCTCTTCAGGAAAACAAGTAGAAATCTTAGCCCACTTAGGAAACAAGCTCCTGGTGAAAGAAAAGAAATAGATCATGGTTTTTGCAATTGTAATAGGGCTTATAGCCTTAGTTTGTCTGTATCTGGAATTTTTCATGCCGGGTGGCGTTTTAGCTCTTTGTGCTGCTTTTTTAGGACTTATCAGCGCCGGTCTGTTTTTTTGGCAAACAAGCGCTCTTTGGATGGGGGGAGTCTACCTTCTTTTTTTACTCGTTGCATCTGTAGGGATTTGTTTTCTTGCTATCAAAATTCTCAAACGCTCTAAAGACTCTTTTTGTTTGCATAACGATCAAGAGGGATTTACATCTCCTTCAGTGGAAGAGGATTTAAAAGGCAAAGAGGGATTCGTAGCAACGGAACTAAAGCCAGCAGGACACGTCCGTATTGACGGAAAGATCTATCAAGCGGTTTCTCAAAAAGACTTTTTGGTAAAAGACTGTCCTATCGAAGTTGTTTCTATAGAGGGATCTCGTCTGATCGTGAAAAGGAAAATATAAGGAAAAAATATGGATCTGAGCTTTACTATCGCAATTTTTGTTTTGATTATACTCGCAATTGTTATCCTTTCGATATTAGGACGTTTTGTGAGCCTGTGGTTTCAAGCCATTGTCTCGGGAACCCCGATTTCTTTGTTCAATATCATCGGAATGAGTCTTCGTAAAATCCCTGCTCGTATCATTGTCACAGCTTATATCAATGCCTATAAAGCAGGGATTAAGTCTGTTTCTGTTGCAGAACTTGAAACGCACGTTCTGGCAGGAGGAAACGTTTCTAATGTCGTTCGAGCTCTCATTGTCGCAGATAAAGCGAATATCCCTCTTGTTTGGAGACAAGCTACTGCCATTGACCTTGCAGGAAGAGATATTTTAGATGCGGTTAGAACCTCTGTAAATCCAAAAGTGATTGATTGCCCAGACAGGAGCCATGGAGATTATATTACAGCCGTTGCTAAAGATGGAATTCAGCTCAAAACAAGAGCTAGAGTAACTGTTCGAACAAATATTCAGCAATTGGTAGGAGGAGCGACCGAAGAGACGATTATCGCCCGTGTAGGGGAAGGGATTGTCAATGCCATTGGTTCTGCTCAAACCCATACAGATGTTTTAGAATCCCCTCAAAGGATTTCTAAGCTTGTATTGGAACGGGGGCTTGATGCGCAAACAGCTTTTGAGATTTTATCTATTGACATAGCAGATATTGTTGTAGGGGAAAATATTGGAGCTCGTCTTCGTGCTGATAAAGCGGAATCCGATAAAATCATTGCGCAAGCAAGAGCTGAAGAAAGGAGAGCTATGGCCGTTGCTATGGAACAAGAAAACATTGCAAAATTAACGGATATGAAAGCTAAAGTGGCAGATGCTGAAGCTCAGATTCCTTTAGCTATTGCAGGAGCTTTTCAAAAAGGGAATTTAGGCATTTTTGACTATTACCGAATGAAAAATATTCAGTCCGATACAGAAATGCGAAAATCGATTTCTAAGGAACCTGGCGAGGTATAATAGATGTCAGGAGAATCTTTAGCTTCTTTTGTAATGCCTTTGCTCTTTCTGCTACTTTTTTTTGTAGCAGGCCGCAAAAAAAAAACTCAGGGAGAGCCAACTCTCCCTTCTTCTCTTAAAAAAGAATCACGTCCAATCCAAAGAAAGGCGCCTCCAATAGCTCCTTTACAACAAAAAGATCAGAGACCTGTAGCTCCTAAGAGGGACACTTCTTACGAAGTGGAAAGAAAGCAGAGAAGAGTTCCTATTTTATCCAAAGACTGGAATCGTAAAAGTTCTTTAAAGCAAGCCTTTATCTTGTCTGAGGTTTTGAAAAGGATAGATGAATGATCTACGTAGATAAGGCAAGACAGCAGATTGAGATTCAAGTCTTGCATCTTGCCGAATCTGCGGGACATGATGTTCGCATCAAAAAGCAAGCTCTGATAGCGCTTTCTGCTGTAGCTAGTGTTTTTGCATTGGCCGTTTTGTCTGTTACTTTTATGGGCTCTGTTTATCCAACAGTATCTCTACTTTCTCTTCCTTTTCTTTGTTTTTCTTGGATTGTATATCAAACAGCAGATCGTTTAAAAAATTATGACGATCCTTTTGAGTTACAAATCATGAAAGGGGAAGCTCGGCGCATGAGTTTTTCAGAGCTGATACAAGAACATCAAGGCATTGAACCGATTTTGCAGTATAGGATTGTCGAGCCTGGGTTTTTACGGTCTAAATTTTTATCAGAGTGTGAAGGGAAGGCCTTATCCGCTATTTTACAAGAAACGCCTTTTTCTTATGTGCAAAAGCACGGGCTCATGACAAAAGAGCAGCTCCGAAGGTTTTTTGTTGCAGAGCTGCAGCAAGAGAGTTGTATAACTGATCTTTGCGATCGTTTTGGAGAGTTTGGGCTCCGAGAATTGAAGCGCATAGGGGTGATTTCGCCTTCAGAGTATGAATCTTTAGAAAGAGTGCATGCAGAAGAAGAAAAGATTGAAAATTTGAGATCTTCTCGTCTTTTACAACTAGATACCCAATTTTTTGCAAGGCGCGAAAATCTCCTGTCCAATCTGGAAAAACGGGAAAAAAAAGGAAAAGAAGATTTGCATAAAGCGCAGCTTCAAGAAAAACCTGTTTCCTTACTAACTTTATATAGCTTGCAAAAGCAGCTTAAAGCTGTTCAAAGAGAAAAGGCTAGAGTAGAGCAAGATTCTACAATTGGGAAAGCTCTGCAAAAAGAGTACGAGACCCATAAAGAAGAGGTTTTTCAAGAACATCAAGAAAAGACACAGAAAGTCTTACAAGAATTGCAAGAGATCAAAGGTCAATTTTTGTAGTCTTCAAAGCCTTCTGATTTGGGAGATGGATCTTTACTAGGTACACCCCATGCCAGTTTCGATCTCGGGGAATCTCTATGACTATCTAGTTCTTCTGAAACGTGAAATGCTGAGGCCAATCCATCTTCTAGTTCACAGAGCTTTTGTAATCCTTGTGCTTTTAAGGATTGTTCCTCTTCGTCTTTTTCTTCTTGATGTTGTGAGATTAAGTGCCACATCAACGGAAATTGATTGGTGCCACAAGGCTTTTGTGCAAAAGCATTCATCCCCGCTTGGAGGGATTGATCTTTAGATTCGGCAGGATTGTTGCCGGATAAGGCTAAAATAGGCGCTTTGAATTCTAATTCCGCTCGAATTTTTTTTGTAGCTTCCAATCCATCCATAACAGGCATTTGTAAATCCATAAGCACTAAGTCGAAGTTGGGATCGTCTTTTAATGTGTTAAATGCTTCCAATCCATTTATCGCAGTTTTTGTTTGCATCCCATTTCTTCTCAGTAATGCATCAAGGAGTTTTAGGTTCGTTGGACTATCATCTACAAGCAATACCCTTTTTCCATGTAATTTTTTTGTTGCAGCGCCAACAGTTAACAATTCTCTTGAAGAATCTACATGGCTTTCTAATTTGATATTGAATGAAAACGTTGTTCTTGTTTCAGTTCCAATAGATAAACTTTCTTCGAGAAGTATTTCTCCTCCCATGAGGGTAATAAGTCTTGTAGCAGTGCGTAGAAGTCGTTCAATACTTTGTTGTATATCTTCTGGAAGGGAAATCTCATCTGCATTGGTTGTAGTGCTTATTTCAAAATATAGAAGGACTTTGTCTTCACCATTCTCATTTATGTTTTCGGAGCGTACGTCAATATTGATATTTCCTTTTTCCATACAGTTTATATGGCGAAATAGAATGTTTTCTATGATTTTTCGGATAAGAGATATGTCACCGATGAGTTTAGGGGGTGTTCCTTCTTGAGCTTTAAACTCGAGGTTGATTTTACTTATGTCGATTTGTCGTAAATAATTAAGTTTTATCTGATTTAAAAGTCGGGAAATGGAAAATTTTGTACTGGATAGCTCAAAAGATTGGTGAAGATCAGAACCTTCATGGAAAAGATGCAATAGTTGTTCACTTAAATCGAACAAGATCGTCATGTCGCTTGCATTTAGCACATCTTTGTTCTTTTGTAGTATATCAGCAGTTTGGGCAAGGGCTCTTAATGTGGCTCTCATTGGATAGGTGTTTTGTTCCATTAAGTCTTTTATGAGGCTCTTTTGTTTTTCTATTTGTTCGACAAGCTCCTGTATTTCGCGTGCTAAAGTAGGGTTAAGGCTGTATATGTTCGCTTGTAAAACACTGCGAAGTACTTCGCGATGCTCTGGAAAGTCTGGCAGAACAGCGGAGGGAGATTTTTTTGGATATAAGAAAAAATATAAGTCTCCGTAAAGAGCTTTTAGAGATCCTATGTTTTCAAGTCTCTCGGACAATTGATCGAAATCTGGAGATATCTCAATAGGTTTTTCGACCATTCTATGGGAATTTAAGTTTTGTTCGAAAAATTGGAGTTGTCTTAGACTTAAATTCTGGATCGCTGCGAGGTATTCTTGCGTTTCTTCTGCATCTAGTGGAAGATCTTTCTCTTTAATTACTCTTGCTCCCCCGGAGATTCCATTTACAGCTGTTTTCAGTTCGTGGTTATTTGTTTCATTTAATCTGGCTATAAAGGCTTTTTGCGCTTGGATTTTTTGACGAAGGGTCTCTATCCTTTGTTCGAAGGCGTGGTTAGTTGTCTCACGGGAGTTGGTTATCGCCTCTCGTACTTTGGTTTGAAACCCTTCAGGATATTTTTTAGGCCATAAGCAGCAGCAGCTACTTTGGTAATTTTCTGGATTAAGACGTTCCCTTTGTACAATTTCTGAAATTCTATCAATGAGGCTATCAAGACGTTCTTCTCTAGGGTCTGGTTGTTCTGATTCTGGAACGAGATCGAAACCTGTTGGGGAAACTGTTCTTGACAATAGAGGTGCGGTTGGATCTATCATAATAGTCTTAATTCCTTTGTTGGTACGATTTCATCCTGAGATTTAGTGCGGACTTTCGTAGGATTTTTTAAAAAAAGGACTAAACCTTTTTTGTGTGTTGTATGCTTCGAAAGTTCAATGTCAGGAACGAGTGGGAGAAAATAAGTGTATATTGGTTTTAAAAATTTTACATGTGCAGCGACAGAAGGAAGGGCATTGTAGGTTATAGTGAATATAGCATTTCGTTTCGTATATGCTGCAATTGTTCTGGTTATATCCAGATGTTTCAATATTAACAGATTCATGATACTCCATTATGCAATAAGCTACAATTTTAAAGTATTTTGTAATTTAATTCAATTAATTATTTGCCTGTGAAATTAATGTAATATGTTTGTTTTAGTTTGTAATATGTTTGTTTTAAACGTGTTGCACCATCTGGATTCGGTCAGAATCTGACCGAATGAGTTTGTAGCACGGGCGTTTGAGTGCTATTGTAAGTCTCTTGTTATTAATTGTATAGGGATTGATTGTAAAACTGAATGTTCACTCGTCCAGTTCCATCTGTGGCGATAGTAGTGTTTTAATTTCTAGTTGTGATTCGGCTATAAAGACCTGTTTCCCGTCGAGCTCTACCAGATAAAGGACCGTTTTAGGGCTTAGCGGTTTTTTTTCTAAAATCTTGATTTTTTTCGTGGAACCAAATCCTCCAATTCTTCCTTGGGAAAATTTTCTTAATAGCCAAAGGGTTAAAAAAACTAGGACAAGCAATCCTCCAAGGGTAAGGATCATTTTAATAAAAGCATGCTCATAGGATTCGTGATCTTTTACAGGGGGGGGAGTTTCTGGATGTTGTATTTGAGGCTCTATAACAACGGTCTCTATGGGAGTCTCGGTAGCTAAAGGAGGGGCAGGAGGTTGCATGGGTGCAGCGTGGAGAGAAAAAATCATCAAAAACAGTGAGAAAACTTTTATGAACATAGTGCCTGGTTTCCTGTGTAAAATTTTTTCTACTCAATTATGGGAGTATCTTCTTTAGGTAAACTTTTTTTCTAGTAAAAATTTCAGTGGGAAAGAAAGTTTTCCGCCTGATACTCTTTTCTCTTTATTAAAGGGAGTTTGTTTTGAAAGGTTGTATTTGTTTAGATATCGATGGGACCCTTACGGCAGATCCTTTTTCTGTTCCTCAAAAGGTCTGGGAATGCTTAGAAGCTCTTTATGCCAAAGGTTGGCAGTTTTTGTTTTCAACAGGGAGGCCTTATTCTTTTGCCTCTCAACTTTTTACGAACGTAAAATTTCCTTTTTTTCTGTCTTTGCAAAATGGGGCCGACATTCTACAGATGCCTGAAAAAAAACTTCTTTTTCAAGACCATCTGTCTTCTCTTTTTATTCCTCAGTTAGACCTGCTTTATAAAGATATGGAAGAAGATTTCTTAATTTACTCAGGCTTTGCAAAAGGGGATTTTTGTTATTACAGACCCAAACGATTTTCTTTGAAAATGCTCGAACACTTAGAAGTCATTAAATCCATAGTTCCAGAGCCATGGCAAGCGAGAGAAGATTTCATCTTTACTTCGAAAGATTCTTTTCCATTGATCAAAAGCTTGGGAACAAAAAAACAGATGGAAGATCTAGATCAGAAACTTAAGTCTTTTCCTATGGTGCATTCAAGCTGTATTTGTGATCCTCTTTCTAAGAAAGATATCTATCTCAATTTGATTACAGCTCGTACTGCGACAAAAGGGGAGGTCATTAAAAAGATCAGATCTTTTTTGCCTCCAGATTCTTTTTTTATTGCTGCAGGAGATGATCGCAATGATATCCCCATGCTTCGAGAGGCAGATTTTGCTATTGTAATGAAAAATGCTCCCCAAGAGCTTTTGCCCCTAGCAGATATTTTGGCAGAACCTGCCAAAGATCTTGGGATAATTGAAGCTCTTTGGAAAGCTACAGGAGAAGCTAAATGTTAGAAAAATTAGCCCTGGCTTCAGGAAAAAAAAGACTCAGTTCTCAAACAGGATTTATCCAAGATCGTGATGCGATCTCGATCTTAGAAAACTTCTTATATGCCTATGCTCTTTTTCGTTCTAAAACAGTAGAAAATATTTGTGAAGGGAAAGCTTTTTTAGAAAAACTGCTCGCTTTTGAAGTCGAGGGAAATTTCCCGGTACATCTTCATGAGTTTCCTAAATGCTTGGACTCTAGATTTTCTTCCTATCTTTTGCCCCCGATATTTTATCTGTTTAGAGATTTTTCCACGGTATTAGGCGAAGATCTGTCTAATAAGTTGTCTGCTTTGTCTGAGAGAATTGTACGCTATTTGCAAAAGCAACCCTCTCTATCAGCAGCTGCCAATGGCAGACTTACGGCTTTTTTAAAGACTTTTGATCCTACAATTTGGACTCCAAAAAGTCCGGAAGAGTGGGGGGAATATTGTGTTTGTGCGCAGATGGCTCAAGTCGATATCCCTGAACATCCTCCTATTTGGAATTCTTTTCTTTCGACATACATAGGCTTCACTAAAGAAAGAATACAAGAAGGATACAGCCCTAAGGTGACGTTATTAGACTTTTTCATGCCCCCTTGTTCAGAAAGATCTCTTGGCGAGCATCAAGCTCTTCTTAAAGCTGTTTTGGTCCATCCTTGGCAAACGCAAATGCCAAGATCTCAGGATAAGCCCTATGCAGTGTTTATTGAAGAACTCCAAAAACAGTGTTTTACCCTATATTGGGGCAGTTCGCAGCAAGTGCACTCGCTAGTTTTAGAATCTAAAAAGGGAACTTGGTCGTTTGCTCCCTCTTCACAAGGGTGGATAGCAACATATCAATACGATTCAGAAGTGCCCTCAGAAGAGGATTGTGTAGAATGGGCTTTTTATCTGAACGAGAGTACAAGCCATACTGTGCAAATAGATCAGCATGCAGCTACGTTATTTCATCCAGGTCAAGAAGTGAGCATTCTTTCCGAGGGAATGAAGATTACATTCCATGTTCAAGCAGATTCAGCAGATGGGGTTTGGACTGGGCATATTTTGAAAGGAGACCGATCCTTTCAAAGAGGGACAGCTCTTCCTTATGGAGGATATGATAAGAAACTTGGCTGGAGAACCGTTCGAAGAAAACCTCAAGCATCTATCACATTGCATATCAATATAGAGGTTTTATCATGATAAGAAAACTTCTTTTAACCCTATTGTGTGCTTTACATGCAAGTTGTGGTTGTGCAGAGGTTTTTAAAGAATCAAGTATTCAAGAAGTTTTGAGCTATTGGTTTGGTCATCTACAGAATGAGGAGGATTATCCTCGAGAGCAGAGTAAAATTTGGTTTGGGGGAGGACCTGTCATTGACCAGGAAATTCGAAGCCGTTTTGGGGATTTAGTCCAAGATGCAGCAAATCATAAACTTGATAGCTGGAAACAAACTCTTAAAGGACGTCTTGCTCTTATTGTTCTCATCGATCAGTTTTCTCGTAATATATACCGTGGAATGCCAGAAGCGTTTGCTTCAGACTCCATGGCTCAGGAGCTTTCAATAGAGGGACTTGCTTTAGGAGAAGATTTGAAGCTGTTTCCTGTAGAGCGCGTGTTTTTTTATCTACCGTTAGAGCATTCTGAAAATCTAGGGCTTCAAGAGCTATCTGTACGTAAATTCCAAGAGCTTGCGGAATTAGTGCCATCTTCTCTGTCCTCGATTTTTAAAAGCTATGCTGACTACGCAGTGCGACACTATGTGATCATTGAAAAATTTGGCCGTTTTCCTCATAGAAATACTGTCATAGGTAGAGAATCTACTGAAGAAGAAGTGGAGTTTTTGAAAGGGCCTAATTCTTCTTTTTAGACTTTTTCAAAAGAGGTAAGCTTGTGGAAATGGACTAAAAGAATAGGACTTGTGTTTATTTGTTTAGTAGCAACTTTGCTACTGTCAGGAGCTCTTTTTCAATTTATTAGTACAAAGTTTGACGATTAGAAAGCAGAGCATAGCGGGCATATGATTCCTCATGAACAGCCAGAAATCATCGTTGAAGCGATTTGTGAGATTGGAAATCAGCATCCCAGTGAGATTCTACGCAGGTGACATATTCGTTTTGCACGAACTTTTCGATATAGGGCATTTGAATATGCAGATCTAGAGCTTCTTTGTTTTGAAATCTTTCGTAAATAATGAAAGACCTTTTATTGGTTAAATCTTCCCATAACTCGTAGGCAAGGCATCCTTTTTCTAATAGAGTTGGCTCTATTAAATCTTGTAGGGCAAGTTTAAGTATTTCTTCTTTTCCTTCCTTAGCAGTCATTTGAGAAAGACATATGATTTCCTGAGAGGTCATGTTTTTTCCTGCTTTTAACTATGGGGAGTGAGTTGCTCTTCTGCTTTTCTTTTTTTTCTTTCTGGAAATTTTTGGAATCCATCGCATTGTTTTATAATGTCTGCAGATACATTAGCCTGCTTTCTTTCATGTTTCTTAAGATCTTCTATCAAGGCGTTTCTATCAAGAGGGGATTGATACAGACTAAAATTAAGAAGGTGTTTATAGGCTTCTTTTCTGACTGTTTGATTTTGAAAAGAGGTAGCGATTTGAAACGCACTTTTTATGCGATTTTGCTTTATCAATTGTTTCATCTGATCGATTAAAACGGGATTTAGGTGTTTTTTTTGAGGGATATGGCAGCTTAAAAGGTGGGAGGTGTACAATTGTTGAGATAGGAGAAGACTTTTACAAAGCTCTGCATAAACAGCATTTTTAATATGTTTTAAAGCGGTGGTTTTCTCCTTTTTAAGCCTCCTTGGCAAAAACCTTAAAAATTCTTTAGCTCTTTTGTTGTCTGGTTCTGTTGAATTTTCTAGGTTTTGAATAATTTGTGTGAAAAGTTCTTGAGATTTAGTTAGGCTCTGGAATAGAGCTTGCTCTATCTGTAATTTTTCTAGAACAAAGTCTTGATGAGACCATCTTGCAAAACCAGGTTTTTCCCCTGTAAAATCTTTGTATAAATCCTCGTATAAATTTTTAGCAATTCTCATCCTTTGATCGACTATCTTTTGATAGGCATCTTTATTTGTCGTTGCCAAGGAATTTTGGTCTGTCGAATCCAAATAGGATGCTATGTGTTGGAAAGCATCTGGAGGGCAATTAATAAGAAGTGACGTAGATAGACCCAAAATTATGACCGATTACAAAAAAATGTTAAGGATTCACTAAAAAGCAAAAACTTTAACAATCAGTGATCGTTTTTGTCACTTGTTAAAAAACCACCTTTGCAGTCCTAGGTGGTTCTTTTAAGTATGCGTATCGTGGGATCTATGGGTTCCTTCGATACTGTATGACATTCTGTAAGAGGTTTATCGCTTACCATACATACGGGAGACATCGTCTCAGAGAGCCCAGCGAATCCGTCACGGACTTTTTCTGTTGAAACTGTTCCTATAGAGGGGTGCTGTATAATTTTAGCTGCTGTTTGTATTGCAGGATTGTTTTGGGGTGGTAACCCTGATGGAATTTGTGCCATGATAATATCTCCTAAAAAAGTAGACGATACTTCCCCTTATGGCAAATTGGATTCTTTTACACAAATAAAAAATTATATAATTTATTCGCCGATAGCTTTTTTGCTTTCGAGGCTGCGCACTTCTTTTCTGAGCATTTGGGAGATTTGCTCTATGACGTTGACTGGGCTGAGATCGGGTAATTTAGAGCGGGTAATCACTTGGTTTTTAAGGGGTTTTGAAGAAGGCGAAGGAGTGGATTTTAGCGATTTAGCAGACTGTTTAACTTTAGAAGAAAGTATGTTTTCTTGTGGTTGTTTTTTAGAAGACATAATTACAATTCCTTCGTTGATTGTATGGTTTTTAAATTATAATTATTTCATTTTATTCATTTATTTGTCAATTTTTTTTAGTTTTTTAAGAGGGAAATGGTTTGATTTTAAGGCGATTTTTGGCATGATGGAAATTTACTTTTTGGAGATTAGGAGAAAAAATGGCAATTAGCCTAATGCATCGTCTTGCTATTCAATTGCTTGGTTGTTTTGTTCGTTTGGCTTTACGTTTGAGATATCGGGTTAAAGTAGAAGGGCTTGAGAAGATAAATTCCTTGAAAGGCAGCAAGCCTGGTGTTTTATTCCTTCCTAACCATCCAGCAGAAATTGATCCTATTATTCTTATGTCCCTTTTAGCACCGAATTTTTTTCCTAGAAGTGTCATTGTAGAGCACTTTTACTATCTGAAAGGCTTTCAATTCATCATGGATCTGGCCAGGGTTGTTCCTATCCCTACTATGGCTGAAAAGGCTAATCGTTGGAAAGAAAAAGAAGTGGCCAAGATTTTAGAAAACCTTAGGTTGGATTTACTGGCAGGGGAAAATTATATTATATATCCAGCTGGAAAACTCAAACGTTCTTCTTGGGAGCTTTTAGGTGGAGCTTCTTTTGTTCATAATTTAGTGCAAAAAAATCCAGAGATTCCCGTTGTCCTTGTTCGTACTACAGGGCTTTGGGGAAGCAGTTTTTCCGCAGCGCAAACAGGGTCAAGCCCTCGATTTCAAAGCGTTTTAAAACACGCTTTGAAAGTGATTTTGAAAAATCTTGTTTTTTTGGTTCCGAAAAGAGACGTTCTTGTGCAGCTTGAGATTGCATCTGACCTGCCCAAAGAAGCTAGCCGCTTAGAGTTTAATAGAGTTTTAGAATCGTGGTATAATCAATATCCTTTTCCTGGAGAAGAGCCCCTTGCTTTAATTCCTTATTCTAGATGGAATCCAAACGAAGAGATCCCTGTTGCTAAGGCTGTCGAAGAGGAAGATGAAGAGATTGTTATACCTCCTCAAATAGAAAGTGAAGTTAGAGCGTATTTAGCGACTCTTTCCACGGTTTCTGATATTCGTCTAGATTCACACCTTTCTTTTGATCTAGGGCTTGATTCTTTAGATATTGCTCAAATCTATCCATTTTTAGATAAAAAATACGGCATTGCAGGACTAACTCCCGGTTCTTTAGTGAGAGTAAAAGACATCTTAAAAGTCATAGCTCGCAAAGAAACTATTGTTATTAGCAAAAAAATTGAGGAGCCTTCTTCTTCTTTTCCGAATTTTCAAGAGAAAAAAAAGAGGAAAAAACCAAGTTTTCCCGGAGGGCAAGTCATACCTGAAGTGTTTTTGAAAACGGTTTCTCGCATGGGATCTTGTATTGCTTGTGCAGATCGAAACTCAGGGGCCTTTTCTTATAAAGCATTGAAAAGATCTGTTTTGGTTTTGTGTCAAAAATTTAAAAAACTTCCCGGGGAAAGAGTCGCAGTACTTCTTCCAGCTTCTGTCGCCTCATATCTTTCCATATTGGCTTTGCTCTTTGCAAAAAAAATTCCTGTAATGCTCAATTGGACGGCTGGAACGAAGGCTCTTTCTCATGCAGTAAAGCAGGGGGCCTTTCAATCAGTCATTACATCTAAGAAGTTTTTGGATAAGATTCCTTTAGAAGATTTAACTGAGATCGAAGATTTGTTTGTCTTTTTAGAAGATGTAAAAACATCGATCAATTGGAAAGAAAAAATTCGAGGACTATGGATGAGTTTTCTTTCTCCTCGAATCATTATGAAAAAGCTTGCCATTTCATCGGATCCAGAGCAAATGGCCGTACTCTTATTTACTAGCGGTACAGAGGCTTTGCCTAAAGCTGTTCCTTTAACTCATCGTCAGATCTTAATGAATCAAAAAGGTTCTTTAGATACTGCGGATATAAAGGCTGAAGATTCTTTTTATAGCGTCCTTCCTCCCTTTCATTCGTTTGGTTTTTCCCTTACAGGAATTCTTCCTCTGTTGTTTGGTATTAAGGTGTTTTATGGACCCGATCCAACGGATAGCCGTCAGATGTCCTTAGACATTGAGCAATCTCAAGCTTCTGTATTTTGCTGCGCCCCAAGCTTTGTTCGATCTCTAATTGTAGAAGCGACAGAAGAGCAGTTGAAATCGATTAAACTTCTTGTTGTTGGAGCGGAAAGAATGCCTCCAGATTTACTGGAATCAATACAGAAGAAATTAGAACACGTCATTTTGGTCGAAGGTTATGGGATTACAGAGTGCGCTCCTGTTGTTACGATCCAAAGAATGAATGGAGAAAAAAAAGGAGTAGGAGAGCCTATTTCTGGAGTTCATATATGCATTGTAGATCCTGTGTCTTTGGAGCTATTAGAGCAAGGTTCAGAGGGCGAAGTTTGGATCAGCGGTTGCTGTGTATTTGATGGATACTTGGGGGGATCTTCCGATCCTTTTGTCTATAAAGATGGAACGAAATGGTACCGTTCAGGAGATCTAGGACGAGTTGATGAAGATGGATCTTTATATATTACGGATAGGCTCAAAAGAATGATGAAGATTGGCGCTGAAATGGTGTCTTTAGGAGGAGTTGAGTCGGAGCTTTTGAGTATGGCTAAACATCATAACTGGATTTCTTCTTCGCAAGAAGGTCCTCCTCTTGCTGTAGTTTCAAGAGATGATGGAAATCAAAAAGCAGAGATAGTACTCTTTACCACGTTTTCTGTGAGCAAGGAATTGATCAATCAGATTTTGCGAGGTACTGGCTTTGGTCGGATCGTGAAAATTTCGGAGATTGTGCAAGTAGAAGAGATCCCTTTAACGGGCACTGGAAAAACACATCACCGCACATTAGAAGAAAGGCTTAAAAAGGAAAAGAAGGAATCATGTCTCAGCCCACACCTCATTTAAAGCTGTATAATACAGAAACACGTATCCATGAAGAAGTAAAGCCAGCTTTTGGGGACACTCTCTTGATGTATACCTGCGGCCCTACCGTTTATAATTTTGCCCATATTGGCAATTTTAGAACCTACGTCTTCGAAGATCTTTTGCGCAGAAGCGTGCAGTTTTTTCATATGAAGATAAAACAGGTCATGAACTTGACGGACATCGATGATAAGACGATTAAAGGAGCTTTGCAGCAAGGCATAACACTTTCTGAGTATACTACGCCTTATATTAACGCGTTTTTTGAGGATCTAGGCTCTTTGGGCATTCAAAAAGCGGAAGAATATCCTGCGGCTACGGACTATATTCAAGACATGATCACCATTATCCAAAGACTTATGGATAAAGGAGTGGCCTACGCAGGTTCAGATGGAAGCATATATTTTCGAATTGAGTCTTTTCCTTCCTATGGACGACTTTCCCATCTTCCTCTTTGTACGTTAAAAGCTGGAGCTTCCAACCGAGTTTCCGCTGATGAATATGACAAAGATCAAATCTCCGATTTTGTTCTTTGGAAGGCTTATGACTCTCAAAGGGATGGGGCTATTTTTTGGGATAGTCCTTTTGGTAAGGGGCGTCCTGGATGGCACATTGAATGCTCTGCTATGGCGATGAAAATTTTAGGAGAGAGTATCGATATTCACGTTGGTGGCGTCGATAACATGTTTCCGCATCATGAAAATGAGATTGCGCAATGTGAAGCTTTTTCAGATCGCACATTTGTGCGTCATTGGTTGCATGCAGAACATCTATTGGTAGATCACAAAAAGATGTCCAAAAGTCTTGGCAACTTTTACACGGTAAGGGATCTTTTGCAAAAGGGATATACAGGACGACAGATTCGCTATATGTTGCTCCAGACTCATTATAGAACGCAGTTGAACTTTACCTTAGAAGGATTAGATGGAGCTGGAACTTCCGTCCAAAGAATCCTAGATTTTGCTGAAAGATTGCAAGGTTTACAAGGGCCAGAGCATTTGAACCACGCTTTGCCTATTATGCAGAAATGTATAGAAGGGTTTACAGCCGCTTTGGCTGATGACTTAAACATATCAGTTGCTCTATCTTGCCTTTTCGATATGATCCGAGAAATCAACTCTCTTTGTGATCAAGGGAAAGTGGGGCAAAAAGAAGGGCAAAAGCTTTTAGAAAAGCTGCACCATTTAGATACAGTGCTTGGGATTCTTTCTTTAGAGGAAGAAGAAGAAATTCCAGCGCCTCTTTTAGAGGCATTGGAAAAAAGAGTTCAAGCTAGGCTTGATAAAAATTGGAAACTTGCTGATGAGTACAGGGATTGGATCTTGAATCAAGGATACAAGATTGAAGATTCTCCTAAAGGTGCTCGGCTTAAAAAAATTAGAAGGCTATGAAACAAAAACGTATTACAAAAGACGAGCTTTATCTCATCAAATTGTATGAGGAAGCTCAAAAATTGGGAGATCCTTTTCAAGAAATGGATTGCTACCAAATAGGACAACTCATTGGGCAAAATGATCGCAGTGTTGATAACATCGTTCGCATGTTAGCACAGACAAACTTTTTGAAAAAAGGTAGTGGAAATTTTGTTTATGCTACACTTAATGGCGAAGCGTTAATTAATGATCTTTTAAATGAAAATGCAACAAAGTGAAAATAGTAAAGCAATAAAAGTTCCATTTTAATTGCTTTGCTGTTTTGTTTTTGTTACAATTCAGCTATTCGATGATTATGTTTTTAGGTGTCCATGAAAAATCTTGCTATTTCTCCAGCAACGCAAGAGATAAGTCAATTTTTAAATGAGCGCTACCATCCAGGGCCTTTAACTCCACCTCCTATGCGTAAGTTTTTATTTTCTAAGGCAAAACCTATTTTTCCTAAGGTTCATTATGACAATTTCTCTTATGGACAGTCTCTTCAAAAGTTTCGTGAATACATAAAGATAAATGGAGCGAAGGAAGAGGGTGTTCGTCAAATAGGATTTCACCTAATGACACAACCTTTATTGAATTCAGGTGCTGTAGTAATGGGAAGGCATATATCACCTGCGTCAAATCCCTCTTTTTCTCAGCAAATATCCCAAGACCAAAAAGCTATTTCTCGTTCTTTGCGTTTTGGAGATTTTGAGGGGAGATTACATAGAAATCTTAAGAAGTTTTCAGCTATTTTAAATGTATTTGACCCGCATTTGAGCGGGAATATGCCTTTTCTAATAGGGAATCGTTTTATTAATGGTAAAACGGTTTCTGTACTGCGACATGCAGTGCCAACCGTAGAAAAAGGGTTTCATAACATAGAAATAGCCGGAGAGTATCAAGCTTTTTTAGAAAACTGTAAAGCAAATGATCAAAAAGTACTTTATTGTGCTCTTTTAAGTCCTCAAAAAATAGATGAGCATTTCAGATTAGCAAAGTTAGGGGAGCTTGTTCAAAAATATCCTAAGACTTTCCATTTTATACGAATTCCTTTAGATGGCCCTTTACATGACATCGACAAGTTCCGAACATTAGATGATTATAGTATCGCTATTCAAAAAGATTTGGAGAATTCACTTTTTAATCCCTATCCCACCAAGAGTAGCTTCTTCTTTTCTTCGGATGTTAAAAAAACGGTCTCTGAAGGATATATAGATATCTTGAGATTTACCAAGTATTGGAGCAAAAAAATCTCTTTAGATAATCCTAAAGATCAAAAACGTGCTTTTATGATGCTTTTTTCAGTTCTGCTGAAATCACACATTCTTTCCAATCTTTCTATCAACTATTACAATAATACGTGTAAAGACTCTATCGACCGAGGTGCAGTCCATGTAGGGTCAGATCTTTTATGGGATGATTTTTTAACAGGTAAAGCTCTACAAAAAGAAAATCCCTTTCTCCTCCGCAGCACTATTGCTTGGCCTGCTTTCTTGGCAAAAACAAAGCCAGTTCTTGCCAAACGCCTCATATGGTTGCAATCTTTTGCTAGCTTTTTAGAAAAAGCAGAGCCTTACCAAAAGCAGATGGTATCTCTGCAAAAGAAAATGCTCCATTTGCACATGGAGCACAGCCCTCAGTTAGATACGAGGAATTGGACGCAAGAAGATCCTAAATAGTTTTAGTGCCACCCATTCGATTTAGATAAACTTGAGTGAACCCGAGTCGTAGCGTTTTCTGATGCATATATGACATTCTGGTTATCGCCATAAATAATGGTAGCGAGCTCTTCGTCAATACCTATTGGATGTGTTAGGTGTATTGTTGCAATTTTTTCTTCCATGTCATACTCATTCCAGTTCACATAAAAATTCGTAGAGAAGTTACATTCAAAACTAAGTAGATAGTCCAAATGTGCTTCGGGTTGATAGATTGGGTCATAAGGATTATCATACGGTCCTACCTGCTCATATGTCATCATTGCGCATTGAAGTTGTAATAATTTTTCTGTAGTGTATTCTCCTTCAGGTATTTGAACTAGGAATGCGTCTACTTCGCTTCTTGTTGGTTTTTCGGTTTTTCGCTTGTTTTTTAAATAATTTGAATTTTTCATAATTGCCTCATTTTTTTTATTTTTTATCATTTAAATTAGAGTTTTTTATGTTCTCTCATTTTTTTATGATAATTAGTTTGTTAATATAAAATGCACGTTTTTAATGTGTTTTTTAGCTGATATGCGTTTGGATTTGTGTGTAATATTTGTATTTCTTTGGTTGTGAGAGGGTTAACGTATTAATAATCAAAAGGTTGATTTTAGGTGTCGAGGTTTCTTTGTGTGATGGCTATTGTCGTGTAAATAAGTTAATTTCGTAAGTTGTTTTTTTTTATTTATTTGTTTTGTTGTGGCGTTTAATTTTAGGTGTAAATAAATAATTTTTTATATATAATTAATTTATTTAACAATTAAATGAGAGTTTAAAATGATAAGACAGATTCCTGGAAATGCTATGAAAGTATTTAACGAAGTATCGAGAGGGGGGCACACTCGATGGCTTAACGCGTTAGTTCTCGGAAGTGGGGGGCGACTAGGGAAAATTTTGACACCTGAAATGCAAAAGAGTGGAATGAATGTATTTTCAAACACTCGAGAAATTACTGGCGCCTCAGAATCTGCAATTGGAAAATCTTTGGTTGAGAACCGTATCGATGTCATAGTAAATACCGCTGTCGTCAGTGAAGGTTCTAGAGAAGAGATGCAGGCTGTCAACGTAGAGCTGCCTAGTCGAGTGGCAAAAGCCGCTCAGGTGCAAGGTATTCCTTTTATTCAAGTTTCATCAACTGCTACTCAGGTGAGCGGGGTGGGCCCTTCGATGCCTTATGCGGATAGTAAGCGGGATGCAGAGAATGAATTACTGGAAATGAATAATTCAGGCAAAATAAAAATTGCCCGTTTAGATGCTCTTGTAGGAGGATCTGCAAGAGGTAAAATAGACATTAGTTATATGATGAGAGCCGGAGTGGCTTTGCACTTCAAGGGAATCTCTCCTATTTTCCAACCTACTTCTTATAGAGCTACTAGTATTGGATTGACCAATATGGCTCTTGCCTGTGCAGATCCGGATCGCGTGAAATCCGTTCCCTCTGTTGTTAATTTTGCTGGGGCTCCTATATCAATCAGTGATTTTGTGCGTATGCTTGACGAAAAAGCGATTGAACTTCATGTCAATCCTTTAGAACTTTTAGCGATTGCGGATGTTGTACAGAATGGATCTCTAACACCTGAATTTTTACTTTTAGCTATAAGTTCGGGAAAAGATCCTAAGATCCATTGCAATGCTGATTTTATAGATTTCTTAGGAGATGAAAAATTACCGACGACAGATGATCTAATTATGGACATTCGTAACCAGAGTTGTCCTTTGGAATTTTTGAAAAGCGCTTGTGAAATCGTAAGAAATATTTCCGATAAACCTCGGCTTGTTCGTGAAGTCGCAAAGTTAGCGTATTCCTCAGTAGTATCCCCAAGCGGTTTGTCTATGAGAATGCCGGAGAATCGCGTATTATCCAGTTAATGCTATTAACTTTGTAAAAGGTTTTCGATTCTAGATAGTTAGAGCTTCCATAGGATTTAAAAGAGGAAAGATTTTTTTTTAAATAAAAAGCGAAGGAAAAGAGGGGGCAAAAGAGTGGTGATTGCAATGAGAAGAATAAGAATTGTATAGAGCTCTTGAGAGAGCACTTGAATCGAAAGTCCTACACTTGCGAAAATCAGCCCTACTTCTCCGCGGGGAATCATCGCACATCCAACAGTCCAGCGTGTTCTATGAGAGTCTTTGATTAAAACAAGACCTGATAAGAGTTTTCCAGCTATTGCGGCCAGAGATAGGACAAGTGTTAAAATCCAGAAGAGAGAAGAATTTTCGAAGATTCTTTTTAAATCCAAAGAAAGTCCAATAGAGACAAAGAAGATTGGGGAGAACAAGTGAACAATGGGCTTCATGGATGTTTCTACGCGATGGCTTAGCTCTTGAGATCCTTTGAATGGAAAGAAAAAGCGCTTGGAAAGGGCAACTCCTGCGGCAAAACCGCCTAATAGTGCTGGCGCTCCTAAAATGTGGGCAATATACGCAAAAAAGAAAATCAAAGAGATGATTGTTGTTGTCAGTAGTCCGGGAATATCGCTTTTTTCTTCCCATTTTTTAATCACATAAGAAGCTCCTCTTGCTGCAAACGGGGAGAGAATCAGGAATAGAAAAATAGAAAGAAGAAGTTTTCCTGTATTCCAAAGAGAGACGCTGCCAACTGTTATAAATTCATAGACAAGAGAAAGTAAGAGAATGGCAATAATATCACCTAAAATAGCTGCTCCTGTCACAATGTGAGAGGCGGGACTGTTTTGCTGCTTGTAGTCTTTAAAGACTCTCGAAGTGATACCTATGCTGGTAGTCGTAAGCGCACTTGCAATGAAAAAACTGATCAGGAAAGAAAAATGAAAGGTATAGAAGCTTAAAGTAAAACCAAAAGTAAAGGGGAGTATCACTCCTAAAAATGCAACAAGTAACGCTTTTTTTCCTGCTGCTTGTAGTTTACTTATATCCGTTTCCATGCCCACTTCAAAAAGTAGAAGGACGACTCCTACTTCTGAGAGCAAAGCAAGCTGGTCACTTGGAGCAATCCAGCCGAGTAAGCTCGGGCCAATTAAGACACCTGCCAGCATTTCTCCTAAAACTGCAGGAACTTGAAATCGAGCGGCGAGCTCTCCTAGGACCCTAGCAGAAAATACGACAAGTAAGAGCTGAAGAAAAAATGTGTATGCTTCCATATAGAATATAAATGCCGGAATTTTTTTTTAGTTTCAAGGTTTTTTGTTTTTTATAATTTAATTGAATTAAATTTTCAGTTTTAGTAGTTGTAGTTTTTTGATTGTATGGTGCCTTTATGGATTTTAACCCTGAAGTAGGATCTGGTGGAAATAAAATAAAACAGGAGGGGGCTGCCCCGAAGAAACCTGCGAAAACAGTTCCTAGAAGTTTATTTAACCAAAAAATTGCTTCAGAGACCACACCTGTAGAGCTTCCTTCTATTCGAGATCCTTCAACGGCAAAAAAAACATCTTTTAAAGATCGAGTTATTTCTCAAATTGCGCAGATCCGTTTCAATCCCTTTAAGGGAAGTCATAAGCCTCCAGATTCAAGGAAAGTTCATATAGAGCCTTCTATAGATCTTGATGAAATAGGAGAAGAACTTAATGAAGATGGGGAAGTTGTATCTATTACAGCTGAAGCGACAGATTCAGGCAGAAGTTCTCCCACTGATCTAGAATGGGTTGTTTTTGATGAGTTATTATCAGAGTTAGAGGGACGTTCGGTTTTACTTAGAATCGAAGAAAAGTATGGACCTTCTGAGAAAACAGAAAATACCCCTATAGAAAATAGGATCGATGGTCTTCTTCAAGAAGTAGAATCTATCCCATCGATTGAAAAATCGTCAGTTAATGAGGCTGTTTTGCAAATGGATGAAATGTTAGCAGAGATTTCTCATTTGCAAGCAGAGCAAGATAAATTGTATGAAAAGATTAAATTGCTTCCCAATCGAAGTCTTTTAAGAAAAACCTGTAGATGTCAGATCATGAATTTACAGATCGAGCTATCCATTCGATCTGAAGCGTTGTTTGCTCATATGCTTGTCCTAGAAACATCTTTGCTCTACAAGCAATTTGAATTAGAAAGAGTTCCGATGACAAGACGTGAAAATCCTTCTCCTCTGGATACTGCACAAATTCTCATTATGCAGAAGAAAAGCCCTTTGGAAGTAGGAGATTTTGAACCTTTGAATACTGCATTTACTCAAAAGAAAGAAGAAGTAATGAAGAATTTTCAAACCCGCTACATAAAATACATGAAATTTGAGGACTATGAAAATAACAAACCTCTTCCTAAATATCCGCCACTTCCCCCAGAGTTTGGAAAAACTTTAGAATCTCATAAAGGAGCATCTGTTAGCATGTTCAAATATGTGAATAATGATTATGCACTGAAAATCGCAGATGTATCTCGCGTATATAACTATCTCTTTTCAGAATCTCAAGAAGAGGTCCCTCCTTTACATCTTTCTTCAGATCAAACTTTTGAGGAAATTCATGCAGAACTTTCTCGATTTTATACAGATCTTGAAAACCTGTCAAACAAGTAAATCGATAAGAATTTTCTGGTTTGTTTTTTCTTTGGATATTTCGTATTATTTTTGATATCATTTCCTATACTATGTTGAAAAAAACAATTGTTTTTATTTTCTGCACGATTTCTCTTTTTGCAACAGAAGAAAAAGAGCAAGTCATCTGTCTTCACGGATTTATGGGAGCTTCTTGGAATATGGATTTCCTGGCAAAGTCTTTGAAGAAAGATGGTTGGGATGTTCTTGTTTGGAATTACAAGAGTCGTGATTCACTAATCCAAGAGCACGGGATAAGGCTTGTAGATACAATTCGTATCATAGCGCAACAGCATCCTGGAAAACCGATCCATTTTGTAGCCCATTCTATGGGAGGTTTAGTTCTTTTGTCTGCCTTAAATTGCCCCTCTTGTCCTAATGAGGCGAAAATAGGAAAGATTGTGCTGATAGCTCCTCCTTTAAAAGGATCTGCATGGGGAAGATGGCTTTCGCAGTTTTCATTGGCAAGATGGATTGCAAAAGATTTTTCTGGCAGAGAGCTTATGACGAAAGAGGAATTCGATGATTTGGGTAGATATCCCAGCTCTTGTAAAAAGATGATCATTGCAGGCTCTTTAGGATTTAATCCTTTTATTTCAGGAGCCAATGATGGGACTGTTGCTGTTGCAGAGACCTTTCTTGATATGCCTCATAAGCGTATTGTGATCAAAAGAGGGCATAAAACGATTGTTTTTAGTAAAAAAGTAGCTAACAGCGTTCGAAATTTTTTGAAAGAAGAAGTTTCTTTAGAAGATGTAAAGTAGCACATGCGATTGCCGCATGTGCTACTTTATGAGATTATCCCTCTTCAAGTTTCATTAAAGGAAAGAGAAGAACGTCTCGAATCGATTGAGCTCTTAAAAATAGCATCACTAAGCGATCTACTCCAATTCCAAGCCCTCCAGCTGGAGGCATTCCTTGACAAATGGACTCGATGAATTCTTCATCTAAAGGACAGGCTTCTTCATCCCCAGCCAGTTTTTTTTGCGCTTGTTCTACGAGTAGTTGCCTTTGTAAAACAGGATCGTTTAGTTCTGTATAAGAATTGCAAAATTCAGCTCCGAGAATAAACGTCTCAAAACGCTCTACAAATTTTTCTTTGCGAAGAGCTGGGTCTCTATGCAATTTGCAAAGAGGGGTAGTTTCAATGGGGTGGTCGATAATGTGATGTGGTTGAATGAGATGGCTTTCTGCGAATTCTTCAAATAGTGCAGCTATCAAAAGACCTCGAGAAAGTTTTTTTACTTCTTCTGTAGGCATGTGGGCTTTTTCTGTGAGAATCGATCGTATCTGTTCATCATTTAATGTATCTACATCGATTTGACCATAGGTTTTAATGCTTTCTTTCATGCTCATGCGGATCCAAGGAGTTTTCAGATCGATCTCATGGGAGTTTTGGTCTCCTTGAAGAGTGATTTTAGTAGATCCAAAAAGCTCCACAGCAATGTTTGCAAACAGATTTTCTGTAAAAGTCATCATGTCTGTGTAATCCCAGTAAGCAGAATAAGCTTCTAGCTCTGTAAATTCTGGGTTGTGTGTGCGATCGATCCCTTCATTACGAAAGACTTTTCCAATTTCATAGACTCTAGAAAATCCTCCTACCAGTAGTTTCTTTAGAGGAATTTCTAAAGAAATACGAAGAAACATGTCTTGATGCAAGGCATTGAGATGTGTGGTAAATGGCTGAGCTTGAGCGCCTCCATAGACATTTTGTAAAACGGGTGTTTCTACTTCTAAAAATTGATGCTTTTTAAAGTAGCTGCGGATCAGTTCTAAAATTTTGGATCGCATTTGAAATTGCTGAAGAACTTCTTGATTGGAGATGAGATCGAGCCATCTTTTACGATATCGAACTCCTTTGTCTACCAGCCCGCTATGTTTATCTGGAAGAGGTAGAAGTGTTTTACAAAGGAGTGTCAGCGTTTTGACAAACAGCGTTAACTCTCCTTTTTGCGTGCGAAAAAGATGCCCTTCGAGTCCAAGGATGTCTCCTAGGTCGATCTTTTTTTCAATGAATTTCATGGAATTCCATTCGGGAGAATCTAATCCGACCACTTGAGTAAGCTCTTTATTGAACATAACTTGGAGTTTTCCAGCCTCATCTTGGATGTGGCCAAAGGCATTTTTTCCCATAGCGCGAAATAAGACAAGTCTTCCTGCGATCTTAAAAGAAGGGGTACTTCCCGCTGCAGCGTCTTCACTATGACCCACAGGAGCTTCTGCAAATTGTGTAGTAATTTGTTCGGCCGTAGCTGATGGGACAAATGTAGGGGGATAGGGGTCTATATTTAAGTCTCGAATTTCTTGCAGTTTTACAGATCGATTACGAAATTCTTCATGCTGATGATATTCAGGTAGGTTTTCCATGAGTTGCTCTTTAAAATTTAAGGTATTTTATTTCTTTCCTGGCCATTTTATTCTTTTTTTCTGTTCTTCGCAATATTCAGAAAATAGCGGGGTGTTTTTTATTGCGTTTAGGGTAGGACGTAGGGAGTTTCTGGTAAGGATTGTCCTTGCCACTTTTTTAAAAGTTCAGGCGTTGGGTAATAAAACGCTGGATTTAGTTCAAAACGTGTTTTTGGAGGTTGTGTTCCTGAAATTTTTTCAAAGATAGCTCTATCTCTTTTTTGCAGGGCTGCTTGTACAAAAAAAAGGCTGTCGTCACCTTCTGCATTTTTTAAAGGGGCAAAGCACTCTTCGCGAGGATAGAGCAGGGCTTTTACGTTGAGAGCAAAAGGAAGAACATCAAAAATAAATTTTTCAAATTTCCAAGCAATTGGCTGTTCAGATTTTCGAGATGTTCCATCTTCTAAGAGATATTTAACAGATTTCCAAGCTTTATGGAAGGGAAGTTTATCGTAGTGGGCTGTTGCAACTTCTTGGATAAAATCCATGCGGAAGCTATAAAGACCGATATTTGCACAGTTGTTTTTTAAGGATCCGTCTTTTTTTCTTTCTTCTCGAGCATCTGTTGAAATTTCCGAGTATTCGACTACTACAACCTTGCCTTTTTGCTCGAATAATACGCCTAATTTTTCTTGCGGATTTTGTCTGGAAATACATTTTACGATTACATCCGAGGAGGGATTACGGCTATGAAATCCACTGAGCTCCGCATCAAAAGGATCTGCCAAGGGATTGTCTATGTGCATGTAGTTGAGATAAGAAATGCCTTTTTTATGCCAAATATCCCAAATTCCTGAAGATACGAATTGCTTTAAGGAAGAAGCGTTTCCATCAGGCCCTCTGGAGATTCGATCTTCGCTTTCTAAAAAAAGATTCCCTTTTTTATCTAACAAGGGAAGGTCAGTTTGGGAGAAAAAAAAGAGCTGATCTTGGCTCAGCCCAAAGTAGCTATTTTCTCTAAAGCACAAGGTGGTCTCTTCGTGATTTTCTGGAGAGGTCATAATAGCTACATATAAAGGTCGTCTGACCTGAGCTCCTGCGGCTAAGATTTTCTCTGCAAAAAGCTGAAAAAGGCATTTGTTTTGAACTACTGTTACTGGATAAAGGCCCTTAGGCTTTGTGTAGCTTAACCGAGATCCTTGTCCTCCCGCTACGATCAAGCACCCCACCTTGCCATCCTGAACTATTTTTTTTCCGTTTTCTAGATCTTCAGGATTTCCATTTTCTTGATACTGCTCAAAAACAGAAAGAGCGTCTAAGGAAGTTTCTTGCTGTAGTATTACAGCCCTCTGTCTTTCTAATTCCTGGAGATCGATTTCTTCTAATTGACTCCAAAGCAATTCTTGTTGCTCAGGTTTTAAAAAATCCCATTTGGGTAAAAGAGTTTTTGGGTTCATTTCAGCTCCTTGAGCTCCAGTTGCTAATACGCTTATGACATATAGGGTGTATTTGATTATACGCATGGTTTTTTAAGAGTAATCGATTCTAGTTTTCAAAGGTCCAAAACGTCTCGAGGTTGACGGATACTTTAAAAAAAATCAATATTCTTTTTCTAAGATTTAAAGGTTTGATTTGTGCTTAACGATTAATAAATCGGATGCTGATGCAGTGTGATGTGTATTGGTAATACATATTATACTGTTTGGAAGGGGATATCTCATCGATGTAGATGAGCATATCCCCTTGAGATCCCAAGTTATACAGAGCGCTTTTTATTTTTGTTTGTGCTTGTTGCCGTGTTCATGTTGAGGTTTATGTGGTTGTGGTTTAGGAGGCTGAGGTTGTGGTTTAGGAGGCTGAGGTTGTGGTTTAGGAGGCTGAGGTTGTGGTTTAGGAGGCTGTGGTTGTGGTTTAGGAGGCTGTGGTTGTGGTTTAGGAGGTTGTGGTTGTGGTTTGGGAGGCATAGGTGGTTTATGAGGGTGCGGTTTGGGTTGGCTCGAAGGTTGAGGCCCGTGTGGATCTGACATGTCTGGTTTTTTAAACATAAAAATTCTCCTTTTTTATTAAAATTTATTTTTTATTAACTAAAGAAAATGCTTAGTAAAATGAATTTACCAAAAAATTTTCTTTTTTTGCTTTCCTATTGGGAAAGACAAACTTTTTAAGCGTCCCTTTATTATTAAATTGAGGAAGTTCTTTTTATAGATACAACCTAGTACCGGGACCTGATAAACAATATTAGTTAGTTCTCTAGAAAGTACTTGTCTTTTCCTTGTTTACAAGGACTAACCATTTACACTTGTTCAATAAATTCAATAAGGCACATTAATTTCGTTTTATAATTTGTACTACCAGATTCTAATTACCTTGCTGCTTGGTGCTAGATGAAGGTGTAGAAAATTGTGTATTTGCTGGAGGCTGACTTGGAGACCTAGTTGGGCTGGTTGCTGGAGGCTGACTTGGAGACCTAGTTGGGCTGGTTGCTGGAGGCTGATTTGGAGACCTAGTTGGGCTGGTTGCTGGAGGCTGACTTGGAGACTTAGTTGGGCTATTTGTTGGTGATTGTTGTTTTTCTGATGGTTGTGTCATAAAATTATCCTTTTTTTATTAGTTTTTTATGTTTTATTAAATAAGCAAAATGTCTGTTAAAACTCTTTTTCAAAAAATTATTTTTTCTTTCTAAGATTATAAAACAAAATTTTTAAGCATCCATTCTTTATAAATATAGCTACAGGAAGTGCAGACAACTTGTAACTGCGGGCCTGATAAACAATATCAGAGGATGCATAGCCTTTATTTTTTTTTGCTTTGTTTGTGGAATATAAATCCTTAAACAATGCTTGATAAATGAAATTAATTAATTTTATTTAGTTTTTAATTCGGTCGTGTTTGTTTCTATTTTTATTATGAGATGGAAGTGACAGATGCGTCAAACTATTTTTTTGTGTTAGTTTCGTTAGTTGCTGTAAATGAGATAGATGAAATGTTTTTTTTTGGATATTAGCCAAGAAATATTCGTTTAAAAGGCTTTACAGGGAAGATTGTCCATTTGTGATCTGGAAGAGAGTTTAAGCTTGGGTTTGTTTTTTGTAAAAGAGGTCTCGAAAATACAAGGCTGCGCATAACGTCCCATCGATTAGAGCTCCTTTATGGATCTCTTCTTGAATAAAATCTAGGGATTTTACCTCTACCTGGATAAGTTCAAAGGGCTCATGGGCTGTGGCATGGGTAAGTTCAGCTTCTTGGGCTAGGATGTAATGCATGCGCAGCGTGCAACATCCCGGAAAGGGATATGCCGATCCAATGTGATGAAATTTTTTTGCTGTATAACCTGTTTCTTCTAAGAGTTCTCTTTTACCAGCATCTATGGGAGATTCTCCAGGATCGACGCATCCGCCGGGAAAGCTATAAAGCCATTTTGTTGTCGGGTGTCGGTATTCTTTATTTACGACAATCTCTCCATCTTTTGTTTCAGCTATAATAACAGCAGCCTCTGGAGCTGCAGCGAGAAAGCTGTAGATGTGTTCAGGGCCATGAGGAAGCTTGAGAAGGTCTTCTTGTACTTCCATATAATGGTTTTTGTAGACGACTTTGCTTTCTAAGATTTCAGGAATAGGGATCGGAGGATTTTCCATGAAGAAGTTCTTGGCTTAGTTTTTTTTGAAAATATTGAGCTTCTTTTTCCATCTTAGCAGATTGATAGAAAAGATGCAGCTGTTTAAAAAGCTGTATCTTTTCCCAAGTAAACATGTCTTCTAAGAGTTTTTTCTTTTTTTCTTCAGATCCGAAAAGGTAGTTGTCTATAGGTTCAAAATGGTGACTTAAATGCGATAGTGCAGCCTCCATTCCTTGCTTTGAAGCAATTTGGCAAGCTTTAAAAAAAGAAAAAGAGGGAGAGTCCAGCTCTTTTGTAGAGATTTTTTCTAGATAAGAAAATGCTTGAGAGTACTCTTCCATATGCAAAAACCATTCTATGGAAAGCTTTTGAAGAAAAAGAGATTCTTCACAAGAAAGCGGCCATTTTTGCATCTCCTCAAGCTTTTCTAGGACTTTTTTTTGCATGGAAGGACTGATTTTTTGCCAAGGGTCTAAAAGAAGGGTCAATGTGGACTTCATTCCAGGCGCAGAAAGGATTTCAGGGGAAGAAACGTGGGAGTTTAAAGTTTGGATAAGATCTGTTTGGTAAAAAGAAGTAAGAGTCTTCAAAGAAAGGTCAAATACAGGATCTTGGATCTCTTTGCATGCTTCTAACAGAGTATCTACATGTCCCATATGTAACAGGCAAAATAGAGCGCTCATTTTCTCTTCAGTAGATAGAGCTTTATGAAAAAGTTCTTGTAGGATCTGAGGTTTATGAAGGTAAAAAGCAATCTGCTGGTCAATGAATAAGGATGAGCTGTATAAAAATGGGAGATGTTTGCAGTGTGCTTTTAAGTTGTGTAAAAGGATGTGGTTATCGGTTTTAGCAAAGGCTTCTGGCATATACCTTAAGGTAAGTAAAGCTAAGTGATAGGCTGCTTTACGATCTTTATAGGCAGCTTCGTGTAGGCGAAAAAGGATTTGATCTTTGATATGGTGAATTAGTGGATGTATGGCAAATTTGCAAAGAGATAACTCTAAACACTTCATTTCTTCTTCTAGCTCGCCTGATGCTTTATAGACTAAAGATTTGCCGAGATATTCTAAAGGGGCCCCAGGAGTGTTTTTAAGTTCTCCAAATTCTTGTAATGCCTGTTCTAAAAGCTCTTCCTTTTCTTTAGCTTTTGTTTTTTCTTGAGCTTCTTCTAGTAAAGTGATCCCAGCTCGAAAAATAGCCTCTCTTCCCTCTGGCCTTCCTAAAAAAGAACGGCTGATTTGTCTGTATTCTATCAAAGCTTGTTTAAAATGACGCAAAGCGAAAAAGGCATCTGGAACAGCAAGACAATTTACCATGATATTGGGGCTGCTGCTAGAGATAAGAATACTTCCGATTTCTAATTCGTCATCTTTTGAAATCACACCAAAGCGTGGAGTATTTAGGGGAATATGACTTAAATAATCAAAAACTAGCACATGATCGAGCGTAAATCTCAGGTGATTTTCCGTTTTTTCGATCGTTAAAAAATGGGACATTTGTTTTTTCAGGGAAAAATTGGGAGTTGCCATCACTTCTACATTTGAGCGAAATAAAAAACTTCCAGGGTTTTCTTCAGACCCAATCCAAAGAAAAAATCCTTCTTGAAAAAATTCTTTTTTCCCTTCTGTTGAGCTTGTTGTAAATAAAAAACCTACCCCACTTCCTTGTTCTTTAAGACGAATGTGAGTTTCAAACTTAACATTGCCTTGAAACGATTGCCTTGCCATCATTAAGCTTACCCATTCCATAACATCTGATTTTTGAGTTAAGGCAACTTGTTTGGCTAATAAGACGTTTTCTTGAAAGGCCCAATCGGACTTTTGGTCGATCTGAATGCTTCCACAAGGACTCCATTCCGCTCTTCCTTCTAGATAGTTTTCTAGGTCGATTAATATTTCGGCAATACTTGCATATCTCGTTTCAAAATGACTTGATAGGCATTTTTTAGCGATTTTAGAAAGCTGTATAGGTATGTCTCTATGAGGAGCTTTTTCTGCAGGGTCGATAAGTTGAGAATGCTTCATGAGTTTTTTATATTGCCTGATACTCGTAGGGCGGAAGGGGAGCCTTAGAGTGAGGAGCTGATACAAGATCACTCCCAAAGCATAGATGTCCGTTGAGTAAGAAGCTTTGACTCCTAAGATCCTTTCAGGAGGAAGATAGGAAAGAGTTCCTGCGATTTTTCCAGGTCTTGTAAGACTTGGATGTTCAGTCTCAATAGATTCTTCTTCTAGAGGTGCTTCGTTTTGACAGTTTTTTGCAAAATCGGCAAGGCCCCAGTCTAAAATCAGGACTTCTCCATACTTCCCAACGATGATGTTTTCGGGTTTTAAATCCCTATGCAAAATTTCTTTGGAGTGCGCATAAGCAATGGCCTGACAAATGGTAAAAAAAATCCTCATGAGAGAGGGGATTGAAGATCCAATAGGATGAAGTGGCCCTCCTTGTTTTTCCAGAAAATGAGTTTTTCTCAAAATCTCTTTAAGGGTTTCTCCCTCGACCAAAGGCATCGTATAGTAGATCTCTTCTTGATTTTGATGCATTTGATAAATAGGAATGATAGCAGGATGGGACAGCCGCGCTGCAATTTTTACCTCTTTTAAAAAACGCTCCTTACATCCAGCATCGTCAATACGATCGCTTCGGATTTTTTTGAGCGCAACTTGCCTTTTACAAAAAGGGTCATGAGCTAAAAACACCTCTCCCATTCCCCCAGAAGCAATTTTTTTCAAAATCTTGTAGGGGCCGATCTGTTTAGGAAGAGGTGTTACAGGGCAAGAAATAGGCTCTGTCATTGCATCTTTTGTTCTAAGAGTTTTTCTAACTTTACTGTGTCTTTAGCAAAATTGCGGATTCCCTCGTAAAGCTTTTCTGTAGCCATTGCATTATCGCAGAGCATCCAACGAAACGCTTTCTCATCGAGGGTAATTGCTGTAACTGAGGATTTTTTCGCAACTTCTTCATCGAGTTTTTTAAGAACAGGGCCGCTTGCATGGCTAAGCTCTTCTAAAAATTTAGGAGCAATAGTTAGAAGGTCGCATCCGGCAAGCTCTAGGATTTCGTCCGCATTCCGAAAGCTAGCTCCCATGATCTGGGTTTTAATGCCCATCTTTTTGTAGTACTGAAAAATTTCAGAAACCGAGAGAACTCCAGGATCTTGTTCTGGAGAGTAAGAGCTTTTCCCTTCTGCTTTTTTATACCAGTCTAAAATTCTTCCTACGAAAGGGGAGATGAGAGTGGCTTTTGCTTGAGCGCATCCAATAGCTTGAGCCATGCTAAACATTAGCGTCATATTACAGTGGATACCCTCTTTTTCTAGTTCGGTAGCAGCAACGATGCCTTCCCAAGTTGATGCGAGCTTTATCAAGATTCTTTCTTTAGGGATTCCTGCTTCTTGATATAGGGCCAGGTACCTCTTGGCTTTTTGAATGCTTCCTTGAACGTCAAAAGAAAGTCTTGCATCAACCTCTGTGGAAACTCTTCCAGGAACAATTTTTAAAATCTCGATCCCAAAGTTTACAAACGCTTTTTCTACAGCAAGATCTATGGATTCTTTATGTGATTTTCCTTTTTTCTTTCCATGCTGGATGGCTTCGTCTATCAGAAATTGATACTCCGGCTTTTCTGACGCGGCTAAAATTAAAGAAGGGTTTGTTGTAGCATCAGTTGGCTTGTATTTTTTGATCTCTTCAATCTCACCTGTATCGGCTACGATGGTGGTCATTTGCTTGAGTTGCTCTAGCTTATTCATGGATTCCTCCGGTTTTTTTTCATTCTAGCAAAAGAGAAGTTCAGAAAAAAGTTTTATGTCGTAACCGCTCAAAAATTGTTGATTATTTCCCTTGTTCGAAATTAAATTTCGGTGGTAAAAAAAATTTTAACTTTAGTTGGGTTGCATCTAGGTGTTTTTGCCTAAATGAGATCCTGGATTACTATTCTTTTATGGAGAGCTTTTAATGAAGAAATCTACTTGGATCAAGATGTTAGCGGTAAGTTCTGTTTTTGCTCAAGGGCTGGAGGCTATTACGGTTTATTGGCAAGGTATTATTGGAAATCCAGGTACATCAACAAGTTGGACTGACCCTACGAACTGGGGCGGGGGAGTTCCTACATCCTTAGATACTGCACAGATAGGAAATACAACGCAGGTAGATTTTTACTATATACCAACCATTACAACAACTCAATCAGTGGACAGTTTAAATTTTTCTGCAGGTGCTGCTTGGGTTAATATTGGAGACTCAGGAAGTTTGACTGTTCGATCAAATGTTAATACTAACGCTTTAGCTTTCGGCACAGCGAGCATATTTTTTACGGGTACGGGTTCTGGAGGGTCTTTAACTTTTGCAACGGGCGCTTTTGCGATGCAAGGAGCTGGAACTGTCACCTATCAAGTAACAGGAAGCTCTCCTAACACGATAACATTTAACGGGGGTGCTTTAGGAGAAAGCGGTGGGACGGCCAATATTGTCAACACTTCAACAAACGGTACTTTAGCGGTAAATCTTGATGCACATGGTTCTCCCTATACGGTGACTTTAAATAATCTTACTTTGAACTCTGGCACTAGTAATGATACAGTAAGCTTAGGGAGCAATTCCACTTTACTTTTAGCGGGAACAAGCTCTATTTCGGGCGTTATTTCTGGAAGTGGGAACCTGATATTTAACTCTGGGGGATCTTTGACTCTTTCAGGGATAAATACATACTCAGGAGCAACCACTGTTTCTGCAGGAACGCTTTTTCTATCAACAGGAGGTTCGATTGTCGATTCTTCCGGAGTTGCTATTTCAAGTGGGGCTACTTTTGATATTAGCGGTACTACATCTGCAGCCAGCATTCAGTCTGTGACGGGATCTGGGAATATTAATTTAGGTTCCAAGACGTTAACTCTAACTCCTTCTTCTGCGGACATTTTTTCTGGAGCAATAACAGGATCTGGAGGAAACCTTATTGTAGCTACAACAGGTTCTTCCACATTAACTCTAACTGGTGCAAATACTTATTCAGGCTCTACTACTGTTTCTTCTGGAACACTTGCTCTTACAGGAACCGGATCCATTGCAAACTCTAGTCTTACTGTAGCAACGAGTTCTACTTTTGATATTAGTGGAACCACCTCAGGAGCTACTGTTCAGGGGTTGTCAGGAGCTGGAACGGTCACATTAGGTTCTCAAGCCTTAACTGTCAATGAATCGCCTTCTTCGACTACTACGACTTTTTCAGGTGATATAGGTGGTTCTGGTGGAAGTTTGATCAAAACGGGACCTGGAACATTAATTTTAACTGGTTCAAATAATTATACGGGAGGAACCACTGTTTCTGCGGGAGTTTTGCAGGGAAATACGACGAGCTTGCAAGGCAATATTACTGATAATGGTACTGTGATTTTTGATCAATCTACTACAGGTACCTATGCTGGGGTGATTTCTGGAACGGGGTCTGTAACAAAAATCAATCCAGGAACTCTTAATCTTTCCAACGCAAATACCTATACAGGAGCTACCACTGTTTCCGTCGGAACTGTTGCTCTTACAGGAAGTGGATCGATTGCAAGCTCTAGTCTTACTGTAGCTAGCGGTGCAATTTTTGATATTAGTGCAGTCTCTGGAGCTACTGTTCAAGGGTTGTCAGGAGCTGGAACTGTCACATTAGGTTCTCAAGCTTTAACTGTTAATGAATCACCTTCGGCGGCAAGTACGACTTTTTCAGGTAGTTTGAATGGAACCGGAGGAAGCTTGATCAAAACGGGTCCTGGAACATTAATTTTAACAGGTTCGAATGGTTATACGGGGGGAACCACTGTATCAGCTGGAGTTTTGCAGGGAAATACGACGAGCTTGCAAGGCAATATTACTGATAATGGTACTGTGATTTTTGATCAATCCACTACAGGTACTTATGCGGGGGTTATTTCAGGAACGGGCTCTGTAACAAAAAACAATACAGGAATTCTCAACCTTTCGAATGCAAATACTTATACAGGAGCTACTACTGTTTCAGCCGGAACACTTGCTCTTACAGGAAGTGGAGCGATTGCAAGCTCCTCTAGCCTGACGGTAGATAGTGGAGCAACTTTTGATATTAGCGGGACTTCTTCAGGATCTACCGTTTTGAATTTGTCTGGTGGCGGGGATGTTGCTTTAGGCTCGCAAGCATTAACAGTAGATCAAGCATCAAGCACAACCTTTTCGGGCTCTTTAACAGGGCTTGGAAGTTTGATCAAGACCGGATCTGGCACGTTGACGTTGTCTGGAACGAATGGATACACAGGATCTACCGTTTCAGCTGGAATACTTGCTCTTGCGGGAAGCGGGTCTATTACAGCCTCTAGCCTTACTGTCAATAGTGGTACTACGTTTGATCTTAGTCAAACCACATCGGGAGCAACAGTACGGAATTTGTCAGGTGCGGGAACTGTTAGTATAGGGTCTTCTTCACAAACTTTTTTAGTTAATCAAACGTCTTCTACTGCATTTTCAGGTGTGATGGAAGATGGAGGAATTGGAGGAGGAACTGGAGCGAACTTTGTAAAAGCAGGATCCTTTACATTGACCTTGTCTGCAGAACAAGCCTATACCGGATCTACTACTATTTTAGATGGAACGTTAGCTCTTACGGGATCAGGATCAATTTCAAGTTCTTCTCCTGTAATAACTGCTCCTGGAGCGACCTTTGATATTAGTGGAACCACGTCTGGAGCCACCACGCAAAACTTGACAGGTGAAGGAACTGGTAAATTAGGGGCAAAAGTACTAACGATAAATAATACTTCTTCTACTGTTTTTTCAGGATCTCTTGAAGATGGAGGGGTTTTTGGTGGTACAGGAGGAGGTTTGATCAAGACAGGACCTGAAGTATTTATTTTGTCAGGAATCAGTTCTTATACGGGACCAACTCACGTAGAAAGTGGAACTTTAAGGGTTAATGGATCGATTACTTCTGATGTTGTAGTAGCTTCGGGAGCGACCTTAGGAGGTTCGGGAGCCGTTCAAGGAAATGTAAACATCGCTCCTATGGCCTATTTGACTCATGGTAGCACCTTCACCATTACAGGCGATGCCAACATTTCCGGAACGATCGATTTAGGAGATGTTATCTCAGAGATTGATGTTGGGGGAAATCTTAATTTAGAGTCTGGATCTGTTTTAGAGGTCTTTGTTAACAATGCAGGTAACTCTGCTCTAACAGCAGGGGGTTCTGTTACGATTGGATCTCCTTCTACAGTAAATTTTATAGCCTCGCCAAGTTATGATTTAATTAATCACCAATTTGTTTTTTTGACATCAGATTCTGAAGATATTATTGGACATTTTTCTAATGTGGAAATAAACACAAGGTTAATTAATAGTGTTCTTTCATATGTTGATGGTAAGATCATTGCAAATTATTCATTAGTTGATGTTCCCTCTATTATTACCGAGGCTAATGCTTCTCATGTGGGAGCTTCTTTAAAGGAGATTTTACTTAGCAGAAATTCTGCATTCGGCGGAGTCTTTGAGAGTTTGTTTTCTTTGGATAGAGACGAGCTAACAACAGCCTTAAATGCAATGCAGCCAGCTCTTCTGAAAGCTTTAGCGATCTCTTCCGAGAACAATGTTATCAAAGTGCACGACTCTTTAGGCTTAAGGTTTCAACAAGAGTTGGATCAGGTGCATTGTTTTAACTTTAAAGAAGATACGGGACAAAAAGAAAGCTCTACATGCCAAAGGGGCAATGAACCTTTGCATGTATGGGTTAATGGATTTGGAGACATTTTACATCAAAAATCTATCAATTATCGAGGATCTTCTCAATTGGGTTACCAAACACACACTGGAGGTGTTACTCTGGGACTTGATGGTCGGTTTGCTGACTACTTTTATTTAGGAGCTTTAGGCGCCTATACTGGTTCCGATGTTGATTGGGTAAATAGTTTAGGATCTGCTGATATAAGTACAGGGTATGGAGGAATCTATTTCTCGGCTTTAGGAGATCTTTTTTATGTTAATACCGCTGTGGTTGGAGGATGGAGTCGCTATCATACAAAACGAGATATTGTATACCCAGGTACATACCAGGTTGCAAAAAGTAATCACGGAGGAAATCAGATTCTTTCCCACTTAGACACGGGGCTTAACTTTGGGATGGCAGGTGTTAGTATTAGACCCTTTGATGCTTTTGATTACATATCGCAAACAGAACAGGGATTTACGGAAACCGGTGCTGGAGCATTTAACCTAAAAGTAAAAAAGAGCAATGCAATTATGCTTCGAAATGAACTTGGATTGCAGTTAGGAAGCTGCTTTTGTTTAAACAGCACCAAATGGACGTTATCTCCTAAAATTTCTTGGGTTAGAGAAGTTCGTATTAAAGGATCACAATATACCTCTGTACAGGACAAAAAAAACTCCAACTCTCCTAACATGCTAATTCACAAGTTGTTAGCAGCTTGACAATTTTCAGAAATTCGCGCATTCTCTTCTCTACGAAGAGGATAGCTGATCTAAAGTAGTCTAATCCTAGCCGAAATAAGCTTTTAGACATCCGACCATGGTTCTTTTTAGGAATGGGATTTTCTGCATCTTTTATGGTTCCAATCTTGTAAGC
>JAIETG010000006.1 GCA_019745395.1 Rhabdochlamydiaceae bacterium | reverse complement strand
TATAAACAAAAGGCCAAGGCCATTTGGGAACTTTCTAAAATGCTTATTAATCAGTTTCAAGGATTAGTCCCTAAAGACCTTGCCTCCTTAGAATCTTTGCCTGGAGTCGGTCATAAAACAGCATCCGTCGTACAAATACAAGCTTTCTCAAAACCAGCATTTCCCGTAGATACACATATCCATCGCTGCGCTAAAAGATGGGGGTTGTCTTTAGGGAAAAATGTGGTTCAAACAGAAGGAGACCTAAAAAAACTATTTCCGGAGCAAGCATGGGGAAAGATCCATCTGCAGATCATCTACTATGCAAGAGAATACTGCCCAGCAAGAGGACATAAGGATAATTTCTGTCCTATTTGCAAACTGATTAAAGACTCAAAGCGCGTCCCAACGTCTGCCCCATAAGACCTCTCATCTCGACTCTTTCTTGTGAAGCATCAATAAGATCTTGATCGAATTGAATTTTTCCTGGTTCAAACAATAAAACCAAAGAAGAGCCTCCAAAAGAAAAATATCCTTTTTCATCCCCCTTGGCATAAGGCTCAAATGGCGTATAAGTCTGATGAATAGTGCCTACGCAAGTAGCTCCTACCTCAACAAACAGAACATCTCCAAACTGATTAGTTCTAAGAAGCGTAACCATCCGTTTATTTTCTGAAAAAATTTCAATGTTCTTACAAAGGGCCATGGGATTAACCGAATATAGATCCCCTGGGATGCATTCGGCAGAAGAAGGCAAACAATTGCAAGGAAAATGAAAACGGTGATAATCGCTAGGGCAAAGACGAGCAATTACCATGGATCCATGCGCATAGCGTTCCGCTAAATCTCGATTTTGCAAAAAAGCTTCCAAAGAGAATTTTTTCCCTTTCACAACAAAGCCGTCTGCTTTTTCTATATTTGGATAGACCAGATACCTGGCATCTGCAGGTAAAATAGCAACATCTCTCCCTGCTGCAATAGGACGCGCTTCAGGGGTTAACTTTCGAATAAAAAAGTCATTAAACGAGCGGAAAGAATCTACTGGATCTAAAAATTCTGAAGAATCCACTTCAAACTTTTTTAAAAACGGAAGAATCTTCTTTCGCGAAAAAGAGCTTTTTTGCAATGCCCCATAAAAACGGGAAACAAATGGATTGCGAGAAACCCAGGCCATCAAAAAGCGAAAACGATCTCCGTATACAAGGCGTAGAAAAGCTTGCCCATACACCTTTTCGTGGACTCTTTTTTTTGTCACTCTATCTAAAAATACAATCTCTTTCATATATCTATAAATTTATGGTTTCAAAGGAACGCTTTTAGCCGCAATCGAAGAGAAAAAAATAAGCTCTTCTAAATACTCTGTTGGGAAAAGATAAGACAAATGCTCTTCTTTAACAACTGTCAAGATCTCTCTTGCATTAGAGACCATGGAAAATGCATGACTTTTACTTTGATTGCCAAGCATAAATTCTTCTTTTTGCTTTTGAAACAGCTTCATTTTATCTTTGAGCTGTTTCTGAGCTGACAAATGTTTTTCATTGGCCGCAATAAGATTTTCCAAGCTGGAGACCTCATCTCCCCATAAATCACCCTTATTCGCATCTTTAACATCTATCGCTACAACATAAGAAGCGATTCCTATAAAAATTAGCACGAATAAGCTTAACTTTTTCACTTGCCTTCCTTACGACGCTTCCTTTCTATAAAAGCTTTTTTAATCAAAACCAAAATAAGATGCAAAGCCAAAATTCCCCCTTACCTTTAAAAGGCATCCTTGATCCACTCTTAATCTACCATGTTTTTTTGAAAACATAAAAGCAAACTTTTTTTAGCTATTCACACCTTTTAAAGATTTCATCAAAAATCCCACCATCATATTGATGAAAATGTTAATAGTAACAGCGCTTTTCTTCAAAGAAATTTCTTCGCTACCTATTAACTATCAAAGCATTCCAACTCTACCCTCAAAAACACCTTCTCGTTTGGAATAAAAAAGGCCGGATGAATATCCGGCCTTAGAAAAATTAAGAACAATCTACTCTTTTATAATGGTTAAAGTAGCTGAAATGGGAAGAACTGAGGATCCAGGAGTGCTAGAAACTAGATCAATAGACATAAACGATGTACTCTGTAATGTAAGAACTTGGCCCGCTGCAACAACTAACAACACGTTAGATGCTCCATTTGTAGACAACTCCTCTGGGAAGAAAGAGAATCCAGCGAAACAAGATCCTGGAACCGCAACTCCGTCTAGATACAGAGCAAGAGCCCAAACCGGCACAGGAGCTGGAAATCAAGGTGTTAATTGCCCCGCTGGGCCTTGAAAACCTGCAACCCCTTGGCTTCCTGGCACTCCCTGGAGACCTTGAAGACCTAAAGTCCTCTGAACGCCCGGAGGGCGGCATACGTAGATCGTCCAACAGCAACCATTGTCACCATTAGCACCAGAAATTTAACATAAAACCTAAACTGAAAAATATTTAGCAATTCGCAATGCACTTAAAAACCCCGTAAAAAAATTCTTTCACAGACCCGCCCATATTCAAGTTGATGATAGTATTTTGCAAAGAACAATCGGAGAATGACTAAAGATTTAAAATCTTCACACTACAGACAAGAGAAAATTTCAGAGCATACTTCTAAGACGCTCTATGTATTTTTTAGTAGCACCATCTGACGGAAATTTCTTTTCTATGAATAAAAAACAATCCAATGCCTCCCCCCGATTCCCTTCCTCGAATTTCTGATAAGCGTTAGTAAACAACCCCGCGAGCTCCAGCTGCTCAGAAGTTGCAGCTAATTCCCCCTCCCTCGTCCCCATTAGCTCAAAAATTCTCAGCTTACTTTTCCTCCCCTTAACCGCAACAAAATCAAGAGGACGAGTCAAGAACGCACCCCCTATTTTCTGGCGAACGACCTCAGTAATGATGATAGAAGTGTGATATTCTTTGTTTATGGACTGCAAACGGGAAGCTACATTGACAGCGTCCCCAATGATTGTATAATTCATCCTCTCCGAAGTTCCAATATTTCCAACAATCACCTCTCCTGTATGAATTCCAAAACGTGTGGTCCATTTTTTTTGCTGACGAATTGCCGCAAGCGCTCTCAAACCTGACAAACAAGCCTTTTCCGCATGATTTACAATTTTGACAGGCGCCCCCCAAAAAGACATAACACTATCTCCTATGTACTTATCAATCGTACCTTCACCCTCCAAAATAATTTTAGAAATCACATCAAAATACTCAGAAAAGATCGTCATCAATTGCTCTATAGGCAAAGACTCTGAAATCGTAGTAAAATTCTCTATATCGGAAAACATGATTGTAAGTTCAGCCCTCTCCCCTCCGAGCGACACATCCCGCCCAAACTTTACGAGAGTTCTCACAATTTCCTTAGGAATATAACGTCCAAAAGAATGCAGAGCCGACCTCATAGCATCGATAGAACATTCTAAATCGAATATCTCCTTAATATGTGATGGCAAACGACTTTGCTCAGAGAAATCAAAATCCCGAATTTTGTCCACTTCCGCAACCATTCGAACAATAGGCTTAGAAATATGCCTTACGCAAAAATATATAACCACCGCGCAAACAATTGCGATAATAAGAGACATCAATCTCGTAATTCTTTGCGCTTTAACCATTTCTCCAAAAAAATCATCAAAGGGAACTACGATTGCTATGAACCACGGATCGGCTTGAAAAATTCCAGAGTCTTGAATAGAAAAAAGATACTTAACTCCATTTTTTTTCATCGTGAAATCATTTTTCTGATTCTTTTTGAATTCTTGATACCCCAATTCAATCAATGGTTTTTGACAAGATTCAAACGCGCCATCTTCATTAGACAAAGGAGCTTTAATGCTCCCTTTATCATCCAAGATGAACGCAAAACCATTTTTCCCTATTTTCTGACCAGCAATAAAATTAGATAAGTTTTTTAAAGTCACGCCCACACTTAATACAAAATCAACATCTCCTTCTGAATTTTTCTTAACATCGGATACGGTAACGCTGTATGCTCTTTTAAATTCATATTTCGGCACACCTCTCGGCAAAAGCTCATAAGCCCAGAGCAAAGAAGGCTCCTTAAGCATTTTCAATAACCAAGAATTTTTTCGAAAATCATCACTCGCAGGAATTATAGATTCGGACGCAACAAAATTCCCATCCGCATCCATGTATTTCCACTCTTCTTGAGAAGAACTGTCTTGCTGATGAATCGTTCTGACTATGTACTCTGATTTTTCAGGCAGTTTTTCATCAGGACGAGAATAAAAATGCAAAGAACTTTCAAGATGCACATTTGCAACATTAAGCAAATCCCCCTCCGGCGTTGCTATAGATATAGCTGTAAGCAACCGATCAGTTCTTAAAATATTTATTAAAAATTGCACATAATCTGAATCTTGCCCGAAAATTTCCGCCTTTGAATGTATTGACCCCTTTATGAATTCCGCAGTCAACTGCACTTCGTCCTTAATATTTTCTACCCGCTCCAAAAGAAGAACATTAGTCTGATCAATCATGTAACCTGATAAGTCATCGATGCTCTTATAATACCTGTCATAAGTAAATCTTGTGATCGCAAAAACAGATGTAAAAAACAGAAAAAGGAAAACAGTAAGAAGGTGGACTTGAATTTTTCTACGAGAGCGAAAGTTGAAAAATACATTTTTTATCGACACATGTACACCATAAAAATAACATCAAAATTTTCTTGCCAAAAACCGAAACAATCTAAAAATAAATATATACATTTTAAATTAATAGGTTGTCAAAAAATTACTGTTTCAATACGTCAAATTTCAATTATTCAATTTCCTAAAGGTATATCTAAAAAAATTCCGAAACAGATTTACCCGCACTTGAAAAAGATTACAAAGATCTTTTTTTTGCTTTATTCCAAAGAATCCAGTATCATTGCGTCTCTATAAGATATAAGGCATTTTTAACCGTCACCCCAAGGAAAGTTCATGCTAGGCTTGTTAAAAAGATATTTTGGAACGGCTCAAGGCCGCCTCATCAGCCGCTATCAGCGCATTGTACATGTCGTCAATCAGTTTGATCAGCAGTTTCAATCTCTTTCTGATGATCAGCTCAAGCAAAAAACAGAAGAATTCAAGACACGTATCGCTCAAGGCGAATCCATCGACGATTTACTTCCTGAAGCCTATGGTGTTGTAAAAAACGTATGCAGAAGACTCTGCGGAACCGAAGTTCACGTTTCTGGCTACACGCAAAAATGGGATATGGTCCCTTATGACGTGCAAATTCTAGGTGCTATTTCTATGCATTATGGAGCTATCTCCGAAATGCAAACAGGCGAAGGAAAAACACTGACAGCTTCTATGCCCCTATACCTCAATGCACTCACAGGAAAGCCTGTGCACCTCGTCACCGTCAATGATTATCTTGTTGAAAGGGACTGCCAATGGATTGGAACAATCTTTCGCTGGTTAGGGCTACGAGTTGCTGCATTAACCAACGGTATTTCCCCTCATCAAAGAAAAGAAGTCTATGAATCCGACATTGTCTACGGAACTTCTTCTGAATTTGGTTTTGACTATCTCAGAGATAATTCCATGACACAATCGGCCCAAGATCAATGTCAGCGTGGACATTACTTTGCTATCATCGACGAAGTTGATTCTATCCTCATTGATGAAGCAAGAACTCCTTTGATCATTTCTGGACCTTCTTCTGAGTCTCGTCAAATGTACGATATTCTCAAAGACCCTGTACTTGTTATTGTAAAATTACAAAGAGAGCTTTGTCACAAACTGGCGTCAGAAAGCAAAAAAGTTTTAGACTCGCTACCAACAGACCCAGGCGTAAAATTAAACAAAAAGCAAGAAGAAGAAAAATCTTCCGCTTTAAAAAAGCTCTGGCTCGTGAGCAAAGGGATGCCTCAACATAAAGTCGTAAAAAAGTGCAAAGAAGATCCTGACCTAAGATCTGAGATCGACAAATGGGACCTGTATTTTTATGCAGACCCTAACAAAGAAGAGCGCATAGAAACTCTTGCTGAGCTTTTTATTATCGTCGATGAAAAAGCCAGCGAGTACGAACTTACGGATAAAGGTATTCATGCATGGCTAAATCTTCACAAAGATCTCGCTACAGAAAATGACTTTGTCATGCTAGACCTCGGATACGAGTATGCTAAAATCGATGAAGACTTTGATTTATCTGAACAAGATAAAATGGGAAGAAAGCTCGCTTTAAGAGAAGAAGATGCCCGTAGGAAAGAGCGTTCTCATAATCTGCGACAACTTTTTCGAGCTCATCTTCTTATGGAAAAGGATATCGACTACATCATAGAAGAACAGAAAATTGTTATTATTGATGAGAATACAGGACGTCCTCAACCGGGAAGAAGATTTTCTGACGGGCTGCATCAAGCTATTGAAGCCAAAGAAGGGGTTGCGATCCAAGGGGAAACGCAAACGTATGCAACAATCACGCTGCAAAACTATTTCCGCCTTTACACAAAGCTTGCAGGGATGACCGGAACGGCCATGACAGAGGCCAATGAATTCAAAGAGATCTATAAATTAGAAGTCCTTTCTATTCCAACCCACCGAGATTGTCAAAGAAAAGATTTCGACGACGAAATCTACATGACAGAAAGAGAAAAATACACAGCTCTTCTGAAAGAGATTCAAGAAATACACTCTAAGGGAAGACCTATCCTGATTGGAACAGAATCTGTGGATGTTTCAGAAAAGATTTCACGTATCTTAAAACAAAACAAACTAGAACATACCATCCTTAATGCGAAAAACCACGCTCAAGAAGCAGAGATTATCGCCGAAGCTGGATCTCAAGGAGCCATTACCGTTGCAACAAACATGGCGGGAAGAGGAACAGACATTAAACTAAAGCCCGGAGTTGCTGATCTCGGTGGACTTCACGTAATTGGAACGACTCGTCACCAATCACGCAGAATCGACAGACAGCTACGAGGCCGTTGCGCAAGACTCGGAGATCCCGGCTCTTCTAAGTTCTATGTTTCTTTTGAAGATTCTTTAATGCGTCTTTTTTCTTCACCTCGAGTTACGATCTTTTTACAAAAGTTCCGTCCTCCAGAAGGAGAAGCAATTACAGCTAAGATCTTGAATAAATCTATTGAAACCGCTCAAAAGCGAATCGAGCAAAGAAACTACACCATTCGCAAACACACGTTAGAATATGACGATGTCATGAATAAGCAACGAGCAGAGATTTATTCATTCCGTAATGAAGCTTTATCAAGCCCCAATCTCCTCAGCTTAGCAGAAGAGATTGTAGAGGAGATCTGCTTACAGATGAGCCATCAGTTTCTCGTCACTCGCTCCTCTCAAGGAAACTGGAATCCAGAAGGCTATCGAGCCTGGCTGATGGAACATTTCCCCGTTACTTTTGAGCAAGAAGCCTTTAATAGCGACTATCTCTCAGCAGAAGAAATTGCAAATCTTGCCAAAGAAAAAGTCCTTTCCTTATTCCGATTCAAAATGGATTACGAAAGAGATGTCTCTATTGCAAAAATTCAAGAAAGCCTTCCTCCCGATGCTCCAAAGCTCGATGCAAGCGCTATCTTAAATGAAGTACTTCGAAATATTTTCATTCGAAGAATTGACAAGTACTGGCAAGAACACTTGCTTCATATTGATCATCTGCGCACAGAGGTGAATTTGAGAACCGTAGGACAAAAAGATCCCCTACTCGAATTCAAACACGAAGCCTTTGCTCTTTTCGATTCCTTCAGCGTGAAGATCAAATCAGAAATTGCTCTTGCTCTTTTCAAATTTACCATGATGACGTCAGCGCCAGCTCCAACCCCGTCTGCACCTCAACAAGAAGTGCAGCAAAAACCAAGAAAGGTTTTTCCACCTTTTCAAGTAAATCTTTCTTTGCTGCCAGAAGCGGGGGGATAAGAAAAAGGGCCTAGTAAAAACTAGGCCCTTTTTTTCGAGAACTTTAAGATTCTTCTTTGATTTCTTTGATTTTTTTCATCCCTAAATATAACAAAGGGATTGCAACTAAACAGTAGTAAAACCAGTACTTGCTGCTCCATTCCAGACGCAAAAAGCCCCCTTCTGAAAAAACGGCTTGCATAAGGCCTAACGTCAATAAATTAGAACCAAGCAAGACAAAAATAAGAGGCATAAATCCCGCTTTGTCTTCTTCTGGTTTTTCAGCAACTGCTGTTGCTGCAGCCATTGGCATCTTAGCAAAAGGATTGTCCGCTAAGGCTTGAGGAGCCTTGAATTTACTTTGCGTATCTTTAGAATCTGTTTTCATAGAAGGAAAATTCCTGTTTGAGTAGGGAGGTGGATACAAAGAAGAAAGACTTTCTTGAGACGATAACCCGCTTTTAAAAGCAGGAGACGTTGCACTATCTGACTCCCCAATAAGGGGCATTCCGCAATATGGGCAAGAAGTTGCTTCTACCGCAATTCTTCCCTCGCAATGAGTGCACATTTTTTGTCGATCTACAGGTTTCATAAAAAACTCATATTGAAGCTTATACTTTGTATCGTCTCATACATGAGCAAATCTTTCTAGACTTTTCTAATCTTCGAAAAAAACCTCAGAAAAAAGAGCTTTCATCTGATTCCAAGATCTATGATCCGAAGAAGAATGATATACCGTTCCAAAATCAGGATCTTGCGCTTCCGGATTAGTAAAAGCATGCATCGCTCCTCCAAATATGTGAAGCTGCCAATCTGCTTTACGTTCCGTCATCTCTTTTTGAAAAGCGCAAATCTCTTCTTGAGACACCATCGGATCCTGCGCTCCGTGCAGGGCCAGGACTTTAGCGCGAATCGAAAAAGAATTGCCTTCTTTAGGAGCGTGTAAAAGCCCATGAAAGCTGACTACAACCTTGAGATCATCTACACACCGCGCCAGATCCAATGCACACAATCCCCCAAAACAATAGCCGATTGCCCCTATTTTTTTCTCATCAGCTACAGGCACCTGCGCTAACAAAGAACGGTAGGCTAAGATTCTTTTTTGCAACATATTTCGATCATTCATAAAAGGCGCCATGAGATTGCTTTTTTCTTCCTTACTCTTCCCTACAATACCATTCCCATAAAGATCGATAGCGCATCCTACATAACCCAACTTTGCCAATTCCACAGCTTTTTCTTCAACAAAAGCATCTCTACCAGACCAGGTAGGAAAGATCAAAATCACCGGCCTCTTTTCATCGGTTTCTGAAGCGACCATCGCCTCTAACCTTACATCTCCATCAAAATATTCTACTCTACGCACATCCATAGCACCCCCTTATACGAATCACAGACTATAAAAAACTCAAGAAAAAAATACCACATATTCATCAGATAATTCTTATCATTATCTTCACAATTAACTGATTGAAAAAAACACACAATACATGCTATAAGATGCGCGACATTTACAAAAAAATTGAATTAAATACAAAAAAAGACATTGCATGATATCAGATCCTACCAGAGTACCCAGTAGCGCCAAACTTCCTAACACCTCATCTATGGACAGTCTATCTATGGAAGAAGACTCCACCTCCACTAAAGTAAGCAGCTACTCTTCCCCCTATTTCAGAACCTGCGACAACACACCCAATGCTTTTGAAGATCGAGATCTTAGAACAACATTTTCAGGAGCAAAAAATATTGATATTAAGGATCTAGAAATCGACATATCAGCTATCGATTGCGCTAAAGAAGCAGCAAAAAATAAAATGTGGGATAAAGCATTGGCCGAATTACACAAAATACAAAACCCTACCCTTAGAGACTCTGGATATATCGAAATTACGAAAATAGCAACTTTGACAGCTGCGGATGAAATAGCAGGAAATACATCAAAAACATTTCATAGTCCAACTACACTAAAGGCCTATCGATTTTGCCATCAAATTGCGAATCCAACACAGCGAAGAAATATGTTAGAACATATTGACCAAACGCTGAAAGAAGATAGCGACGACTTCATTGAAGAGCCTATTACTGCGGACCTGGATCGTGTATTAGCAGATTTTAGAGCCTGGGATCTTGCAAAAGTAGCAGCTATTAAGCAAAAATGGTATGAGGCTCAATCCCTCCTAGACAGTATGCAAGATTCCCTCTGGAAAGATTCCGCCTATAGCGATATTGCGAAACTAGCCACCAATGCAGCTATTGATGTCGCTGACAACAAAGAGCTCTACAACTCAGCCAGAATGAGAGCCCACAGTCTTTGCCAAGAAATTACAGACCCTCAATATCAAGAAGCCACACAAACTATTCTTCAGGCCATGTTGAACAACAGGGCCAAAGCTCCCTTAGATCAACTCTCTTCAGGCCATGCTGAACAACAGGGCCAAAGCTCCCTTAGATCAACTCTCTGAATTCGGTGATCGTTTAATTCCTTCACGATATGAAGGCAAAATCCAATAATTGGATAATTTGCGCACATAAAATTACATACGATAATTTCTAGAATATCGCAAGACTGTAACAGCATATAGAACACGAACATTAGGTTCTTTTGCTGTTTTCAGTTCTAGTCTTTTGTCATTTGATATTTCCTGAAAATTTCAGTCCAAAAAAATGCAATCAACCTCTTACATAGATATATATAATATTAATAATAAGGCGCTTATAAAAAAAACAAAAACACACTCAAAAAAACATACACATCAGATAACTTCATTAACAAAAACACAATCAACAAGTTAAAGCAATCTCAAAAAAAACAAATTACAATATAATAAAAAATTTGATATAATAGTGATAACAATAACTATAAAATAGGTTTTATATGAAAACGATAGACAACCAAACCAGCCAATTTGTAGAAATTAGTTTGGACACTCCTTCATCTTCAATAGGAGGGACTCCAACTCAAAACGAGACAACAAACAAAAAAACCAGCTCTGTAGGCAAAAACTGGTTCGGAAGGGACACTCGAACACCCAACCAAAGATCGAATCAAACGACACCACGAGACAATAACACATCTCTCCAACACGTCCTTATCTCAGATCCAGAAAGTCTCGATCCTAATACCAAAGCCGTATACGAATATTTGATGGCCGAACACTCCCCTTAAATAAACTCTAACGCTCTGCAGGAAAATATACAAAACTGAAATGAAAAAATTTCACATTTTTTAAATTAATCTGCAACTAATAAAACTTAAAAATAACAAAGCAACCGAAAAAGGAAATTATGTCAACAGTCGCACTTAACAGAGGTATTACTAGACCCGCTCTAGCAGCTTTTTGCGCTGGTTGCGCATCTGTATATCTAAAATCGCCACGTTCAGCAACAGATCTAAATTCCAGTATTTATCACGGCACCACTAGCGATCGGATGCCGGACATTCAGGTAGGAGAAGTTTTTAAAGTCCATCAACATTTCTTTTTTACAGACGATTTTGACGGCGCTAAAAATTACGCGCAGGGATTGGGTTATTCCGCTTTTCGAACAGGGCAATCAAGCAATGGAAGGCCTCGTGTATTGCGAGTCTCGCCATTAAATCCTTCCATAGCCACATGGATGAGAGGTTTTTTTGGAGGCAATAAGTATTTCCCTCATGGAACAGAACTTAAGGTAGAAGAAATTCAGCACCCTCCAGAAATAGATCCCAAGACAAAAGCTGAAATAGAGAAATATAGAGGAATAGGATAACTCGATCTATACAAACAGCAAGCTCAAAAAACTTCCCTTAAGCTGTGGAGCTATCTACGGCTTTTGAGCATAGATCACACACCCACCCATCTTCTTACCTTCAATCTGAGAAAGAATAGAAACAAAGGTGCTACGAACTTTTTCTATATCTTGAGAAGAAAATGTACGAAGAAGCTCTTCTTGCTCTCGCTCAAGCTTACCAAGAAGCTTTTCATACCATTGCACAAACTGAAAAGAAAGGTCTATCACTTCTAAAACATTCCATCCAATACAATTTAGATCTTGCTGAATCTTATCCAATTGCATTGGATAAATCGGCTTTCCAGCTAAATCAACAAGCTGAGATTCCTCCTCTTGAGTCGTATAATCAAAAAGGACCAAAATAGCTTCAGGCTTTGCTATCTGAAAAAGCGATTCTAAAAGCTCTTTTTTTTCTGGAATTGCGTACAAAACATTGAACATAGATATAAAAGAAAAAAAAGAAGGTTCAAAACGCTCTTCGATAGTAAGCGCATCTTGTACAAGGAACCCAACAGAGGGATATTGTTTTCTAGCGTAATGAACCGCAAAGACATCTACATCAACTCCCCACACTTCTGTAAATCCTGCCAAGTAAAAATCAGCAGCAGTTTTACCAAATCCACTTCCAACATCTAGAGCAGGGCCTTCTCGAAGATAGGGTGAAATCTCTAAAACTTTAGATAAAACCATATCTACCGCATCCGCATCTCCTGCATGCACATATTCACCTCCTCTTAAAGAAGAAAGAAGCAATCTCGCTTGGTTTGGAGGTGGGCATGCACTCATAAGCACGAAAGCTCCTACATAAAAAAGGAATTGTTTCATCTGTTATGCCTAAAAAAATGATAAACATCATGCATTTTTCCATGCCCGCCTTATTTTTCCTTTATGATAGTTGGTATCTTAAGGAATTTAGAGGATGTGGATGAGCTCATGATCATTGCAAAAATCCCCCATTTCTGCTAGATTGATCTCAAAAGGGAATTTTTAGCGCATTTATGAATTTATCAAAAAAAGATCATAAACATCTTTGCTATACAGCAGGCAGCACCTCTTCAGGTACTGTCACATCCCTTCTTTACACTTTTGTCGCAGCATGCGTGCGCTGCGCGCACACATAATCTATCCCGCATTCTGACATTTTTACTTCTAGAAACAAAACAAGTCAAAGAGACTCTTTGGCGCAAGAATTAGGTATAGACTATGAAACGAATTTTAAAATCTCAGTCCCTTTCCATCGGCCTCGCTCTATTTTCCATGTTTTTTGGAGCCGGAAATATTATTTTCCCCTTAGCAGTAGGATTACACGCAGGAGATAAAAACATATACGCTATGATGGGCCTTCTTTTAACAGCAGCTGTCATGCCAATTACCGGAGTCATTGCGATGATCTTGTTTGATGGCAACTACCACAAGTTTTTCGGAAGACTTGGAAAAATTCCAGGCTTTCTTCTTGCTCTGCTGATCATCAGCTTGCTAGGTCCCCTAGGATCAACTCCTCGATGCATTGCCCTTTCTTACACGACATTAAAAAGCTCTTTCCCAGACCTTTCTCCTGTACTTTTTAGCGCAGCCGCCTGCCTTCTTATTTTCTTATGCACAGTGAAAAAACAAAAGATCTTAACTTTACTAGGATGGATCCTCACCCCGCTCTTACTTGGGTCTTTAGTAACCATCATCATATTAGGACTAATAGCAACTCCTAATATCGCACAAATCCAGCAAAATCCAATGAGCCCTTTTTTTTACGGACTGAAAGAAGGCTATAACACTATGGATTTACTCGCCGCCTTCTTCTTCTCTTCTACGATCATCACCATCTTAAAAGCACGCTTTCAAGAAAAAGAAGAAAAAAATCGATATACCAATATTGCACTACGCGCAAGTTTGATCGGGGCCATTCTACTCGGAATAGTCTACATAGGATTTAGCTATTTGGCTGTTTTTCACGGAATGCACTTAACCCATAGCGCAAAAGATGAGCTCTTAGCTGCCATTACATTTAAAATAGCAGGACCACACGCAGCGATCTTAGTTTGCATAGCCATTGCTTCAGCCTGCTTCACAACAGCCATCGCATTGATTTCTGCTTTTGCAGATTTCATACAAAAAGAAGTTTGCAAAGAAAAAGTTCGCTATGAAATCGTTCTTTTCCTCTCTCTTCTTTTGACTTTTTTCATATCCACTTTTGAATTTACCGGGATTTCCGCTTTCTTAAGCCCAACTTTACAAATCTGTTATCCTGGATTAATCATTCTGACCTTGTTAAATATTTTCCATCGAACAAACAATTTTAAACCCATAAAAGTGCCCGTATTTGCTGCATTTACACTGTCAGCTGGCATGTATTTTTTATTGTAAGGAGACCCTATGATTCATTATGAAGACTTTAGTAAGGTGGAAATTCGTGTCGGAACCGTAGTAGATGTCCAAGAGTTTCCTGAAGCACGTAAACCCGCATGGAAACTCTTTATTGATTTCGGACCTGAAATAGGACGTAAAAAAACTTCTGCACAGATCACACATTTATATTCTAAAGAATCCTTAATAGGAAAACAGGTAATTGCAGTCACGAACTTCCCCCCTAAACAAATTGGATCTTTTCTGTCTGAAGTGCTTGTATTAGGCCTATCCAATGAAAAGCAAGAAATTGTTTTAGTCAGTCCAGATCAAGCGGTTCCCAATGGTCAAAAACTGCATTAAACTGGTATACTGCAGTTAACTGTAAAAAAAGGAATTTCCATGGAAAGAAAAGAATTTGATGTCGTAGTCATTGGAGCAGGTCCTGGAGGGTATGTAGCTGCTATTAAAGCTTCTCAAATGGGAAAAAAAGTAGCTCTTGTAGAAAAAGAATATATGGGCGGAACTTGTTTAAATGTCGGATGTATCCCTACAAAAACTTTGATTGCCAACGCCTTGATGCTTCACCGCATCCAACACGCCTCAGATTTTGGAATTGAAGTGGGATCGGTTTCTTTTGACTATAGCAAAATGAAAGCCCGCAAAGATGGCGTTGTCGACAAAATGAAAAAAAGCTTAGAAGGTCTTATTCGCTCTCATGGCGTTACCATTTTCAAAGGGAAAGCAGAGTTTGCATCTCCTACAGAAATTAAGATCACGGGAGAATCTCAAGAAATACTACACTTTCAAAAAGCAATCATCGCCACAGGATCAGAGCCTTTAGATATTGCAGCTTTCCCGTGCGACCACACAAAAATCTTCAACTCTTCTTCCATTTTAGAACTCACCAAACTTCCGCAAAAGATTGCTATTATTGGAGGTGGTTATATTGGCTGTGAGTTTGCTTCTTTATTTGCAGCACTCGGAGTTAAAGTTTCTTTAATCGAAGCTCTACCTTCGATCCTAGCACTTCAAGGACCGACCATAGCGGATGTAATGACAAAAGCTTTTACAAAAAAAGGCATGGAGATTTCAACAGGTGCTTCTGTACAAAAAATCGACACCGAAGGAAATGGGGTCGTCGTTTATTTAAAAGACAAAGATCCTATTAGTGCCGATATCGCTTTAATCTCTATCGGTCGCAAGATTATCTCTAATGGAGTCGGCCTAGAAAAGGCAGGAGTCCTCACTGATGCTAAGGGCGCTATCGTCGTTAATGAAACGATGGAAACCAACGTCCCCGGCATCTACGCAATTGGGGATGTCACCGGCAAGTTTTTACTAGCTCACGTTGCCTCTCATCAAGGAATCGTTGCAGCATCTAATGCTTGTGGCCAAGAGGCGCACATGCACTATGAAGCTGTTCCCTCTGTCATCTTCACTCATCCGGAAGTGGCAACTGTGGGAATGAATTCTGAACAAGCTCAAGCTGCAGGCCTCACTGTTAGTATAGGAAAATTTCCTTTTCAAGCACTTGGAAAAGCTGTAGCAACAATGGAAACGGAAGGTTTTGCCCAAGTTATTACAGAAAAAAAATCGGGAAAGATTTTAGGAGCGCAAGTTGTAGGAGAGGGAGCTGCTTCTTTAATTGCCGAGATGGCTTTAGCAATTCATAATGAACTAACGATTGAATGTATCTCCGATACAATTCATGCCCATCCAACTCTTCCAGAGGCGTGGATGGAAGCTGCTCTAATGTCAACAGATACACCTATTCACTTTCCACCTAAAGTCAGAAAGGCCGCCCAATGAAACTAAATATTCTCCCCTCTAATCCAGAAGAAAACAAAGAGGAAAAAGCTGTAGGACCTGGAAGATTTCCTTCCTGGCTGCACCGTAAGATCCCCTTAGGGGGAGAACATTTTGCAACAGATTCCATCTTAGAAAAATATCGTTTAAATACAGTCTGCGAAGAAGCCAAATGCCCTAATCGCATGGAATGCTATTCAAAAAAAACGGCAACTTTTCTCGCACTTGGAAAAGCTTGCACGAGAAACTGTGGATTTTGCGATATCGATTTCACCAAAACGCCTAAAGAACCTGAAATAGATGAACCTGAAAGGATCGCCGGATCAGTTCGAGAACTAGGGCTTAAACACGTGGTGATTACCATGGTTGCTCGAGATGACCTTCCCGACGGAGGAGCTTTCCATATCGCTAAAATTATAGATGAAGTGCGAAAGACAAATCCCGGAGTCACCATCGAAGTCCTTACTTCCGATTTTCAAGGAAACTACAAGGCAATTGATCAGGTATTAGAAAAACGTCCTGATATTTTTAACCACAATATTGAAACTGTAAGAGAGCTTTCTCCTCGAGTACGTCATAAAGCAACCTATGATCGAACTTTGGAAGTTCTGCGCTATGTTAAAAGCCAAAACAAAAGCTCTTTCGTCAAGTCAGGGATCATGGTAGGCCTTGGAGAAACCAAAGAGCAAGTACAAGAAACGATCAAAGACCTCGCAGAAGCTGGATGCGATATCATTACTATTGGACACTACTTACAAGCCAATATAAAAAAACTTACAGTAAAATCTTTTGTCTCTCCTGAGCAGTTTAAAGATTATGAAGAGTATGGATACAAAATGGGAGCCAAGCACATGTACTGCGGTCCTTTTGTTCGCTCTAGCTATAACGCAGGAGAAATTTTTCAAGCTTCATCAACTATTTCCCAGGAGTCCCATGTCTGATTTTTCCTCTTTTCCTCTAATCGATGCTACAGATCACGAGATCTTAATGCATAAAGAAGTGCACTTTGGCGGCAGCTTCGCTGTCATGATTGACTACTACGCACAAGAAGAAAATAAAGGATGCATGGAAGAGTTTTCCCAAGAAAGGATCGAACTACTCTCCCAGATAGAGCTGGAAGAAGGAATCAACCTTGCCCAAGAACTCCTTATGGACGAAGAAAAACAATTGATCGCTCGTGCCCAAAAAAAATACGCTGATCTAAAAAAAATATACGACCTACCCTCCGGCTTTACTCATCTAGTAGCAGACCTACTACTATCTGAGGATATCGATGCAGTGGATGAAATCGAAGCACTTTGTAAGCATCCAGAGGCTATCCCTCTTTTATTGCAAATTGTGCAAGATGAAGACTCGTATCTTCCTCTTTTTCCCGGATACGGCTTTGCTCCTTTTCATGCCATAGAGTGTCTTGGAAAATTACAAGCAAAAGAAGCGATTCTCCCTATTTTTGAAACTCTTTCTAAAACGGATTTTTTTGGAGAAGAGACCATTTTTTCTGCACTTTTTCATATAGGAAATCCCGCAAAAGAATTTCTACTACAAAAACTGCAAAAGACCCCTATTACAAAAGAGAACGAGAATGCGGCTATAGCACTCTCTTGGTTTCAAGAAGATCCTGAGGTATCGTCTGTATGCCTACAACTTCTCAGGGAACCCTCTATACAAGAAAACTCCCGCTTTTTTTCCCAACTTCTCCTTTCTTGCACAGAACCTGACGCAAAAAAGCAGAAAATTCTTGAAGAGCTCGCGCAAATTCCTAACTTATCTTCAGATTGCAAAGAAGAGCTGCAGTGGATCTTACGCTCGAATCAAAACCGGACGAAAGTCTAAATAATCCCCAGAGGCGAACACATAACGTACGCCTCTAGCAGTCCCAAAGGGAAGGCTATCTTTACGGACGCTGTGGAGATGTCCAAAAACACAGACATCTATACGAAAGCTCTCTAAAATTGCAGAAGTTAAAGATGGCGCCAAGTCAGATCCGATTGGAGGATAATGCGTAAGAGCGATACGTAAAGAAGATTTAGGATCCAAACACTGTAAACTCGTTTTTAGCCTTTCTAACTCTTTAAGGAAAATTTTTTCCTCAGCCTCAAAAGTAGAAACCTGTTTTTTTTCTCGGGGATTTTCCTGAAACTGAATTTGCTCTCTAAAATTATATTCTTGAGTATCCCAGAGCCTGCTTCCAGCTATAGCTACATCTTCCCAATGAAAAGCATTGTTATAAATAAAGTGGATGGAAGGAGGCAAAGCCGCTTTCATCTTCGCTGAAGATGCCCACCAATAGTCATGATTGCCTTTTAAAATGAGCTTTGTACCTGGAAGCCTATCGATCCATTCGAGATCAAGCTTTGCCTCTTCTAATGTCATAGCCCAGCAGATGTCGCCAGGAATGAGCACTAGGTCAGATGGCTTAATACAAGCCCTCCAATGAGCTTCTATTTTTTCCATGTACCCTTCCCAAAGAGGTCCAAAGACCTTCATATCTTTAGAAGGATGACTGATAGCAAGATGTAAATCTGAAAGAGCCCAAATAGACATATGATCTAATTATAAAACAAAATGGTCCGGAACCTTTGTTCCCGATGTCACAATGATAATCCCATCACGTATAAATATGCCATCTCCATCGTAATGCTGCAGATTTTTTTTATTGAGAAGTTCTACATGACTTCCTATCTCCACCTGTTCATCAATAATGGCTTTTTGAATAAAACAATCACATCCAATGGATAAAACACCTTCATCATGAGATCCTAGATTACCCATAATAAGAGTATCCCGAATAATACTGCCTTTCCCAATCTCCGTACGCGTACCGATCAAGCTATGACAAATCTCTTTAGCTTCTATAACGCAACCAGGGCTTATGATGGAACGATCAACCAGTGTATTTTTTATAAGAGCATTTGGCAAATGTTGAGATTCTGTATAAATAGGTCTTTCAGCATCTCTTATGTCCAGACAATTCTTTTGATCTATTAATGCTAGGTTCGCCTCGTAAAAAGAAGCAACCGTTCCAATATCTTCCCAGTACCCTTTATAAATAAATGCATAGGTATTTTTCCTCTGGATCATTAGAGGAATTAGCTCTTTACCAAAATCATCCCCTGTTTCTTGCAGCAGCTGAATTAAGGCTTCTTTCTTAAATACATAGATTCCCATAGAACCTAAATAACTCTGAGTATTCGGGAGTTGAAACTTTTCCAAAAGATCAGGGGTTTGCGGCTTTTCATAAAAATCTACAATTTGATGATTAGCATCGATTTTAAGCAAACCCATTCTCTTAGCTTCTTTTTCTAGAACCGTAAAAGAAGCAATAACAAGATCTGCATCTGTTTTCTTGGCAAAAGTCACCATTTGTAAAAGATCAATATTGTAAAGTTGATCTCCTGAAAGAATTAGATAATATTCAATATTAGGATCTTGCAGATATCTTAAATTCTTTCGAACGGCATCTGCTGTTCCTTTAAACCATTGGATTCCTTCCGAAGTTTCTTCAGGACAAAGCATCGCTAAGTTTTGATCGGAAATAGCGTTATGTATATACGTTGCAGAAAGATGCTTCTGTAAACCGGATGCAAAATATTGGGAAATAACAAAAATTTTACGGATCTTAGAATTTAACGAATTAGAAATAGGAATATCGATCAATCGATATTTCCCCCCAAAAGAAACTGCAGGCTTACATCGAGTTAATGTTAAAGGATACAGCCTAGTTCCCTGCCCTCCAGCTAACACAATACTCATCACTTTTTCTTGTAATTGCGAATCTGAGGAATCAGGCATGAAAATCTCAAATTAATAACAGACATAATCTGTAACTAACATTTTAACAAATAAAACATCAAGAAATTTAAAAAATAAAACAAATTTATTTCACGCAAAAACGAAGCATCTCTTAACTTAAGGCAAGTCAAATGAAAATCTAATAAGGCAATAAAACAATACTGGAGAACAATCAAAGATTGATCAGATGCGCGGCATACTCCGTCCTTCAGGGCGGGAGCGCGAATATCGCTTGTTAGCCTGTGGAAAGTCAGCAAAGAGCCACTCAATGAAGCAGGAACCCGCCGAAGTGAGTCAGTTAGTTTTTAGCTGAACGCCGTAGCAATCCCCTTCCTTTAGGGAGGGGATGATGTCAAGAATGTAATTCTCCTACAAGGGGGTCATCGTCCTGTAGTCTTTCCTAATAGAAAAGAATACACGGAAGCCCCTTACCTCAGAAAATGTATGGAAAAGCGAAAATAAATAAGATAAGGCTACAGTTCTCGAAATTTTTATAAATGTGAATACCACTTTGAAATAACTCCAAAGTTCCAAAAATCTATTTAAGATTTTTCAATCTACCTTCTTAAGGTAGAGTTCCACGATTCTTTTTATCAAACATTTCCATAATTTCTTCCGAACTTTTCTGTTTTGTTTCTGGAAGAAATCTCCAAATAAAGAAAAAAGCGAGTATGCACATTCCTCCATAAAGCCCAAAAGTTCCTGGGATCTTTATCCATGAGAACAAATAAGGAAATGTCGCTAAAATAATATAAACACAAAGCCAGTTGGAGAATACAGCAAAGGCAATAGCCTTCTCTCGAATCTGAGCTGGATAGATTTCAGCAATCAGAACCCAAGTAACAGGTCCCAAGCCAATAGCAAAAGAAAAGACATATACAAATAAACTAACAACCGAAATCTTATCTATAAAAGGGACGTTGTAAAAGGAAAATATAGACAAACAAAAAAGTCCTACTATCATCCCAAAAATCCCTAAAAGAAGTAACTTTTTTCGCCCCACTCGATCTAAAAGCCAAACAGAAAGTAAACACCCTAGAAAATTAGATGCTCCCAAAGACACCGTCGCAAATACAGCGCTTAATGCAGAGGTGTAGCCAGCCTCCTGAAAAATACGAGGGGCGTAATAAATAATGGTATTGATCCCAGTAACCTGTTGAAAAACGCTGAGCATCGCCCCAATCCATAAAATCCATACGAGAGTTTTACGACGTATAGGTTTTTCTATTTCTTTGGGAACTTCTTTAGGGGTTTGAATCTCCAGTTGTAGACAAACTTGCGCAGCAAGAGAAGCTTGCCCTTTGCGAAAGAGCCAGGAAGGGGATTCTGGCATAAAAAACAGCAGCAAAGCTTGCAGTAAAGCCGGAACCAATCCCAGCAAAAACATCATTTGCCAGTTTCCTGTAGGAGCAAAAAGACAATTGATCACATAAGCAATAAGCGCTCCTAACGTCATCATCAATTGATAAGAAGAAACTATGCTTCCTCTATGAGAGGTTGGAGCAATCTCTCCTAAATATAAGGGAGCAACAACAGAAATAAGACCAATGCCCGTCCCCTGAATGACTCTTGCTAAAAGAAGAAAAGAATAGGAAGCTGGAAAAAGCAAAAAAATAGTTCCTGCTGATATAAGAAGACATGTAAGCCAAAACACCTTTTTTCTTCCCAGATACTCCGTTAAATACCCCCCTGCAATACTTCCAATAATCGCGCCTAAAAGGATAATGCTGACAAAAATCGTTTCCTCTCCTAAAGAAAAATGAAATTCAGGAGAAAGAAATAGCAAAGCTCCAGAAATTACCGCCATATAGTATCCAAATAGCAAACCACTGATGCAAGCGCTTGCTGCGACAAAGAGAGTGTATGATCGTAAAGGTTTCAAAAAATTTTCCTTTTTAAAGTATTTTTCTATTTTCATATTAAGGCTCTGCACTTCAAAAACACAAAGCTTATTTTTCGATTATCTTTTTTGAGATATAATTGACAGGCAAATACATTCTTCTTATACAGAAGGAAAAGCTTTGGGGATGCGCCTTTGAATAGAGATCACACGGAAGAACAGAAAAGACTCCAAGACAACCAGCAAGTTCCCGTTCCTCAGTGGTATAAATGGGGGCCTTACGTCGCAGAAAGATCTTGGGGTACTGTCCGAGAAGATTATAGTAGCGATGGAAATGCTTGGAGCTATTTTCCTTTTGAGCATGCTCACAAAAAAGCATACAGATGGGGAGAGGATGCAATTGCAGGTTGGTGTGACCGTTATCAAATTCTGGTATTTGCTCCCGTTTTTTGGAATGGGAAAGATCCTATTTTAAAAGAACGCCTCTTTGGACTCTCCTCTCAGGAAGGCAATCATGGGGAAGATGTCAAAGAGTGTTATTACTATCTCGATGCTACTCCATCCCACTCTTACATGAAGTATCTTTATAAGTATCCTCAAGAGCTCTTTCCTTATGAGCTTTTAAAAAATAAAAATTCAACCGCAACGACCAAAGATCAAGAATTTGAAATAACTGATACCAATGTGTTTGCAGACAGTCGATACTTTGACATCGTTATTGAATATGCAAAAGCAACTCCAGAAGACGTATGTATCCGCATCGAAGTTTTTAATCGAGGGCCGGAAGCAGCTTCTTTACACATTCTACCCCATCTTTGGTTCCGCAACCAATGGTCTTGGGGAGAAAATTCTCTTCCCAAACCTCGAATTACAGCACTGTCAAAGTCTGAACCCTGTCTTCTTGCTGACGATGAACAGATGCACTCGCCTTCCAACTTGGGATTCAATTACCATTTAGGAAAAAGATATCTCTATGGAATGGATGGGGGAACTCCTCTTTTTACCGATAACGAAACAACTACAAATGATCACAAATACAGTAAAGATGCCTTTCACGAAACTATCATTCACAAAAACGACTCAATCAACCTTCCAAAAGAGGGAACTAAAGCCTGCTTACATTACCATTTTACAGACATCCCCCCCAACAGCTCTCAAACTCTTTATTTAAGGTTTAGTCCATCTCTTTTAGAACAGCCATTAAAAGACATCGATTCCCTTATAGCCAACCGCAAAAAAGAGGCAGACGCCTTTTATGATACAGTTCATCCACCTAAAGCTACATCAGAAGAAAAAAAAGTACAAAGAACAGCTCTTGCCGGAATGCTATGGTCTAAGCAATTTTATTTTTTCGATGTCAATCTTTGGTTGAAAGGAGATAATTCTCGTTGGCTTCCTCCAGCTAGTCACAGCCGAATCCGCAATATTCATTGGAGACATTTAAACTCCATGAGGATTCTATCTATGCCTGATAAGTGGGAATATCCTTGGTTTGCCGCTTGGGATACTGCTTTTCACTGTTTGAGTTTAGCGTTAGTTGATATCGATTTTGCTAAAGAACAAATCTGGCTTCTTCTCTTCGATCAATTTCAGCACCCTAATGGAGCAATTCCCGCCTATGAATGGGAATTCTCCGATTTGAATCCTCCCGTGCAAGCATGGGCAACGTATCGCTTATACGAAATAGAAAAAGAACAAAGAGGAGTAGAAGATCGTCTCTTTCTAGAAAAATGCTTTCTTAAATTACTTTTAAACTTCACTTTTTGGGTCAATAAAGTTGACAGTTCTGGATGCAATGTGTTCGAAGGGGGATTTTTAGGACTAGATAATATTTCTCTGATTGATCGGTCTTTTGAAGCTGCCAAAGAAGGCATTCTCAAACAGTCCGATGGAACGGGATGGATGGCGATGTTTTGCTTAAATCTCATGCGAATCGCATTAGAAATCGCTAAAGTTCTTCCTTCCTATGAAACTATGGCGACAAAATTCTTCCAACATTTTGTCTATATTGCGGATGCAATGAAAAACTTAGGCAATAAACAATATTCCATGTGGAGTGAAGACGATGGTTTTTTCTACGATGTCTTAGTTCATCCCGATGGCAATTTCTCTCGCTTTCGCGTGCGCTCTTTAGTAGGCCTAATTCCACTTTATGCGATAGAAACGATCTCCGAAGAAGAGCTAGATCAATTTCCTCAAATGAAAAAAGATTTTCTATGGTTTTTAAATAACCGAAAAGATCTTACAAAAGACTGCTTAACTACCGTTATCAAAAATAATAAAAAGATCTATGTACTTTCTCTTGTTAACGAAAATCTTCTACAGAAAATCTTACATTACGTTTGGGATCCCAAAGAATTTCGTTCTACTTTTGGATTGCGTAGTCTGTCTAAATTTCACGAAGAGCACCCTTTTTCCTATAAAAACACTAGAGTGGGGTATGAGCCTGGAGACTCCATTGAACGGATTAAAGGAGGCAATTCTAACTGGAGAGGCCCTATTTGGTTTCCCACGACTTATCTTTTGATTGAGTCTTTGAGGAAATTTTCTCAAATATTTGGACACACGCTAAAAATTTCCGTTGATGGAGAGCCTTCCGTACATTTAGATGAGATTGTTGACGGATTTTCATCTCGCCTGATCTCTTTATTCCTACCCAATTCAGAAGGAAATCGCCCCTTTTTAGGGCCAAAATTTCCCATGATTCACGACCCTCATTTCAAAGACCATCTGCTTTTCTATGAATTTTACCATGGAGATACAGGACAAGGGCTTGGAGCTTCTCACCAAACAGGATGGTCAGGTCTGGTAGCTAATTTAATCGATGAATTTCGGAACTAGAAATTACACCAACTGAGATAGAAATGTTTGCACACTTTCTCTATCTACTGGGGAAATAAGAGAACGCTTTTCTCTTTGTTTAATCCATTCTACGACGCGCTCTGCAAGGGATTCTTGGTCCAAAGAAAGAGCAACCTCAGATATTAGCTCTGTAAGTTCCATTAAAGCTTCTTCGGTGTCTAATAAAGGAAGCAGCTTCCCTACACATTCGTCGAACAAAGAAAGATCTTCACCACTAAAGGCGAGAAAATGTGCCAGCTCCATCAAAAATTCCGGATCGGGCTCTTCTTCTGCTTGCTCTAAAATTCTTGCTATCAACATAGACGTTTCTGGAGAATTGGATAAGCAAAAAAGACGAGCCCTTAAGAGATCAAACCATTTCTTTTCTGAAACATAAGAAATCATCCCATCGATCAATTCAGAGGCATAAACCTCATTTTCTTTCTCTATGAGATCAACGATGTAGTCATATAAAAATTGCTCTACATCATGAGCCAAGTAGAAAGAGATCATCTTAAAAATTTCTTTAGGAAGAACGCCTTCATCAACGCCTTGGTCTAAAAGGTCTTCCAGCATATTAAGAGCTTTTTGCAAAGACTCCTCTTCTTCTAAATGCCCTTCATCATACAAAAAGATTTGCTCATCGAGTTCGTCACAAAAAATAGAAAGACTACGTTTATCGGTTGCCCATCTTCTCCAAAGTTCAAAAAGAAGCAAATAAACTTTTTCCTGTTCTTCCTCTTTGTCTTCATCAATCCACAAGCACTCGAGCAAATCTTCAGGACTTTCACAACTTTCTGCGTATAAAAAGAAAGCTTCTTGAGTTAAAGGCACCTTCAAAACCCGTAATTCTTCCAGGATTTCTTCAACAGAAAAAAGCCGATAATCAGCAACCTGCCAAGGCTCCACATGAAGCGAAGGGTCTTCTTTTAAATTGATTCTTAAAAGGTTATAGAAAGATCGTCCCTTAAATTCCATTATGAGCACCCAAAAATTACTAGTATGCTTTCATGATCGCATATAACAGCGGCCATTGTCTATAGGAAAAAGGGAAACTGTCGGGAGAAAGGAAATCAAAACAGATTTTTCAACGAATTCACTCTATAGCCAATGCTATACAAAGCGGAGCTTGATATTTAGTCCTGCTACCTTTTTAGCGCCATTTACAAAAACTCTCAAGCTACTAGTCCCTTGTCTTTCTCGATACTATTTGTTTATTTCTATACTTTTCAGACCACATCAACATAAAAAAATCTTTAAATCCATTGACAGGATCACCTAGTAAAGAAATAATGGGCCTTATTTATAAGAAAAGGAAAAATCTTATGTCTAATAAAAATCGGATTTCTTTGTTAATTATCGCAAATCTACTTGTACCTGCTGTCTTTTTTATGGCACTGAGTCTCTTGGACATTTGCTTCTTCTCTCCTTCAAATGAACTCGATTACACAGCTTTTACAGTTTTTTGTTTACTCTCAGCAATGGGAATGGCTTTACTATCTTTTGCTCTTTCTAAAGTGTTGCCTAAACGAATATCAGCAACTCGAGCGACCATGCCGAATAGGAATCGGATTGTTTTGCTAGTTGTTACAAACCTACTAGTTCCTGTTGCCTTTTTTAGCGCACTGGATCTATTGGACATCTCCTTGTATTCTAATACTAAGGAAATCGACTACAATGCTTTGACAGTTTTTTGCCTACTCTCAGCAATGGGAATTGGGTTACTTTCTCTTGCTCTCTCTAAAATGATACCCAAGCAAACGTCTGGAATTCGAGTAATTAAGCCACGCCAAGCCTCAAGCACAGAAACTATTTGCCATATCGTATTAGCCCGCCATGGAGAAACTGATTGGAACGATATCTCTTTAAATGCAGAAGGAAGAAATCAAGCAAAACAACTTGCTGAAATCCTTTCTTCAATCCCCGTAAAAGCTATTTACACAACCCCCCTTTCTCGATCTATAGAAACAGCTAAAATTTTAGCAGAGCCTCACGAAGAACCTCTCATCGCCTCTGATCCTGCGCTACAATTTATGCGTGGGAAATATAGACCTTTAGATTTTTGTTTATCCAAACAATATAAAAAAGAACGCATGTTCCGAGAGATTACAGAAGATGCTACAATATATTTTCAAAAAATGGCGCGTGAACATCCTGGAGAGACAATTTTTGTAATTACTCATAGCCGAGTCATCAGAGCCCTTCTTCGCTCCTTGGGAGAAACCTCTACAGGCCTCGAAAACGGCGGGGCTGCATGTATTACAAGCGATGGAAACAGCCTTTGGGTCACAGAGCTTAAAAAAGAAAAACTCTCTAAACACAGAGAAATCAACAACGAATGCAAGCTCGTAAAAACTCTTGTAAATAACAAAAAAAGCTCCGCTTCTTCCTCCTTAAAAGATGAAATGACCACCTCTTCTGCTCTATAATCACACAAATACAAGTTAAGAGTGCATAGCATGCGCTCTTAACTTGCGACTCGCATTCACCAGCTTTCCCTATACAAAAAACCATTTTCGCTGCATTTAATAGCACAGTTTGATAGATTACTCTAATATAATCTAAAAAAGATTTTAAAAATGGCCTGTAAATGCATCCAAAAAAAAGCTAAAAAAACGTATCTTCTTTTAGAATTACTGATTGCTTTTTTTTTGCTGTCTCTTTTTTTAGCCCCATTACTCCACTCTCCTTTTGCTTACTTAAGGAAGCAACAAAAAGAAATTACTTCGTTACTTTTACAAATTGAGACTGAAAAACTTTTAGCCTCCATTGAAGAAAACCTCCGAAATGGGACAATCTCTTGGGACACTCTTCTAGAGACAGAAAAACATCCCGTTCCTTTACAAACAATCTCCTTACATCTAGCGCAAGATCCTCTTATATACGCAGTTGAACTCTCCTTGATGGATGGATCTTTTGAAATAGAAGAGGAAGTGAGTTTTGGAACGGTAAAAGCTGCTGTTACTATTACTCATCCCCTGGACAAGAAAAAAAAACACCCTCCCGTTACCGTAACCTTATTTGTACTAAAAGCACCAATGCCCTCTCTTTATGCCAAGACGTAAAAAACATTTCCTCACCCTGTTAGAAATTTGCATTGCCATTGTTTTGCTAGGGATCCTCCTATCTTCTCTCTGGGGAATGTATCGTAGGTGGATGGTGACCTATCAAACGCAGCAAAAAAAGCAAATGTATATTCACAAAGTGCTTTTCTTAAAACAACGCCTTGAACAAATAGCTGCCTTTATGACAGAGATATCTTCAGAGGAAGAAAAAGAAAAAAATGTACTTTTTACACCTAAAGAAAAAAGTGAAGGATTTTCGACTGTTTGCTTTTCTTATCTAGCTGCACCAGACTCAGATCCCTCCTTCAATGGACGAGTATGGTCTTTGCTCTATTTAGATCCACATAAAAGACTCTGTCTTGCTACCTGGGGTTCTGACAGCAAAACAAGAGTAGATGTCCTATTAGATTCAGTATCCTCACTTTCCTTTTCTTACTTTGATCCTCAAACCAATTTATGGAGAGAAGATTGGCCGGGAGATTTAGAACATCTACCTATCTGGATGCGACTAAGCACCAATGGAGAGGAATCTATTGATCTTCTTTTTCGTTTGCAGCATTCTTTAGAACCGATCTTGTACCTGGGAAAACGCCTATGAACGTTCTTTTTCTCGTCATGAATTTCCTTCTGATCTGTCTCTTTTTCAATGCACTAATTTTAAAAAACACTGCTTTTTTCTCTGCTAAACAAGCTCATACAAGTAGCTACCACGCATCAAAACTTGCTCTGCAAAGCAAGGTAGAAAAACACAAATATAAAACATATAAAAAAAGTCGACTGAAAACACAAAAACAGCCGGCTCTAAAAGAACCTCTTCTGGCAGTTGTTTCGAAAGGAAATGCAACTTATACTTCCCATCGCTCAAAAGAAGTCATCCCCACTTTAGGCAAATGGAACCTTGCGGCACTATCATCCGCAGATCCCATAGCCGTACCAATGCTAATCGAGCTAACCGAAAAACTATTTCAATCACTTTACGGCCATGCCTCTTTTTGGAAAGAAGCGGAAAAACAGATCCCCCATTTTTCTCACCGAATAATTGCGTCTTTTTTAGAAAAAAAAGACGCAATTGTTATTTCTGATCTTTTCCCTAAAGATCCTCAGCTACAACCCATTTTTTATAAAATGCTACAAGGATCTGGTTTTTACAACTTAGCTCAACATAAGGGATATCCACCCTTAAAAGATTTTTGCTGCTTTTTAGAAAAAAACCCTGCTTTGACAAGTTTTCCTCATGCTCATATTTTGATTATAAACACCCTGTTCACGCAAGAACTATCTCAAGAAATTATTTCTTTAGAGCATGCAAAATGGGAAAAGGATCACAAGGTACACAGCCTTACAAAAGAAGAACTAAAAAAGATTTTTTCGATGTATTCCTTGTCCCTTCGAGGAAGACAATTTGAACAGATTGAGCCTTTCTTGCAATTTGCTAAACAAAAAGACAAGCAAAAAAAGTTGATTTATAAGGATCAAAAAACCCAAATTCCTTTAGAGATTTCTTTCCCTTCTTAATGATGACATCGTGGAAGACAAACTGTAAAAGTAGATCCTTTGCCAATAGCCGAAGTTACCTGAATAATTCCTTCGTGCTTCTCTACTATAGTTTTTACAAGAGAAAGACCAATTCCAGCACCTCCGAGTTTTCGCGAATGAGCCTTATTTACCGTATAAAACCGCTCAAAGATATGCTCCAAGTCCTCTGGGGAAATTCCTACCCCTTGATCGCGGATCGATATTTGCACCTCATCCGGATTTTGATGCATAGAAATACTTACCTGAGCCGGTGACTGAGAATACTTCACTGCGTTTCCTAAAAGATTTAATATAGCAAGCTCTAAAAGGCCCGGATCCACTTCTGCTGTAATAGATCCTAAAGGTTTCTGTATTTGAATCGACGCTAGAGGATATATAGAAAGAACGACCCTTTTGCATTCTTGCAACAACGCTTCCAGATCACAATATTGAGTATTCATCAGAGGAATATTTTCAATATCTGCTAAGGTTAGCAGATTTTTCACCAAATTATCCATTCTATGACAATTTCTTACGATTTTTTCTAAAATGTCATCCATCATATCTTGCGGAAGATTTTTCATATCTTGCAAAGTCTCAGCAAATCCTCGAATGATTGTAATTGGGGTTTTTAATTCATGAGAAGCGCTAGCAATAAAATCTTTGCCAACTTCCAGCATCTTATAATCACTAGAAGTGTCTTGGAAGATTACAAAAAAACCCTTGAGACTGGATCTTTTGCCCTGTAGCCTAGGAATGACCATTAAATCTAAATGGATTTTTTTATCCCCTTCTAAAACGACAGAATCAGTCAAAGGAGCACTTAAGCGTTTGGAAGAAAGCACAAGTTCATAGGTCTTACTAAAAATTAGAGATTTCCCATGTTCGGGAAAAAATTGACCTTCTAATAATTTTTTCGAAACCCCTAAGAACCGTCCCGCCATGAAATTCATAAACTCGATCTTAACGTCTTGATCAAGAAGAATCACACCTTCTCTTAAAGCATTTAGCAAGAGATCTTGCTCTTGTTTATCTTGCTTTTGTTTTTTTTGTTTCGCTGTTGACATCTCATAGAAAATCGCCAAGGAAATCAGAGGAAAAAGCAAGGTCCATGCAGGATGCCACCAAGCAGTGTAGGATAAAACTCCTAAAACAACAGAACCGGCAGTCAAAATAAGAGCCAGTCTTCGTTTTATCATCCCTCATCCTCATTTAAAATCATGACGGTACCATTTTTTTTATCTTTCACGCCTACTACTTTATAGACTTGCTTTTTCTCATCAAAGCCTTTAAAAGACATCTGTCCTTTGTCTTCAACCTCTATATTTTCTTGTACACAGGGATGAAGGTATGTATCTTCTGTAATTAAAATTTCTCCAGGACCTGCTGCATAACATAATCGAGAGGCCATATTGACATGACTGCCGATTACCGTATAGTTCAAACGATTTTGAGCTCCCATGTTTCCCGCACACACAGTTCCTGTATGGATACCAACTCCAATATTTAAAGAAATTTCTCCCAATTTTACTCTTTCCTCGTCCCATTTATTTAAGATAGAGATCATTTGCATAGCAGAAATGACAGCGCACAATGGACTTTCTTTATAAGCAACGGGAGCGCCATATAGAGCCATAACTCCATCTCCCAAATACTTATCAATAACTCCTTTATTCTCCTCAATAGCTTGGGATAGCTTCGTCATACATGTATTAAGAAGCTGAATGATATCGTGAGGAGCCATGTTCTGTGTTAGCTGCGTAAATCCTCGAATGTCCGCAAATAACATGGTCACTTCTTTTTCTTCTCCCCCTAGATGTACATCCCCTTTTAAAATCTCTTGCGCAATCTCTTTAGACACAACTTTATTAAGAACAGTGCTCATTTTCTCTTTTTCTTTCATTCCTTCTACCATATCCTCAAAGGAAGAAACGAGCTGTCTGATCTCATTATTTTTACTAAAGCGCATCTTAGGAATTTGAATTTTGTCCCACTCTCCATATTTTACATATCTCAAAGAGCTAGAGAGCATCCTAATAGGTTCTGTAATTTTCTTAGAAAGATCTAACAAGACAATCCAAAGTACTATTAAACTACAAAATCCTAATAAAGTTCTTTGAATCCATAGATGGCGTAAAATCACCTGAATATCTTCTTGAATCTTAGTGAAAGAGCGATATTCCTTATCTTTCTGGAGAAAAAAACAAAAATAACTATCACGGTCTGGATCTGGAGTCATTGTGACATAAAAGTACTCTACGTCTCCTAAAGAAAAAACACCCACATTGGACTTATTAACGGATATCAAATGAGGAATCTCTTGAAAAGAAACCGAAGGAGCACCAAAAGGAATCACCTGAGTTAACACTTCTCCTTCATTAATAATGCACCCATAATGTTCAGAAGTATAAGCCAAATTATACAAAAAATCACTAATGTCGAATCCAATCGTCAAAAGACTTTTTTTCGTTTTTCCATCCACTTCCGATGTCAAATAAGCAGTGTTTACTAAAAGAGCTTGATTTGGATGCGGGCCCTTGATGATCGTGTTATCAGGAGACACATAAGATCCTTCTAAAGGAGGATTTTTCTGAAAGAACTCTTGGTCTTTGAAAAAAGGTTTAGAAAATCCCAATACAGAATTTAGAAAAAAGACTCGACCTTTCTGTGTTTGTGGATCGACAATCGTCATAGCTTCAGGGTTGTAATCAAAAAAATGAAAACGTTTTAAAACTAAAGCCTCTTCAATGGCAAATAGTTCACTAGAATATTCTAATGTCTCTTCTTGATATTTTTGCGTTAATTTATGAAAAGCATTTTTCGAAGCCAGCTCTTGATCTGCTCCTTCTTGCGTTTTAAGCTCCGGAGCCTTCCATTCTGGATTTCTAGCCAACTTCACAGCTCTTAAAAGAAAAGTAAAAAACTTTTCTATATCGAGCTCATACCCTTGCGCCGAGGCGCCAGCAAGCATAGCATCCTTATCTTGTAAAAAATTCGCGGGAAAAGAAATCGAGTTAAGCTCCTCTAAAGAATACAAGACATATGTAACGGGAAATCCATCAGCGGGTTTAGGATTTTCTTCCAACAAGTCTTCACTCTCTTTTAAAGGGATTTGCACTCCCAAATAAGGCCTTGTATATACCTCTGAGCCTAAAATATATACCCAAGCAAGACCTTCTTCTAAAGAAATTGCTTGGGTTTGAAAAAAGGCTCCCGTTTCTGGGGCTATCAAAGAAAGCAATTCAGCCCCTGAAGTATTTTGAATAAATTGTACCCAGTCTTCATTCTGTAAAAAATTGGCCGCATGTCCCCACGTTCCTGAGCGCAAATTTTCTGCAGTAGGAGCAAACCATTCTGATAAAGAGGAAAACTGTGTAACTGTCTCTAAAAGAGCGTTGATCTTGGCAAGTTTTTTAGCAATTGCATCGCGGGTTAAGATTTCCACATTTACTCTGCGTGTCTCGGCAGACTTTTCTCTTAGCAGCAACCCTTCTTTTTGAGTCTGAGCAAGATGTTGCTCGAAAAGCTTACTATTCAAAAAAAATGTCAAAAGAAAAACTGTACTAGTAACAAGACCTACGATGAGTAATAGTCGATAGCGAATGCTCATAAAAAAGCCTTATCTAGCGGGAATAAATTTTCATACCCTGAATCTGTAATGACAACCATATCTTCATACCGCACTCCCCCTTTTCCTAGCAAATACAAACCGGGCTCTATCGTAATGACCATCCCAGGTTTTAAAACTGACTCTTCAGCATCAAACCGGATCCGAGGGGCCTCATGCACCTCTAAGCCAACCCCATGCCCTAAGCTGTGTAAAAAATAAGGTTCCACTCCTTCTCGTTCGAAAACTGCTCGAGCAGCTTTATCTAAACTACGAATACAAGCCCCAGGCTTGCACAAAGCTAGAGCCGCGTTTGCTGCTGAAATAGTTAGATCTAGCCAATGGATGAACATAGGGTCTGGAGTTCCCCAAAAAACAACTCTAGTCATATCAGAACAATAGCGCTTAAATACGATTCCAATATCAATAAGCACCACATCACCTTTTTGCAAAGCTTTTCCTCCCGCTCTATAATGGGGAAGAGCGCTATTTTCTCCAAAAGCAATGATCGGTTCAAACGCTAAGCCGTCAGCTCCTCTTTGCAAGCAAAAAATTTCAAAAAGTTTTGCCACTTCCTTTTCTGTAATTCCCTCTCGAAGCACAGTCTTAATATATAGATACCCCTCCCATAAAAGAGCCGCGCTTTGGCGAATACGAGACTTTTCATCTTCCCCTTTGACTTCTCTCAGAGTTTGCGTAATTTGTAAAACGGCATTCCAACTTACAAAGTCCAGTTTCTTTTGTAGATCTACAGATCTTGCAACTGTAGTTTTTGCACTGTCAAAAGCTACTTTTTTGATCAACCATTTTTTCAAAAATTCCGTAGATGCGTCCCAAGATTTCAAGGAGCAAGGAAAAGAACTCTTTTGCTTAGCACTATCTAAATACCTTGAATCGACTAAAAGCAGAACTGCTTCTTTGGCTATCCAAAGCTCTCCTACAGAAAAAGTCATACCCGTCAAATAATACAAATCTAAAGGATCTTCTATTAACCAAGCATCCCAAGGCCCATCTGCCAATTGCTTTTGCAAGGCAGAAACTCTTTGCACAAAAAGGTTATCTTCTTTTAACGAACAACTGTTGCAGCTCATGCTCCTCCATAGAGATAATGGTTTTGTTCCCAAGCGGACATAAAAGAGGCGCTTTAATTTTTGTTAACGCAGTAAAGATCTCCAAAGCTTGGGATAGTAAATACCCATCTCTACGAAGAGAAAAAATTCGACAGCATGCACTAGCTAAAGATCTTTCTTTTCTTAACTCCCAAGATTCTTTTTTATCCTCTAAAAAAACCATTCTTAAAAAGTCTAAAACTTCTTCTTGTTGCAGATGCGAGGGAATTGCTTCTACAAAAAAACTATTTTTCCCGCTACTTCTTAAATAAAATCCCATTTTTTCAAGGTCTTCAAAATGGGAGGAAATTTCTTCAGCTTCGGCTATAGAACAAGAAAATGTCAAAGGAAGAAGCAGAGTTTGGGCCTCTTTTTCTTTTTCTTGCAAAAATGATTCCCATAAAAGGCGAGAACTTGCAGCTTTTAAATCCACGATCCAAATCCCCTCCGAAGGAAGTGGCCAGGATAGATGCTTGGTAGAAGATGCATCTATCCATAAAAAATGGCGATAGAGACCCATCGGAGTAATCTGCTTTTCCACAAATAACGGCATTTGCTCTGCCTCCAAAGGAAAAAACAACTTTTGCTCTTCTGCAAAAACTCTTGGGACTGCATCTGGTTCTGGTCTTGATAAAAAGCTTTCAGGGGAAAATAAATTAAAAGCAAGTGATGGGTGCGCTGTTTCTTTAGAAAATAATTGCTTTTGAATTGTCTCTTGCAAATTTTTCCGAATCCAACCTTCTTCTCGTAGCCTCACCTCTTTTTTTTGTGGGTGCACGTTTACATCGATAAAAGAAGACGGGATGTCTAAATGAAGAACATAAATAGGAAAACGATCCTGAGCAATTCTCGTTCCAAAAGCTTCTTTTACAGCAAAAGAAAGCGTCGGACAAAGAATCGATCGCTCATTGAGAAAGGAATATTGTTGAGCTCGATTAGGTCGTGTATTTTGCACACTTCCTAAAATCCCACGAAATGTAAAAGGCTCTTCTTTTGCTTCTACAATAAAAGCTTCTTCCAAAAAGTCCTCTCCCAAAACCTGCTTCACCCTTTCTTGTAGCATTTGTAAAAAGTCGCCTTCTTTTTTTATCAAGCGAAGGCGCTGCTCTCCTGAATCATACAACTCAAAGCCAATCGAAGGGTAAGCTAAGCTAAGCTGAGTGATCATCTTGATCATATCTGCCAAACATAGAGCCGGGGACTTTTGAAATTTTCTACGCGCTGGAACATTATAAAAAAGCTGACGCACTTCGATACTCGTCCCTTGATTTCGAGCACAAGGTTTTACTTCTTTTATAACCCCAGCTTCCACTTCCACTTGCGTTCCAAGACCAGATGCTGGGCTCGTTAAAAGTGTCATTTTAGAAATCGCTGCAATGGAAGCTAAAGCCTCTCCTCTAAAGCCCATTGTACTAATAACAGAAAGATCTTCTGCTTGACGAATTTTCGACGTAGCATGTCTTTGCAAACATAAAATAGCATCATCCGATCCCATACCGGTTCCATCATCAGAAACACAGATTTTTTGAAGCCCCCCTCCCGACACCTCTATCACAATCTTAGAAGCTTTGGCATCTATAGCATTTTCTATCAGCTCTTTCACAATGGACGCCGGATTTTCAATTACTTCTCCAGCCGCAATTTGATTGATCGTATGTTCAGAAAGAACGCGAATTATACTACTCATACAAAAATCCTTTTTTAGATCAGCATAACGGAAAAGAAAGAATTGCTCATCTCAAATATTTCCGATATTCTAATATTAAAAGGACATCCTCATGCCAACGAGACCTATTGCCACCAGAATTGTAGACAGACTGCAAAAAGCAGGACATATCGCTTACTTTGCAGGAGGATGGGTACGAGATTTCCTTTTGCAAGTACCCTCGGATGATATCGACATCGCAACCAGCGCTTCGGTAGAAGAAATCGCTCAGATTTTCTCTCACACTATCCCAGTTGGAATTGCTTTTGGAATCCTCATCGTTGTAGAAGAGGGGCACTCTTTTGAAGTTGCAACCTTTCGCAAAGAAAAAGAATACATTGACGGAAGACGTCCCACATCCATCGAATCTGCAACTGCCGAAGAAGATGCACAAAGAAGAGATTTTACCATCAATGGACTCTTTTTTGATCCAATTCAAGAAAAACTCTGGGATTTCGTGAATGGACAAAAGGACATAGAAAAAGGAATTGTTCGAGCAATCGGCGACCCACACCATCGTTTTTTAGAAGATAGACTTCGCATGATGCGCGCTATTAGATATTCAACCAGATTTGGATTCCCCATTGAATGCGACACAGAGCAAGCGATCATCTCTCATGCTCAAAGTCTATTCCCCTCCGTTGCTATCGAGCGCATTTGGCAAGAATTTCAAAAAATGGCCAAATCCCCCCGTTTCGCAGAAGGAATACTCTCCCTTTATAAACTCACTCTCCTTCCCGTCATTTTCCCAAGCTTAAAAACCCTAGAAATTAGTGAACTGCAAAGGCGCTTAATCCCTCTTTCTAAACTACCACTTTCCTCACCTCTGATTGCGAAATTGCTTTTTTTATTCCCAAGAGCCTCTTTGACAGAATCTTTGCAGCTTTGCGAGTATTTAAAAACCAGTAAGTTAGAAAAAGATCTTGTGTCATTTCTACATTCATCCCAAAGTCTACTGCACATGCCTTTAGAGTGGCAAAGCAATGTCGAGCCCGTTGAATGGGCTCATTTTTATGCCCATCCCTCTAGCTCTCTAGCTCTTGAGATTGCAAATTTTGAGCAAGCCGATTCCCCGCCATTTTTACACTTCCATGCACAAAAAAAAGAGGAGCTATCCCGTCATATAATCCGCATTCAGACAAAAAGCCCCCTAATTCGAGCGGAAGATCTACTCAAAGAAGGGATCTCTCCAGGAGTTCAAATGGGGAAACTGCTCAAAGAAGCTGAAAAAATCGCTATTAATGAAGACCTGCATGAAAAGTCCATAGTTTTAGAAAAACTTAAAGAATTTTACAAAAACCCATAAAAACAAACAGATTACACCAACAAAACAAAATGTTGATATATATCAAATAATTACGTATAATAAATATTAATTATTTAATAAAAACGAAATTAAAATGATAACTAATCAACATCTCAGAAATGAACCTACAAGGAAAGTGCGCTCTTTAAGTCCCTGGAATAAAACCGAAGAGGACGCTGTAAAGTTCATCGCTCTGGCCATTCCAGATTTATACCAAAGTCCATGTCAGCAAGGCGCTCCTGAAAAATTTCAGGTAATCACAGATAAATTAGCAGAACTAGGGATTTTTAAAACCATAGAACAAGTACGCAGAGTGTGGAAAGAGCGATTATGTGGCAATATCATTGCCCCAAGCGTTCAACCCCAACATTACGAAATCATGGGAACCTATTTCTCTAAATATATCAATGAATGGAGCTTTATTGCTGAAGAGTTTTGCAGAGATCATGGACTTGAAATACTCTACTATCCAGCAAATTCTATTAAAAATTTTTTCCAGGACAACTTAGAAGGAAAGGCAATCAAAGCAAGATGCTTACAAGCCGCAAATGAATCCATTTCGCAGGGTTCTGCAGAGACTGAATCTGTTCACCGTGTTATTAAAAAAAGAAAAAAAGACGAGCCTTCCTCTATACAAAAAAGATCAAAAAAAAACTCATCGACAACTTCCTATACCTATTCGTCATCGCTTGAAGAAACTCCACTTACCCAAATCCCCCCTATAGAAACCCTTATAGCAAAAATTTCAGGGGCACCACTCAGGACATCAGGGTCTTCTACTACTTCTTCGAGTTCCTCCCTAGAATCCCCTAATTTTTCTAGAAATCATACGCCTACAGATTATACCGATCTACAAAGCTTCGACCTCTGCTTAGTCACTGCAGAAAAAATACGAAAACGCATTGCTCAAGGAGAGATACAGGAAATTGTTTTTCAAGAATATACTGACAGAACAGATTATCAAAATCTTTGCCATTTTTTTAGTTTTATACAAACAAACTTCCCAGAAGCTTTAACAATCGACATATTGAGTCTAGAAAACGAGCTTCAAAAAATGCAAAAAAGGATTGAAATCCACGAAGATTTCCGTCAAACATTTCAAAAAGATTTGGAGCATTTGAATAAAGAACTTAGAGTTCATCAGACTCAACCCAATTCCAAATTTTCAATTCCTAAAGATCGCTTAACAGTAGAAGATCTATCTTTTGATACGACGAATCCTTTCAATGAACCAATCCCCCCTAAGACAGGATATTCGACGCTTGCTGATAGTTCCAATCAAGATGCACATGATGACATCAGCTTATTTAACGACTTCACTGACGAAGAATGGTTATAAAAACATTCACTACAATTCTTCTAAAAGAGAAAGCAGATCGTTCGCTTCTTTTTGAAATTCCTTTACAAGAGACGGATGACTTTCTTCCAACCACGCAGTAATTTTTTGACTAACTTTGAACACTTCCCGAAGAGTATTTAAAGATGTTTTTAAAGAATCATCTGGAACCATTTGGCCAACATCAATAAATACTGGATTATTACCAATAAAGCCATAATCACACTCTAAAAAACTATCTTGATCGGCAAGCCCCCTCTGACATCGATCTTTTACAAGATCTAAAATAAACAACAAAGAGCTCACAGCTTCTTTATTTTTCCCCTGCTCTAGCAAATGCTCTATGTGCTGAGAAAATGGCATAGGTTTTTTCTGCAGTATAAAAGGCACTCTATCTAAAGACACCCAATGAGAAGAGCCTTCCTGATCAATGAGATGTACTTTAGATTTAAACCAATTTGTCCCAAAAAGATGAACAACAAGTAGTCCTGTCTGATGACGAAATTCCTCAAAAGCTGTTTTAAAACTTCCAAAAAGTTCCTGTCTTGCTCGTTCTCTGTGCCCAATTTTATTAAGTCTTTGTTGCTCTAACCAAGGAAAAGGAATGTAATTAAGCCAATATTTGGGAGTCAATTTTCTCATTTTAAAAAAAGTAAGAAGATAGTCCCCCTTTTGAGAGGCAAAAACGTAAAACTGATCCCCTTCTCTTGAATACGTAAATGGTTGTGAAAAAACTGCTCGAAATCTCTCTAATTCTTCTTGAGAAAGCGTTTGCGCTACTTGAAAAGAAAAGTTACGTGTAGGGCGAATTTCTTCCACTCGAAAAGGCAGCGAGCTTTTCATACAGAAAAGCCCCATCGTGAGCAAAATCAAAGGAGCTATAAAAATAGCTACTAGTTTCCATTCAGAGCCTTTCTTCTTTTTTTCCATCTTTTCCTCTAGCTTGTGAAGAAAGCTTTTTTGTGCCATGATTTCCGGCAACCTCTGCTTTCTAAAAAACCAAGGAAAATGGTACCAAAAACACTGCTCAGCCTGCAACACCCTTTTATAAAATATTTAGTTTCTCTTCGTTTGGACAAATCTTTTCGTAAGCAAGAAAAAAAAGTTTTGCTTTCAGGAGTCAAAATGGTCCAGGAATTTGCCGCTTCTCCCGCTGCTATAGATACGCTCATTCTTCAAGAAGGATCTTCTTTTTCTTTTCCTGCTCGAGAAACTATATTCGTAACTTATGAAATTTTAAAAAAAATTACAGGAACCATACATCCAGAACCAATAGCTGCTGTTGTTCCTCTCCCCTCTTTTCAAGACCTTTCTTCAGCCTCCTATCTTCTTGTTCTAGATGGAGTAGCAGATCCCGGCAATGTAGGAACTCTTTTACGTTCAGCTTTAGCTTTAGGATGGAGCGGGGCTTATCTCTTAGACAACACCTGTGACCCATTCAATGAAAAAGCGTTAAGAGCTGCCAAAGGAGCTACCTTTAGGCTACCGCTAGCCCAAGGAAGCTGGGAGTCCTTTATAGAAATGGCCAATAAAAACTCCTTTCAAGTTCTTGTAGCAGATATTGAGGGAAGAAAAATCAATCAAACAAAGTGCTCATTGCCTGTAGCCCTTCTTTTAAGCAGAGAATCTCAGGGAGCTCGAGAAGATGCAAAAAATTCTTTTTTCAAAGTCACCATCCCCATCCAGCAGATGGAATCTTTGAATGTGGCTTCAGCTGGCGCTATCTTACTATATGAACTGAGGCAATCACGTGAGTCCTAAATACGACGATATTTTACGCTATGAAGAAGAATTTCATGAAGGGGAACAAAAATTCTCCCGTAAAGAGCGAAAAAGGATCACTGAAGGAGATCGCTCAAAATATAAAAAAACAGATCAGGACCAACTCAAGAAAAACGCTCTTGTCCCTACAGATTCAGAATCAGAACTACCAAAACCCCCTGTAGGGCGTGTTTTATCCATTCATCCCGAAGGGGTTCAAGTAGAATATCAGGAAAAATTGTACCGTTGCTCCCTCAAAGGCACATTAAAAAAAGAAAAGAGCAATTTTAAAAATCTTGTTGCTGTAGGAGATTTTGTACAATTTCAACTCCGAGGTGAAGAAGAAGGCCTTATCGTTCATATAGAACCCCGCAAGTCTATTCTATCTAGAGCAGATAACCTACACCGAAGAAAACAGCAGCTCATCGCTGTCAACATCGATCAAGTAATCATAACATCTTCTATCCACTACCCTCCTTTAAAACCCTTTTTAATAGACCGTTATATCATCGCAGCTCAAAAAGGTAAGATGGATCCTGTAATTGTGATCAACAAAATCGACCTCTTGCAAGAAGACACAGAAGAACATGCGCTTCTTTTAGAATGTCAAGAAGCTTACCGAGCGCTTTCTATTCCCTTCATAATGATCAGTATAAAAACTGGTCAAGGGGTGGATGAGCTCAAAAAACTCATGCAAAATAAGTCATCTGTTTTCTCTGGCCAATCGGGAGTTGGGAAAAGCTCCTTAATCAATACCATGACAGGAATGGATTTAAAAACTGGAGGCGTTGTTTTCAAAACATTCAAAGGGTCTCATACAACTACGACAACACAACTCATCCCTTTGCCTAATGGGGGATTTTGCATTGATACACCTGGAATCAAAAGCTTTGGACTATGGGATTTAGAGGAATCTGAAATTCAACACTACTTCGCAGAAATTTCTGAACTCTCTTCGCAATGCCGATTCATTGGGTGCTCACATCAAACAGAACAAGATTGCGCTGTAAAACAAGCAGTAGAAGAAAATAAGATTTCTTTTGTAAGATTTGCTTCATACTCTGCACTGATCGAAACCGTTCGGGAAGAGCATCGAAATCGTTAAACTTCTTAACCAAGGTTTTTTGTCATGTCTATTATCCGCGATATACACGCTTTAGAAGTCTTAGATTCTCGAGGCAATCCCACTTTAGAAGTCTTAGTAAAAACAGAAAAAGGATCTATAGGAAAAGCGTTAGTTCCTTCGGGAGCTTCCACTGGAGAACATGAAGCTGTAGAACTACGAGATCAAGACCCTCTCCGATATTTTGGGAAAGGTGTCTGCAAGGCAATCTCTCACGTTAATGGCCCTATTAAGGAGCTTCTCGTAGGAAAAAATGCACAGGATCAAAAAGCCTTAGACTTAGCATTAATTGCTCTAGATGGAACTGCTAACAAATCAAAACTTGGAGCTAATGCTATTTTAGGAGCCTCACTTGCAATAGCTAAAGCTTCAGCTGCAGATCTGGGACTTCCTCTTTATCAATACCTAGGAGGAAAAGATGCTCATTTTCTTCCTTGCCCGATGATTAACATTTTAAATGGTGGAGCACATGCAGATAACGTTTTAGACTTTCAAGAATTTATGATCCGACCTATTGGAGCGCCCACTTTTAAAGAAGCTGTTCGTATGGGAGCTGAAGTTTTTCATACGCTTAAAAAACTTCTAAAAAAAAATCGCCACACAACTTCTGTAGGCGACGAAGGAGGATTTGCACCTCAACTTTCTTCTCACGAATCTGCTTTGGACTTTCTTATGCAGGCCATAGAAGCTGCTGGATTTTCCCCGGGAAAGGAGATCACTTTAGCTCTAGATTGTGCAGCATCTGAACTATATGACCCTCTAACAGGTCTTTATGTGGAAACTAAGAAAAAACAACAAGGGATGCCTTTTCTCTCTCGTACAGCGCAAGAACAAGTGGAATATTTAGCTTCTCTTTGCCAAAAATATCCTATTGATTCTATCGAAGACGGAATGGATCAAAATGATTGGCAAGGATGGAAACTTTTAACACAAAAACTTCCCCACATTCAAATCGTTGGAGATGATCTCTTTGTTACAAATCCCACTTTTCTGCAAAAAGGAATCGACCAAAATATCGCAAATGCTATCTTAATCAAGCTCAATCAAATTGGGACATTATCAGAAACGCTTCAAACCATCGAGCTTGCGAAAAAACACAACTATCGATGCATCATTTCCCATCGCTCTGGAGAAACAGAAGATACAACTCTTGCAGATATAGCTGTTGCCACTTCTGCAAAACAAATAAAAACAGGATCCCTTTCTCGAACAGATCGAGTGGCTAAATATAACCGCCTACTAGAAATCGAAGATGAGCTCGGAAAAGCTGCTATCTACAGCTGAGTTTCGTTATCATGAAAACGGGACTGATTTTCCTTTTCAATATCGATGCGAAATAAAAGAAGAGGGCTTTGAGCTGACATAATCTTTGTATGTGCCTGAATAGGGCCCATAGAAGATCGATCTGTCATCTCAAAAGCTTGAGAAACCATTCTCCCGAAGCGAGACACAAGATCTCCTTGCGTTGCATAAAGGCAAACAGAGGGAGGGGACGGGAGTTTTTCCAGGGCATCAAATATTACTTTAGACACTCCTGGAGCATTAAAAGCAACACAGCGATCGACAAAAGCATTCTGAAAAAGCGTTGTATAAATTGCCAGAACTCCACCTAAACTAAACCCCATTACATCCACTTTCCCCGCTTGCTTACAAGCTTTTTCTAACCAATTTTGAATAGTTTTTTCCGAAGAACGAAAGGCAAAAAATCCTGGGCCAGAAACATCACAATCACTTAGAACAGAGGCCCAACTACTTTTAGAAAGAAAGGAAAAATCAGTTCCTCGAAAAACCAAGATCGGATGAGCATCTTTATCTAAAGGAAGAAGTCCAAAAGCTGGCATTCCTTGCCACAGATCAAGAACCTCATCCACTTCATATTTAACAAGCACCACTTTTTTCCCGATCCGTGTAGGCAAAGAAACCTTGGTTCCTTTTTGCAAATTTCTATAGGAAAGAACTTTACAAATTAACTCTTCTGTTGCCATGCATATCCAATTTGGCTCCTTACTTTGCATTAAACTTGAAAATGTTTTTTGCAAAGGGTCTAAATCGGAAAGATCTTCGGTGACAATTCCAACAAGAGGTTTCTGACAAGAAAAATATCCATGAACGGAAACAAACCTTTCTAAAGTATCGATGGTCTGAGTAAAAACTTGCGGCTTATTTCCCATAACTAAAGAAAAACTTCTAGAAGAAAGAGGACAGGCCCAATTCATCGCTTCATCAATTGCACGCAGACTCTTTATTCGAAGCTCTCCTTGAGATGTACATGTAGCAGGATTTGGAGTATTAGCAGATAATATAAAATAGCTCATACCGATCAATACTATCCTTATAAGGTATCTGAGCATAAATATTTTCCTGGTGAAGAGTTCTGTAGCTACATTCTATGAATTTTACATTTTTTGTCTAATCTGGAAGAGCTTTCTAGTATTATTAATCCAAAAAAAAAATAGATATGAACGCATAGAGCGCCATTTATTTGAAGCCCCTACCAAAGCCGTTACCATTGAAGTCTAGAAAGACCTTCGACTTTCTTCTTTAGCACTGGAATAGGATTCCTTGTATTTAACAGTGTCGCAATTGCGATTTTCTAGCAGGTCTGAGATGATTTTATTAACTTTACTGCGAAACATATTTACAGGAATGGATTGAAAATTATTTTTCACTTCACGTCTAACCCGCTTGTCATATAAATATTTTTTTACCTGATAGTAAAAATCATCGCCTTGTTTAGCAACCTCTCCAATGGAATAACAAGAAACGATCTCCTGATTAATTTTTTCCCAATGAAGACTCGAAGAACTATCATCCACAAGAACTGGCAATTTCATTTGAATTGCCTCTGCAATAGTTCCAGGGCCCGGCTTGGAAATTAAAAGATCAGAAACCGCCATAAGATCAGATACTCTGTCCGTGAATCCTACCGCACAAATCGCATTAGAAGGATGAGGAACAATCCCTTTGACTTTTTGTAAAAGATCTGAATTTTTTCCGGAGATAACAATTATCTGAATAGATAAATTTTCTTTAGCAAGAGTACTAGCATATTGATAAGCTAAATTCGAACCATTTCCCCCCATCATAATTAAAACTGTTGGCTTATTATAAAGATTAAATTGCTTGCGAATTTTTCTCTGATTTTTTTTCTCAAAAAAATCAGAACGAAGAGGAAGGCCAATGGAATGAATTTTCCTAGAAGATACATTTTTACTTAAAAGCAAATCTTTTGCCAAAGGAAGCCCTGTTCCTATTACAACTTCAAAAGAGGGATGAGAAAATTTTTCTAAATCATAGATCCAATTAACCAAATCAGTATCTGTAGCAATTAATAAATATGGAATATTATTTTTTCGAGCAGCATTAGCCCCAGAGAAATTAACAAAAGGAATAAGAGAAATGACAATATCCGCATTTTCCTTTTCAATATGGGAAGCTATGATCTTTTCGATTTTTTCATAACGTTTTCGAAAAATGGTGGGAACTATATATTTAGTAAAAAAATTAACCGGTCGGTACCAGCCATATTTAAGACATATATTAAAAAGCTCTTCTCCGCTAGGAACTCCACAAATCATGAGTTCTTTAATTGGATAAACAATCGTAACAGTATAGTTTTCTGGTAATATTTGTTGCAACGTAGCGCAAGCTGCCTTGTGCCCATACCCCCCATGACTGGAAAGGATTAGTATTTTTTTATTACTTTTCCCAGATTTTTTAGAATAAAGGTTTAACCTTTCATTTGATATAATTTGGCTGGATTTTTCTGACAATATATTTGCATACGTCTTAGAAAAGACCAACCCCATTGGAAGCTTCGCATCGTGGTTAGAGTTTGATACAATTACTCCTAACCACAAACAAGAAATTAATACTATACATGCTCGCAAAACAACCTCAATATTACACAAATCCTAATTTCACTCATATTTATTTACTAAAAAAAGATCAACAGAAATAATCAACAATACACAACTTCTAATCCAAAAAGTGCAAATGCAATTTTTGACGTGAATTCATAGTCACACTCATTCAAGCAAAGCAACTTGACAAAATCTCATTAAAAAAAAACATTTTTCACACATAAATTTAAAATAATGTTCACGTATAATTTATCCAACTTGCAAATAAGAGATTAAGATGAATTTTTCAATGAAAACGCAAGACATTTCCAATCAAATAAAAGCTCTGCAAGAATTCCATCATCAATTTAGTCAATTTTTCAAACCATAACCAAGTACATGGAGGAACCCGCCCTTAACTATCTAAAGGGACTTTCCGTGGTAGAGAAGGAGAAAACAATCGCAGCCATGGAAAGAAGCGTAATAAAAGAACTGAACGCGAGCGGGCAAGAAGATACAGAACAGATGTTACACTACCGCTTTTGCACAAAAAGGCAGTATACGGGCAGTCTTGGTAAATTGAATAATTGTCAGATATTTGGCGTATACTACATGGACACAAACGTGCTTGATCGCTAGGAACATGTATCTGCCAGCAGAGTGGATTAAAGGTCCAGAAAGATGCTTTCATGCGGAGATTCCTTTGAACAGACTAGTCAAGCTCTTGTAAAAATAAATCAAAAGAATTATTCAAAACTTTTATTTTACACTGCAGAGCGCAACTCTCTCCGCGATTTAATAAAACCCGTCTAAAGCCTCAATATTTCACTTATTTCGGACATGAGGATACAAATTTCACCTCCATATTCCTCGCAATCTCCTCTTTTTCTAAAAACTCTCACAAGCAGCCGCAACAACTGCTCCGCAGCTAAAGTCAAAACACCAAACATTAGAGGAGAAAACACTTTTTTATGACCACGAACTTTTACAGTACAATCTCCAAGCTCAAGCTTTAAGCGGGGGAAAAAATGCAGATATAGTTTGCCTGTATGAAGTTTTCAATGTGCAAACAGTTTTTGCTTTGCATCAAGAACTAGAAAAGAATGGATACAATCATTTTTATTGCAATATGGGAGCTAAACCCATTGGAGTTGCTTCGGGGATCTTTGATGCTAGCAAATATAAAATCAGCAGTCCTGAATTTATTCCTTTTCCCCACGAAATGCTGGTTAGAAGAACCAAAAAGACTCGCAAAGGTGTCTATGCTTTTGATATAGAAAGCCAAGGAATAGCCTTTGCAAAAATTTTCACTTCACATATGCAAAATTCAAAGAAACCACAATTCCCAAATGTCAAGGAAGTAACCGCAAGAAAAATGCAGATGGATCTTATACTCAAAAAAATGGCTGAGATTTCTGATCGATGTGTCATTATAACAAGAGAGCTCAATTTAGATGATCAAAAATACAATACATCAACTTGGAACCCTTATTTTTATAAAAAAGATGAATATAAGCAGAAATGTCACTCTCTAAATACGAATCACTGCCTAGCCCTGCAAAAAACTTGGGAAGCCAATGGTTTTTTTGCCAGTTTTACAGAAAAAACATTTCAGGCCCTTTAAATCTGGATCACAATATGATACTAAGGAGATTTGATCACTCAATACATACAAAAGTAGTGAACACAGAATTTGACGCTACGAAATTTAAAGAAGATGCTCTTTCCGATCATGCCGGCCTTTTTAGTGAGATTCGTTTAAGCAAGTGATATAATAACGTATTTTCCGTTGGCTAGAATAAAATTTTCCATTGCGTGATTCCTATAAAAAAACACTAGACTAAATTATATAACACCTGTAAAAAAACGTAGAAAACCCATTAATTCAATAAATGAAATCCCCAAAAAATCATGAATTCACAAAAAAAAACATCAATAAATTACATATATTTCTCGATTTATTTCGCATTCGTATCATCTATATACATATACTATTCACTACTAATTGAACCAATAATAACAAAAAAACAAATCTTACATCTTTCCATCGTCGAACTACAAACATTTACAGAATCAATCATAATCGCTTATTTATTTTCATTTATTTCTAGGATTAATAAAAAAATTTTCCTTGTTTTATCCTCAGGATTTTTGATGATGATTTCTGTTATAAGAATATTAGATTTTATCATGCTTCGTTTAATGGACATTTCTGGATGGAAATTTATCACGCTTTTAGCTCAAGAAACCTTTAAAAACTTTATCGAGCTAATAAATCTAAGCGGAATTAAATCCACAACGATTTTATCTCTTATAGTAATTAGCATCTTAGCTGGAGCGAATTTTTTTATTTTTCTTTTTACACAAAAGCTATGCGACAAAAAGCCTATTCAAATCTCTTTCAAAAAAATGAGTTGTTATTGCTTAGGGGGGTTAAGTATACTCGGAACTTTAGCTTACGCAATAAAAGATTTTGACACCCCATCTTATTATGCAAAAGCTCTTCCTTGGCAATGGTCTTTTTTATGCGCTAAAACGAAACAAATTGAAGTTTCTAACTTTCTACTGCCCTCGAAGAAAATGGCCTTAGATACCATTGATTCTACCCTTCTTCCTTTAGAACGCAGACCAGATATTTTTCTTTTTGTTGTAGAAAGCTTGCGAAAAGATTTTTTAACGGAAGAATTAACGCCAACTCTTGCAAACTTTAGCAACAATAACTACTCTTTTGAAAATGCTCTTTCTAATGCAAATTCCACACACCCCTCTTGGTTTTCTTTGTTTTACTCTTTATATCCATTTTACTGGACAAAGTATGCCTCTCCTCAATGGGAGCAAGGAGCAATTCCATTATCATTTCTTAAAAAAATGGGCTATGAAATTCACGTCTATTCATCTCCTAGTTTAGAATTTTATGGAATGGATCAAGAAATTTTCGGAAAAAACCGATATTTAGTTAATCATATGAATGACTTTTCCTCGACCCTATCTACTAGTCCCGCAGAAAAGGATCAAATGGTCATAGAAAAACTCTGTAAAGATCTCCAAGAGAGTTCACAAAAAAATGGGCGACTTTTTATTCTCTTTTTAGATGGAACGCACTACCCCTACAGTAGCCTTAAGACTCGGAAAACAGCATTGCCTTCAGCGATCAAAGATATAAAGATCCCTGATATCCAACACATTTCACTTTTGAAACATGTTTTTGGATTAAAAAAAGGTGTCTCGGAACTTCAATATCATTATAAAAATGCTCTTTGTGCTATCGATGATCTTTTTAAAACATTTCAAGAAACCCTAAATCAAACAGGAAACTGGGAAGATTCTGTTATAGTTTTCACTGGCGATCACGGAGAAGAATTTAACGAATCTGGATGTATATTCCATACATCGCATTTATCCCTACCTCAGCTTGATATTCCCTTATATGTTAAATTAGGAAAATCTTTTGAAGAAACCTCGCCTGATTGTAGAAGAAAAGCCTCCCATATAGATGTTTTTCCGACTTTATTGCATTACTTAACGGGAAAAAATGTTTGGGCTTCTTTTTTTCAAGGAGAGAGTTTGCTAGACACTCAAAAAAAAGACTATACAATAGGAATCCGTTCTAATGCAAGTTTAGCCCCCTATGAATTTTACATTCAAAGAGGGCCATATCGAGCGACTTTAGAGTTTTTTCAGCGAGAAGACATTTTCCATAGTCAGTTGTTAAAAATTCAATCTATCGTAAACGAAAAAGAAGAAAGAATTTCTTTTTCTTCTGCGTTTTTTCAACAACAGTTTGGCGAGGCTTTAGATCAACTCTTTCCTCTTCAAGAGCAAAATACAAATAAATAGTAGAGCTAGGAGCAGGCAGGGTTTTCTCGCAAGTAATAAGAAGGTTTTGCCTGTTAATCGCACTAACTTTATCAGCTAGCTAGAAAGATTCGAGATTGAGTAATCTATTATTCTCTAACAATAGTTCTGATAGAGTTTCGCTTTCTCTAAGAGCCGCACTTAATTAATTCAATTTGTTTGACATTATTTTAAGTGTTTTTTAAATTGAATTTTCATGGCCAATTTTTATAAAGGTATTATCCTGGCAATCCGACGCTTTTATTTACCATTATTTAGTCTTCTATTTTTTTTGCATTCATCTGCTCAAGATTCGGGAATTTCTCAAGATTACGCACTCCCGTTTCTCTATATATCTAAAAACAATCCTTCTCAAAAAGTAGCTCAAGGAAATGTTGCAAAAATCTGTTTTCTAGCAGCTTCTTATTTTACCGATCCTATATGCAAAAGCCACGAATTTTTCAGATATTTTCAAATCGTAGAAGCTATGCATCCAAATGACTACCCAATTCAGCGGGTTTCAAGAAAAACCTTTTTATGTCTAGGAATTATATCGTGCGCACCTATTGCCGCAATTACAACTCCAATTGGAGTTGCACTACGTTTTGTTGGACTACAAACTCAAAAAACTCCTTTTATCTACCTAAAAGGCGAGGGAAAAGATAAGGGCCTATCTTTAAAGCAATCATTTTCTCTCCTTTCTTGAAATATTTGCTGCATAGGAGCTGGTTATTCCATCAGCGAAGGAGGTGTCGCTCCATGGCTCACACGATTAGACCGCGTGATTGAGAAAATTCTGGAAAAAAATGCGGACATAACTTGCTTATACGAAGTTTTTGAAGTGCAAACAGCATATGCATTATATAAAAAGCTGAAAAAAAATGAATACAACCACTTTTACTTCAACATGGGAACTAAACCTATCGGAACCTCTTCAGGGATCTTCATCGCCAGTAAATATAAAATCGGCACCCAGAATTCATTCCTTTTTCGAAGGAAATGCTGATTGGAAGAACCAAAAATTCTGGAAAAGGTGCATTTGCGTTTAATGTAGAAAGTCAAGGAAAAGCTTTTGCAACACATATGCAGCATTCCGAAGAACCTCAGTTTCCAACTATCGAGGAAGTAAATGCAAGAAAAATGCAAATGGATCTTATACTTAAGAAAATAACTGAAACTACCAACCGGTGCGTTATTCTAACAGGAGACCTTAATTTAGATGATCAGGAATATAAGTCTTCAAATTGGAAGCATTTTTTCTACAAAGAAGATGAATATAAGCAAAAATGTTGTTTTCGAAAAGGAAATCAATTTCAGATCCCACAAAGAACTTGGGGTGGGGATGGATTTTATGCAGATTTTAGAGGAAAAAATATTTTGGGTCCTTTAAATCTAGACCATACGATGCTATTAAAAGGTTCTGCTTGCTCAATACATACAAGTCTAGTGAATACAGAATTCGACTGTAAAAAATTTAAAAAAGAGGCTCTTTCTGATCATGCTGGGCTTTTTAGTCAAATTCACTTAAGCCCATCAAAACGTTGAAATAAGACACTATTTCACATCTTCAAATCTTGACTACTGTCAATTCAAAGAAAACAGTTGATCTAGGACACTTCCAAATTGACTTTGGAAAAAAGAGGAAGAAAAAGGCACTAATTCTTCTTTCTCATCGACTATCGATTGAACTTTCAACATCCGACTATGAAAAATATCTTCTGAATGACAAAACTCTAACGTAGCCCGATAAGATCCTCTTTCAATATAAAATTCATGAGGAGGCAAACTTGCATTAGAACGACCACCAATCCTGTAATCTTTTTTGGGAGGAGCTAATAAGCTTTCTCCTTGAAAAAAAGGAGAGCAGAGATTGTCTCCCGTTACATAGTGTAATAAAGTTGGAAAAATATCCACTTGAGAAGCTTTCCTTGTAAGATCAGGGATATCTCCCGTAAAATCTTTTCCTAATTTAACATATAAAGGGATACTAAGCTGAGGCAGAGATAAATGTGACGCATGAAACATGCACCCATGCTCATTAAACTCTTCACCATGATCTGCAGTAAAAACAATCGCAGCGTCTTCCCACATTCCTAATTGAACCATAGTTTTTTGAAAAGACATAAAAAGATCATCAATAGTATTGAGCGCGTTTTTATACCGATTTTGAATCAGATCAACAGAACGTCTTTCCCCTATAATTTCAGGATAATTCAATCCATCACTAATCGGAAGAAATTTTAGTTTTTTTTCTTTAGGCCAACTATAGTCAAAATGCGTACCATCTAAAAAAAGGATAAAGACCCTTCCTCCTTTTTGCGGGGAAGTTTCTAGATCTTCAGATAATTTTTTCATTACCAATTGATCCATATCTGCAGGGGACAAAGACTGGCTAGACCGAAATTCATATAGTTGATCAGCCAAATGCCTTTTCTCTCCAAAAAGTCTCTCATCCATCGAATAATATCCTAAACGACTCGAGGCATATACGTTGATCTGATATCCCATTTTTTTCAAAAGAGATAAAGGAACGCCGCCTTGCTTCCATTGCTTGGGCGCATATTTTGTCCAATAAAATGGATACATGGAATAAAAAATAGAAAACCAGGATTTGTGAGTACAATTAGAATTGGAAAGAGTGTTTTCAAAGGAATAGTTATCCTGACGAAAGCGCGCAAGGGTCGGTGTTACTTCTTCTGTCAAGTAATCTGCTCGTAAACTTTCCACAATAAACAAAAAAATATCAGGCTTGCGTTCTAAAGAAAAAAGCTCGGAGCCTGCAGAACTTAAAGACATTTCCTGAGGCGCTTGCAAATATCCGGAAACGGTAATTTTATCTTGTCTAGCATGCAGAAATTTGCGTTTCCAAGGAAGCGCTTTGACATAATGCTGAGAAGCTCCAGGCATTTGCGATATGAAACAAGAAACATCTAGAGCGCCTAATACAACCAAACCTGTTAAACAAAAACTGGTCATTTTTCGAGAAGAAAAATGGAATACCTTTGTCTTGCACATCTTCTGAGTGAAGAAAAATAAGGCAATATTTATTCCGATTGCGGTGATAAGACCTACAAAGCCCGTAAACCAAAAAACGAGCTTAATGTTAGTTGCGTAAAGCATTTCAATAAAATTAGTTAATGTCTCATGTGCTACAAGTTCAATCCATCTCCAGGCAGAAACATCCATCAAACGCACAAGAGTAAAATCGGCCAATCTCACAAAAGACAAAAGTGTTAAAATGCTTAATAATACAATTAGAAAGAATGTTTTACGACGAAGCACAAGAACGGAAAAAAAACAAGCAAACAGAAAAGCTTCGACAAAAGATTGTAAAAGCACAAAAGACAGATAAACTTCTAGATGTTTACCATTTACTGGATGCATTAACAAGAGGTGATAAATATGAATGAAGCACAAAAAAAGAAAATAGCATCCAAAATATATGTAGTTCAGAGGGAATCTTTTTTTCTCATTCATGGCTTTTCCTTAGGCTGCATTCTAAGCTTTAACAGCCTAAGGAAAAATGGTCAAGTTTAGAAGAAGTATTTTATCATTTTCTCATAATTTCCTTGATGAATATAGCTTTGAATAACCGCTCTATCCACTTCCAGGTAATCTGCAAGGCCTGGAACATAGCGATTCAAATTGTCATTTCGACTTTCTTCCCTCATACGCTCTTCATAACCATCTAAAAATCCACCCCATTTAAATGTACTCTTAGAAACGGTCTTTAAACAACGACGCAAGTTGGAATCTTCCAAAACAAATCCAATAAATCGCATGGGATGTACAGGACGAATTTTTTGCCCTAAGTCTTCCATTTTTTCTTTGTCTAAAAGAAGTTGCAATACATTTTTCTCAGCCATAGTTGTAATGATTTTGCGAATAATCACTTTATCATCGTCGGTCAAACGAAGATCAAAATAAATTTGAGCCTCCTCGCTCTTAGGCTCACCCCCCTTTTTACTCTCTGCAGGAGGTTCCCATCCAGCGTACCCCGCCGTACAATAAATCGCGCATAACATTGGCAAACAAAACCAATATATCCATTTTTTCCACATAGCGAACTCCATGTTACTATTAAACATTTGAGTTCACAGATTACGGAAAACTAACATTCTCTTCAACCATTCCATCATGTGCTCGAATAAAAAAAACCTTTACATTTAGTTTGTAATTTATTTTATATGTAAATTAGAAAGACTCAGAAAAACAACCTTAAAAATTACGGGAATGTACTTTTATGAAATCAACCGTTTTTTTATTTGGAGAAGCAGAAAAAGGAGAATTTGGCATTCCTTTTCCTTGTCGATCTCTTTCGCATCTTTTAGAAGCAGCAGGAAATCCTCCAGAAGAAAGTCTTGGGATTCGATATGCTATACAAGCATTGCTCTACGATCGGAATCTTATCTTCTGCCGAGTCAAAGAAGAGGGATTTAGTAGTAAGGATTATATAAAAGGATGCAAATTGATTAAAAAAGGGCCTTTAAGCCCCCATTTACAAGCGATCTTTCTTCCTGGAGTAGGTGATCAAGGAATTATAGAGGCCGCCTTAGATGTTTGCAGCCTCTATAGAAGTCTTTTGGTGCTTACAGAACGAGACCTCTACGACTATTTAACTTTAAAGGCTAATTAAAATACTTGAGAAGCCCTTCTGCATCAGCCTTCATAGTTTTTTCTCCAGCGTGCCAATTAGCGGGACAAACTTCTCCATGATTTTCGTAATAGCTTAGCGCGTCTAAAGTACGCAGCACTTCATCCACAGAACGACCTATAGGTAAATCATTGATCATTTGATGCCGGATAATTCCTTGTTTGTCTAAAAGAAATAAACCTCGATAGGCAACAGAGCTTTCTTCTTCTAGAACCTGATATGCCCGAGCTATGGACTTATTTAAATCAGAAATGAGAGGATATTCAATCCCTTCAATCCCTCCCTTATTTTTCGGAGTATTTAACCAAGCCAGATGTGAATAAGAGCTGTCTACCGAACATGCTATCAATGAAGCATTTCTCTTTTCAAATTCTGAGAGCTTCTCTTGAAATGCGTGCAATTCTGTCGGACATACAAAAGTAAAGTCCAACGGATAAAAAAAGAGCACAACGTACTTACCTAAAAAATCTTGCAAGGAAAAATTCTCTACGATTTTTCCTTTGAGAACAGCCTTTGCAGAAAAAGGTGGAGCCTTACGTCCCATTAATAATGTAGTCATTAGTCATTTCCTCCTGAGAAAATAGTTTCAGCGTTTTCCATCCACGATTCCTTCCCTATAGTTGTCGCAGAACCATGTCCAGGAAATACTCGGGTAGTCGAAGGAAGAGTGGACAAAAGTTTCAGTGATTTCCACATAGCAGAAGGATTTGATCCTGGAAGATCCACACGTCCCATACATCCTTTAAACAAAGTATCTCCTGAAAAAAGAGTTTGCTCTTCTTTTTCATAGAAACAAATACACCCAGGGCTGTGCCCTGGAGTAAAAAGAACTTGGAACGAAAAATTTCCAACAGAAATGAAATCCCCATCTTCTAAAAGATGATCCGCTTCCATTCCCTCTGCCGATTGAAATGCAACATCCATCTCTTTTCCTCTAGGATGTAAAAGTCCCGGAGCATCCAATTTATGAATGAAAAGAGGAACCGGAAAAGCTTTTTTAAGCTTTCCAGCATCTACAATATGATCAATGTGTGCATGAGTAAGAAGAAGATGTGTAACTGTAAGATCGTGCTTTTTTACACTTGCTAAGACATAAGGCAAGCAGCCTGCAGGGGCATCAATAATGCAAGCGTTTTTTGTCTTAGGACAACCTACAATATAGACATTTGTTTCAAAAGGTCCAAAAGAAGCTGTCTGAAGAATCATATGTACCTAAAAAGAAAAATGCACCGGAGAGGATTCGAACCTCTGACCTCTCGGTTCGTAGCCGAGTGCTCTATCCAGCTGAGCTACCAGTGCAAAAGCTTGATCATTATCCTCAATCTGTTCTTTTTTTTCCAAAGATTTCATTGCGTCCGCAGAAATAAATAGGAAAATAAGGCGATGCTATATACGACAGAGATGTAAAAACTTTCAAAATTCACATTTTCAAAAAACAGCCTTAATAGAAAAAACCATCGCAACTAATATTAGTGATATAATTAAAAAAAACAAGTACCCAATAAAAACAAAAACAAAATCCTCCTGTAATAATCCTAAGCTAATGAGAAGTATAGCCCATGCTGCGACAAAGTTCGTTAAAGGAATCGGCAAAGGAAGAGCAAGAAAAGCGCCTAAAAGAAATATCAAAAGACCATTAAAAGTCCTCAGCACTGCATTTTTACTCAGTCCTCTTGACCTCGGATACATATAACGCTTCATCTTATCCAGTAAATATAAAGCCTTGCGCACTATTTTCTGAATAGTTTTTGAGGAAATAGTTTTCAACAAAATACACTTAGGCAGCCAAATACGTTTCCCAAAAGCCCATCTCAATCCAATAAAAGCAATTACAAGACCAAAAGGAACCGATAATCCCGGAATAGGGATAGGCAAACAAAAGGGAAGACTCAAGAGAACTAGGATTAATAAACGACCTTTACCCGATAAAATTTCTAAGATTTCTTTTACAGAAAGAACTGTTCCGCTTCGAGATTTTTCGAGCAGGATATCGAGATACTCCTTTAAAGACTTATTTTTTGTACCATTCATAGATTTTTTGTATGGTTCAGGTTTATTCATTGAATGTCAAACAAATATTTCTGTCATTTTTTCCATTACAAGATATGACTTGCGCCTGCTATACTAAACGCCCTTATGGATAAATGGTTTACTTTTTTCTTACATCCGGGCAGCTCCGAATCTTCAGCCCTTCAAGAGCTCTCCTCCTGCCTTCTTCAGCATGCAAGTTTTGAAGAGGATTTGCAGACGGGAGATTGTAAAATCTATGCCGTAGCCGAAGAAAGCCTATTTCCTGGACAATTCCAACATATTGCATCGTATCAGAAGCTTGAAACCTCAGAAATAAACTGGGATCAAGAATGGAGTTCCTTTAGCCCCTATTTTCAAGATGGCGTAGCAAAAATTCCTTTATCCGATTTTTCCCCTTCACAAAAAGAAATTACTCTTCTCCCAGGCCCTGGGTTCGGAGATCTTTCCCATCCAACAACTCTTCTATCCCTACAACTATTAGCCTCGCACGCAAAAGGACAGACTGTAATCGATCTCGGCTGCGGAAGTGGGATCTTAGGGATTGCCGCTTTGCAGTGGGAAGCGACGTTTGTCTATGCTTTAGACATAGACCCTAAAGCGCTAGATCACACGAAAGAGAACGCAAAACTGAACCATCTTGAAAATTCCATAATAACTGCACAGTCTCTTCCTAAAACACCAAATCAAATCCCCACCTTACTCGTCATTAATATGACCTTTGCCGAGCAAAAACTCGCATTAGCTTCTATATCTGAAAAACCAAAACTTTGGATCACTTCAGGAATTTTAAAACAGCAACAAAAAACCTATTTGCGTTGGATTCACAAGCAAGGACTAAAACTAGAGACCCTTGTCGAACAAGATCAATGGATAGCGTGCCTACTCAAAAGATAGGAAACATCAACACAAAAATATGTAGCATTTCTTCGAGGTGTCAATGTTGGAGACGAAAATGTTACACCAATGAGTGCTCTAAAAAAACCAATTAAGTCTTTGAAACTTCGACAAGTTAAAACGACTCTGGCATGCAGCAACATTTGATTTGCCCCAAAAAAAACACTTCCCAAGTTTTAGCAATCCTTACAAAATCTCTTCCCAAAACTTTAGTTATCTTAAAAACTGCTGAGGAGATCATCTCCTTAGTCCTTTCAGACCTCTTTTAAAGATATCACGGTTACTCATCACACAAAACTCTATATCACTTTTTTACAGAAAATTCCCATCCAGAAATTTTCAAAGTTCTAGATCTTTCTCATGAAAACACAAGTGATTGGATGAAGTCTTTAGACAAAGAATTCGACAAAAAAAATACTACTAGCAATTGGAATACGATCCTAAAAATCTTTCACAGCTTTAAGGACAATCCACAGCAATCGTAATGTGAAAATCATGTCCTCGAATCTTGGAAGACAAACCTAGTTTTTTTCGAATTTCCGCAATTTGTGAAGATTCAACACTAAGTAAATACACAGTTTTCGCTTCCAATACACTTTCTTGCAAATCCACCTTCTCTAGGCGAAGAATAGAGAAAGCAATTTTCTGTCCAAGATACGGGATAGGGTCTTTTCGATTCCCAATTTCGGATCCCATTGCAACCGTGATATGCGCTCCTACTTTTCCTTCGCCAAAATAAGGCGGAGGACAAACAACCTCTTTATCTTTAAGTAAAAGAGGAATCAATTGAAAAACATAATCCTTAGAAACCTCTACATACAAAAAACCATCTTGGGTCATCTGTAAAGTTCCTTCACAAGGAAGCTTTTCCTGGGCATAATGAAGTACATCAGGATATTCTAAGACTACAGGAGTCGACGCCCAAATAGCCAAGCTCACGCACAGGAAAACAAGAGTTTTTTTAAACATACATCACCATCTTTACATAAAAAAAAGGCCCTACAAATCAGTAGAGCCTTTTACGAACAAAATAGAACATCTAATATTACATCATATCCATTCCGCCCATTCCGCCCATTCCGCCCATTCCGCCCATTCCACCCATACCGCCCATGCCATCATCCATAGGCATCGCAGATGCTTTAGACTTAGGAACTGGCTTATCAGTGATCATGGCAGCAATAGTCAAAAGCATACCGGAAATTGACGCTGCATTTTTCAAAGCGCTCTTTGTAACAAGAACCGGATCTATGACCCCTGCTTGGATAAGATCACAGAATTCATCAGTAAGACCATTGTATCCAAAAGCGCCCGTCTTTTCATAGATCTTCTCAGCTACTAAGCCACCTTGCTTCCCGCAGTTGTTAGCAATGGCTGTCGCTGGAGCAAAAGCTGCTTGACGTATGATCTCAACGCCTATTTTTTCATCACCTTCCACTTTAAGTTGATCTAAAGCTTTGACAGCACGTAAAAGAGCAACTCCGCCTCCAGGAACAATCCCTTCTGAAGCTGCAGCAAGCGTCGCATGGAGAGCATCATCAACACGAGCTTTCTTTTCTTTAAGCTCGGACTCTGTCGCTGCGCCTATATGAATAACAGCAACTCCACCTAAAAGTTTCGCTAAACGCTCTTCAAGCTTTTCTTTTTCATATTCTGAAGTAGAAGTCGCAATCTCAGCGCGAATCTGAGCAGCTCTTTCTTCTACTTGAGCGCGAGATCCGACACCGCCAACTAAAGTGGTATCTTCTTTACTAACTTTAATTTTTTTGACTCTTCCTAAAGCATCTATTCCCGCATCTTCAATTTTCAATCCAACTTCTTCTGTAATAACAGTTCCTCCTGTGAGAACTGCGATATCTTGAAGAATAGACTTTCTTCGATCTCCAAAAGCAGGAGCTTTTACAGCGCATACAGAGAGCCCACCTTGCACTTTATTAAGTACAAGCGTAGCTAGAGCTTCGTTATCTAAATCTTCGGCAATAATCAACAAAGGCTTTCTTCCCTGTTCGATGACTCGCTCTAAAATAGGTACGAGTTCTTTAGCAGAAGAAATTTTCTTATCGGTAATAAGAACGTAAGCATCCTCCAGCTCTACAGTCATTTTTTCTGCATTAGTAATAAAATAAGGAGACAAATACCCTTTATCGAATTGAAGTCCTTCTACGACATCTAGTGTTGTGTCAATTCCTTTAGCTTCTGCAATAGCAATAGTGCCATCTTTCCCAACCTTATGCATAGCTTCTGCTAAAATAGCTCCAATATCAGCGTCATTATTAGCAGAGATTGTTGCTACTTGACGGATCTCTTCTGGACTTGTCACAGGAATCGCTAGAGCATCTAAAGCGCGGCATAGAGCCTCTACAGCTTGATCAATCCCTCTTTTTACACCCATGGGATTTGCACCAGCTATCACATTTTTCACTCCATAGGAAAAAATTGCTTCTGCCAATACGATAGCCGTAGTAGTTCCGTCTCCAGCCAGGTCAGAAGTTTTAGAGGACGCTTCTTTTACAAGCTGCGCGCCCATGTTTTCAAATTTATCTTTTAAAACGATTTCTTTAGCAACGGTAACTCCATCTTTTGTCGATAGGGGAGCTCCAAAGCCTTTATGAATAACTACGTTTCTTCCTTTAGGCCCCAAGGTTACAATCACTGCCTTCGCAAGTGTTTTGACTCCTTTTAAGATCGACTTAAGCGCCTCTTCGTTAAATTGCAACAACTTTGCCATGATTTTTTAGCTCCAATAATTGTGATTGTAATGAGATTAAACAAGAATACCGAGGACATCTTCTTCAGTAAGAATTAGACACTCTACATCGGATCCTTCCGTTTTTACCTCCATTCCTGCATATGAAGAAAAAAGCACTAGATCGCCAACCTGTACATGCATTTTCTGTAGATCGCCCTCTTCTGAGAGTTTTCCTGGTCCTACTGCAAGAACTTCCCCTTGCTTAGGTTTTTCTTGAGCGGAGTCGGGGAGAAGGATTCCTCCCTTCGAGGTTTTCGCTTGCATACGCTTAACAAGAATGCGATTTCCTAAAGGTTTAACCTGTTCTGACATGATCTTTTCTCCTTGTTCCTTACAGATACGTTAGAAGCTAGATCTTACGGCTTTCTCTATGTTTTTGTCAATGACAAGAGGCGGTTTTTAGCAAAAGAAACAGAAGAGTGCTAATTGCAAAGCGAGTATTTTTTCGCTTTTCTAAAAAAATCTGCCTTTTTGAGAGCAAAGAAAAAAATAAAATTAGAAAAAATTTCAAAGAGTCACCTGACGAAGCGGCGTGATCTCGCTCAAACGCAAGCAACATTAAACTTCAAACTTTACAGGCAATAAAATATTTTGCGTATGATCTAATTATAGAGCAGGTATTTCTTACGCTTTTCTGAGAAGAGCTGCCTTTTATCACTTTGATGCTCAATCATCTTCCAAGCTGGATACTTTTCCTGACAAAAAATTGATAAGATCTCATCTCCTCCAGCGGCATGGGAAAATAATTTCCTCTTGGACTTAGTCAGAGCGGCCAGTCTTTTCTCGACAATTTTTGGATACATGGTCTTTATCATGCCTAATATAAGATGCTGACTTTTAACAGGCATATACACAAATCGATCCAACACAACAATCAACACACCTTGGCATTCTTCGCCCTTGTAAAGACCATAAAGAGGCTTAAAATGAAATGGAACAAAATGCGCTCCAGGAAACTTTTGCGCATTCAATTGATCCGCCAGAGCTTGAGCATCAATCCAAGGAGCTCCCACCATTTTAAAAGGAAGAGTAGATCCAATACCAATACTGAGAAATCCCAGCTCCCCAATAAGCCCTGTTGTCGCATAAAAAAGAGGGGTATTTGCTTCAGGAATATGGGGACTTGTCGGAATCCAAGAAAGTCCCGTATCTTGAAAAAGCATTTCTCTTTTCCAGCCTTTCATAGGAATAACTTTTAAATTACATCGAACCTTATATTCCCCATTAAAATATCGAGCTAACTCACCGATCGTAAGCCCGTGGCAATAAGGCACATCAATATATCCTACAAAAGAGCGAACGCCTTCTTCTAGCATTGGCCCATCGATCATCTTTCCACCCAGAGGATTTGGACGATCTAATACCATGACTTCGATTCCTCTTTTAGCAGCTTCCTCCATCACATAATACAAAGTTGTAGCATAAGTGTAAGGACGGCTGCCCACGTCTTGTATGTCATAGATGAGCACATCTATGTCTTGCAACATCTTATCTGTAGGCCTTTGCGTTGCTCCATACAAACTGAGAACTGGCACCTTCTGCTTAAGCGTATGGTCCGTGCAGCTCTTATCTGCCTGCTCTTGCCCAAATAGGCCATGTTCTGGAGAAAAGATCGCCTTAACATGAAATCCATTTGTATTTTGCAGAAAAAGCTCATAAGTAAGAGCCAGGTCACTGGAGACCCCGGTATGATTAGTAATTAGCCCTACATTTTTTCCTTTAAGACTATTTGCCACCCCATCGGAAAAAAAAACATCGACCCCCAAGCGGACAGAGGATTCCCCTTCTACAAAAGACCCCAAACAAAGCAACAAGAATAAAATGTATTTCAAAACAAACCTTTTATTAAAGTAATTAATATGATATTAAATAATAGTATATACGATTGAAGGAGTTAATATGTCAAACCAGCATTTTCTATCAAACTACATGCAAAAAGCAATTCACAACTTAAATCAGGCCAAAGGAACTCCTTCTTCTTTGGAAGCTCGAGAAAGGGCGGCCATAGAGCTCGCGTCCTTCATGCTACAAGAGTCCAATCGTACTCAAACGCACACAGAGAAAGTTAAACAAAAACAACTCTCACGTATGATGTTCGATGCTAAAGGCAAAGCCTTTACAACCAGTATGACAGATCAGTGTTTCCGCAGTAACGCTCCGATACGAATTGCAAACCAGCTTTCTTATCTCTTGCATCTTTTTGGCATTCCCAAATATCTCGATTTTTGGAAAAGATGTCAATTATCAGCTTTTCGAATCTTAGCTCCTTTCTTAGCTCCCATCCTCATCCCCTTAGTCACCTTCATGTTACGCAAAGAAACTTCTTCTGTGATTTTACCTGGAGAGCCTTCATCTCTGTCTAAACACATGAAACTTCGCAGAAAACAAGGCATACGTATTAACTTAAACCATTTGGGAGAAGCAATCTTAGGAGAAAAAGAAGCTCAACGAAGACTGCAAGTGTATCTCGAAGATTTAGCTAAGCCCGACGTAGAATATATCTCGATCAAAATATCTACAATCTTTAGTCAAATTCATCTCTTGGCCTGGGAACATTGCATTGAAAATCTTGCGGAGCGTTTAAGACGCCTATATCGAGAGGCCATGAAACATCCCTTTGAAAAAGAAGATGGATCCAAAGTTCAAAAATTCGTCAATTTGGATATGGAAGAATACCGAGATCTTCAACTGACTAAAGAACTGTTTCAAAAAGTCTTGAGCGAACCAGAATTCATCCAATTTTCCGCTGGGATTGTACTCCAAGCTTATCTACCAGACTGCTTTCCTATCCAAAAAGAATTAACAGAATGGTCTATAGAGCGCATGAAAAAGGGCGGAGCTCCCATTAAAATCAGAATCGTCAAAGGCGCAAATTTAGCCATGGAACAGTTTGAAGCTAGCGTTCGCGGTTGGCCTCAAGCTCCTTACAAACTTAAAAGTCACGTGGATGCTAATTACAAAAGAATGGTCACTTATGGATGTCAAAAAGAACACGCAAAAGCTGTACATTTAGGAATTGGAAGCCATAACCTCTTTGACATTGCCTATGCAATGTTGCTTAGGGCTGAAAATGAAGTGGAGCATTGCGTTTCTTTTGAAATGCTTGAGGGAATGGCAGATCCTATGCGACGTGTTGTCCAAACTCTTAGTAAAGACATTTTACTTTACTGCCCTGTTGCTGTGAAAGAAGACTTTCAAAGCGCTATCGCTTATCTGATCCGACGTTTGGATGAAAATACAGGACCCGAAAACTTTTTAAGATATACCTTTGGCCTCACTCCTGGCTCTACAGAATGGGAAGATCAAGTTCTGAAATTTTCCAAATCTTGCTATGAAATGGATATAACTTTCTCTGGACCCAGAAGAACTCAAAACCGTTTCGACCCAGCTCCTCTTTTTTCTATCGATACTCCTTTTGATAATGAAGCTGATACAGACTTCGCTCTGCCCATCAACCGAAAATGGGCTGTTGAAATGGCTAGAGAATGGGAACATAAAAAAATCGATTCAATTCCTTGCGTTATTGACGGCAAAGAAATATCTCATAAAGACCCAGAAGGCAAAGGATGGAGCCCATCCAATCCTCAGTCCGTGCTGTACACTTACACACAAGCTAATTGGGAAGAAATAAATGCGGCCATTGAAGCGGCTCAAAAAGCACAAGACTCTTGGCAAAAAATTTCAATAAAGGAAAAAGCTGAACTTTTTGCAAAAACAGCTCAAAACCTTCGTAAATACAGAAAAGATCTCATCGGGGTTATGATGCTCGATGGAGGCAAAACTATCTTGGAAGGAGATCCTGAAGTTTCAGAAGCAATCGACTTTGTTGAATACTACCTACGCAGCATGCTTGAAATGCACTCCCACAAAGAACTTTCCTGGGATCCTAAAGGGATTATATTAATTACTCCTCCTTGGAATTTTCCAGTCTCTATTCCCACTGGAGGTATCTTTTCTGCACTAGCCGCAGGCAATTGCGTCCTCTTTAAACCAGCTCCTGAAGCTGTATTAAGTGGATGGATTCTGGTCAACGCTCTTTGGGAAGCGGGAATTCCTAAAAATGTCCTTCAATTCATAAACTGCGTTGATGATCCTGTAGGAAGTCAGCTCATTATAGACCCTCGTATCCATGCAGTGATCTTAACGGGAGCTACTGCTACAGCACGCCTTTTTATGAAAATGAGACCTGATTTAGATCTACATGCTGAAACCGGCGGAAAAAACGCGCTGATCGTCACAGCAATGGCAGACCGAGACCTGGCTATTAAAGATCTCGTACACTCCGCTTTTGGTCATGCCGGACAAAAATGCAGCGCTGCAAGTTTGGGTATTTTAGAAGCAGAAGTCTATGATGACCCTCACTTTTTAGAACAATTAAAAGATGCAACGGAAAGCCTTTCCGTAGGATCTCCATGGGATCTTAAATCTAAAGTTACTCCATTAATTCGGGCTCCTCACGATGCTCTTTTAAGAGGTCTTATGGTCTTAGAAGATGGAGAATCCTGGCTTGTAGAGCCAAAACAAGATCTTTCCAATCCTAATCTCTGGTCTCCAGGAATTAAACTCGGAGTCAAACCAGGCAGCTTTATGCACAAAACAGAGCTTTTTGGGCCCGTATTATCCCTAATGAGAGCCAATAACCTGGATCATGCGATCATGTTAGCCAATCAATCAAGCTATGGACTAACTTCAGGCATTAGCTCTTTGGATGAAAGAGAGCAGAAAAAATGGATCAAAAAAATTGAAGCGGGAAACCTGTACATCAATCGTACTATTACGGGAGCGATCGTTAAAAGACAGGCTTTTGGAGGATGCAAAGCTAGTAGTTTTGGTTATGGATCCAAAGCCGGAGGACCTAACTATATAGCTCACCTAGCGATCGCAAAACAAATCGAACTGCCTCACAACTTAACTCCCCATTCTGACGAGATTAATCCTTTAGTAACTTTACTAGAAAAGAACTTCTTTTCTGCGGAAGATCTGGGTGTTTGGTACAGTAGCGTCTCTAACTACACTTTCTGGGCAAAACGATTTCTCGTTCATTACAACTTCGACAAGCCAGAAGGGCTTACCGATCTAGTCGTAGGACAAGACAATGGTTTGTACTATGTTCCTCATACACGCATGGTCTTACGCATTCAACAAGAAGATTCTGCCATTGATATTTTCCGAATTCTAGCGGCAGCTTTAATTACCCACATCTCATTAGAAATCAGCTTTTCTCAGGATGCTTCACCTATCTCTATCACGAAAGAATGGGAATATCTTCTTCCTAAATTTCACTTCACAAAAGAATCCTATTCCAATTTCTTAAAGCGTGTTTCAGAAGGAAGCTTTGAAAGAGTTCGTTTAGCGTCTCCTCCTAAAATGGATTTAAGAAAAGCGGCTGCTCAAGCCGGATGTTTTTTAAATAGAGACGCTGTACTTGCCAGCGGTCGCTTTGAACTGCTTCACTATCTTAAAGAAGTAGCGATCAGCCGAGACTATCACCGATATGGGAACTTAGGGCTTAGAGAGCAGGAAATACGCAAGCCCATATTGTAATGGCAGATATAAAATCCTATTGCCAAAAAAAAAATTTCCCAGCACAACTGGGTTCATAGGCAAATAGGATTATTTAAACTATATGGAAAGCAGCTCACCAAAGTACATCCTAGTTACGGGAGGAGCAGGTTACATTGGCTCTTATGTAAATGAAAAGCTCCATCAAAAGGGCTACAATACGATTGTCTTAGACAATTTACAGACAGGGTGTCGGGAAGCTGTGAAAAAGGGGATCTTCCTACAGGGAGATCTCCGAGACAACACCCTGTTAGATCAACTTTTTACAGATTATCCAATTAAGGGCATAATGCATTTTGCCGGATCTTTAAACGTAGGAGAGTCTATAAAAGACCCCTTAAAATACTATGCCAACAATGTATCTGCTACGATTAATTTGTTAACTACAATGCATAAGCATCAAATCCAGTTTTTTGTCTTTTCTTCTACAGCCGTTATTTTTGGAACACCTCAAACTGATCAAATTGCCGAAAATCATCCCACAAATCCTCTGAGCCCCTATGGAAAATCAAAAGCTATGGTAGAGGGCATACTCCAAGATTTGGATTCTGCTTATGGACTGAAATATTGCTGCTTGAGGTACTTCAATGTGGCTGGAGGAGATCCTAAACGAAAACACAAAAATTACAATTCTTCTCAATCTAATTTAATACCAACAGCATTACGCGTCCTACAAACGCCTGGAGAAGTCTTCTCTCTCTTTGGGACCGATTATGACACTCCAGATCAAACCGCCATCCGAGACTATATTCATATCGATGATTTAGCCTCTGCTCACATTGCTGCTTTAGAAAAGTTATTTCGTGATGAAGTATCCGAGTCTTATAATTTAGGAAATGGAACCGGCTCTAGTGTAAAAGAAGTTCTTTCTACCATAGAGAAAATTACCGGGAAAAAAATTCCTATCATAGAAAAAGAGCGGAGAGCAGGAGATGCCCCTGTGTATGTTGCAAATCCCGCTAAAGCTCATAAAGAACTGGGGTGGGCGCCTAAATACCCTTCTATAGAGGAAATCATTCTTCATACTTGGCAATCGATGTAAATAAATCCGTCAAAAAACAGGAATAGTAGGGTTATGCCTCAAAGCAATCAGCAATCAGCAAATCAACCTACTGACCGCATACAATTATCCATCTGTGCAATTTTTAAAAATGAAGCTCCGTTTTTAAAGGAATGGATTGAGTATCATAAACTTGTCGGGGTTCAGCACTTCTATTTATACAACAACGATAGCGAAGATGACTACTTAGGTATTTTAGAGCCTTACATAGAAAAGAAAGAAGTAACTCTTACATACTGGCCCAACCAAAGGCTAGAAGAGTGGAATCTTTTGCCTTTTCCTTGGATTACCACAACTCAAAAACCTGCCTATGAACATGCTTTTCAAATAGCTCAAAAGACTTCCGATTGGATTATCCCATTAGATTTAGATCAATTCATAGTTCCTGTAACTACCAATACAATTATAGAAGGGCTAAAAAAATACAAAGACATAGCAGAGGTTCAAATTTATGAAACTATCTATGGAACTGCTGGCATAGATTCTATCTCTGCACATGTATTGTTGATTGAAGCGTTAAATAAAAAAACATGTCCCTCATATCCTAAGCAGACTAGAAAAACAATCTTCAATCTTCCTAAACGAGAATGTGAAAAAGAAAAAAGCTCAACAATCGCAAGTCCAGATGAATTTGTCATTAATCATTATACCAATCGCTACATCAGTAATTTTCATGCACAAAAAATAAAAAACAAATCTACGATATATAACATTTCCTATGACAAGCAAACGATTGCTGAGATCCTGCGTATCGGAAATGACCAAGAAGATCGCGAACGTCATATTTTTCGATTTGTTCCTGCTTTGCGAGAAAAATTGCAATTTCCGCTTGCTGAACCAACTTCCCCAAAAATCCATTCTTTCGATGTATTTGATACTTTGATAGGACGATTACATCACACTCCCGATTCTGTATTTCAATTAGTGGAAAAAAAATACCCTTATCCAAACTTTACAAAATTAAGAAAATTAGCAGAAATGCACTGCTGTGACTCTAAAAACCTAGAGAATATTTACAGGCAATTTCAAAACATAACAGGACTCGAAAGCTCTCAAATCCGTGATTTGCTCAATTTTGAATGCTCTATGGAACTTGAAAGCATATTTCCCATTCAAGAAAATCTAGCTCAAGTTTGTCATGGGGATATCCTCATTAGCGATACGTATTATAACTTAGAACAGATGAAAGTTTTTCTATCGAAAGTTGGGCTTAAGAAAAGCGTACAAACTATTTGCTCCCCTAATGGAAAACAATCAGGTGCCGCCTGGGAATTTCTGAATAAGACTGTGAAAATAGATCTCCATACAGGAGACAACTACCACTCAGACATTCTCAATGCTTCCCATTATCAAATTCCCGTTCAATACTACCAAAACAACCAATTATCCCCCAATGAACAGGACATGATAGATCTAGGGCAACCAGACTTAGCCTATTTAATGCGAGCCCTGCGATTGCAAAATCCTTACGCAATAGATTCTGTTGAACATCTCCTCTGGAATGAACAATCGCAAATCAATATTCCTATACTCATTCAATGTAGCCTTTATCTTGATACATTTTGTAAAACTCATCAAAAAAATCGCATCTTGTTTTCTTCAAGAGATTCATGCCTATGGATAAAAATTTTTGAAGAAATGTTTCCCCATTATACATCCATCTACTTTCACACTTCTAGACAAGCTTATCGTCATCCAAACTCATCTTACATAGAATATGTGCATTCAATCTATACAGAAGAAACGATCATTGTAGATGGGCAAGGCTCTGGGAATACTTGTATCGAATTTTTCACCAAATATTTACAAACTCATCCAACATACTTAGCAATCGTATATTGGGATAACGCTCCAGAAAATACAAGTAATTCCAATTATCCTCGTTATGGAATTGTAAAAGTATCTGAAGGCTGGTCAGATGAAATTGAATATCTAAACAATGACTACGTTGGATCTTTGAAAAGTTTCGAAAAGGAGAATCCCATTCGGTTGCTTTGTGAATTTCCTACGAAATATGTAGATGCTTCCCATCTTTGTGTAGATGCTTTTAGAAAAATCTTCTCTGCATATGAAATTCGCTCTTTTGATAAAAAGGTCTTTGAATTGCTAATGCATCGATTAAAATCACAAATGATTTCACACACATACATACCCCATATTACTAATCACTTTCCGTAAGAGTAAGTTTCACGTCAATCAAGCATTAAAAGCTGTCTTACGTTTCTATTATTGCGGGGCAAAAACAACAAATGGCGGAAAAAATATTTTCCTGTAAAAAAATAATAGGATACTGCTGACAACAAAAAAAAGCCTCGGCTCTTTTTTGGGAATCAACTCGATAAATAGCCTCTATAATTGCAGCCGTACGTTTTGCCAAAAAAAGCCAATCCTCTGATCCCCGTATAATCTTTGAGACCACGTCTAGTATTTCGCATCTTTGCTCTTTAGGAATATTCTTAATCGCACGAAAAATATCATATCTCCAATCCGTAGCAACTTGTTGAAAAAAAATGGTCATTTCTTGAACAACTTCAAGAGTTCTTTGCTCACTAGGAATACAGGTAATTAATTTAATCACATGGGATCGATGTACATAGCTTGCCTTTTTAAATAAATGTAAAATGGTTTTCATAACAAGCAACGTTCGCTGTTCAGTTGGGAGATATTCAAATAACTGAAGAAGCTGAGAATGTAGATTTATATCGACAACCTCTTGAAATAACAGAATTATCTCCTGAGCTAGAGATAACGTTCTTTCCTGCTCAGAAATGTACTCAATAGCTTTAAGTACATACGATTGCCGCAAGGCATCTAGTATTTTCTGAGAGGTAAGGATTTGATTTAATCTGTCCGAAGATAGAGATTCCTCTAAATCACTCATTTTCTAGTCCCATTTTTTCTCTTAAAGTAGGGACAAATCTCTGCACAAATTTTCTTGTGTCTTCTGAATCGTTGCCTAATGCCATTAAATCATTAATCTCCCAATCTTGAAACTGACGATTCATCATCTTCATTTTATTTTTAAGCTTCACATGGAAAAAGTAATCCTTACACCTGTTCATATAATGATTGACTACCATTTCTGAAGGGTTGATTTCGCATGACTGCAACTCATTTACATATAAACAGTCATGAGGAGGCTGAAAAAATCCATTATAAAATTCAGGCCTTAAAATGGTCTTTCTATCGTAAGGCATAGGAATTTTGGCACATCTGCGATGCATAATTTCGATCATTAATTTATCAGGAGGAACAGTATCTATATTTGAAGTCCCAAAAATATCCCACAGAACTTCTACACCAGGGAATTTATCCTCATATTTTGCCAGAACATCTACTATCGAATCTTCTTTTACAGGAACAATAAATTCATCAACATCTATAAAAGCAAGCCATTTGGTTTTCCCTTTAGAAATCCAAATAGCGTGCTCATAGGCTGTTACTTGAGTTGTATAAACCCAAGCATTTTTCCGACCTTCCCATAAATCTTTATCCTGGTCTTTCCAATGAGTGAGCGTCACTTCTCCAGATGTTATATAAGGGTTTAAAACCGCAAAAAAATCATCGCTTTCATTTTCATTTTCATAGAGGTAAAAATGCTGAACTCCCACTAATTTATGGTATTCAATCCACTCTTTTAAATAAGAGGCTTCATCTTTGAAAATCGCACAAACTGATAAGTCATACATATGTAAATACCCGATTTCTCAAAGATTTTCTTCTTAACAATAAAACGCTCGCAAGATATCGAATTATCATAAATTTTCATTTTTGTATAGACTGAAGAGCATCTTTAACAAGGCACAAAAAGTCAGAACAAGTTTTTTCTAAGTTTTTATAGTTTGAAAAACACTACAAGCGCTTGCTATAAATCACCTCAAACAAAAAAAGATTATTTAAAACCACTTAAAAAAACGAACATTTATTTACACATTAGATTTACATCCTATAATTTCCATTTTATGAGCGTTAAAGATCCTAGAAAACCCTCTTTAAGATTCCCGGAGCCGCTACTGAGTATGGTTTTCATGAGTTTAACGGATGGCCGTTTTTCCTCCCGTACGATGAAAAGGATATCAATTTCATCTTTGTCAAAATACGCAAAGCTTTGCTCCTAAAAAATCGATAAAATCAGAAATAGCGGAAACAATAAAAGAAATCTCAAATAATCCTACTTCAGCTACATGTTTAAGTTGACAGGATTTCCAGCTATTGCTATCGATAGATAATTTATAATTACGCGGAAATTTAAAGCCTTTTTTATCCAAAAAACTAACGAATCTCGATAAACATTTAAAGAAATCTCAAATAAAGGAAACGACTATACATGAACAAGAAAATTCAAATATTTTTCAGAATATTTATAGCTGTGCCATTTTTAGTTTTTTCTCAAACGAGTCAAACTAATGAACCCGTTATAACATCAACAAAAACAGTGCTTGTTGTCGGTGGAGCTGGTTTTATTGGATCACATGTCAATAAGTTGCTCTATCAAAATGGCTATGAGACAATTGTGTTTGATAATTTAAGTCGTGGGAACAAGGATGCTGTTAAGTATGGAAAGTTCATTGAAGGAGACCTTGGAGATATCCAAGCATTAAAACAGGTATTCGAAAATAATAATATTGATGTTGTCATGCATTTCGCCGCCTTTACAGATGTCGGAGATTCCTGTCTTAATCCAGGAGCATATTATATTAATAATGTGGCAAATTCCGTTAATCTCTTACAAGTCATGGCTCAACATTCTGTAAAAATATTTATTTTCTCATCAACAGCCGCTATTTTTGGACCTCCTGAAGAAATACCTATCACTGAAAACCATCCTTACCACCCAATCAGCCCATATGGCCGATCAAAGCTTATGGTGGAACAAATCTTAGCAGACTTTGATATCGCGCACGGAATCAAATATTGTTCGTTTCGTTACTTCAATGCGGCAGGAGGAGATCCTGATAACATACTCAAAAACTATAAGTCTAAGGAAAATAATTTGATTCCTTTAGCGCTTAGGAGCCTTCAGGAACCTCAAAAATGCATCACCATTTTTGGAACGGATTATTCGACTCCAGATGGTACCGGCATTCGTGATTACATTCATGTTTACGATTTAGCTTCAGCACATATTTTAGCTATGGAAAAACTGCTAGGAGGCAGCACATCCTCCTCGTACAATTTAGGAAATGGTAAAGGGTACAGTGTTTTGGAAGTCATTAAAGCAATAGAAAAAATTACAGGACAGCAAATCAATTTGATTTACGGGGAACGAAGACAGGGTGACGTACCTTATATCTTAGCGAGCTCAGAGAAAGCCAAGAACGAGCTAGGATGGGAACCTCAGTATTCTTCTCTTGAAACAATGATTGAACATGCTTGGAAGGCGCTTAATTAGTCATAGAGCCCTAGGTCACAACTTCTTTTTCCTGGAAAGAGAGAAGTTCTAAACGTTGTTACCAAAGGCTCTTGTAAAACTAGCGAAAGAGTAGAATTTTTTGCTTTAAACAAGCAGAAAAAATCTTGTAGCATCGGATACACTGAATGATAAAGCAACTCTTTGTCTGAAGAAGAAAAGGCTCGTATTCTCAGAGTCTTTACGCATAGAGGTGCCGAATATTGTGGAGCAAAGCAGCCTCATTAATATGAGCTACATCTTACAATAGAGGATGTAGATCATATAAAAAAGAAAGTAAACCTCCTTAAACAAATGAAATCCGGTTTAAAAGATATAATAGGACATGAAAAATCGGCACGCGAGTATAATTCACAGAGAACTTAACCCGGGAAGTGTTTTTTTAGTAAAACCTCGATGCAGATATTTTTGAAATCAAAACATTTAGCTTTGCCATCTCTAAAATGCTCTTGCAAAAAATCCTCTTTCACAGCAACTTGCTCGCAAGTAACCGCCCTAAAACTCGAGGAATTTTTCTATGCTGAAACAGATGCTTTTATCAATCCTTTTAAGTCTTGGTCTTGTTCCTGCTTATGCTAAAGAACCCACTTCTTTTGAATCCTTTCTTAACGCTTTCGTTCCCGAAGTATCCAGCAAAAGTAAACAGCTCAATCAAGCCTACTGGATCTTGGCAACAACAGGAAGCGCTGATGCGGCAGATCTCGTAGGAACTCTGAGCACAGAGCTTTCCATGCTCTTTAACAATCCTAAAACCTACAAACTACTTCTAAAATGGGAAAAACAAGGATCTGTTACCGATCCCATTTTAAAAAGGCAGCTACAACTTCTGATTTATTCTTTCAAAGAAAAAGCCATTCCAGAAAATCTCCTAAAAGAAATTGCGCAAAAAGAAGCAGCTCTATCCTATGCTCATGGAAATTTCCGAGCAAATCTTCAAGGAAAAACTGTCTCTGAAAATGATATTTTAGAAGTCTTAAAAAAAGAGACAAACCCTTCTGTAAGAAAAGAAGCTTGGGAAGCTTCCAAAGAAGTAGGGCAATTTTTAGCACCTCAAATTTTGGAGCTGGTAAAGCTTCGCAATAAAGCAGCTAAAAGCCTTGGATACGAAAACTATTTTCAAATGCAATTGGATCTGCAAGAAGTCAACGAAAAAGCTTTATTCGATTTGCTCGATCAAGTAGCAAGCAGATCTGACGAATCTTATCAAAACACTTTGATAACCATTGAAGAAGTCCAATGCAAACAATTCTCTGTTCCCGGTGAGGAATTAGGACCCTGGGCTTGGAGCGAACCGTTTGGACAAGAAGATCCTTTAGATCGAGCAGAGCTCGATTCTTTAGTAGCTCATACTGACCTTGTAGAAGCAACTCGCCAATTTTATCAAAAAATGGGCTTTCAAATAGAACCTATTTTACAGAAAAGCGACCTTTGGGAAAAACCCGGAAAAAACCAACACGCTTTTTGCATAAACGTCGATCGAGATACAGACATTCGAACCCTAGAAAACCTCAAACCTACTCTAAAATGGCTAGAGACAATCCTTCACGAATTTGGTCATGCCATTTATGAACAAGGATTTGATGAAAAGCTTCCTTGGCTCTTAAAACAGCCTCCTCATATGATTACAACTGAAGCCATGGCCCTTATGGCCGGAAGAAGAGCCTATCTTATCTCTTCTCTATCCAAGCTTCCCTCTTATACAAGCAGCCAAGACACATTAATTAAAAAAGCCCAAGAAAGCTTATCCAGACGTCAACTCATCTTCAGTAGATGGGTACTTGTGATGACCTATTTTGAAAGAGAGCTCTATCGCAATCCAGATCAAGATCTCAATACACTCTGGTGGAGTCTCGTTTCTAAATATCAAAAAATCCGTACGCCTAAAAATCGCGATAGCAAATGCGATTGGGCCGCTAAGTACCATATCGGTCTTGCTCCCGTCTATTATTACAGCTATTTACTGGGAGAGCTTTTCGCCTCTTGTATGGAAGAATCTTTACAAGAAGTCACAGGATCAAACTCTTTAGAAACAACAGAAGCTGGGCGTTTTTTACGAGAAAAACTCTTTTCTCCAGGCAATCGAATGAACTGGTCACAGCTCATTGAACATGTCATAGGAAAGCCGCTTTCCTCCGATGCCTGGATTCGAGAATTTGCTACAAAACAATCCTCTCTCCCTGAGATGGGAAAATAAAAATGACTCCTAAGTCATTGCATCTTTGCAATTCTTCAGCAATCGCTTGTTTAAAAAGACCCTCTTTTAGGAGGGGGTCTTTAATATGCGTGACTAAAATTTTTACCCCTTGAAGAGCCGTTTCAGGATGAACTTCATCTACTAAAGAAGCAAAATAATGTAGTTCTTGCATCATATGCTTAGCATCTAAATGACCAAAAAGCTCCGTATCTGGCTTATCTAAATAAGAACATTCTAAAAAAATCCCTTTGAGCTTTTTTTCTAAAGCCAATGGAACTAGCCTTTTCCAAATCACATCCATACGCTTTTTAGCCTCTAAACAATCAGGAGCCGTATCGCCAAAATAAACGAGATAAGAGTCATTAGATTCTACAAGAAAAGCTGTAGATAAATATTCTTTGGGGTGACTTAGCAAAAAAGGTTCAACGAACATACCAGTGTTAGGAATGGCTATTTTTTTCTCAGGCACCAATCTGCAGTATTGGTATTGAGAAAAACAAGGAGAGTTTCCTTCTGATCCAAAATTAGGCCAAATTTTTCCATTAAATAGATAATCTCTTAAAAAATCGATCACTACATCAATTCCAAAAATGGGCTTCGGTAGGTCTTCCGTTGAGTTGATAACAAGACCCAGAACATGATCCAAATGCGCATGAGAAAGAAGATAAGCTTGAATATGATGGCGGAAAATATCTACCGCAGGATGAAAAGGAGAGTTTGGATCTACTTCAATTCCTTCAAAACTTCCCTTTTGATGGGCTATGTAAATGCCGCTCAAGAGAGAACCAGCATCTAGGGCAATAAAATCCTGAGAATGTATAGGAGCTGCTAAATATCCTGAAACATCCGACTCTTTAGGCCCACCCCCAGAACCTAAAACAACAACCTGAAATGCCTCATCTGCAAAAGAAATAGAAACACATAAATAAAAACTCAAAAACCAAAGAATTTTTCCCACTTTTATAGCTCCTAATATGCAGATCGTTTTCTCAATAGAAATTCCCCTAGGGGAAAAAAATGAGATTGATTATGCTTTTCCTTTCATTTTAAGAAAGGGAAAACGTTGTGAGCAAAACGATGGACACTCAGCCTATGGAGCTCAACAGCGAGCAAACCAAAGCATCTAAGCATCTTGAAGGCCCTATGCTCGTTTTAGCAGGCGCGGGGTCTGGAAAGACGAGAATCATCACACACCGCATTCTTCATTTATTAGAAGTGGGAGTTCCTGCTTCAGAAATTTTAGCCGTAACGTTTACCAATAAAGCGGCTGAAGAAATGAAGCAAAGAGTTCTTCGCCTAGCAAAAGCTCACATCCTTACCTGCACATTCCACAGCTTGTGCGCTCGAGTCTTAAGAGAATCAATCTCCGCTTTAGGATATGGTAAAGACTTTATTATCGTAGATGAAGAAGATGCAGAAAAATGCCTAAAACAATCTTTTGCTTCTTTAGGAATTAAAGAGGATAAAAACCTTTTAAAAACAACTCGAAGCCAGATCTCACAAGCTAAAAACCGAATTCTTTTTCCCCAAGATCTCTCTGAGGAAGAAAAAGGGATTCAAGAGATCTATCAATGCTATCAAAATAAGCTCAAACAATACAACGCTCTAGATTTTGATGATCTACTTTTCCTCACAGTAAAACTCTTTGAATCCTTCCCAGAAATTCTCGCTTCTTATCAAGCCCGTTGGAAATTTATCTTAATCGACGAATACCAAGATACAAACCATGCACAGTACATGCTTGTAAAATTTCTGTCTCATACGCATCACAATGTATTTGCAGTAGGAGATCCAGATCAGTCGATCTACTCTTGGAGAGGCGCGAACATCCAAAATATCTTACATTTTTCTTCAGACTACGCAGGCGCTCAAATCGTTCGACTAGAACAAAACTACAGAAGCTGCAATATAATTTTGCAAGCGGCCAACGCTTTGATTAAACACAATGAAAGTCGCTATGAAAAAAATCTCTGGAGCGAACGAGAAGAAGGAGAGTTGATTGGTCTTTTCATTGCAGACAATGAGCGTCAGGAAGCTGATTTCGTCTCTCATCAGATCCAAAAACTCCACAGACAAAAAGGGATAGCCTACCAAGATTGCGCGATCTTTTATCGTACAAACTTCCAATCTAGGACTTTTGAAGATGCTCTTTTAAGAGAAAAAATCCCTTATACCATCATCGGGGGATTGTCTTTTTATCAAAGAAAAGAGATCAAAGATGTTCTTTCTTTACTACGTATGATCCTATCCAATTCAGACTTTCTCTCTTTTTCTCGAACAATCAATCTTCCTCGTAGAGGAATAGGACCTGCAGCATTAGAAAAAATTCGAGATCTTTCTCAGGAAACAGGAATTGAACTTTTTACTCTTTGCGAAAAAGCTACAGAAAGAACAGTAGATCTAAAACTTTCAGCAAAACAGCTTCAAGGATTAGAAGAATACGTGAAATGTATTCTTGCTTTGCGAAACATGTTAAAAGCAAAGCGTCCATTAAGCGAGATCTTATCCAGTGCTATTGAGAGATCCCGTTATCTGACCTTCTTACAAGAAGACGCAGAAACTTATGCCGAAAGAAAAGAAAACATCGAAGAACTTGTTGCTAAAACTACAGAATGGGAGCAGGAGGCTTCAGATCCCTCCCTGCCACTTTTTCTAGAAGAAATGGCCCTTCGCCCTTCTACAGAAGGGGCTCAAGAGGATTCAGTTCGCCTTATGACGCTTCATAACGGAAAAGGGCTAGAGTTTCCTTTGGTCTTTCTTGTGGGCATGGAAGAGGATCTATTTCCTCACATCAATGCAAAAGATGCTCCTGAAAAAATCGAAGAAGAAAGGCGCCTTTGCTATGTAGGGGTAACCCGTGCAAAAGATCTCCTCTTTTTAACCGCCTGTAAAAGCCGCTTTTTATGGGGGTCCTCAAGAATGATGCGCCCTAGCCGTTTTTTAAAAGAGATCCCTTCTACTTTCTTAAAAAAGCTCTCTTTATATGGTAATAGCTCCCTTTCCCTAGAAGAAAATGTCTCTAATACCGATGAGTTTTCTATAGGTGATATCGCCTTCCACAACGATTTTGGGCAAGGCTCCATTCGAAAGATCTATCAGACTTCACTTGGGCTTACTTATGACGTCTTTTTCTTTCAAACGAAGTCAGAGCGCACATTAGTAGCCAAATACGCCAAGCTAAAACGGGTCTAATAAGTTTATTTAATTTTCAAAACAGCGAAACAAAAACTATTAAATAGACAAATTAATAAATAATCATTATCAAAAACAAATATATGATTATTAAAGTGCGCAGGATATATTGGACTCCTTTTTTCGTTCGCCATCTCTTTCTATTCAACCGCAGCAAAAAATACAGTGCAGTCTTGCCATGCAGCAATCGTTGGACATACTGCAAATGCCCACAGAAGAGCTATCGCTTTGGCTAGAAGAGCAGATAGAGCAAAATCCTATGCTCGACTGGAAAGATTGTACGCCTCTGAAAAGCGGGGGGCTTATGAACATCGATATAGCTTACGAGCCTTCCCTTTTTGAACATCTCATGCATCAAGCAAGACAACAAACACAAGACCCAACTTCCTTAGAGCAAATGGAATGGATTATTGGCAATTTAGAAGACACTGGGTTTTTCTCACTCTCTTTAGATACAGCTCCCCCTCATTGGGATCGTAAAAATTTAGAGTCTCTTTTATCCCAACTACAACAATTCGATCCCCCAGGCATTGGAGCGCGTAATCTTCAAGAAAGCCTCCTCTTACAACTTAAGGCTCATGGCAAAGAAAAACACTTTAGCTTTCGTCTCATCCAAGAGCATTTAGAAAATCTCCTGCAAGGACGACTTGCCTCTATTCAAAAAACATGTCAAATCGATGAAAAAACTTTGCAACATGCAATTCATACCGACATAGCCTGTTTAGATCCCTTCCCTGGACTTCGTTTTCAAAAAAAAACCTCTCCTTCTTTGGTTCCAGATCTCTTTCTGGTTGAAGAGGAAGAGAATTGGAAAATTGAAATTAATGAAGATAGACTTCCCGCCTATACAATTAGATCTTCTCTAAAAAATTTTTCCGCATTGTCTCCAGAGGAAAAAACTCTTTTTAAACAACAGCTTGAACAAGCAAAAAAAATCCACCGTATGATAGAAAAACGCAGAGAAACCCTTTACAAGGTTACTCACCATCTTGTAAAAATTCAAATTCGTTACTTAAAAGGAGAATCCTCTTCTTTGAGACCTATCAGCATGGCAGAAATAGCAACTTCTCTAAATCTTCATGAATCGACGATAGCAAGAGCTTTAAACTACAAATACATCTCTTGTAAATGCGGAATAATCCCCTTGAAAGACTTGCTTTCTAACCATTTAAGTAAAACAGCAGAACATATTTCTTCAGACCAAGCACAAAAACTTTTGCAAAAACTCATTGCAGAAGAAAACAAAGAAATCCCTCTTTCAGATCAAGAGCTACTAGAAAAAATGCGAAAAGTGGGCGTCCCTTGTGCTAGGCGAACTATTACTAAATATCGACAACTACTCCATATTCCCGCTAAGCGCTTTAGAAAAAAGGTACCGCTAAGCTAGACTACTCTTTATGAATATACAGCTCAAAATCGCCACAGAAGAAGATCTCGGCACTCTTCAAGACTTAAGTCTTTTATATCTCTATGACATGTCTCGATATTGTGGTTTTTTGCCAGATTGGAAACTTCCATCCAATGGTATCTATAAACCCTATGATTTCAGCCTCTATTTTAAGGAACAAACCCGCTATCCTTTTTTGATCTATGTAGATGAGGAAATTGCAGGATTTGCTCTCGTCAATAAAATCGGCAGTCACGAAAAAGTCGACTGTAATATGGCAGAATTTTTTATCCATGCAAAATTTCAAGGCAAAAAAGTAGGACGACATATTGCGAGAAAGCTTTTTGATCAATTCCCTGGGCTTTGGGAAGTTTGCGCTATTCCTGAAAATACAAAAGCAAGTGATTTCTGGGAGCAGACAATCGAGGAATATACCCACGGAAAGTTTGAAAAAACACAAAAAACCATTTTAGAGCCGAAACCTCATCCCATGATTGTGAGATCTTTTGACTCCTCTTTGAAAAGTGCACCTCTAGATCCCTATATCATCTATCAAAAGCACGCTTCTTTAAAAGAGGAAGCAATTCTAATTAATGGAATCATCGAAGAAGCTATCCTTACCAAACAAATGAGTAAAATCTGCCCTTTTGCTTTTTTCATGAAAAATATTGAAGGAAAAATCCTTGGAGGGATTAAGGGCGTTTCTTTGTACGGATGCCTATATGTCGATCTATTGTGGGTATCTTCCGAATATCGCCACAAAGGATTTGGTTTAAGTCTGGTCCAAGCTGCAGAAGAGCTTGGACGCCAAAGACATTGTACATTTTCCTGTTTAACCACCATGGACTGGGAAGCCTTGCCTTTCTATGAAAGACAAGGCTATAAGGTTGAATTTACCCGCTCAGGTTATGAGAAAAATTCTAAAATGCATCTTCTTAGAAAGACTCTCTCTATAGAGCCAATGCTCCAAGAGGATCCCAAGGGTCCAAAGAAATTTCAGGAAGACTCAATAGCTTAATAAGTTTTTTAGGCAGATATTTTTTGTGAACAGCAATTTCGAACATATACTCATCAAACCATTCATCGGTCATCATAAAATACCCTTTTTTTCCAGGTTTATCCCCCCAGCTATTTTCAACACACCATTTATTGGGTTTTTTATCGACTAAATTTACTCCTGTAAAAAGCATCGCATGAGTCATTTTGCTTTCACCGTAATTCATACGCATCTCTTTTGTTGTGGCAAAAGAGACATCATAGATTAGCTCTAAATCATAAAGATTAAGATCCATTACTCCAAGACCGTGATGAAAGGACTTAGCAACATCACAACCAAGCCAAACAGGCTCGTTTGCTTTTAGCGATTTAATGGCTACACTTTTCATCTCTTCAATAGGAACGTTGAGATAAAGAATAGGATCTCCCTCAATAACGTTACCCAAACATTTCACCGTAAATGTTTTATAATACGGAGTCTGTTTACGTGGACTATTTACAAGACAAACATAATCGTTTAAATTGACCTTTAGATGTTTTTTATAGAATGTATGAGGAGTGAGTTTTTTAAAGCTGTGGAAATTTTTATCTTTATCATAGAACTCCCAATTAAAATGATTCGGAGGAGTCCCCATGTGAAGAGAAAGCATACGGTAAATCTCTTCTAACATTTTGTTTTTTGCTTCAAGGATCTTTTTACTCGTAGATCCCGCAGCAACTAACTTTCTTAAAACTACGCCCTGTTCTCGAAGTTTGCTTTTTAAAATTTGATTGAACTGCCCAGAACTTAAACAAGCCTCATTGTCTGGAAAAACCGATTTGGGAACTAAACCATATTTATTGATAAGATTGACGGCCATATGCCACTGTCCACCATCTGAAAATAAGGAGCTCGAATCAAATAAATACATCACCAAGCGACTATCATGAGGTTCTTTGGCTGTGTCGATCACATTCTCAAAAAAATAGTTCGCTTTCTCAAATTTATCCCAAAAGAAAAGATAACTTTGAGAAAACTCAAAATCATTTATATTGTGCTTTTCTGCCATAGGAATTCGAAGGAGATTGAGAACGGCAAAAATCCAACATCTCCCACTTTGACTTTGCGATGTTGCAGCAAGCTCGGGGGTAATTTTATCTGAAAATGTGTGAGAAACTGTAGCAAATTTATCCCAATTCAAAGCTACTTGCTTGATATCAGTTCTTGCAACGACATTTTGTAATGCTCTATATTTAGAGGATTTATAAAAATCGTTTCGCATACTGTTTATAGCTTCTAATGAAATTTTCTTCTCTTTCATCGATCCCTCCAAAAAAACCCAGCATAAACATTCAACAATTTAAGTGAAGGGGGATTTTCTTTACTTTCCTTTATACAAAGGAACAGGTTTCAAGCTTTTCAAAAGAGCTTCTTTATCAAAAGTAACGATTTGTATTCCGCAATCATTATCACCACAAGAAACATGAAGAACATCTCTTCTTTTTTCTTGAGATAAAACAATCCCCGAAGGAAATGTGACTGGTTTTCGAGAAGATCCGGAACCTTTTATTTTCGTCTGGTACATTTCTTTAAAACGAATAGGCTGCGCAGAGCACGCTGTGACACGAAAAGGGGGAGTGGATTCAAAAGTATAAGCTCCCATTACGTACCAAATTTTCCCTTCTTCTTTAAAAAAAGAATGAAAAAAGCCAAGATACTGCCCGTCGACTAAAATACAGGGAGTGCCTCCACTAATAGATCCCCAAGAATCTTTCCAAGGCATACGCTGAATGGCCGCATAATTTGGCTGCAAAAGATGAGTGAGCTCATTTTTAGTAGGGTCTTTCATTTGTAAAATGACATGAGGATTAAAATAATAGCCAAAGTGGATTTGGGGAACTCCATTTTCTTCATAAACAAAAGGAACCCAGTTTTTTTCAATCCGTTGAAAGTTTTGCGCTAGATTCACATGTTCACTTATTTTATATGTTTTAGTGTCGAGCTTAGCTAAGTGGATCGTGCGACTTTCTATATTGTTATCTTCTATGTCGTTATACATAATATAGACTTGATCTTGCATAGAAAACACTCTGGGATCTTCAGAAAAATCGCTTCCTGTATCTATGCGAACAGGAGAAGATATGACTTGAAAGTTAGAATCGAGATGGGCTGCGCTAATCAGTGTTCGAAGGGGCATTTTCAACTCCCCAAAGTGAATCTTTTTTTTCCAAGGCGTTGGCATCCCTAATATCTTTCTTCGCTCCTTAATATCATGTCTAAAAACGAGAAAAAACCCATCTTCATGTGCAACAAGACCAGGATTGTAAGGAGCTAGGATTCCTGGAATATTGACAGTCGTAACCCTCTTTACAATTCCTTTCTTCTCTGCCAAAGGAAGAGCCTTTATGCTAGAACAAAGAGATACTCTCTTCGTAAACAAAAATTTAGCATCTTTTCCAAAACGGCAAGCAACAACTGCAGAACTGACACAAAAAACGATTAAAACAGTCAACAATTTTTTATTCATAAGAAAACAAATAGCCTCATTTAAGGAGCTCAATGTTAAGATATGTACTGATTTTCGTCATCGCTTTTGATATAGATCTATAGGCTGAAGGCTTTTTACAAGAGCTTCTTTATCAAAAGTAACAACTTTGATTGCGCAATCATTTTCTCCGCAAGCAACGTAAAGCACCTCGCGATCATCCTCTTGCGCAAGGACTATCCCTGAGGGGAAAATAACACGCTTATCTGAGCAGGCAGTATTGAGCGCTTTTGTATTGTAAATTTCTCGAAACAAGATAGGGCTAGATGAGCAAGCTGTAATCCTAAAGGGAGGGGTTGATTCAAAAGTATAAGCGCCCATAACATACCAAACTTTTTTCCTTTCCCGGAAGAAACTATGAAAAAAAGAAAGATACTGTCCATCAACCAGTATAGGTGGAGTACCGCCTCGGACAGGTCCCCAAGAACTTTTCCAAGGCATGCGTTGAACTGCAACATGGTTGGGCTGCACCAAATGTGTTAATTCATTCTTTAAAGGATCTTCCATCCGAAAAATCACATGAGGATTAAAACAATATTCAAAATGAAGTTTAGATTCCCCATTTTCCTGACAAAGGAACGGGACCCAATTTTTCTCGATCTTTTGATAGTACTGAGCTAAATTCACATGATCACGAATTTGCAAGGTATTTGGATCTAATTTTGCCATATGAATTGTACGACTATTTATGGAATTGTCTTCGGCATCATTATATGTAATATAGACCTGGTCTTCTATCTGAAAAAGTCTTGGGTCTTCAGAAAAATCACTCCCTGTATCTATGCGAAGTACAGGAGAAACTAATTGAAAATCTGCATTGAGCTTTGCCGATCCTATGCATGTGCGAAACGGCATCATCAAGCTTCCGAAGGGGATTTTTCCCTTTTCTTTGACATCATATCTAAAAACAAGGAAAAATCCGTCTTCATAAGCTATTAACCCGGGATTGTGAGGAGCTTTAACTTGAGGAAGGGAAACTCGGACCACCCTTTTAATGATTCCTAAGTCTTCTGCATAAGGAATAGACTGTAAACTTGGACAAAGAGACACAGATTGCGTCAAAAGAGCGCTTTTTTCCTTCTTCAGATTATAATAAGAAAAAAAAACGATTCCTACACAAAGTAGGGCAAAAGGAATGATCCATTTTCGAAAAACTCGCTTCCTATTTTCTGCCACAGTAACCATAAAAAACACTTCCTTTTACAAACTTAGCAGATAAATGGTAAGAGATTTCCGCTCAAAAGTAAACCTGTTTCTCTTCAGGCTTTTTAAAATACAAATGAACAAGAACACTAAGTCTTGTATCTTGTTTATCTTGACTCTGAAAATAAGTGAGATTATTCTTAGAAGATCTTAAAGCTATTCTTACGATCTCTGCATCGGAAAGACGAAGCATTACTGCTAAAGTAAAATTCGAAGCGCACCCCGCTTTTTCCAACTTTCTTTTGCAAAGGGCAAATATTCCCTGTAAAAAAAGAAGTCTAAAAAAGAAAACCCCAAAAAGCGCGAGTAAAAAACCCACCCCTAAAAATGAATCTTGTATTAGTGAGAAAAAAAAAGCGCCTAAAGAAGCGCAAAGCAAAAGAGTTGCTTCCCAAGGATAAATAAATAAAGGACCTAAAAACCGACGCCATTTCTTAGGGGAAGTTTGGTAGGCTAAAACTTCTTCAAAAAACGGCTCTTTATAAGCAAACCGCACGGCATGAACAAGCTCATGCTCAATCATTTCTTTTTGCGTATAAGCCCTCCTCCAAAGTCTCGGCATACTCTTTCGAATCTGAATTACAGGATATTTAACCCCTTCGGTCTCGTATTCCCACAAGACAGCCCCCTGCCAAGACCTCAGAGAAGCATTATCTTCTATTACACAAATTCCATGAGCCTGAATATCAAATAGAGAAGATGTAATTTTTCTTTTTTCAGGAAATTCAATATGTAGACAGTTCTCTTTTCTCCGAACAAATTCTTCCCATTTCTCTTGGGGGGCCCAGATCCATCCCTCTCGGCTCCATTGACACGCATCCTTAAGAATCACTTACCACCTCGACCAAAATGCCCAAATAAAAAAACACACAGGAAGGAAAAACAAACAAAACCAAAAAATAATTTTACAAAAGAAGGAGATTTTTCGCGGCATAAGAACGTCTGAAGTTTTTATTTTTTTGTAAACTATACCTCTTTTACTTTTTGCCTTCCATGTAAAGCCGCTTGACATGGAATATAGAAAAGTCATAAACAAACTCTGAGGGCCTTTTTTGATATTTTTTGCCGTTTTTTTCCTTATTCAAAAAAAATAACAAGAGATCCTTGTGTAAAATCAGAAAAAGATGGTATCCCTCTTTGGGGAAAAACTTTATTTTTCTGCGATCATATAACATATCGTAAGCAGCGAAGGCATCAAGAATGGGAAAAGCATTGGTTATCGTAGAGTCTCCGACAAAGATCAAAACTCTAAAAAAATTTTTAGGGTCTGATTTTCTCATTGAGTCTTCTGTAGGGCACGTAAGAGATCTTCCACAAAAAGGATTCGGCATTGATGTGGAACAAGACTTTGAACCTCAATATGCGATCATGCCGGATAAAAAAGAAGTGATCGACCGGTTAAAAAAGGCAGCTAAAACAGTCGATGTCGTATATCTCTCTCCTGACCCTGACCGCGAAGGAGAAGCTATTGCGTGGCATATCGCATCTATCCTTCCTAAAGGGACAAAGATCCAGCGAGTCACCTTCAACGAAATCACCAAAGATGCTGTCCTAGAGGCTTTCAAGCACCCAAGAGACATCGATATGCCTCTTGTTAACGCCCAACAAGCGAGAAGGCTTTTAGATCGCATTGTAGGCTATAAAATCTCTCCAATCTTGATGAGGAGAGTCCAAGGCGCCCGAGATGGGGGACTTTCTGCAGGAAGAGTTCAATCTGTCGCTTTGAAGATGGTTGTAGATAGAGAAAGAGAAATTGAAGCTTTTAATCCCATAGAATATTGGAATTTAGACATCCTATTGCAAACAGAAAAAGGGGATAAGCCTTTTCCAGCACAACTCTATTCTGTCCAGGGAAAAAAAGTAGAAAAAGAAGAGATTCCCGGCAAAGACGTAACACTTATCTCCAATGAAAAATCTGCCGGCGAAGTTGTCAAACTTTTACAAGATTCCCGTTACAAAGTCGTTTCTGTAGAAAAAAAAGAAAAGAGAAGAAACCCCGTAGCTCCTTTTATCACTTCTACCCTGCAACAAGAAGCAAGCCGCCACTTCGGCTTTTCTGCAGCAAGAACCATGAATATAGCCCAAGGATTGTATGAAGGGGTTGACATGGGAAATGAGGGAGCTGAAGGTTTGATTACTTACATGAGAACAGACTCTGTACGACTTTCTCCCGAAGCCATAGAAAATACTAGGAAGTATATTGCTGAGACATACGGAAAACCATTCCTCCCCTCCGAAGCTCGGCATTTTGCCACAAAAAAAACCGCTCAAGATGCCCACGAAGCGATTCGTCCCACTGCTATCCACCATACCCCAGAATTCATGAAACCTTTTCTGAATGACGATCAGTTTAAACTGTATTCCCTAATTTGGAAAAGATCCATAGCCTCTCAAATGATGCCTGCTGTTTATGATACAGTATCTTGTGATATCGATGCATCAGAAGGCCTACTCTTAAGAGCAACAGGTTCCGTGATCAAGTTTCAGGGATTTTTGATCGTCTATGAAGAACGGGAAGATAAAGAATCTTCTGAAGAAAAACAAAAGGAAGAGGAAAAAACACTTCCAGCCCTGGAAGAACAAGAAGATCTTCGACTTTTATCAGTAGATACACAGCAATCATTTACGCGCCCACCTCCACGTTTTACGGAAGCATCCCTAGTCAAAGAGCTAGAAAAGGTTGGCATTGGCCGCCCTTCTACTTATGTGGCGATTATGAACAAAATTCAAAGTCGCGACTATACAGTCAAAGAAAAAGGAACGCTTAAACCAACTGAACTCGGAATAGTGATCGCTCAGATGCTGGAAAACAGCTTTAAAATGATTATGGATATCAGTTTTACAGCTACCATGGAAGACAAGCTAGAATCGGTAGCAGAAGATGGCAAAAACTGGAAAGATCTTTTAAAAGAATTTTGGGGAGCCTTCTTTCCTTTGGTAGAAATCGCTGAAAAAGAGGCTTTTGTTCCCAAAATTAACACAGATAAAGATTGTCCTGAGTGCGGTCAAAAACTACAGAAAATTTGGGCAAAGAAAAAGTATTTCTATGGATGCTCTAACTATCCAATCTGCAGTTTTACGACACCTTTAGAAGCTTTAGAGTTTAATAAAGAAGAATACGATCCTAATTTTGATTGGGATCAAAAATGTCCTAAATGCACCAACGAAATGAAACTTCGTTTTGGTAAATTCGGTCCTTTTTTAGGATGCAGCAACTATCCCGAATGTAGAGGAATTGTTAATATTCCGAAAAAAGGAGAGCTGCCTTTAGAAGAGATGCCTACCTGTCCAGCCCTTGGCTGTGATGGAAAGTTGTCTCCTCGAAGATCCCGTTTTGGCAAAATTTTCTATTCTTGCAGTAACTACCCTGACTGCGATGTAATCTCAAACGACCTAGATCACATCGGAGAAAAATATGAAAACCACCCTAAAACCCCCTATGTTTCCAAGAAAAAAGGAAAGAAAGAAACAAAAGAAACGGCGTCTTCTAAAAAATCTGCTAAAAAGTCTGCTAAAAAAGCCTCCAGCAAGAAAACTGCTAAAAAAGCCTCATCTCGTAAGCAGCCAGCATACCCTCTTTCTCCAGAACTTGCTAGTATCGTAGGGAGCGATTCTTTATCACGGCCTGAAGTCGTTCAAGAAGTCTGGAAATACATTAAAGCACACAATTGCCAGGACACAAAAAACAAGCGCCTAATTGTACCAGATGCGCTTCTTTCTAAGGTCTTTGGATCTAAAGAGCCCATTGACATGATGAAGCTCTCTGGGGTTTTAAACGGCCACATCAAAAAACCGTAAAACTCTTTAAGCAATACACAATCAGCTAGATGCTCAACTAGCTGATTGTTTCATTATTTCTAAATAAAAAAAATTCACACCTCTTTCAAGTAACAATGAATCACTTGCATGTAATAATTTCAAAAGTAAAATATTAATTGATAATTAAAAACAATAGTTATATAATAATAATTGAGACTATTTAATTTATTAACAAAATGGAAATTTATGACAGACACATCCGATGTATATAATCCAAATGCATCCTTAGCTGTTATCGATGCAATGACCGCAATTTCCTTAGCCGACAACTACAACATTTCAACAACATCTAAAACTGTGGACCAGTTAACAGCTTGGTCAAATTCTACGTTAGAGAATAACAACGATACACAAGAAGATCTGATCGAGGATATTGATGGAACAGATGGATATGAGCTACAAGTAGCTAGTGATAACTACAACCTAGCCTCTACACAAGCATCATCTGCATCTCAACAGTTCTCCGACTGGATAAGCAGTTTACAACAATCGATTAGTGACCGTGGTAGCTCACTTTCAGGGATGTATAGTTTGACATCTCAGATCATTACAGCTCTAGCTACTTTCACAAACTTAACACAAAGTACTTTAGCATAAGAAACTACGAGAAAATCGCGCAAAACTCTGATTATAAAGCGAATAGGACAATTGCGCGATTTTCAAACAACAAAAAACTATATATAAAATTATTGAAAAATTAAACAAAACGTGATATAATTAAGTTATAATTAATATTATAACAAGGAAAATATGACAACAGAATCTTGTACTATAAGTTACAGCAAAAGTTCTAATGCAGAAGTCGCCGCCGCAGAACAAGCGCTAATAGACTCGCTAGAAAAGACCTGCGAAGATGAAATGAAGACCATGGGAAACCAATCGTCTGTCATGGATCAACTTAGCAACATAGACTCTAGCAGCGATTCTGCTTTTATCAGCATGATTTTATGTCTGGTCCAGGAGTGCAGCTCCATTGCCGGTGCAATTACTGTAGCCTCTGACTTTATGACAGACATTGCTAACATAGTAAACCTGGTAACCGTTGCAGAAAACGAAGTAGGCCTTCTATTTGAAGGAGCAGATGCTAGTTCTACAATGAACTCAACAGAGCAATCTGAAATGACAGGATTTGTGGACTCTCTCAACTTTCTGATCAGCTCAACGATTACTGTTACTGTAGTTGATGCAAACGGAAAAGCATCTTCATACACCTACACTGACGGTATTTTAGGCTATATGTCTGATGATCGTCCCCCCCCATCGGGACCTTGGCCTGGAGGCAAATGCCCAATGGATCCTAGCGCTGTAGATTTAGTTGTAACTTCAGCTCAAGACATTGAAGATCAGTTTACTACTGCTGGCGACACTTGGGGCAACACTACTCAAATGTGGAACTCGATAGTTACTTGGGCAAATCCTATCGTAGATCCAGAGACTGGAATTGAGAGCTACTCTCCTCAGTATAGCAAAATTATGGACGACTTCCAGCAGATCAACGACCAAACGGACATGCAGGTTCAAACAGTACAGTACGAAACACAACAGTTAACAACAATGTACCAACAGTACCAGAACTTGACGTATCAGATTATGCAAAGTTTAGCAAAGCTAAACATGGCCATGGTGACCAACCAAGGCAAATAAACATAAAAACTTTTCCTTCCCATTCCGGGGCCCGAAAGAGCGGTTCTTTCGGGTTTTTTTATGTCTAAAAAAACTAGCAAATTTCCCAATCTATTTTAAAGCGTCTTTTCTTCTTTAAACGCCTCTTCCGTTAGCACCATAAGATAACTCGTCCACTCTGCCCTTAACGCTTCTAGGCGGTTTTTATTAGCCCCTGGGCGATTAAAATTCATGTGGGTAGCATCTCTAAATCCCGTTCTAGATGCTGAGCGAATTTGAAAAAGCCGCTTTTCTTGGTCATAATAGATATCTAAATCGTCAATATAGGTTCCCTTTAGAGATCCAGAAGGAATCACGACTGTGTACGTATAATGTAAATAATTCTCTCTCTCCTCCTCAAGATGCAAATTCTGTGCATTAAAATAAGGTCTATTTATATTTTGAAGAAGGATTTTTAGAGTGTTCATAGGCTCATCAACATAACTTGGCACTTTTAAAGGGGCTACCTCGTAAAGCTTTCCCCATCTACTCTTCTCTTGGCTACTGACACAGTTCGGCGTCATTGGACAAGAAGGAAGCTTTCCTGCAAAATTCTCAGAAGATCGCACGTTAACCAAAACAGGATATGAGTATTTTTGAGCAAGCTCGGGGCTTATTTGATGGGAAAAAAACTTCAACCCAAAGCCGAATAGCGTTGAAATAAGAGATAAAGGAAGCAAAGATATGGCAATAATTTGCATAACGATCCTCAATGGCGAATAGAATGTTTCTGGGGACTGTACATAAAATCGCTTTTTATCATCTTGGATAAGACGATATTTTCTTTTAAAAAGTTGAATCGGTGACATTAAATCGTCTCCGGTTCGCTCCAAAATATGCGATTGATTAGGAAAATTTGATAAAACTTCTATTTTATCTGTGATACTTAGCATTAAAAATTCCATTAAATTTATATAAAAATAACAAACCGCAACCATTAACAACAGTCAATTATTTTATAATAAATCATTGGAAATTAGAAGCCCTCTACATGGCGACACGTAGAGGGCTTAGCAAGAACCGGATACGCTTTAAGCTCTAAAACAGATAGAGCAAGACTAAATCGTCTCTCCACTCATTCAGAGTAAAGGAAAAAAATCCTTCAATCAGAATGTAGAGGCCTTCATTAAAACCTGATAGAGCTGCGAGGAATCCACAACTATCACAAAGGAAGTCTAGGGGTAGACACAAAATAACGGACAACATACTCCACACAAGGTAGGAAACCATAAAAGATCGGCTTTTAGAAACTACCGTAAGAAACCCAAACAACCTACTGATTTGTAAAATGGACTGCATCCGCCTCCACGAAAATAAATGAAATTCCCCTCTATTTACTCAAGTAAATTGCAAAAAGACATTTTCAGGTCAAGAAGCTTTTCACTTATACCAGAGATATTACAAAATTTAGGCAAAAAATTAAAAGCTATTTTCTTCCAAAAGCTGAAGATTTTGAAAATGGCGCAAAAGATCCCGAAAATGAGCCGCTTCTTCAAAGCGTAATTCCTTAGCAGCTTTTTTCATTTCCTGCTCACAGCGCCGAATTTCTTCTGACACTTGTTTTGCACTAAGAGGCTTAGATTCTTTATTTTCCGGCATCGGCAGCTCTTCTCCAAAAGTCTGGTTAAGCTCCTCAATCCGGGACCGTTTTACTGTCTGTGGAACAATTCCATGTTCTAAGTTATATTTCTTTTGAACTTCTCTTCTTTCCGCAGTAACTTCCAAGGTTCTCAACATCGCCTGAGTTTTTTTATCCCCATACATGATTACTCTGCCCGCCTCATTACGGGAAGCTCTCCCGCAGGTCTGGGTAAGGGCCGTCTCACTACGTAAAAAACCTTCTTTATCAGCATCTAAAATGGCCACTAAAGTAACCTCTGGGATGTCTAATCCTTCTCGGAGCAGGTTGATCCCCACCAGGACATCAAAGACGCCCCTCCTAAGATCGTTGATGATCTGGACTCGTTCTAATGTGTCAATATCGGAATGCAAATATTTAGCTTGAACCCCTATCTCATTTAAATACGCAGAAAGATCTTCCGCCATCTTCTTAGTAAGGGTAGTTACAAGAATTTTACCTCCCTTCTTCTTTTCCTTTCGAATCTCCTCTAAGCAGTCATCGAGCTGCCCAACCGCGGGACGAAGCTCTATCTCAGGATCTAATAGACCCGTTGGGCGAATGATTTGCTCAACCACCTCGCCTCCAGTTTCAGCCACCTCCCAAGGAGACGGAGTTGCGGAAACATAGACTACTTGAGGCATTTTTTGATAAAATTCCTCGAATTTCAAAGGGCGATTATCATAAGCAGAAGGAAGTCGAAAACCAAACTCCACTAAAGACTGTTTCCGAGAACGGTCACCGTTATACATAGCTCGAATTTGAGGCATGGTCTGATGAGACTCATCAACAAATAAAAGAAAATCCTTAGGGAAATAATCAAGTAGGCAAGGAGGAGGATCTCCTGGAAGACGCTGACTAAAATGCCGAGAATAGTTTTCTATCCCCTTGCAAAAGCCAATTTCTCGAATCATCTCCAAATCGTGCATTGTTCTTTCTTGAATCCTCTGCCTTTCAATCAACTGGTTTTGATCTTCAAAATAAACAAGCCTCTCTTTCAGTTCATCTCGAATGGTCCCAAGAGCTTTATGGCGCACTTCTTCCGGGGTAACGTGGTGAGATCCTGGAAAAAGCGTAAATTCTTCTAATTTTTGACGAGTTCTTCCTGTCAATGGATCAATTTCAGAAATCCGATCGATCTCATCACCAAAAAACTCAATCCGATACGCTTTATCCTCCTCATAAGCTGGCATAATCTCTATGACATCTCCTCGACAGCGGAAAGTCGATCTTATTAAATCATAATCATTGCGTTTGTACTGCATCTCCACAAGATGGAACAAAAGATCATCTCTTTTTTTAGAGAGACCCACATGAACCTTAAGCTGCATCTCTCTGTAGTATTCAGGAGTTCCTAGACCATAAATACAGGAAACAGAAGAAACTATGATTACATCTAAACGCTCAAGCAAAGAACGCGTAGCAGATAGCCTCATTCGATCGATCTGGTCATTGATCGCAAAATCTTTTTCAATATAGGTATCTGTACGTGCAATATAAGCTTCCGGTTGATAGTAATCGTAATAAGAAACAAAGTACTCAACGGCATTATCCGGAAAAAAATTTTTAAACTCTTGATAAAGCTGTGCGGCTAAAGTTTTATTATGAGCTAAAACCAAAGTGGGTTTTTGCACCTTTTCTACTACAGATGCCATCGTAAAGGTTTTTCCCGACCCTGTAATTCCTAAGAGCACCTGAGAGGAGCGACCAGCCTGAATCTCTGTAGCAAGCTTATGAATTGCCTCAGGCTGATCTCCTTTAGGTGTAAAATCAGTCTTTAGCTTGAACATGAAAACGCAGGGTATAGATAAGGAAAAATCAAATAATCTAGAAATCCTAGTTTCTGTAAAACATTCATTACAATGATCGCAATACATAAGGAAATAACTATGTAAACAAGAATTTTTCCTTTTTTAGTACAAAAAAACGAATGCCCTTTGCAATGCTTATGAAGCTTCAAAATCATTAAGGAAGGTATGATTCCTAACAAGACTGCCACAAATATACCTGCATATTCTAAAGCTATATAAAAACTTTTGTCGTAAGTGAAAATAAAAAGAATCGGAGGAATAAAGGTTAAACACACGGCAAAAAGCCGTCCTTTCCGCGTTTTCTTCATGCGAAGGCCATCTGACAAAAAGTCAGACAAACTCAAAGAGACTCCTAAAAAGGAGGTAATGATGGCGAAAAACGCAAATAGTTGAGCTCCTATACCAATCCACTTAACAGAGGTCGTTAAAGCAAGAGGAATTGTCGCCGGATGCCCTTGTTTCCAAGATTCTATCAAATCTGGGAAAGGAACGGATCCCAAAACAATCCACTGCCAAAGCAAATAAATTATTAAAGGAATAAGGCTTCCTATTAACAACGTAAGACGCAGTTTTTTAGCATCATGATTCATATACGTCACAAGAGTCGGAATGATAATATGATACCCAAAAGACGTAATAACTATAGGAACCGCCCAAAAACTTGCCGAAAAATCAAAGTGTAATAGACGAGAAGATTCGATAAAAGAAGGACAAAAACTAACGAGCAGAATATAGGAACCAATAAGACCCGTCATAAAAACACGATTGATAGCATCCACACCTTTTGTTCCCAAATAAACAAATCCTCCAAATAGAGAGGGAAGAATAAAAGGAACAAACCATTTTGGAAAAACAACATGAAATGTTGTCGAAAAAATTTTTTGGAAGAACGGTGCACACCCTGCAATATACGCAACTAAAAGAGAGTAAAGAAGCATGAGATAAAAACCCCAGCTAACAACTTTCCCCCACATTCCTAAGGTCTTTCCTGCCATCGAAACCAAGTTTGACTCTCCTCTAATGGCTAAATTGACTTCTAAAAAGAAAAAAGAAGTCGTTAACATTAGGATCCAGCAAACGACAAAAATTATAGTAGAAGGAATAAAGCCACCGAAAGAGGTGGCAATAGGAAGAGCTAGCATACCAGCTCCTATAGCAGTCCCCGAAACTAGGAGAATTCCGCCTAGGCATCGATTAGTTTTTTTATCCATGCAATCCGTCCTTGATCAAACTAATTACTCCCAAAGTGGACAGAAGTTGAAAAATGAAAATAAAACAAGCAAAAGCAAAAACTAAACAAAGAAGAGGTTTTCCTCCTGGTACAACATAAGGCGCAACAATGGCTTTACGATATCTGCCAATCCACAAAATAAGCACTGGCAAAATACCAAAAAGAAGAACTGCGCAAAATCCCCCAGCAAAATTAAGTGCTTGGAAAAATATTCGAGGGCATAGAAAAGCTAGAATCAAAGGTGGAATCAACACAAGTGAGCACAGTAGAGGACTTTCTCTACGATCGGAGGACACTTTAAATCCATCAGCCAGGAAATGCACTAAACTTAAAGATTGGGCAAGAAAAGAAGTTAGAATAGCAAAAAAAGCAAGACCTTGAGCAAAAAGAGCTATCCAAGGAGATTTTATAACCGCAACAAGAGCTTGAGAGCCTTCTTGTCCCAGCTTGAATGAATCTACTAAACCCTCTACAGAAACAGTACCGAGAACTAAGATCTGCCAAAGTAAATAAATAAAAAATGAAAAAAGACTTCCTCCAAAAATAGCCAGCCGGACCCTCTTTAAATCTCCCTTCATATAAGAAGTTAACGTAGGAATCATATTATGAAATCCAAAAGATATCACCAAAATCGGAAGCGAAAAAATCGCAAGGGAAGGATGGGTATATGTCAATAGCTTAGGCTGAATAAAGCGGGTTCCAATCAAAATCAAAGCGAAAAAAAATGTAATTTTAAAGGCCATTAATACTCGATTCCACAAATCTACTTGCCTAGTTCCCGCATACACTACTACTCCAAAAAGGGCTACAAAAGCAAAACTTCCTACCCAGCTAGGAATTATCCAACCAAAGCTCTGCATTAAAGAAGAAAATAGACTTCCACTACCTGCAATATAAGCTACAAGAAGAGAGTAGAATAGAAAAAGACACGTCACAAGACATAGGATTTTTCCCCCTTTGCCAAGACTGTGAGACACTATAGAAATAAAATTAACTTTTTTAGAGAACCATCCATTGGCCTCTACTAAAAGAAGCCCAGTTATCGTCATAAAAAGCCAAACAAGCACAAACATTACCAAAGAAGGAGCAAATCCTGAGAGACCCGTTAAAATAGGAAGTCCCAGCATTCCAGCCCCGACACAGCTTCCTGTGATTAAAAGAGTCCCTCCCAGCAAACTTCCGGTTTTATGGCTCATTATGAAAACCTCTTACTTGAGCTTTTTCTACAATGCGAATCTCTTGACCAAGTCTTCCAAGCTCATATCCATCGTAATCCACAAATCGAAAGAAACGATCAAACATAGGAAAAACTTGTATTACTTGTTTTGCCATTTCTTGAGCAACATAACGATAAGCAGGGTGTCCTGCCGGAGAAGAACGAAGCTCGCAGAGCCATTGAAGCTGCCTTAAGTTTACATGAAAATACCAATGTACATTATAAGCCATCGGAACTACATATTCAGCTTCTTCTGGTAGATCTCGAGACATAGTATCATAAGCTTTTTTAGCGTCTTCCATTGCATTGCGATAGCGGAACTCCATTTCAGTTCCTCGAATCTCGTGAGGAATAAAATATCCATAACGACAAGTAAGAAGTTGACGATCTTGCGTAAGCATGCGGTGGCGATGCAAATCGCGATAGATACCAAAGTCTGCAACGATTTCAAAGGTAAAATCCACGTGCTCTAAAGCTCTAGGAGATTTATGTCTTCTGCTTTCTCTAAAAGAACAAGCAGCGTCTAAAATTCTTCCAAGTTCTTCTTGAGGCAATCTTTGACACATCTCCTGGATCTCATGTAAGCCGCCCTTTGAATGTGAAAACAACAATGCAGCAGCAATTTTATAAGGAGCCTCTAAATCGTATGTAGCCAACCGAACTCCAGGATTTTGCATTTCCTCTGTTGAATCTACATATTTTTCTGTGAGCATTTTTATATCGTCTTGCATTTGTTCCTGATATTCAGAAAATGCTTTTTGATATTTGTGACTTTGCTCAGCTCTTCGAATGAAAGAAGGAATAACTTTTGAAAGCTCAGTATAAGATTTTTTACCAATGTCTTGCATTTCTGAAAGATTATGCGCATTGAGCTTTTGGATCATTGTCTCAAAAAAACGTCCATTACCATAAAGTCCCATGTTAGTAAGAGCACTTGCGGGCAAAAGTCCACGCAAACAATCTAGCACCTTAGCTCGTAAAGCCGCAGTATATGCGACCTTAGAAACATCGTGTTCCTTAGGAAATTTCTTTTCCATAAGCTCGGTAAGAGGTGCAATGAGTTGCGAATAAGTATCAAACAACATATTACATGTAGATACATACAATTCTCTATATGCAGAAGTCATCAAGATCGATTCGCGATAAAAAAGATATTCTCCATTACATTTTTGATCAAAATAAATATAACGCGTCGATTTTTCTAAAGGAGATCCACCGATACGGCAATCTTCGATAATTTTGGCTGCAAGCATAGAGACACTTTCTATAGCAAGGTGCGCTCCACCCAGCTCTCCAATCGAGTCATCCCCATATCCATCCAAAATCCGATCATAAAAATTTTGAGCCTTTTTAACTGCCATGATTTGATCTTCAATTTCCCGCTCTCCATCTTGAGAATGTGTAATTCCCGCAATCGAAGAAAACGCAGTCTCCTCATTGAGAACAAACTCTTTTAAAAGGAGGTCCTTTAATCCTAGACTAGAGCGAGAATACCTAGAAAAAAGCGCTCCCTTAACTACTTCAGGAAGATTACGAAGAACAAAAATATTGCTTGTTGTATTAGTTACATACCGGTTTAAAATTTTAACCTGGCTGTCTGTGAATTCTCGATGTTCTTCGGTCATTTCTTTCCTCCCTTCTCTATTAAACCATCTCAAAAATGAGAGTCAGCGTGACACATTCAGAGCGTTCAATCAAGAGAAAAATGATAAAAGCAAAAAATTTGACATTCAATTAATCTAAAAAAAACAAACCTTACGAGAAATACTCATGATGCTAAAACGCCCTAGAAGAAATCGCAGAACCCCTGCTATTCGATCCCTTTGTCAAGAAACCCAGCTTTCAATACAGGATTTCATTATGCCATTCTTCGTCTTAGAAGGTAGCAATAGAGACGAAACAGACCCCGCACTTCCGGGCCTTTGCAAGCTGTCCATTGACAATATTTTAAAAAAAGCAGAAGAGCTTCATAGAACGGGAGTTCCTGCCGTTCTTTTATTTCCCATAGAACCATCTCATCACAAAGATTCTATGGGAAGCCGAGCTCTTTCTCCCCAAGGTATTCTTCCTCAAGCAATCCGAATTTTAAAAAAAGAAATCCCATCTCTTTGCGTGATCTGTGATGTTGCGTTAGATCCATACACAACTCATGGACATGATGGAATTATCGATTCATCAGGTCACGTCCTAAATGATATTACAGTAGAACTTTTAACTAAAATGTCTCTTTTATTCGCAGAGTGCGGAGCTGATCTCGTCGCCCCATCAGATATGATGGATGGACGCGTAGCTAGGATTCGAAAATCTCTTGATGCTGCACATTTTTCTGACGTGGGAATTCTTTCTTACACGGCTAAATATGCATCTTCTCTTTACGGCCCCTTTAGAGATGCGTTAGGATCCCATCTACAGATCGGAGATAAAAGAGGCTATCAAATGGATCCTAGAAATGTTAGAGAAGCTCTTAGAGAAGGCCATCTCGATGAAGAAGAAGGTGCAGACGTTCTTATGGTTAAACCTGCACTTTTTTATCTCGATGTCATAGCAAAAATGAAAGAAACCTTTTCTCTTCCCGTTTGTGCCTATCACGTCAGCGGAGAATACGCCATGGTTTTAGCCGCGCAAGAAAAAGGTTATTTAAACGCAGACAAAACTTTTTTAGAGGCGTTAATCAGCATCAAAAGGGCGGGAGCAGACTTCATGATAAGTTACGCGTTACCACAAATTCTTTCTTATTTGCAAAAATAACCCCCTTAGATCAAGCCCCCCTTTCCGCTGAGAATCAAAGAGAAAGGGGAAAAACTTTTCTTTGCAAGAAAGAATCAAGTCCCGCTTAATTAATTCTTAAATGTTTTAATTGAAGATAATTAAATCAACGCCTATACTCCTCAAGGAAAGAAGAGCCCTAAGCAAGAGGATGAGATTTTTCTCCCTTGTTTTTAAGTGGCCTATTACAGTCTACAGCATGTCAAATCAAGGTAAGGAACTCATGAGCTATCTTAAGGATTTTCTCAAAAATATCGCAAACCATGACTATCCGGCTTTTTTAAAGCTTTGGGAAGAATATTGCTCTGGAGATGAGTTAGAGGGACCGGAACTGATAGAAATACTCAAAGCAATTAAATCTTCTTCTTTTCACGAGTTCGTCGGAAAACACATAGAAAGAGTTCTTCCTCTTTGGGAAAAAATGACCAATCCTGAAGAATCTCACGAAATTTTTAGACTCATCGTCGACATTGCTACTACCAACAACCCCGCATTAGCAGACAGAGTATTAGAGTATCTAAAAAATCGATATGGCGATCAAAAATTTTTTCAAGAAAAACTTCGTCTCATTGGGCTCAGAAATAAAGAAAAGTTTCAAGGGGCAATCAGCAGTTACGAGCTTCTTTCCCACATTGACAAAGGTAGATTTGTTTTTCATACAGCAGGATGGGGCGTTGGTCTTGTTTTAGAGTACTCTTTAGTTCGCGAACAACTTAGTCTCGAGTTTGACTATGTTGCAGGAAAAAAAGACCTTTCTTTTGAAATGGCCTGCAAAACACTCATACCTATTCCTGATGATCATTTTTTAGCTCAGCGCTTTGGAGATCCAGATCGCTTAGAGCAAAAAGCTAAAGAAGACCCAGCTTCTGTTGTTTTACTCCTTTTAAGAGATTTAGGGCCCAAAACCGCAGCCGAAATCAAAGACGAACTTTGCGAGCTAGTTATTCCTGCTTCAGAATGGACAAAATGGTGGCAAAGCGCTCGAGCCAAAGTCAAAAAAAATACATTGATTGAGACTCCCGAAGATATTCGAAAGCCATTTATCTTGAGAAAATCAGAAGTTTCCCATGAAGAAAGACTCCAAAAAGCCCTAGAAACCAAGCCTGATGCCAATACACTCATTCAGATGGTATATTCCTTTTTGAAAGACTTTCCTGAAACTCTTAAAAACACTTCTTTTAAAAGTAATCTCTGCTCGAGAATGGAAGAAATGCTGGCCTTTCCGGAAATCCCACATCCTCAGAAGTTGCAAATCCTATTTTTTCTACAAGATTTAGAAACGAACGACAGACAACCAATGATCGAATCTCTACTCTCTCAGTTTTCTTCTATAGCTGCAGTGCAAGAACTCATCGAACATATCGGAATTTTATCGTTTAAAAAAAGAACTCTCGCAGAGTTAAGAAAACTTCAATCTAATTGGAAAGAACTTTTCTTATCCCTCCTTCTTTCAGCAGACCAAGGAACCCTCAGAGATTATATGCTCTTTGAACTGTTGGCAGAAAAAGAAGAAGAACAAGTCAAAGAGAAAATAGAAGAATTAATCGCACATCCTGCACGTTATCCAGATGCTTTTCTTTGGTATTTTCAGAAAGTTATGGGACAAAAAAAGGTTCCTTTCTCTGATAAACAAGGAAGAATCCGTTTCTTTGAATCTCTATTAATTTTACTTAGTCGCATAGAGCAAATACCTGAACACAAGGATATGATTAAAAAAATTCATGCGATTTTATCGAGTGATCGTTTTGCAATCGTACGTCAAATGATGCAAGAAGCTAGCACAGAAGAAGTCAAAGAATTCTTACTGTTAGCTACAAAATGTCACTCTTTTAACGATCATGATATTAAAATTCTTCATTCTTTATCAGAAGTTGCTCACCCTTCTTTGATGAAAGCTAAGAAAAAATCAAAACTAACAGACACTGACCAACAAACGATTTGGACAACTCAGCAAGGCTACACCAAACTCCAACATAGAATTCAACAGATCGCAACAGTTGAAACTGTAGAGAATGCTAAAGAAATCGAATCTGCAAGAGCTCACGGAGACCTTAGAGAAAACGCAGAATTTAAAGCCGCTTTGGAAAAAAGAGATCGCCTTCAAGGGGAACTTAAACTTCTCTCTGATCAACTCAATCATGCTCGAATCATTACGCTCAATGATATCTCAATAGATGCTGTTGGGATTGGTTGCATAGTCGAGTGTGAAAATGAAAAGAACAAAAAAGCAATATACACTTTACTAGGACCTTGGGATGCAGATCCTGAAAAAAATATCCTAGCTTTTCAATCTAAGCTTGCGCAATCTATGACAGGGCTTACAATTGGAGAATCGTTTCAAGTGCAAGGAGAAATGTTTACAATAACAGGCATTTCCAGCTATCTCTAACAGTGGTCTGTAAAAAGAGGGAGGAAGTATGGAGATCGTCATCGCGAGCAAAAATGTGCATAAAATTCGAGAGTTTCGCTCTTTGCTCAAGGTTTTTAAACATTTCGACGTTCTTTCTCTCTTAGATTTTCCTGCATATGTTCCTCTAGAGGAATCTCAGGAATCCTTTGAAGAAATTGTCTCTACGAAAGCTGTTCATGCTGCAAAAGCATTAAACAAATGGGTTCTAGCAGATGACTCAGGACTTGTAGTCCCCGCATTAAACGGGGCTCCAGGAATTCGGTCAGCACGTTATGCAGGACCCCACGCAACAGATAGAGAAAACTGTCTCAAACTACTTGCCAATATGAAAGCCCTTCAAGAATCTGGTCGGTATGCCTACTTTGAATGTTGGATTGCCATTGCATCTCCTGAAGGAATTCAAAAAATTGAGCATGGCGTTTGTGAAGGATCTATTATTGAAGAAGAAAAAGGACGGCATGGTTTTGGTTATGACCCCATATTTAGAAAGCATGAGTACGGCAAAACTTTTGCAGAACTTGATGAATCCATTAAAAATCGCATTTCGCATCGTCGAAAGGCCTTTGACCGCATTTCTTTATTCCTGGAATCCTTAGAAGACCATGCATTATTGGATCGACGGTTATAACCTTCTTTTTCATCTCCCTAAAACTTCAGGATCTTTTGAAGAAAAAAGACGTTTTTTGATCTGTGAGATTGAAAAACAAGTAGAAAAACTATCTCTTACAGTTACTATAGTTTTTGACGCTTCAGATCCCGCTCAAAACCACGATACACGCACCCATTTACACAGTTTAGAGATTATCTATACTCATCCCAAGAAAAGTGCGGATGATGCGATTTTAGAGGCTGTAGAACTCAGCAAAAGCCCATCTCAACTCTGCGTAGTAACGTCGGACAAGGGACTTTCGACAAAAGCTAAAGCTCTTGGAGCTAAAACTCTTCCTCTTTCTGATTTTCTTAGCTTCCTACAAAAAAAACAAAAAAGAAAAGCTTCTACTAAAAGCTTTTCTTTTCAAGACTCTCCTCGAGAAATCGAACGCCTATTGAAAATTTTTTCTATTCCGCCAAAAGACATTTAAGAACTCCAGAGATTTCTTAATCCTCGTAATATGGCCTAGCATCATTTACATAGATGGCAGGAGCTCTATAACTTGTAGCGACAGGAAGCATTTCCATTTCGCCATTAGAATTGCGATAGGCCTGCATTTCCGGCAAAGGAGGAGCGGAAGGAGCTGCCGAATTGTAATGATACCCTTGTGAATATCTACCGGGTTGAACTGGAAAAAAGAAATTGCTTATCTTAGACGGTATACTGCAAAAAAATTGAGCAATCGCCTGTAGCGCCCTAAAAGCTACGGATAAAATAGAGCTAGAAGAACTTCTCGAGCTGGGAGAAGAATTTCTGTAGTAAGACTGTGATTTATCACAACCTATGTCATAATTTGTAGCATGCATAATGTCCTTTAACTATCAGTAGTTTCAGAGAAAAAATTCGATACCTTTTTCTCTATCGAGGAAGATAATCTTTTAGGCAATCCCGTCTTAATAGATCCATTGAGAACTTCAATTTCATATCCAATTCCGCTAAATACTCGTCTAGCTTACATCTCTGATTCGCTGACAGAGTTTGAAATTGAATTATTTTCCATTAATACTAACTTGGATTTTCCATAAAAAATCATCTCCACATTAAAATCACTATTCTAATTATATAAAATCGACAAATATAAATACATGAAACACATTAATTAACTAACTGCAACTAAAATGTAAAATTATACTAATATTTCAGAGGAAGATTTGCTTGTTGATTCAGAAGTAGGGGATGTTTTCCCAGAATTTACAGGAAATAGAATCATTCCAGATGGACTTTCTACCCCTTCTATAGTACCACTATATACCTTATTGACTCGAGACTCCACAACACCATTTTTTGACGCTTCTAAATCCATATTGATATTCTGGCGGCCTGCGTTGCTCGCAGCCAATCTTCTCAATTCTATACTCATTAAATATCCTTTCGTTAAAAGATTACATAACAATAATACAAAATCAAACAGTTTAAATACACAATTTATATTATTTTAATTTCTAAAATATTTTACTTAAATGAATATATAAAAATAAATGCCAAAAGCAAAGAAGGGATGAGCAAAAAAAACAGAGAAATTATTCCTTAGAAATACGCCTAAGCGAAGCGTCAGTGCTCAGCTTTTAATCATTAATCACTTGCAGTAACAGTTGATGAACCCCTTGACGCAGCTCTTGAGGAGTCCTAGGATTCGGTTCACTTGATCTTTGGGAGGCTGCACCTGCTTCATTTACATTTTCCAAAAATCTCATCGCATGGGCTCTTCTCGTATTTATCGACATAATAAAACCACACCAAATGTATTAATTATAATTTCACAAAAAAACGCGACATTTACCCAAAAAAACATTAAATTAAAAAGAAAAATGCAACAGCATTAAATATTAACAGGTAACTTCTTCAGAAACTTCTGATTGGGTCTGAGGGGAAAAATCAGCTTCTTCCCAGGAGAAATTTTGGATGTGCATATAAGTCTCTTCTAGGGACGCTGAACGATTGATTGCCTCCCTAAGGTGCTTAGTACCCCTGCCCCCCTTAAGATAATAACAACCCACTCTACGGATGTCTAAAAGGGATTTCCTATCGGTTTGATAAGAAACAATGTGAGCTATGTGCTCCAACAAGGCTTTTTTATAGTCTAAACTGGTGCGCTTGACCACTACCCCATCTTCAAAAAAACGATATATATCCTCAATAAGCCAGGGCTGTCCCATCGTTCCTCGAGCTAAAAGAATCGCATCACAACCTGATGCTTCAAAGATTCCTTGAGCAGAATGAGGATCAAAAATATCCCCATTAGCAATCACTTGTATCTTTTTAGCTGCTTGCTTAGCTTGCGCAATATAATCCCAATTTGCAGGCCCTTTATAAGCTTGAGCTCTCGTACGACCGTGAATACATATGGCACTGGCGCCAGCTTGCTCCGCAATCCGAGTAATCTCCGCAGAACATATAGAGTTCGAATCCCATCCAGCGCGAATCTTGACTGTTACGGGAATTTTTACCGCAGCAACCATATTGGCCAAAATCTCTCCGATCTTTTCAGGATTCTTGAGCATGGCAGAGCCACTACCATCTTTAGTGACCTTATCTACAGGACATCCGCAGTTGAGATCAACCACATCAAAACCCAGATCTTCAATAATTTTTGCACAAGCCCCAGCTAGCTCCGGTTTACTTCCGCAGAGTTGCCCTCCAATCGGATGCATACCTAATTCATAATCTAACATGCGAAATGTGTGAGGATCATTCCGGACAAGAGCGTCCATTTTCACCATTTCCGTATAGATCAACCCAGGATTGTAACGAGATGTCATGCGCCGAAACGGAACATCAGAACATCCAGCCAAAGGAGCACAAAATATATTGGAAGGAAGTTCTTTCGATCCTAAAAAAAATGGTTTTTTCAAAAATTTCATAACATGATCAGGTAAGTAAGGATACTTTCCGCTATACGAAGAGCAAAAAAAGCAAGTAAAGGGCTTAAATCTAAGACACCACCAATAGGAGGAATAAGTCTTCTAAATAAATTTAGATACGGATCGACATAATGGCCAACAAAGCGCATAAATTTAGATCGAGCGAAGGAAGGAAACCAAGATCCTACGACACGAATAAAAAGAAGAATAGTATAGGTAGAAAAAAGCAAATGAACAACATACAAAAAAAGTCCCATAAATCCTCTATCTCTCCCCCAAAAAAGACACTGAGAATACCCAAATATCCCATTTCTTTCCTATTTAAAAAATCATAAAATATAGTAATTGCTTCTTTTGTTTTTCAAGAAATCGCTTTTCCGAGTAGAATACAGGCAAAAAACAATTTATGCTGAGAAATACCTATGTTCTGGATTGGACTTTCCCTAGATGGATCTATGGTCAAATGGGCTAAAGTAAGCCGAAAGACAAGAAAAATCAGTATAGAGCTTTTAAGAACTTTTCCCCTTTCCGAAGAGGGAGCATTCCCATTTCCTCAAAGTGCTATAGAAGAATGTCCTTATAAACTCATCTCAGGACTAGACGCGTCAGATGTTCTTTTAAGAAATTTACAACTTAAAGTACAAGATCGAGGAAAAATCTTAAAATTGCTGCCTTTTCAGATCGAAGCGCAGCTTCCCTGTCCTTCAGAAGAAGCGGTAGTGTCCATTCAAATCTCCCCAGGAGATGCTCCCAAAAGCTCTAAAGTCTCTTTCTACGCCGCTAAAACATCTGTTTTGCAAAATCATATAGACCAATTTAAAACGAAAAATGCAGATCCCGATGAAGTTTCTTGTATGCCAGCGGCACTATGGCGCTTTTGCAGACATTTTTTCCCAGAACTATCTGACACCCTCGTCTTACACATAGGTTCAAAAAGTAGTACACTTATTGGAATAGTTAACCAGAAACCTTGCTTTTCTCATGCTTTTTCTCTAGGCAGTGAATCTTTTTCTCAAGCGTGGGAAGCTGAAAAAAAAGACGGACCCTCCCTTTTACAGCTTAATGAAAACCTGCATCCTGCTTTGTATCAAACAACGCAACAGGCTAAAAAAGAGCTGGATCGCGTCTTTGCTTTTTTCTTGAAAAAACAAAAAGATCTTTGGAAGGATATCGTTTTAACAGGAAATCTTTCCATCCCTCCTTCTTTCAAAGCCTTTATCGCAAATTACATCCCAGAGTCCATACAAATCCACGAATGCGTAGGCAGTGACACTTATGATGCAACAACTTTAGAAACTTATGCAGTTTCCGTAGGACTTGCTCTGGATGGTCTTGCCGAAGATGGAGCCTCTACTTGTTTTCGTAAAAATATTTTCGTAGCTCCTTCTTTAAAAAAACATCGCCTTAAACTTTTATGTTCGATGGCTTTAGCTTCTTTGGTTCTTACTTCGACCGCACTTTTGATTAGTAACATGTATCAAAATCACACACAGAAAACTTTGATAGAGACATTTCAAACTTCTTTTTCCATGCCAGATAAAAAAATAGAAACTCTGCAAGAACTTGAACAAGAACTTTCTTTACTAGATACATCCCTTCAAAAAGAAAAAATTCCTTATCGCTTATCCCTTTCTTTGCCCAATGTTTCCGAAGTACTGGCATGGCTTAGCAATCACCCCGCTTTAAATACTTCTCAGCTTCTACAGCAAGGGGGTGAAACTGATATAAAGAAAATTCACTATCAACTGCTTAAGTACCCCAAATTAAAAGCTCCAACAATTCCTTATGCTGCCAAAATCGATCTGGAAATAGAAATTTCCAATCCTCAGACAGCTAAAAACTTTCAACAAGCTTTAGAACACGAACGCTTTTTTATTGATTTGCAAAAAGAAATCTCATGGCAAGTTAAGGGGTCTACGTATTTCATTTCTTTCTTTTTAAAATCGCAACTCGGAGGCTCTTCTTGAAGTCTTATTTGAAATATCTTTCTCCATTATTTTATGAGAAAAGCTTACTTTCTTCTTCCGCTTTTGCAATGATTTCTTCTCTTTTACTACTCCCTTTTCTTTTTGTACTTTTGCATTTTTTTTTCTATCAAAGAACAGTCAGTCCTTTGAAAGCTCATATAGAATTTCTTCAAGAAAAAGTGCAAAGAAAAGAAGCTCTTAAAAAGAAAGAGGAAAAAGTCCTCAGCCAAATCCTACGTTCTCACTCAAACTATTTGGAAAAAGTTCTAGGATCTTTAGTTCTTCTTGCGTCAGAAAGGCAGAAATGGCAGCTATTTTCTGAACAAATGGAAACTTCCCATCCTATGAAAGAACGGGTTACTTTTTTACAAAGTGGGGGCAACAGCTTGCAATTTGTGCAAATTGAAAAACATAAAAATGCACTTTTTCAGGAAACGGAAGAAAAGCAACAAAATCCAGTAGAAATGTGCGAAGAGGATCTCAAAAGCCTATTATGCTATCTAGAGGGATCTCAAATCCATCCTTATGTTCCACAAGAAGGTGCTCCTCAAATTCTTATTAAATCCTTCGAATTAGAGAAAAAAAATATTCCAGGTACTGCTGAAAAAACATACCAAATTCAAACTCAGCTCATTAAACGAGAGGCCCTTCTTCCATGAACTCCAAACGCTTTCTATTAAGCTGTTTATTTCTTTGCATAGTTCTTTGCGGCTGCTCTTCTAAAATAAAATCTCCCGATGACTCTACCCTTATTAGTATTCAAGTCATAGATCGTAATGGATTTGCAGAAACAATTAGTACAAGTGATCGCTTAGTCCGCTATCAAAACACCGATTTTTGTGCTCCTCAGCCTTATCAAAAAGTTTTACGTGTCTTCGGAAAAACTCATGAAGGAAAATCTCCTTCCTACATTACAAGCTATCACTCCAACGGTCACGTTTGGCAGTATTTAGAAATTATAGATGGACGAGCTCATGGAACCTACCGTGAATGGCACCTCAATGGCACACAAAAAATGGAACTAAATGTTATCGAAGGGATGGCAGAACTTTCTGAAGCAGCCTTAGGCTCTTGGGTTTTTGATGGAGTAAATCGAATCTGGGAAGAAAATGGGTCTTTGATTGCAGAAATTTCTTACGAAAAAGGAATGCTACAAGGAGATTCTTTATACTACTATCTAGGAGGACAGCTTCAAAAAAAAATCCCTTATTTGCAAAATGAAGTTCATGGATCTTTATTTTGTTACCATGAAACTGGAGCCATTGCGGAAACGATCCCTCACTTAAGAGGATTGCGTCAAGGAATTGCCACTGCATATTTCGCCGATAATACTCTTTGCTACGAAGAAACTTTTGATAAAGGGCTTTTATTAGAGGGGCGCTATTACACAAAAAATGGAGATCTCATGAGCACGATTTCTCATGGAAATGGAAATCGAATTGAATGGATCACTCCTCTTATAAGACACTCTGTACAATATCAAAAAGGAGCTCCCGAAGGCCTTGTCGAATGTTTTGATGAGAATGGAATCATTCAAGTTAAATACCACCAAAAAGACGGAAAAAAACATGGAGAAGAATGGGAATATTATCCCTCGACTTCGCCTGATGCCCCCCTACAACCTAAACTCCTTCTGCACTGGCAAGAAGATATTTTGCAGGGGATTGTCAAAACTTGGTTTCCTAATGGTGTGCAAGAAAGTCAAAAAGAGATGTATCAAAACAAAAAAAATGGGCAATCCTTAGCTTGGTTCTCTAATGGAAATCTCATGCTCTCCGAGGAATATGAAAAAGATCTTCTTCTTTCGGGTACTTATTATAAAAAAGGAGACAAAAAACCCATTTCTAGAGTAACTCAAGGGAAAGGCACTGCCACTTTGTATCATTCAGATGGCTACCTTCTACATAAAATATTCTACGACAAAGGGGCACCTTCTTTAGACAATGATTCTTCCAAATAAAACAATTCTTCGTTTAATTCTTAGAAAAACGCTTTTTCATCTCAATCCTGAGAGAAAATCGCAGGCATCTCTTTTAGCCTGCCGTTTTCTACAAGAATCCCTTAAAACCAGTTCCCATCCCGTACTTTCTTTTGCTAGTAAACCTTTTGAAATCAATTTATGGCCTCTCAATCGATGGTTAGCTCAAGAAAAACGATTACTTCTTCCTAAAGTTCTAAATGATAAAATCGAAATATTTGAAGTTCCCTGTTTGAAAAATCTTCGGATTTCTTCTTTAGGTATTCAAGAACCTAATGAGTATCTTTGCTCTAAAATAGAAACTCTTCCAGCTGAGAGTCTTTTTCTCATCCCAGCCCTAGGCTTTGATGAAGTAGGAAGCCGTGTTGGCCATGGAAAGGGACACTACGATCGACTCCTCCCTTCTTTTTCTCATCTTGAAACGTGGGGAATCGGATTTGAGGAACAAAAATGTGATTTCATTCCCACGGAAGAACATGATTTTTACATGAACGAAGTATATTTTTTTTAACGACTAAGACTTAGATTCAAAACAAAAGCCCATCCCGCAAAGGAGGGGCTTTAAAGACATCCAGTTAGCTTAGATTGAAAAATTCATAGCAAAGTACAATTGGTTCGTTTGAAGCGTTCCATGCCAAGGTTTAACCTTTTCTTCTCCAAAATTTATTCCATTGTAATTAACAAGCCGAGAAGGAGTTTCAAACGTGCCTCCATTGTAGTAACGATAAGCCAGGTCTAAGCTTAATCTAGAGTTACAAGGATGCACTCGTATCCCTCCCATTCCTTGCCAAGCAAAAGAATTTCGCGTGTGAGGAGATCCTATAGATGTGGCAAGTCCTATCCCTTGCGTCGGATCGCAAAATATCGTTTGAAAATGTGATACTTGATTAGTTCCAACTCCAATTCCCATTCCTATAAAAGGAGTAAACTTGGTCTTATAGAAACCAAACGTCCAAGGAGAAAAAGTAAAATTAAAGATAGAGCTTTGATGATTTAAATCAAAACTTCTCGTTCTGCGGTCCCCAAAATCGTCTACTTGATTTTTCTGGTAATAAAATGTGTCATACAAGGTGTAATCAAAATCAATATCGAGCATATTAAATAAACGATATCCAAATCCAAGCATGATAAAAGCACTATTTCCTAAAGAAGCATCATATCCCTCTAAAGATGAAGCCCATTGAGAATAATCAATATTGCGAATATTGGCATCCATGCTCCAAGCATAACCTGAAGCCACTATGGCATGAAAATGAGATTTTTTGTGATGAGGCTTTGGATTTTGAACTGATGGATCCTGATAAGAAGTAGAATCTGCTAACAGAATTTGAGAAAAAAATAATGCGGAACAAAGAATAGTTTTTTGTAAAAATGTCATCGAAATCTCTCCTTAAATGGGCGTCGATATGTGAACTATAAAATCGTAGATTTCTTAATGTCTATACATTTTTTTGAAATTAGTTTAAGACCTTGATACAACGGAAATTTACTCGTCAAAAGAAAGTATAATCCAATGGATTATACTTTCTTCACACTATTTTCTTAAACTACCTGATCCAAATTTGTAAAGTAGGAGGTATTTGCATGTCGGGGATGTTGTAACTCATGTCTTCTAAAATGTTCAAGACGGATTTTTGCAGAAAATTCTAATCCAGGAACTGAATTGCTAAGGACAGAATACCTTACCTTATTAAGGTTATTGCACAATTTATCGGCTACAGCTCTATATTCTGCAGATACTAAAGAAGAAACAATCCTTCTTTTAATTTTTTCAACATCCAACGCTTGAGCGATTGTACCTGCCTCAGAAAGCCCTTGTTCATGCATAAGTTTTAATTCATGAGAAAGATCTGAGTATGTAGAAGATGCCGCTTCAAGCTTAAGAGAAGCTTTTGCAGCAGATGATGTTTGGAGATCAGGAAAAGTCCCCGTTGCAATGAAATTAATAACATTCACTAAAGCTGCAATAGCGATAAATCCTATTACTAAATTCAAGTTATTTGTAGGATTTTTTGTTGCCCATGAACTCACAGAAGGAACAGCTCCTACAAAAGGAGTAACCGTAAGCACTGTTGTTCCAATCAATCCAGCTCTGAGCCATTTAGAGGCTCTTTGCATACGATCTTTTGCTAATTTGAATACGGCCTCTTCCGTTTCTCTAAAAGGAGAAAAATGTGACAGTGTATTTTCATCTAATCCAGAGATCTTTGCTAAAAAAACAAGTCTAACTACATTTAAAGGATTGATGTTTAATCTCTCATATTTTTGAAAAAGTTCTGTTAATTCATTGCCTTTTGGAAGTTCTGTAGGTAATGATTTTTGATTATCCAATCCTGATTTAATTAAATCAAAGTTAGAATTTGTAAAAATAGGATATTCTATCGAGTTCATATTAATCTCATATTTTAATATTATACATTAAGTTAAAAAAAAATTAAAAAGAGAAATATGTAGGTGGATGTGCCTTAGATTTTAATATTTGTAATCTAAGAAAATTGCAAACAAGTTTTCGATCTGAAAAAGATTTAAAACATATAGAACTGTAAAAAAACAAATATTTACGAACAAAAAACAGAAAAATTAAAAAAAATAATTTATTAACAAGATCATAATTTCTTTTTAGCGAAAAAAAAATAACAGTGCGATTTTGTAAAGACAAATCAGATTTTTCTATCTGTTCTTGTTTTGCAAAGGATTCAATTGCGACAGAATGCTTAAATGATTTCTGAAAGTCGTGAATTTCTATGTTACAATTATATCGAACAAAAGTGCTCGCAAATAAAAATGTAAAGATGAAAAGAATGATGTGTATATACTTTTTCATAAAAACTCTGTAGAGAAAATACAATACAAAAACAAAGCATTGCTCACAACAGTTATCGATCTAAATTAGAAATATTAAATCGATTTTACTCTTGCTTATATGCATCATTTCCCTGTTTTTTCTCTTTAGGAGGCTTACAAGAACATGAACCTAAACAGCCTGTTGCCGATACCGTAGCTCCCGTAGCAACGCCAGAACATACCGCAAAAAGCTCTCCTTCCCCTTCAGCACAATACCAATATACGTTATAAGGAGTTACTGAGTTTTTATAGTTTTGAAATTTAGCATCAACATCTTTACTGACTGGATCAGACGATCCGATTTGATCTTCTAAATACATAAGTTTTTGAGCATCTACAAGTTTTTCCCCTATAACAACACCATTAGCTCCAATAATTCGAGCTTTCAATTGAAAAGCGGTATCATTACGTAGATATAGAGAACCAAAACACGGGGAGCTTATCAGTAAAAAAAGGAAAATTTTCATACTCACCTCAGGATGGTTCTTTATTTGTTTTGCTCGCTTTTTTTCCTATACAATGATTCGTTTGGAGTAAAGAACCTGTCATTACGTGATCGGAAATATGAAAAAGTTCTCCATCATTATCAAACCAGTGCACAGTCAAAGGCGTAACTGATTTGGAAGAAGAAGCTTTTACAGGAAAAGTGGCATCTGTCCAGGAAACAGTCTTTTGAGAAGGAACTTTTACTTCCCCTATTAAAGAACCATTGGCGCTCAAAATTTCTGCCGTTAAAGGACTTGCAGTTTGGTTTTGAAAACGCAAAGACAAGGCCTCTAATGAACAAATAGACCCTAAAAAAACAAATCCAGTTAAAATGATTTTTCTCATAACTTTCCCTTGTTATTTGGGATTGTCCACGTAAGCCCATTTAAAGTCTAGGTTTCCCAAAGAAGAGATTACAACCTTCCTTAATCCGTCATGTTTCAAATAGCGCATACTGGAATGATACAGGGGAATGATCGGCATCTCTTGCATAAGAATAGATTCACAGCGCTGCAAAATTTGTTTCCTATTTTCCGAACTTGCTATTTCTGAAATATCTAAAAGATCCACATACTCTTCATTTTCCCATTGCGTGTTATTTAAAGAATCTTTTTTATGTTTAAAAACGCTTAAAAAATTCACAGGATCATTGAAATCTGCAATCCAATCGCTTAATGTCAGTTGATAATCTTTCTGCTGAATTCTTCCCAAACATACTTTCCATTCATTGGCCTCCAGCTCTACCGTTATACCCAACACTCTTTTCCAGTCTTGTTGTATAGTCTGTGCAATCGAGTTGTTTTTTTGAGAGCTTCTATAAAGAAAAGTGATTTTAGGAAATTCTTCTTGTGACATTCCTAATTCCATTAACCCTTTTTTAAAAAGCTCTTTCGCTTGAGCTTCGTCAGTTTCAGGAAAATATTCTTCTTTTTGTAGTCTCATTGACTTGGGAACAAAGCGTGTTGCAACCTCATTTTCCCCTTGAAAAACATGATCAGTGAGAGCTTTTCTATGTACAGCAAGAGCAAATGCTTTTCGGATATTAGCATTGGTAAAAGGAGGCTTTTCTGTATTCAAACGGAAGAAGGTAGTTGCAAGCATTGGATGAGTGCGAAGAAGGCTCTCTTTACGAAATTTCTCCAAAAGATCTAAAGGAAGGTCTCCTAAAGGTGATCCTGCCCAGTCCAGTTCTTTCTTTTCAAACATTCGGATTTCAGTTTCTGGACTTACCATAGAAAAATGAATATTTTGCAATTGAACTGCCTGCGCATCCCAATATTTTTCATTTTTAACAACCTCGATAAAATCGTTATGTTTCCACGTCGTTAAACAAAAAGGTCCCGAAGAAACTAATTCCGATTTAGAAAAATCCATACTTTTATGTACGGGAAAAAAAATAGGAAATGATAACAGTTCAAAAAAATAAGGAACTGGATACTGAAGATCAATTTGTAAAGTAAGAGCATCTATTTCTGTTACACCTAATTCCGAAGAAAGCATTTCTCCTTTCTTAATAGCTTCTGCATTTTTAATACAAAAAAGCTGATAGGAATTTTCAGAAGGAAATAAAGGATCTAAAGCAGTTTTCCAGGCATAGATAAAATCTTGAGAGGAAATTCTATCTCCATTACTCCAGTATGCTTCTCTTAAATGAAAAACATAACGAGATCCATTCTCTAACTTTTCCATACGATCTGCTAAAGCAAGTTCATTAACTCCCTCTGCATTTTCTCTGGCAAGTCCTTCAAATAACATTCCTATCAAAAATCGCTCATTAAGAGCTCTTCCCTTTCTTGGATCTAAAGTCATAGGATCCAATGCCAAATTAAGTCGTACTTTTTGTTCAGGAAGTTCTGATTTGGGTTTGGGTTGACAGGAGCTTACTAGAGAAAAAAGAGAAGCTAAAAGGAAAAATAGGGATCGCATGATGGCCTTCATTTTTAGATATTATTTGCCTACTATAGATGAACATGAGTTTTTAGCAAACTCTGCAGCGCCTAAAAGAGCTGTTTCTGGGTTTAGGATTACTTTAACCTGTATTTCAGAAAGCAAGGGTTTAAAACGTCCCTTATCCATAAAAGAACGCATAAAAAGCCCACTTTTTAATGCCTCTAAAATCTTAGGAGCTATCCCGCCTCCTACATATACTCCTCCTAAAGCTAAAAACTTTAGAGCGAGATTTCCCGCCTCTCCTCCGTAAATCGATACAAATCGATCTAAGGTTTTTACACAAGTAGGACATTTCTTCTGCAAAGCATTTTCAGAAATAACCTGGGCTGGATCTTCTGTTTTCATCCGCTCTCGAATTTCTTCTTTTTCTATTTCTTTTTTATTCTCTACAAAAAATCGATAAATATTTTCTATTCCAGAACCACTTAAAAAACGCTCAAAAGAAGCGTGACCAAATTTGTTTTTAAAATAACGCCACAGCTCCACTTCTTCCTCATCATCTGGAGAAAAATCAGCATGCCCACCTTCACTAGCAAAAGGAAAGTGGTTCTTTCCATTAAAATAAAATCCCGCTTCTCCAAGTCCAGTTCCCGCAGAAATCAAGGCACGGTTTCCTTTTTTGGGCACTCCAAGATTTAAAACATGAAATTCATCTTCTTTCAGAGCAAAGACTCCCCAAGCATTTGCCTCTAGATCGTTAATTAAATGAACTTTAGAAATATTCAAAGACTTTTCCATTTCTTTTCCATCTATCATCCACGGCAGGTTGGTTGCGTGGCATTTATTTTCTTGGATAGGTCCAGCGACTCCAAAACAAGCACAATCCACTTTAAGATCTTTGGGTAAAAAGGCTTTAACGATATCTCCAAAATTTCCAAAATCTTTACTCGCAAATTTTTGTATTTTTATTTTTTTTCTCGATGCGACGTCTTCGAAAAGAGCAAGTACTACCTTAGTCCCCCCAACATCTCCTGCTAAAATCATGAAAATCCCTAATGTTCGTATCTTTTTTCATTCAAACAAAATAAGGATTTTTTGTAGATGACATTCTACTTGACGAGAAGGAGTTTCAACCTCAATCTATAGGAAAAAATAAACGCATTGAAGGAGCGTCTATGTCACAAGAACTCGCCAAAAAAAAAGCCTTAGATCTTGCCGTTGCCCAAATCGAAAAACAATTTGGATCCGGTTCTATCATGACCCTCGGAAAAAGTTCCGCAACTAAAGAAATCAGCGTAATCAAAACAGGAGCAATCTCTTTAGATGCGGCTCTTGGAATTGGTGGTGTCCCTAGAGGAAGAATTGTTGAAATCTACGGACCTGAATCTTCAGGAAAATCTACTTTAGCTACGCACATTGTAGCAAACGTGCAAAAAAATGGCGGGGTTGCCGCTTATATCGATGCTGAGCACGCACTCGATCCTGCTTATGCAACAAAAATTGGAGTGAATCTCGATGAACTTCTCATCTCTCAACCAGATTCTGGAGAAGACGCTCTTAACATTGCAGAAATGCTCGCTAGATCTAATGCAGTAGATCTTATCGTTATCGACTCTGTTGCAGCTCTTGTTCCTAAAGCAGAATTAGAAGGTGAGATTGGAGATTCTTTTATGGGACTTCAAGCAAGAATGATGTCCCAAGCTCTTAGAAAACTTACAGCTACACTTTCTAAAAGCAATACCTGCGCAATCTTCATCAACCAGATCCGAGAAAAAATTGGGGTTATGTTTGGAAATCCTGAAACGACAACAGGAGGAAGAGCCTTAAAATTTTACGCATCTGTTCGTATGGATATTCGAAGAATTGGCGGTATCAAAGGATCTGATAATAGTGAGATCGGCAATCGCGTAAAAGTCAAAGTTGTAAAAAATAAAATGGCTCCTCCATTCCAAGTCGCTGAATTTGACATTCTTTTTAACGAAGGTATCTCTCGTATTGGTTCTATCATCGATATGGGCGTTGATATGCAAATCATCGAGAAAAAAGGAACTTGGTTTAGCTATAAAACGCATCGCCTAGGACAAGGAAGAGAAGCTGCTCGAGAAGAGCTAAGAAAAAATCCTGGCATGACGGAAGAATTAGAAAAACTAATTCTAGAACGTAGATCTGAATTACCAATCTCTAAAAAGTCTGAAGAAGTAGCAGAGATCGTTGAAACTCTAGCTGACTGATCCTGCTTGCAAGGCGGCATGCTGATACAGCATGTCGCTTAGCTTTTGAAAAGAGGGAGTGTATAACTCAAGTTCCTTCAAAAGTTTTTCAAAAGAAAGCATCTCCTCCTCAAAAAAAGAAAAAGCTCGATCTCTTCCCAATAACCTTGCCATGCTAATATCTCGTTGCTTTTTTTCATCTTGCGTCATGTCATCTAAATCATCAGCAATCTGAAAAGCCATTCCAAAGTGGTACGCAGTCTCTTTTACCTTGTCTAAAAGATTCAAATCTCCACCTGCAAAAAGCCATCCAAATACAAAAGAAACCTCAAAAAGCGTTACAGTTTTTTTGTAAATTACTTGTTTGACCGTTTCTAAATTTAGAGTCGGTGGATATAAATCCAAAAATTGCCCCCCTGTAGCCCCGTGGATCCCCGAAGAGTGTGTTGCACTCTCTAGGGCTAATCTACAAACGCGATCGCAAAATTCAGGGGAATAAAGGCCAGATTTTCGCATTGCAGAAGCGCAGAGATGAATCCTTTCAAAAGCAGAGGTGATTAAAGCGTAACTTGCTAATAGAGCAACTGTTTCCCCATAAACTTTATGGAGAGAGGGTTTATCTCTTCTTTCATCGTCGTTATCCATGCAAGGAAGATCATCTGCAATTAGAGAAGCTGTATGGAAAAATTCTACAGAAAGAGCAGCGTCTACTATAGGAAGCCCCTTGCCTAAAGCTTCAGAAATCATCAAAACAATCAGAGGTCGAAACCTTTTCCCTCCATTGGTAAGAGCATACTCACAAGCATCTCGCAGTTTGTTTTTTTCGCCCAGACTAGAAATGCTTTTAGCGATCTCTTTTTCCACTTTATCTCTGTAAGAAAAAAAATGGGATCCGGCAATGCATCCGGTCTTTTTCATAAAACTCTCTCCAATTCTTGCTTTAACTTTTTCAAAGATCCTGAAGCAACGCTTCCCTGAATATGCATACATGGATAACAAATGACATCTTGTCCAATTAAAGTCCCAGGACTCGTTACGCAATTACATCCAATTTGCGATCGATCTCCTAAAATGACTCCTAGTTTTCTAAGACCCGTCATTACCTTTTTTTCCTCAATCCAAACTCCAACTTCTCCTTGATCCAATCGGAAGTTAGCGCATTTAACTCCAGCACCTAAATTACTTTTTTCCCCAAGAATACTATCTCCGACATAATTGAAATGAGCGGCATGTGCCCTTTTCAAAAAAATGCTATTTTTTACTTCAGAGCAATGCCCAACAACAGAGCCTTCTTCCAAAAAAACATTACCTCTTAAATAGGCTCCTTGTCGAATTTCACATCCCTTTCCAATAAAAACAGGTCCCTTGATGTAAACTCCAGGTTCTACAATTGTTCCCTCTCCAATGAAGATCGATTCAGGATTTTCTAAAAAAACCCCATCCGGAAGTTTTATTTCAATCTTTCCAAGTTTTAACGTTTTTAAAAACTCAGGCAGGTATTTTAATGCGTCCCAAACGGAGTCGGCACCTTGAAATACAGGAGACGAAGCATTGGAAAAATAATACTTTGGATCTTTCATAAAATTCTCCAAAAGGAATCCAACAAAGATAGCTGCTCACAGGTCGAAAGACAAGCTCTTTATTTCCTAAGAAGAGATATTAATATATATATATCGTCTTATTAGTACGTTGTGGAAATGTTTATAACTACCCCCATTTGCATAGAGAAAAAACCTTGTTCATAACTTGTTGATGACGGGTGTTCAACTTGTTCAAAAAGCCCCTTTTTCCCCTTTATCAACAAGTTATCGAAAGTCTATCAACAGGTTATGAACTGAAGTTTCCACATTCGAAAATTCGTGAAATGTTTATGTGGTTTATCTGGTTGCAGATTATTTGGTTTTTTGTTTTAAGTATATGTTTTAATTTATTTTATAAATTCTGAAGTGAAATTTATGTATATAAATGATTTTTTGTTTTTTTGAAAATTTTATCAGGGTCTTGAAAATATGATAAAGCCATCTGATAATTGAATCTGATGAAATTGAAATTTTCATTTTTCTTTAGTTTATTTGTTGTTTTGTAAGTATAATTTCTTTAAGATCGTGCGCAGAGTTTGTTTTTTTATTGGAGAGTGATGTCTTTTTCATGTGCTGTTTTTCCTAGATGTTCTGGGTGTTCTTTTCAAAAGGATGTAACAAGTCCTAAAATATGGGAGAAGATCGTAGAAGTTTTAGGGGTATCTGAGCTCATTTGCGACGATTTGACTTCTTGGAGGTCTAGAGCTAAGCTTGCGGTTAGAGGAAGCGTGGATAAGCCTTTAATTGGCCTTTTTGAGGAAGGTAGTCATACGGTTGTGGATTTAAAGCATTGCCCTCTTCACTATCCTGTTATGAATGAGGCTTTGGAAAAGATCCGTCGCTTGATGAAAATCCATAAAATAGAGCCTTATCGAGAAAAGGAACATGTTGGGCGCCTGAGATATCTCCAAATGGTAAGCGATCGCAAACAGATACAGCTTTCCTTGGTGTGGAATGGGGAATTTCTCGAAGAAAAAGAAAAAGCATTTGTAAAGCAGCTTTACAATGAAGGAATGTTTCACTCCATTTGGAGTAATTATCATCCAAAGAGGTCTAATACGATCCTGGGAAATCTTTGGGAGTTAGAGGTGGGAAAAGAAGACTTTTTCCAAGAAATCTCAGGTATATCATTTGCGTTTCATCCTTCTTGTTTTGCTCAAGCGCACCTTTCTTTATATGAGAAAATGCTTGAGTACATCGATTCCTTAATAGCTGAGGGAAGGTCTCTTATTGATCTATATTCTGGGGTTGGATGTATTGGTCTTTCTCTAGCAAAAAAAGCAAAAAAAGTAACATTAGTAGAATCTTCACCCCATGCAAAAAGCTCTTTTGAAAAAAGCTTAGAAAAACTTCCAGAGTCTGTGAAGAAAAAATGCCTTTTTTTAAGTAATCCTGTAGAAGAAGTGGATTTTTCTGAAGGGGATCTGATTTTAGTTGATCCCCCGAGAAAAGGGCTTTCTAAAGAGTGTAAAAAGAAGATCTTTGTCTCTCAAGCAAAGCAACTTATTTATATTAGCTGCGGTCCAGAGTCCTTTCTGAGGGATTATCGAGAGATTTTACAAGAAGGGTGGATTTTGCAAGAATTTAAGGGGTTTTTGCTCTTTCCAGGAACTGACCATGTAGAGATTGTAGCTTCTTTTTCGCGTTAATAGTTATCTTTTTCTGTTTAATGTGAATGGTTTGTGTTTTTATTTCTTTATTTAAGTAAATTTTGATTTTTATTGTTTTTTGTGGTAAAATTATTTTTTATGATTTGCGAAATCAAGGAATAAAATGTTACCCACAGGTAGAAATACACTTCCGTTTACGACTCCTCCAATTAACGCTAGAAAAACTTCAGAAACAAGTTCTACTAGGATGCTGAGAAGTTCTGCTAGGGTGCTTGAGGTTCCTCGATTGGCGGGGCGCCAGGTGATCGCTTCTCATGGGAAAGTAGCAAATGTGCCTTTAGTCCAAAAAGCCGTTTTTTCTATTCAAGAAATTCCCCATAAAAAGAATGCAGAATTGGCTAGAACATGCCGTGAGTGGAAAATGCAAGCAGCTCAATGCTTTGATTTAAGTCTCAGCGAAGTGGAAGAAAAAAGGCTTGTTGACTCAATGGTTGTTACAGATACTCTGTCCACTAGTATCACTTCAAGTTCTAGGGTATTTGCCTGCAAAGGCAGAGAAAGCTTGGAAGGGGTAGCTCTTGTAACAGATAAAGAATCTTGCTTAGAACTAGAGCTTTTAGCAACCAATCCTAAAAATCTTATCCAACGAGTAGATTCTGTTAAAGGATCTGGAACGGCTCTGCTCTATTTTTTATTCCAAAAGTGTTTAGATGAACATAAAACTTCTATTCAACTGTATTCAAGACATTCATCTATCGAATTTTATATGAAAATGGGATTTACCATTTTAAGAGATAATACATCTTCTGCTCTTGACGAAAAACAAAATATTCCAATGCGTATAAGTGCAGAAAAAATTCAAGAAATTTTACTAATTGAAAAGTTGTAAATTAGTGATAAGGTTGCTTGATTTCTTAGGAAATTTTTCCAGTATTTTATTGGAAAAAAACAGATTGTAATTACAAAAATCCACAAATGAATTTTAGTGAAAAATCTTATGATGGTTTATTCGCATTCCAATAAAACTCAGCATCGATGGATTCCTCAATTTGAGGCGCTTCATGAAAACATTTAATTTTGATTCTCATGCCTGGCTTTACAACCATTCCCGAGTACGTATTTGAAGATCCTGCGGCTCTAACTTGTGTATTGGAACGTTGGGGTTTTTTGTGACTTGTTTCTGAAGCTGAAGCAGTATTTCGGGTACTAGAATAGGTGTAGCTAGATGATTCATCTGAAGTATCTACGATAACAAAATGCTTGTACCCATTTTGGATAGTTAGCTCAGAGGCGCGAAGCAATACGTATTTTAAAGTTCTTTCGTTAGAGGTGGATCCATTTCCTTTAAAGTAGACGATAAAAGAATCGGGGTTCGTTTGAATTTCAGAATACCCCCCACTTAAAAAAGTTTGTTTTTGGTATTTAGTGGCGCATCCGGTGGAAATAACAGTGATAGAAGATAAAATTAATATTAATCTTTTCATTTTTACCATTGGATAAAACCATTTAATTTTTTAGAAGTATAAATTATGTTTAAAAAACGATGGATTATATGCTTGCAGACTGAAAATAGCAAACGCGAAAGTGGAATCTCGATAGGCTCGAGTTTCTGTTGGTAGAGGATTTCATCGAAGTTACAGACGGAAGCTTGGTGGAATTTGGCTTCTTTAAATGGGGTAAATTTCTTTTATCTGAGGGGTGCGCGTGTAATTTATTGTCTAGTGGCTAAATCTCATTAAATGGCGTTTAATCTGTGAAATTTTTGATTTTTCGAAAATTGAAAAAAGTAGCTGTTGGATTGAAAACATTTCGAAATTTTTAAGTATTTGCTATTAATCGAGGAGCTGGAGAAATTTTGTTACCTTGGAAAGAAAAGATCCTTTTTTTTCTTTGATCATTAAAAACCTCGTTGTTACGATTTTCTTTTTGTTGGAGCTCTCATGTCAAAACCAGTTAAACGCTATCTATTTTTGTTCACCTTTGCGCTGATCCCTTTAATTGGGCATGCAAACAATCATCTCGAGAAACTGCCTCATAAACCCCCTATACTCACAACGACAGCTATCATTGAAGTATATGAAGGGGACGAATTCAAGGGCATCGTCTTAATTGAACGAGGTAAAGCTCCATTTGGCAAGGCAATCCCCGGGGGCAAGGTTGAATATGGAGAAACTGTTGAGATCGCTGTACGTAGAGAAATGCAGGAAGAGGTTCATCTTGAACTCTACGATCTCAAGCAATTTCATGTGTATTCAGATCCCTCCAGAGACTTCCGGCATCACTCCGTGGAAGTCGCTCACGTTGCCAAAGCTTTTCAAACACCTACTGCTGGTGATGATGCAGCTAAAGCCTTCTTAGTAAGGTTAGAAGATATTCCTTGGGATGAGCTGGCGTTTGATCATGCCTTAGTTCTTAAAGATTACATCAGTTGGAAGGCTGGAGTAACAGACTTATCTATGCCCAATCCATAATTACGATTTTCTTTTCGTGGTGCTAACTCAAGGTCATCTGTTGAGGGCGAGGATGCCTCGTCCTTTAAGGTTTTGTTTTATAACACATTTTTGATCTTATTGATGAATAGGAAGGATATTGCAAAGACAGTTTTTTATTTTATTTAGGAACTGTAAAGGAAAGGGGCAGATAAGATTCCGCAATTTAATCGTTCAAGATCTAGAGTAATTTGTGGCGTAAAAGTGGAAATATTTTGAAGGGAAGTTTCGCTTGCTCTGAAAAAAGAATCTGAGTGAGAGGATTCGAACCTCCGACCTCTTGCACCCCATGCAAGCGCGCTAGCCAAGCTGCGCTACACCCAGATATAGACTATAAAGAAGCAGTTACGCCTTCGAATTGAAAATCGGCTTTCTTGAATTCTTGAACGCCAATTCTTGCACATTCTTCAATAATTTTTTCTAAAACATCACCGGCATGCACTTCAGCAGCAGCAATATCTACAGAAATAGAAGCAGAAAATTGTACTCCAGCCCGAACTCCAGTTACTTTGAAGTTAGCATAAATTGCTTCCTTCTTTTTCAAGATATTTTTAAAGCGGACCAAATTGTTGTCGATAAGATCTTTCATGAAGTGTGCCCTATGCTTATGAGAAAGGAAAATCGTAGTTTTTTTTCAGGGTTTTTGTCAATGGAAAATCCATGTTCTTGATTGTTATTTCTAAGCTAAGATAAGCTTTATTTTCTTCAAAATTAAGCCTATGGAAATTCTTATGAGAAAATTAACTCTTTTGATCGCTATCTTTTTTACCTCTTATTTATCAGCTGAAGTTCTTCAAAAAGAGGGAAGGGGTTTTCTAGAGAAGAAACAAGAGCAGCTTATTTTGCACGTAAAAGGCTCTCCTTATGAAATGGGATATCAGCATGGGGCTTTATTAGGTCCAATGATCAAGCAAATCGTTGCTCAGTTCATTGATGGTAAGAAAGGAGGTCTCGTAGAAGAGCGATTCAAGGCTTTTCAAGAGGTGATGCCTATCGTATTACAACATGTTCCTCAAACGTATTTAGAGGAAATGAAAGGCCTTGCAGAGGGTAGCAAGATCGCTCTAGAAAAAATCCAGCTTCTCAATCTTTTTCCGGAGATGTTTCATTGTTCTGGAATCGTAGCCCTTCCAGAATCGACAGCTAATGGGAGTCTTTATCATACAAGAGTTCTTGATTATAGGGTTGGACAAGGTCTTGAAAAAGCAAGCGTTCTTATGGTGGTTGAACCAACAGATGCCCATTCTTTTTTACATGTGTCTTATGCAGGATTTATCGGTGTCATTACTGGCATGAACGAAGAAAAGATATCACTTGGCGAAATCGGAGGGTTGGGGTATGGAAAATGGGAAGGATTTCCTATGTCCTTTCTCATGCGAAATGTTCTTGAGAAAGCATCAACATTAGAAGAGGCAAAAGCTATTTTTTCTGAGACAAAGCGTACTTGTGAATATTACTATCTTATCGCAGATGGAAAAAGTGGTGTGGCGGCCTCTCTTTATGCGACACCTGAGCATGCAGACTGGATTGCTCCCGGAAACTCTTATTCGTTGATTCAAAATCCAGGGGTTGGAGCGAAAGAAAAAATAGTGCTTTCTCCTTATACTTTAAAAACATTTGATGGACTAACTGTCCTGTATGATTATAAAGAGCAGATAGGTGGGCTTTTTTTTGAACAGCCTAAGAATTCTTTGCTTATGACGGGATATCCTCATCCTGAAAGATACCCTGTTCTTTTTACTCGTTTTATGGAGAAAGCTGGGAATATAGATCTTGAGAGCATGCAAAATTTGATAAAGCCACCTGTTACTTGCGATACAAATCTTCACAATGCAATTTTTGAGACAAATGCGCTTAAAGTGAGCATTGCTCATGCAAAAGGAAAAGAACCAGCTTCTATGCAAAGATACGATACCTACTCCTGGAAAGAACTATTTGGAAAGGAGTAATTTTGTGAAAATGGACATATCTTGGAGAACTCGCTTAGAAAAAGAGATTACAGATCCTTATATGGAAGAGCTTAATCAGTTTTTACAAGAAGAAAAAAATGCGGGTAAAATTATCTATCCTCGTGAAGAGGATGTATTCCAGGCTTTTTTACATACACCTTTTGATGCAGTTAAAGTAGTCATTGTAGGGCAAGATCCTTATCATGGAGATGGGCAAGCTCATGGACTTAGCTTTAGTGTGCAAAAAGGCATCAAGATGCCCCCTTCTTTAAAAAACATCTTTAAAGAGCTGCAATCAGATTTGCAAGTTCCTATACCTGAAACTGGTTGTTTGAGCGCTTGGGCAAAGCAAGGAGTATTTCTACTTAATGCTACACTAACAGTTCGCAAAGCAGAGCCTAAATCTCATTTTGGAAGAGGGTGGGAGCGATTTACTGATGCTGTGGTCGAGGCTCTTGCACAAAAAGATACTCCAATAGTGTTTTTGTTATGGGGGAAATCTGCTCAAGAAAAAGGAGAAAAGGTTCTTTCTGTCCGAAATCATCATTTAGTACTGAGTGCCGCTCATCCATCTCCTTATTCTGCTAAAGGATTTTTGGGGTGTCGTCACTTTTCTAAAGCAAATACATTTTTAGAACAAACGGGACAGACGCCGATCAATTGGCATACATAAGCTAAAGATTAGAAGAGTGTAAATAACTTCTTTTTTAAGACGTGTTTTAATAGATCATCGTGTACTATTTTCATTTTTTTTAGGAATAGATAATGGAAGACGTTTTACGCTCTTTAGAAGAAAAAATACTCTCTTCGTATAAGCTCAACTCTCTTACTAAAGCTTTTGAAAGAATTTCTGACAGATATCGCAAGGGAAGTGGAACTTTTTTACAGACGCAAGAAGAACGATGGGTTTATCTACTAACGCGTCTTCCTGCGACGTTTGCAACTTCTGTTCGAGTATGTCAAGAGCTGCGAGCCCGAAGGTCCGATCTTACGTTTCAATCTCTTTTGGATGTGGGAGCAGGGCCAGGAGCTGGCTTATGGGCAGCTTCTCAAGTGTTTGATACGCTCACGAAAGCAACACTGATAGAAAGAGATGTAGACTTTCTTCGGATAGGAAAAGAGATTGCCTCTTTCTCGTCGCTTGATGCTGTAAAGCAAGCTATATGGAAATGTGAAGATATGAGTCGTCTTGGAGATATCGAATCTCATGATCTTACGATTCTTTCCTATTCTATTGGCGAAGTCCCGGAGCATTCTTGGAAGGTATTTTTACCAAAGCTTTGGAAGGCTACTGAAAAAGCTCTTGTTATTATCGAACCTGGTACTCCTGTAGGATATGCCCGTATGATGAAGCTTCGCTCCATGTTACTTGAAATGGGAGGAGTTTTATGGGCCCCTTGTCCTCATGGCAATAGTTGCCCTCTTGTGGGACAAGATTGGTGCCATTTTTCTGTGAGAGTATCTAGAAGTTCTTTGCATAGAAAATTAAAATCAGCGGAACTAGGATATGAAGATGAAAAATTTTGTTATCTCGTAATTGGAAAAGAAAGTTGTCCTTCGTATTCATCAAGAATTCTTCGACATCCGATGCAAGGATCGGGTCACATCAAACTTTCTCTATGTCAAAAAGAGGGTTTGAATCAATGTATTGTATCTAAGCGAGACAAAGAAAAGTATAGAGAGATTAAAAAGTTGAATTGGGGAGATGTAATTACTTGACGTTAAAATAATAATGCCCCGTGTTAACTTAATGTCTCTTTTGTTATAATTGCGAGATCATTAATTACATTCGGCGGAATCTCTAGATGGAATATAATGCTTTTTTACTCTTCTTGAATCAAATTGAAAATCAAAGAAAAGCTAAAGTGGTTATTCAGGGAAGTATAATTTTCATTGAGACTTCCTCTCAAATAGAACACTGGAGCTTATCTACAAAAATTTTAGGATGTTCTAATAAAAAATTAGGACGATCTTTAGGTCTTTATACAGGGGCTCAGTCATGGAAATGGCAAGAAAAGGGGGCCTATTTGAAAGTGGATCCGGAAACGGACAGTCTCTATCTAGTTCAAGAAATTTCTTCTTTCAAAAGATACCTTCCTTTTAAATATTTAATACAAGATTTTGCCAATATAGCCTCCGAGTGGAAAGAAATTTTCCAAGACAACGAAGAAGGCGAATCCGCTATTTCTCGTTTTATCTAAAAGCAGAAAAAATAGTGCATCTTTGATAGAATAAAATCTCTTAACAAGAGATTTTTTTATGCACATATCTGGTTTCAAAAAAGTTCTTCCCTACGCTGTCGTTGTTTTTTTTGGTTTTGTAGGATTTTCTATGCCCCTTCCTATTTTTCCAGAAATGTTTTTAGGAAAAGGATCTAGTGTTCTTCCTATTTCATACTCACAAGAATTGAAGACTTTTTTATTAGGGCTTATCATGTCTGCATATCCTGCTGGACAGTTGATAGGATCTCCGATTTTAGGAAAATGTTCAGACAGATGGGGAAGAAAAAAAGTCATTATCCTTTCTTTAATTGGATGCTTGCTCGGGTATGTGGGTACTGCTTTTGCTGTACAATCTTCTTGTATAACAGCCATGTTTATGGGGCTTTTTTTCTGTGGTCTTTGTGAAGGAAATGTGGCTATTGCTCAATCTGTTATTGCTGATTTAGCTTCGGATGACGTAGAGAAAAAAACAGTGTACTTTGGTTGGATAAATCTATTTATCTGTTTAGCGTTTATTGTAGGCCCCATTTTAGGAGGAGTTCTTTCAGATAGATCTATCAGTTCTTGGTTTAATTTTGCGACTCCTTTTTGGGTAGGGGCAATTTTAACGTCCGTAGCAGTGGTGATTATTTTTTATTTTTCAGAAGAGACAAGAAAAGAGCAGCTATTGGAAAAGAAATTGGGTTATTGGAAAAATTTGACTAAAGGTATTCATCAGAAAACATTAGCTAAATTTTATCTGGTAAATTTTTTCTTGGCCTTAGGCTATTTTGCATATTTTCGATTTTTTCCCGTATATCTGAAAGAAGTTTTTTCTTTTTCTTCTAGTCAACTCGGTTACATAATTGCTTATGGATCTATTGCTTTTGCTATAGCTGCTTTTTTATTTTTAAAGCCTATTGCAAAAAAATTGTCTCCAGAAAAAGCGGTCGCTGTATTTTCTGTGGGGCTAGCTCTTTCCATTGCTTTAATCTTTATTCCAAATGCTTCTTGGAGCTTTTTTTTCACGACGCTTCCAGTCAATGCATGTCTAGCTGTTGTGATGACCTATTCTTCCGTGCTCGTTTCTGAGGCAGCCCCTCCTTCCTTTCAGGGACAGGCTTTAGGGATCTTGACATCAGTACAAGTTTCAGCAGAAACTTTAACGGGGTTAGGAGGCGGTATACTTGCCAGTTACGACAGCTTTCTTCCTATGTGGGTAGGCTCTGCCATGTTTGTAATAGCAGCCCTGTTTTTGTTTGCTTTTAAAGGAAAAAACAAGGACTCTTTTGCTCAAAAATAGCTAGAAGGAAGTCCTATGATCCACGGATCTATCGTTGCACTGATTACTCCCTTTTTAGAAAATGGGGATTTGGATGTAAAGAGCTTTAGACGTTTAGTCCATGAGCAAATGGAGCAAGGAACAACAGGTCTTACAATCGGGGGAACCACGGGAGAAGCTTCTACCCTTTCTAGCGAAGAACTTGAAATTTTAATTGAAGCTGCTGTTCAAGAAGTTAAGGGACGGATTCCAATTATTGCAGGAGTTGGTAGTAACAACACAAAAGTTTCCGTGCAAAAAACTTTGCGAGCAAAAGAGTTGGGAGCCGATGTCTGTCTAGTTGTTTTTCCTTACTACAATAAACCGATGTTTGAAGGTTGCTTAGCGCATTTTGAAGCAATTTCTCGTTGTAATCTTCCTATGGTTGTCTATTATCATCCAGGAAGGACAGGCGTTCGTCTTTCTGTTCCGGAGCTGGCTCAAATCTGTTCTCTTCCCTCTGTTATTGCGCTTAAAGATTGTTCAGGAAGTCTTGAAATGCCTTTAGAAGTGAAGAAACTATCTAATACACTTCTTTTTGCGGGAGATGATCCTTGTACGCTTCCTTTGATAGAAAAAGGGGCAGAAGGTGTGATTTCTGTATTAGGTAATTTAGTGCCCTTTCAGTGGAATCAAATGGTGCAAGCCTCTTTAGCAGGAGATCATGAAAAAGCAAGAGCTTATTATAAACAGCTAGAACCTCTTTGTCTGGTAATGGGCCTAGAAACGAATCCTCAGTGCATTAAATATGCTATGAGCCTTCAAGGATACTGCGCTCCAATTTTTAGGTTGCCCTTGACTGTTCCTCAAAAAAACACGTGTTTGCGTATTGAAGAAGAAATGCGTTCTTTTTTTAGACCCCTCGCTTCTTCTTTATAAGTATATTCTGATTAGTGAACATCCTAGGATAATAGAAAAGCAATTTTATGTGAGGAAATATGCATTTGAGTTATTCCAGAGATATCTCTCAATTCAAAGCCTAGTTTTGTATAAATAAGAGCCGTTCCAGCCTCTCTGATTGGATTTGCTTTTCTTGATCGCTACAAATAAAAATTCTATTTTTTTCAGACAAATTTTCTATTTTATAAGAACGTGTGCGTGCGATTGAGGCAAGAGAGTGAAGTTTTTTTTATCTAGAGGATTTGTAGCACTAAGTTGCTCCGTCCTAGCTATAACATTCCAGCAGTTTGCTATTTGAATTAAATTTGATTTCTCTTCGCTTGTCGTAATTTCTTGGATGTGAAATTTTTGTCTTATGATCGGTAGATCGGGATTTTTTTTGGGGAAAAGATAACTGTATAAAAAATAAAAATCGTAAAAGCATTTAAACTCATTGTTTTTACCTAAATTGATTAAAATTAAAATTTTCAATCAGGAAGTTTTAAAAAATAATCTTGTGTATTTTGTAAGTGATTTGTTTGTTAATATAGTTGGCAAAAAAATTTAGAAAACGAGGGGAAGGAATGTATCGGACCTTAATGAGAAATGGTGTTAGAGCTCTTCCGTGCCCTGAAACAATCTTTTCACCGCGAAATACAGCTGTTTTAAATGGTAGAACGTATTCTAGTTTTAGCAATACTCCTCAAGTAAATCCATCATTTACATTACCTCCTCTAGAGTCTATCAAAAGTAATGTGGATGGCGGCGTTGTTTTGAAAAAGTACCAAGATCTTATAAAGCATTTGCCCTTAACCGCTACTTTTAAAATAGACAGCTTAGACGATTCTGAAAAGTTGAAGCAGATATCTGATGCCATGAAAGATGGTAATTTTAAGGCTTTGGATTGCGCAGATCCAGACCTTCTCTATTTTGGGCTCAAAGCTGTTAAATTAGGAATGATTTCTGCTGAAGAATTTGCGACAGCTTCGATCTATTGGGGAATTCGGAAAAATCATGCAATAGATGACATTCAAATTATCCCCCTGTTTAATGAGGACGGAACAGTGAATGGATCAGTTGCATCCATGATTCTCAAAACTTTAAAAATAACGTCAGAAACTGGAAGAGCTTTACATGGGAAAGAAGAGATTTCAAGTCCTCTTCAACTTCATAAATTTTTTGATTATATGCGCAAAGAACCAAAATCACAGCAGAAACTTTTTGTAGTAAGAGATCTTGAAGATCCAAACCTTCTTAAATTGCGTATAAATAAAGAACCAGAAGAAAATAAAAACAATATTCAAAGTTTGCTTCATTTAGCGGGACATACAACGATTGGCCAGGCTATTTATATGCAGCCTGGTATCAATGCATTTTCTAGATTTCAAGAAAATGGATGTCCTTTTCGGATCATTCCTAATTGGTCGATAGCGCAAATGTTTTTAAAGGCTCAATTTGGACAGCATGCTGTGGAGCTTTATCCTTCTATTGATTTTGCGACTGCTAAAGAAATGGAAGAAGATAATTTAAAGAGACGGCGAGTCGTTTCCATTCCTTTCCATGATATCGAATATAAAGAAGCTGATAGTTTAGCGGTGCGACAAGATTATGATATGCTTTATCATGATGCGATCTATCATGGATTTATGGTCTCTTGCGTCCCCTCCAACCATCAAAAGGCCTTTATAATTCTTGCACGAGTACTTCAAGAAATGTGCCAAACCCCTAAATATGCCCCTTGGGCGAAGAGTATAAACTTTTGGTATGAGCGTTTATTGGATATGGAGCACACAAGTTATCTTCAAAAAAATGAAGAAAATTTTTTCCTCGCTCTTTCTTCGATTATTTCTCAACAAATGGGCCGATATGTTTTTTTCGAAGTTCAACGGCTTTTTAAAATTGAAGGTTCTCATAGTCGAAAATATTTTGACATGTTTGAAAAGCAAGATCAGAATGCTAAGGATCAAATCATACAGATGTTGCAAATAGCACAAAAGAATGTTTTTCAAAATTTTCGAGAGTTATTTGCTCGGGGATTTATTGAGGATTTTGCGCAGCTTTTAGTAGAGAAACACGAACTTTTAGAGGAATTGGGAGTTTCTTTTGAAGTCGTTCGAAAACTTGCCGTGGAATATGAAACGTTCATTGAAACTCGGGACGCGGAGGAAGCTCTAAAGGCTCATGCTAGATCTAATAATCTTATTATCCAGATAGATAAAGCACTTTCTCGAAAGTAGTTTAAATTTCTACTCGGATGGTTGGAGTTTTTAGAAAAGCATATTTCTGTAAAACGGGATCAATCTCTTTCAAGAGAAACTCTTTCACCTGCTCTGGCGCTCTCCCGATAAAATGAGAGGGATTTAAAATCCTTTGCAGTTCTTCTTTAGAAAGAGCAAAAAGAGGATCTTCTGCAATTTCTTGAAAAAGGTCTCCTTTTTCCCCTTCCAATTTCCATTGATCAGAAAGCCTCTGACATTTTTTTCTAAGCGCTTCATGCAGCTCTTGACGGTTTTTACCCTTTTGAGATGCTGCCATGATAATATTTTCTGTCGCGAGAAAAGGAAGCTCTTCTAAGACTCTTTGTTCGATCATTTTAGGATAGATGACAAGATGGGAAGATAGGTGGTAGAGCAGATTTAATACAGCATCTGCACAAAGAAAAGCTTCAGGGATACTTACCCTTCGATTTGCAGAGTCATCCAAAGATCTTTCCAACCACTGCGTTGCGGCCGTATACGTGGGGTTGTCTTGTAGGGATAGAAGATATCGGGAAAGCCCGCAAAGGCGCTCAGAACGCGTAGGATTGCGTTTATAAGGCATTGCAGAAGACCCTACCTGATCTTTATGAAAAGACTCTTCCATTTCTTTCATGTGAGCTAATAATCGCAGATCTGTCGCAAATTTATGACAGGAAATCGCAATATTGCTCAGCGCTTGAAAAATACGGACATCTTGCTTTCGAGTGTAGGTTTGACCAGAAATAGGAATGATGCGGGAAAATCCCATAGCTTTTGCAATTTTTTCTTCTAGCTCTTGTACTTTAGAAGTATTCCCATCAAATAAAGCGAGAAAGGACGCTTGAGTCCCAGTTGCCCCTTTAAGCCCTAAAAAACGCAGCTCATGGGTTGTCTGCACGAGCGTTTCAAAGTCCATAAGAAAGTCTTGGATCCATAAACAGATCCTCTTGCCAATGGTTGTTGGTTGGGCTGCTTGGAGATGCGTATAACTTAAACAAGGTAGATCTGCATATTGTTTGGCAAGAGAGCTAAAATGAGAAATTGCTCCAAGTAGTTTTGCTTGTAAAAGCGTAAGAGCTTCTTTCATTTGGATGAGATCGGTGTTATCTGTGACGTAGCAAGAAGTGGCGCCTAAATGGATAATTCCTTTAGCTAATGGTGCAACATCTCCAAAAGCGTGGATATGCGCCATTACATCGTGACAAAGTTTTTTCTCATAAGAAGCTATTCGATCCCAAGAAAATTCCTCTATTTTTTGTTCCATTTCCAGAATTTGTTCTACGGAAATTGGCAATCCTAGATCTCTTTGCGCTTTGGCTAAAGAAATCCAAAGCTTTCTCCAGGTAGTGTATTTGTAGTGAGGACTAAAAAGAGCGAGCATCTCGGGGCTTGCATACCGAGATGCTAAAGGAGACTCACTCATAGAGAGTCCTTTAATGCGCGAAGAATTTCTAACGCTTGTTTTTTTTGAGCTGGAGTTACCTCTATAGGGTGATTGGAAACAAAAAGAGAAATTCTTTGCAAACTTTTAATGAGAGTTTCTCCATAATTTTGAGCTCTTTTATCTCGTTGTTTTAGAGGAAAAGCTCTACGAATCTGTTCTAGAAGAGTTTGTTTTGTTTCTCCAGCATAATTTTGAATGATTTCTTTTTTTAGTTCAAAAGGTCCATCTCGACTAGCTAAGGTGTATGCAGCTTGTCTTGGCATTTCATCCAATTTACAGAGCAATAGTTGAGGCAACGATTGATATAGTTCATAGTACTGTAAAAAATTATAGGGAGTTTGTCGATTTCCATAGGTTTGAATTAACCAATAGGAAAATGCTCCTTCCCTGTATTTTTTTAATAGTTCCTGCGCTTTTTTAATGCGCTCACCATGTAAAATTGCAGCTTGATTATTGATGGCTTTGACTTCAGACGTGATAGCAGAAAGACTTGTAAAATCTTGGCCTATATCTTGACCCTCTTCTCTATATTCTTCTAAAAGAAATTTCAATTCTTCTTGTTCTTTGTCGCTCAGTTCAGAGACTTTAAATACTCCTGAAAAACTAGAAAGATGTCCAGAAGAAGACAGTTCAGCTAAGTTCGTCATTTTGGATAGCTTTTCCAAAGGGACTTTTAAACGTTCGCTTAAAAGAGAATTTACCTTAGCCATAGTGTTGTAAAACCGCTTTACATTCGAGTTAAAATTTCTTTCGTCAGCGCCAAATAATCTTGAGCTGCACGACTTTTAGGAGCTGTTTCAAAAACAGGTTTTCCGAAAACAGAGGATTCGGAAACGGAAACATCTCTTCGGATCTTACTGTCTAATGCTTTTTTGGGGAACGTGCTCTCAATGACATCTAAAAAGGTTCCATTGCTTTTGCCTCGAGGGTTCCAAAAAGAAAGCGCAACGCCAAGTACTTGTAAAGCGTGCCTTTGCCCGATGTTTTCTAAAAACAAAGAAAGCCTTTGAAGTCCTTTAACGCTATAAAACTCTGGAGTTGCACACACTAACGAATTTTTAGCGGCAATCAGAGCTGATTCAGTCAGCCAGCAAAGGGATGGAGGCGTATCGATAATGATTGTATCAAACTTAAGTGGGCGTAAGATTTCTTTCAGTTTTTCATGAGAATAGCGATCTCCAGCAAGTGATCCTGTGACTTCTACCCGTTCCAACCATGTATCTGCTGGTATTAGGGAAAGATTAGGAATACTTGTTGGGATGATGACGTCTTTAACGTTCTTGGTCCCCTGTAATACAGGGGCCATACTGTCTTGAGCATCCGGATCAAGCCCTAGCCCTGCCGTTAAATTTGCTTGAGCATCAAAATCAATCAGCAAAACTTTTTGCTTATGAAATTTTGCAAGAGCCGCACCAATATGTAACGCTGTAGAGGTCTTGGCCGTTCCTCCTTTAAAACTACTGACAGCAATTGTGTTCATGTTGCCCTTCCTTTGCAAAATAAGACACTAATGAGCGATCTTTATTTTCGCGAGTAAGCAGATCTATTAAGTGAGATAGCTGAACTTCTCCGTGTACAACATTGTCTCTTGTTCTTAGAGCGACAGTTTTGTTTTCAGCCTCTTTATCTCCTATAGTCAACATATAATTGATTTGCATTAATTGTGCACTGCGAACTTTTTTACTGACCGATTCCCCAGAATGATCGACATCACAAGTCAGGCCTGCTTTTCGGATTTCCTGGCATACTTTTTGTGCGTATTCTTCGTGGCGGTCTGCAACTGTAAGGACTCTGACTTGTAGGGGGCTAATCCACAGAGGAAATTTACCGACAAAGTGTTCAATAAGAATTCCAAAAAAGCGCTCAACAGATCCAAAGATTGCGCGATGAACCATGACAGGGCGTTTTAACTGTCCATCGCTATCCATGTACTCAAGTTCAAATTTTTCGGGAAGAGCCATGTCGAGCTGAATGGTTCCACATTGCCAAGATCTTCCTAGAGCATCTCGAATATGGATGTCAATTTTAGGCCCATAGAATGCTCCATCACCCTCATTAATGCGATAAGGTTGACCCCAGTCGTCTAAAGCTTCTTTGAGGCCTTGTGTTGCCACTTCCCAATCATTATCGGATCCAATACTTTCTTTAGGTCTTGTGGAAAGCTCTAAACGGTAAGGAAGCCCAAAAGTAGAATAGGTTTTTTCTACTAAGCCGAGAACTTGCAAGATTTCTTGTCGAATATCTGCAGGGCGCATAAATAAGTGTGCATCATCTTGATGAAAGCTTCGTACGCGGAATAGGCCGCTCAAGGCGCCTGAAGCTTCATGTCTATGTACATGCCCGAGTTCAGCAATTCTTAATGGGAGTTCTCTATAGCTGTGAGATAGCGTTTTATAGTAGAGCATGCAACCGGGACAATTCATCGGTTTAATGGCAAAATGACGCTCTTCAATCTCAAAAGAGTACATGTTTTCTCTGTAGTGAGTCCAGTGTCCGGAAGTCTCCCAAAGCTGTTGACTCATCAACTGTGGGGTTTTGATTTCTACATAATCTGCTTTTGTGTGGATCTCTCTCCAAAACTCGATTAAGCGGTTCCAAATGATCATCCCTTTAGGTTGAATAAATGGCATACCAGGAGCTTCTTCTTGTAAAGAAAAAAGACCTAGTTTGGGACCAATGATTTTATGATCTCTTTTTTTTGCTTCTTCTAGTACAAAGAGGTACTCTTTTAAAAGTTTGCGATCCGGGAATGTGATCGCATAGAGACGAGTGAGCATTTCTCTTTTAGAATCACCTTTCCAATAGGCTCCCGAAGTCTTCAATAGTTTAAACGCTTTAATTTTTCCTAAAGCAGGAAGATGAGGACCTCTGCAAAGATCGACAAATTCTCCTTGCGTATAGTTGCTAATGACCCCTTCTTCAAATCCTTCAATGAGCTCTTTTTTGTAGACGTTGTGACCAAAAGTAGCTAAGGCCTCTTTTTTCCCAGAAAATTCTTTACGAACTGGTTGGTAGTTTTCATCGAGAATTTTTTGTACTTCTTGTTCGATCGCTTCAAAATTCTCTTCAGAGACGGTAAGGTTTGCAAAATCGTAGTAAAATCCATTTTCAATTGGAGGTCCAATGGTTGGTTGGGCTTCTGGATATAAGCGTAAAACTGCTTGAGCTAGCACGTGAGCTGAAGTATGCCAAAACACCTCTTTCCCTTTAGGGTCTTCAAAATCCAAAAGTTTTACAGTATCTCCCTCGTGTAAAGGAGCTGTGAGGTCTTTAATCACTCCATTGATTTCTGCAGCTAAAGACTGATCGGGTCCTCTAAGGTTGAGTTTCTCTGCGAGGTCTTTTGCAGAGGAGCCTTCTGCAAGCTCAATTTCTTGCTCTTTATTTTTGCATAAGATTTTCATAAGATTCCCTTTTTTGTTTTTTCAGCATTTAGTCTACTCGAAGCTAGGGACAAATTACAATGCGAAAAAACTCCATTAGATGCTAACCTCTTTTGTAGTGTATTTTTTAGGTTATTGTATGTGTTGTCATCGACTTTGGATCTTGCTTTCGATTTCCTCTTCTGCCTTTGCCCTATATAACGGAAGTCCAGCTTTGCCCGAAATGCCCGAACAGGGTTTTTTCACCTCGCGAGATAGCGCTCTTTCGTTTAAAGTTGGTTATGAGGGAGACTTTACTTTTGGTCGTCATTTACAAGTTCCTTCGGTTTCCAATCCAGAGATATACTCTCAATTCAATAGCGCTGCTCTGACCTTAGGATTTATCAATCGAATCGAAGTCTACACATTGCTTGGAGCTTCGCTTACCCAATTTTCTTTTACCTCTTCTGGACAAGATTTCCACTTGAATACGAAGGAGAACTTTGCAGGAGAAGCAGGGATTCGAGCAAATACTCCTATATGGGGAGATCTTAAATTTGGAGTAGATGCAAAATATTTTTATGTTTGGCCAACTCTTTCTAAAAACTCTGGGTCGGGATCAGTCTCTCAAAAAGAGTGGCAGGTCGGCGCTGCTTTTTCTCAGACTTTTGCGTATTTTACCCCCTATGCGGGGATTAAATTTGGCAAATTTAATATGGAATACGTAAATCTTTCTTCTTTTTCTAAGAACATATCTTTGCAAAATGCTTGTCCCGTAGGTCTTTTTCTGGGAATGGGCATAGCAGGACAAAAAGGTATTTATGTTGATTTAGAAGCGCGTTTTGTCGATGAATATGCGTGTACTGGAGCTTTGGGTTTAAGTTTTTAATTGGTTTTAGTTATATCCAAACAATTTCAGAAATGAATGTTTGGGGGTTTCTTTCTTCGTAAGAGGATGGCTCAGTAAAATCGATGGGCCTTTTCCTTTTTTTGCTTTCAGCCTCTATTAAAATTTGGGCAATTTCGCTGTGTCTGTTTTCTTGCGCAATAGAAAGAGGGGTTTTTCCATTTTTATTACATTTGTGAATATCTGCTCCTTTTTCGACTAAAATTCGAACAACGCCTCTGTGCCCGATTTTAGAAGCGCTAAAAAGAGGTGTTTCTTCATCAGTGCACGGTTTGTCGATATCAGCTCCAGCGTTTAAAAAAGCTACAACACTCTCTATGTGCCCCTGGGATGCTGCTGTAAAAAGAGGCGTTGTGAGGAAAGGTGGAATTTGACTGTCAACATTTATTTTCTTTCGAAGTAACGCCTTGGTAGTTTCTATGTCATTATATCTAGACGCTACTAACAGCCGAGCTCCATTTTTTAAAGGGGTCTGTTTACTGATCCGATGAATTTTTATAAAAGTTGGATTTTTTTTCCATAAGGAGAGTAAGTTTTCCCATAATTTAGCTTCATTTTTTGTAGTTAAAACGGAAGTGTGCATGAAAGTATGGCGATAGTTATCTGTATTAAGTCCTTTGTGCACATGCTCTACAAGTTGATCAATGTTTTTTGTTTTGTAAGGGAATACCAAATTTGCATCGATGAAAGTCCAAATGTTTTTTTGGGGATCGTATCCAATAACACAGGTGTGTTTTAAGTTTTTTATCAGAAAGGCGATTGGTGCGCTTCCTACAGATCGGTGTTCTATAGTGGCTTGTAGGTTGTGAAAATATTTAGAAAGTTCTGCTAAAGAATAAGCTCCTGAAGTTTGTGCAACTTGCCTGATTTCTTTAGAGGGTTCTTCCTCGTCTGTTTTTACAATAGCGACGTTTTCTAATTCGTTAGATGCGATAATAGCTAGAATAGAATTGATGAATTGAACATGCAGTTGTGAGCGGGGGTGTGTTTCTTCGGTAAATAGATCGTTATATTCATGTCCTCGTGAGCATATTTCCAATCCTTCAAAAAAAGCTAACAAATCAAGATCTTGTATTTCTCGAATAACCTTGGAAACGTCTCCATTTTCTGAGCGCATGGTTAGAAGGAATGCTAGTTTTTTTAGCCTTGCTTCGAATTGGTCTAGTCTGTTTGTAAGAATGGCTTGTAAACCCATAAGAGCAAATCCATGACAAATCCCAAAGTGAGGGCGATTGGGATATAGAGATTTTAAGCAATTTATCAGATCCTCGTGAGAGAGCGCCTTTCTGAAGATGTATTTTTTTTTCTCCTCGGTGGGGAGTCTTTCCATTTCCGTAAGTGTTTTTTTTGTTTGTTCTATTATTAAATTCTTAAAACAATCAGGTCCGTGTTGCGGACATGCTCTCTGGCTGTAGTACAGTTTTTTAATGGGCTCTATTCGGTGCGTTGCAATAGACTCCGCATACTCCCCGTTTCCCGCGAAAGATTTTGCTGCAGCATTTTTAACAAAGGTGTGCAAGTCTTGGGTAGTTTCTTCGATTTCCTCAAGCGATTTAATAAGAGTATACTGAAGTGAAGAATTTATCTTTTGTAATGTTATGTTTTGTTGTGTTTGCATTTTAATTTTAAGGATTTTTCTGAGTAATATATATAAGTTTTGGATAATTTTCAATAACGATATTCGTTCTTTGTTTTTCTGGATTTATGTTTGAAAAATCTGAGAAGGCTTTTCAGTTAATCAAAAAAAACTCTTTCTTTGAGTTTTATTGGGAATCGCTATATAACCTATCTCGGTATTTTGCTTTTCCCCGTAAAAAAAAGGCATTTTTATGAAGAGTTTACGTCGATTTCCTCAGATCCGAACTTTAGCATTTCTCTCTTGGGTAGCGTTCAGCCCTCTTGCTTTAGCAGATACAATTGATCGTGATAATGATGCAAATGATCTGGACGTTGGAGCTTTGCGCGAATGGATGAATACGAAAAGACAAGTATCTATCAAAGAAATTGGCGGCAATCTTTCTCTTAGCGGTGAAGTTCGAACAGAATTTCAAAAGATCGGAGAGTCTAGTAACGGAATTAAACAAAGAGGGTCCGGCACAAGATTTCCTTCTTCTGTTTATGATATTGCAGTCAACCTCATGCTGGACTACCGTAACGACCGCACTTGGTCTGCTATCAAGCTTGAATTCGATAATGATGCGGGTATTTTTAGCGGAACTACGAATAAAATCAAATTGTCTAAGGGATATTTTGGAGCCCGTGCTTTAGATGGAGATAGTTACTATGTAGATTTTGAGCTTGGAAGAAAGAAGCTCAATACATCTTTTGATTCTAAATTGCAATTTAGCTCTTTTTTCGATGGAGTCTTAGCTAAGTACGATCAATCTTTTGAACGAGTCGGTGACTTTTATCTTCACGGAGGGGCTTTTATCATCAATGAAAGAACCAATCAGTATGGGTATATAGGAGAAACCGGTCTCATGAATATCGGTGGAACTGGATTCTATACGAAATTTTCCACTATTGACTGGGATACAAAACAAGAAGGCAGCAATAGTTATAATAAAACTAGACAAGATGTTATTGCTAATCAGAGACGTTTTAGCTTTATTGTCTCTCAACTCCTTCTTGGCTACAGATTCTACCCTGCAAAATTGCAAAAACAAGTTACGTTCTATGTAGCCGGATTATATAACTACATGGCACGCCGTTTGCCAGTATCAGATAACAAAAAAGCAAATTGGGGAAGCTATATAGGCTTTTCTATGGGTGAGCTTAAGCGTAAAGGTGATTGGGCTTTGGATGCGAACTATCAGTTTTTAGCAGCTCAGTGCGTTCCTGACTTCGATGCTTCAGGAGTGGGACTTGGAAACGTTTCCGACTCAGGCTTTTATACAACAAATATCAATAACACCACATTGACAACTGTTACCAATGCAGGAGGAAATGTCAATTTTCGTGGTGTGAGTATTACCCTAGATTATTTATTGTCGAATAACCTTACTTTACAACAGCAATGGATGCAGTCTGTAACGTTAGATCGCGATATTGGTCCTTATAGAAAGTTCAAGCAATATGAAATTGAATTTATCTACGGATTCTAATCCGATCCCAAGTTTGTTTATTTCTTCTAAAGATCCTCTTTGCGCAAAGGGCCGGCTATTACAGCGAAAGGCCCTTTCCACTTTACGCTCCTATTGCCTTTCAAAACCCGCCGACGGTCTTTTACAAAGAATCTGGAAGGTTTTACCCTATATTTCTACTATGATTTATAAAGCGGTAGCTTGTGTCTTCCCTTTTGTGTCTTATTATTGGAAAGGGTATTTCCTGGCTTTGGATCTTTTGATCAAACGTAGTCCTTTCACAGAGGATGAAAAAAAGCTGCTGTCGCAGTTTTTTATTGCTTTGAATAAAAACCCTGAGCAGCTCTTTGTTTTGCGAGCTTTTGCTAATTCTGAACAATATCGAATGCTCGTATTCTTACAAGGCATTTTCCTAAGGGGAGATGCTGCTGCATTAAAAGAAAAGCTCGATAATATTTTACTCGGTAAAATTTCCCCTTTGACGGTAGAAGAGCTTGGGCTTATCCAGTTTAGTCCTATGAGAGCAGGATTCTTAAGGGAACTACAAGAACAAAAAATTGAAGGAGTAGATTCTCCTTTAGTTTTTTGGGAGAAGATGGAAGAAATTCGGCAGCATCCTGTAATAGAGACGTTTCGACAAAGGACTCTTGCTCTTTTTTCCGAAGGTTGTTTGGGTTTTATTACTAGTTATGAAGATGAAAAACGCATAAAATCTAATCTTCGAAAAGACGCAATGCGTTCGATGAATTTTATGACCATTTGGTATTACCTTCTCGTTAGCAATTTTTCTCATATAGGCTTTTCTTTTGTAAAAGATGGTCGCATATACATCTCTGATGTTACAGGATATCATAAACATCTAGTAAGGCCCTCTTCTGTCGACATTTTACATCCTACTCATTATCTCTACCGTTTTAAGATTAAGCCTCTTTTATCCTCTCAGGTTTCTTCTGAACACGCATCTTTTTTGCAGAAGTTTTTCTTAGCTGAACTGACAAAAAAAGTAGCTGTAGAGCAAGATACTCGATTAGGAGGCATCGTAGAAGCTCTTCAAACGGCCTTTTTAGGCTCTAAAACGCCTTTTTGGGATCCCAAGACAGGGATTGGATTCCAGAAGCGAGAATTTTGCACTGCAATGCAAGCAAAGAGCTTAACCCAGGTATTTTTGCAAACTCAGCAAAAGCTTCAAGAGTTAGGCTATACTCCTCAAGATCTCAGATTACCTTTCCTTCCTCATGAGCACATAGGAAGAATGATGGTTCCTCATCTTATCGGTCGACTGTACCAACAAGGCGTGATTGAGCCAGTAGAGGACCCCTTGCTTAAAGCTTGTATCGAACCTGGATTTTTAGAAGCGGAACTGCCCTTTGCAAAGTCGCGGCCTGTTCGCTAAGGAAGATCTCTTTCTAATTTTTTTCATCATACTGTCAAATTCTTGCGTATTCAATTGCAAAAGAAGAATGGTTGGTTGATCAATCATCTCATGCTACTTCCAGAAGCTCCCAATGGCACCTCTGAACTTTTATTTACAACTGTTTTAGAGCAATTGCAAAAAGAGGGATTCTCTTATGCATCAGTGGGTAAGATCGCTAGTAAAGAGTTGGGTGAGATTGATGGGCTTGATTCTTTTTCCTGTTGGGCGGCTCGTAGAGCATTTAAAGTACTGGGGAAATTTTTAAATTTAGAACGTTTAAATGCTTTTTGGGGAAAGTTCGATCCGAAAAGTGAACCTGCCTATCTTGTATTCAGTCGCAATAAAATTGGGGTTTCTGAGGTTTTAGGTCTCAAGACTGCTCTGGGAATTAAGCATGAAAAATAACGGATCTTTTTGTATTTTAAGTTCTAACTATGCTCCATTCCAATAGTGTTTTTTTAAAAAAAGTTCTGATTTTTTCTCTACTCTGTGTAAGGAGAGTAGACAAACCTCTTTTTGGAAAGATAGAGGAGAAGCTTTGATAGGAAGGTTTTCAATAAGAAAAGCTTCTTGGTGAAAAAGATATGCTTTTTCTCCTTCTCGTAACATTTGTAGCGATTTTTTCATTCCCTCTTCTAAAGAAGTGTTTTCAGGAAGGAATGAAACGTTTGGCGCGATATATAGGATGAGCGGAACAGTCTGATCTTCCCTTTTTTGAACGAAAATGCGACAGGAAGAAGAAAGAAAAGCTGCTTTCCAAAGAAGTTTCCAGCTCAGTTCTTTTGCTATAAAAAGATGCACTCTATCTATATTTTCCGTAGGTGTTTTTTGTCCTCCAAAGAGTCGAGAAAGAAACGGAAGGGTAGTTGCTAAAAGTCTTCCTGTTAAAATAAAGGAGGAAATAAATGTTAGAATTCCCATGCAAAGGAAGTTAGAGGCTGCAGAGAATTTGAGCACATGACCAAAAAAGTATAAATAAAAAGAAGCGACTAGGACTCCAAAAAAACTTAGGAAGTTTGATGCTGCGATTGTTTGCCCTCTTTGTTCTGATGCGCTAGCTGTTTGTATAAAAGAGTCAAATGAGATCACAAAAACGCCACCAGAGACCCCTAAAAGGGTAAGAAAGATGGTTGTTGGAATTAAAAAGGAGGAAAAGAGCCATAGTAAACAAAAAAGAATGGCCATGATAAATCCCGCGCAGCAAGAAATTCCTAGTTCAATTTTTCTCTTAAGGATTTTTCCAGCTAAAAGAGATCCTCCAGCAATCCCTAAAGCACATAAAAGAAATAAATATCCCCCTGCATACTCGGAAAGATGTAGCGATTGAATAGCGAAAGGGATGATATTCAGTTGTGTAAAGGCTCCGATAAAAAGAAAAAAAGCAGCTCCAAAAAGACTTGGCGCTAGCAAAGAAGTTTTGCGACATTCTCGAATTGTCTGCACAATTTCTCGAATAAAGAAAATCTGGATCTTTTTTGTGGATTTTTGAGATGGCGTTTTTTTAATTCCTAAAGAAGCAAAAAATCCACAGATAGCAAATACGAGGCAGGCTGAAACCGCAAGTACATAATTTTGATTTGTAAATTCTGTTAAGAACGAAGCCAAAAATGTTCCAATGATCACTGCGAGGTAGGTGAAAGAAGTGATAAGGCTATTGGCCTTTGCAATCTTTTGCTTGTCAACGAGCTCTGGAATAATACCGTATTTGGAAGGTCCAAAAACAGCGCTATGAGCTGCTAAAAGAAAAAGTAGGGCATAGCATCCCCAAACGATTTTTAAATGGAATACGGCTAGAGCAAATACCAAGATGACAACTTCCACAGCTTTAAGAGAGATGATCAATCTCTGTTTGCTAAAGCGATCGGCTAAAATGCCTGATGCAGAAGAAAACAAAAGAAAAGGGATCACATAAACGGCTCCCGCTGCTGAAAGGATTTCATTGGATTTTTCTGATCCTAAAATAGAGATTAATAAAAAAACTGTGAGAAGTTTATAGATGTTATCATTAAGAGCTCCTAGAAATTGAGCTATATTGAGACATGAAAATGAGAGCGGCTTAGCTGAGAGATTTTTCGGATGCGTTTTTTTAAAAAAAGGCATAGCAGGTTCCTGTAATAATAGTTGATAGAGGAGACTACCTTCTTAAAATTCTCTTGTCAACAAAAGGACGTTCAAAGACTAAAATCAGTATTGTATTGAAAAAGCTAAGATCTTCTAGTACCTTTTTTGCGAGTCTATAGAGGCAAAATGGAAAAACGACCTACAGTGCATTTTAGTAATCGATTGGAAGAGCTTGCGCACTCTTTAGGAGAGAGACTTTTTGCTCAAGGAGCGGACCCCTTTGCTTCTAGAATTGTTTTACTTCCCAATCATAGCTTGAAGCTATATTTGTCTTCTTTTTTTGCTTCACACCCTCGTTGGAGCGTATGTGCAGGGATTACTTTTCAAACGCTAATAGAAGGGGCTTTATCTTTTTGCCAGAAAGAAAAAATGCTCTCTTCTTTGGCGCTTTCTTTTGCCATGCAGCAGGAACTTACTTTACTGGAAAAAGGGAAATGGGAAGAGCTTGATACTTACTTAAAATCTTCTTCAGAGTCTTTGATAGAATCAAAGAATATTTGGCTTTCTCTGCAGCTTTCTCGGTTGTTTTATGAATATGGAACTTTCGAAGGAAAAGCTCTTCAAAAATGGGAAGGGAAAAAAGGCTGGAAACAGTGGTTATGGCAAAAAGCACATGCTTATACAAGTTTTTTTGCTGAAGAGATGCCAAAACTACCATCTACTTTTTCTGGGCAGGTTCATTTATTCGGATTTTCTCATATTCCTTCCCACTTTTATGAATTCTTTTGCTCTATTGGTGCTCAGATCTATTTTCTTTCTCCGAGCGCTTTTTTTTGGGAGGATTTTTGTAGTGATAAAGAACGAATTTTTCTAGAGAAAAAAATGGAAGGAAAAAAAGTACGGCTCCAAGTTCAAGAGCAAATCACATTTTTTTTAAAAGAAAATCATCCTCTTCTTGCTAATTGGGGAAAAGTAGGAAGATCTCTCGTAAAGCAACTAGGAGATACGGAATCGTATTTAGAAGAATTATACAAAGATCCTAGAGAGGAATCTTCTTCTTTATTGGCGCTTTTACAAGCGGAACTTCTGTATCTGGAAGGGGAGAAAAAGGAAATTTCTTTACAAGACACCTCTATTCTCTGTCTTTCTGCTACGTCTAAACTTCGAGAAGTAGAGGTCCTTTTAGAAACGTTGCAAGAATACATGGTGTCAGATCCGGATTTACAACCTAAAGATATCCTTGTACTTTGCTGCGATCTTGATGGATATTTCCCCTATATCCAGATGGTATTTGGCGCCTGTAACTGTCCGATAGCTTATTCCATTCATGGGCTTTCTTTATCTCTTGCTGAGGAAAATGCGCAAGCTATGCAGTTTTTTTTCTCTTTAGCGGAAAGCCGTTTTGATCGTGCTCAGATTTTGCAATTTTTTTCCTATCCTTCGGTGATGAAAAAATTTGGATGGACGACTCTTGAAGTAAAAGAGTGGGAAGATTGGATAGAAAAAGCTCGGGTTTTATGGGGATGGGATCCAGATCATAAAAGGCTTTGCTTGGATCAGGTATGGCCTGAAAAAGCTTTTGCAGGTGAAGTTACAGAGCAAGGAACTTGGGAAGAAGGCCTTTTTCGATTAATTCAAGGCCTTGCCATGGATTTAGATTCGTTATCTCTTTCTCCCGAAGAAATTCCTTCTTCTTGGCCTTTAGTAGAGGTGGAATGGACACAGACAGAGTTGCTAGGAAAGTTTATTCAGGTTTTATTTTCTTTAAAAGAAGACTTAAGACCGGTCTATCAAAAAGAGCTCAAAACATTAACTGAGTGGGTTTTTTGTGTTCAAAAGTGGATTGATTCTTATTTTGAAAAAAGTAGAGCAGAAGAAGCTTTGCTTCGAGATCTAGAGTCTTTTCAGTTGGAGGTAGGAGAAAAGATTTCCATTCCTTGTTCTTTTACGAGCTTTAAGAGAGTGATAGAAGCGCATTTTGGAAAGAAAAAAGAGTCTTTTCATAGTTCTCATATCAATAGCGTAAAATTTCTTTCTATGCAGGAGGGGGCAAGTTTTCCAGCCAAGGTCCTTTGTGCTTTAGGATGTGATGAGGGATCATTTCCAAGAAGCCCTCCTCCCTCTTGTTTACAAGATCTCAAACAACTCAGAGAAATGCCATCTGTGCCAGAGCAGGATCGCTATCTCTTCTTAGAGATGCTATTGCATGCGAGAAAAGCGCTTATTTGTAGCTATCAAAGAACATCGAAGCAAGATCAAAAAGAGCAAGGCCCTTCCTTGCTCATACAAGATCTCATGAACCATATTGATAAAAATTTCTTTTTTTCAGACTCCTCTCTAAAGCCATCTCAGGTATTAACTCGTCATCATCCTTCTATGAATTTCGATCAGAAATATTTTCAAAAAGAAGGCTATAAAAGCTTTTCCCCTATTTCTTTTTTATCTGCGCAAAGTTACTACCAAGAAAATAAAAAAATCCGAGCCCCTTTTACTTGCAAAAGCTCTAAAAAACTCGCCTTGGAGATGATAGAAATTAGGAAGTTAGAATCTTTTATTAAAAATCCGATCCGTTTTTATTGTCAGGAAAGGTTGGGGATTTTCTTTGATTACGTTCTTTCTGAAGAAGAAGAGTTTTTTCTTTCTTTTCCTGATAGAGCCCAAAGAAAAAAAGAAGCTTTGCAAACAGGGATTCTTTCTGCGATCTCATTTGCTAAAGCAAAAGGACATCTTCCATCAGGGCCTTTAGGAGCTCTTGCTACTTGCGATCTCAAAGAGCATTTAGATCGTTGGCATGAGCATCTTCAGTCACTAGAAATTTTGCCGGAAGAGATTTTTTGTTTAGAGCTTTCCTCTGATGCGAAAAGCATTCATAAAAGGGACGGCAAAGTGATCTTACCTCCTCTTTGTTTAGAAAGAGTAGGAGAGCCGGATCTTCTTATAACCGGGAAAATCGATTTTGTTTGTAACAAAGGCCTTATATGGACCAAGCGCGCAGATAAAGAATCTTTATTTTCTCTCTATCCTTCTTTTTTAATTCTTTCTGCTATAGCGCCTCTTATAGGAATTGAGCCTAAATGCTTTTTACTAGAATCTGGAAGGACTTTGTTTTTCCCAGAGCATGACCCTTTAAAATACTTACATTCGTATATACAGCTATATCAAAAGGGTTGGGAAGAACCTTGTTGGGTAGTGCAAGAAGGAGCTTGGAATTTTCTTTCTAAAACAAAAGAAGATCTACAGCAGAAAAAACACAATTCTTTTTCTTCTTTTTACGATCCTTATGAAGAGTGGCTACAGAAAAGAGAGATCCCTTTAGACTCTCATGCTTTATGCGGTCTTTGGAAAGAGGACTGGGATAAAACTTTTAATCTTCTTTTACAAGGATCTTGGGAGTAAATTATGGCTATATTTGATGTATTACATCCCGATACTCAGGTTTTAGGATCCTATTTTTTAGAGGCATCAGCGGGAACTGGAAAGACTTTTGCCATAGAACATATTGTTCCAAGACTTCTTTTAGAGGTAGAAGACCCTACTTTTTTGTTATCTCACATTCTTGTCGTAACTTTTACAAGAGCTGCAACGCGAGAACTTCGTTTGCGGATCTATCAAAATTTACTCAAGATCAGATCGGCTCTTGAAGGACAAGAGGAAGGTCCTGTGTATCTAGAGCCTTATAAAATAGAGGGAAAAAGACAAAAAGCAAAACAAAGAATAGAAGAGGCTCTTTGTTTTTTTGAAGAAGCTCAGGTTTTTACTCTGCATGGATTTTGTTTGAAAATCTTACAAGAATTTGCTTTTGAAACGAAATTTCTTCTTTCCTCTTCAGAAGAGGAAAAATGTAAACAAACAGAAAAATTGCAAGAATATATCAAAGATTTTTTGCGAAGAGGTATTGATCTAGATGTGATTTGCCTTTCTCAACTCAAAAGAGTCGTGCAAAAGACGGGAAAAGAAATTCAGGAGCTTTGCGATGCTTTGGTGCGTTGTCTGGAAGGAGGGCAAAAGATCCATACTTACCCTACAGCTAGAGAAAGCTATCTTCTCTGGAATGACGCTCTCAAGTCGCTTCCTAGCGTTTCTTCTCAAGATCTTTGGCATGATTTTTCTCTTTTATCTAGGCGCTCTCAAATGGAAAAAGCGCAAAAGCAAGCTCTTACTTTCTTTTCTTGGGTCGAGAAAAAAAGCTGTTCTTTTGAAGAATGGGATTTTCTTTTAGGCGAGGAAGAGTTTTTTTTACAAGAGATCCGATTTTCCACTTCTAGCAAAAAACAAGATAGTCTTTTGCTTCCAGGTCTTTTGTTAGAGATCCAAAAGATTTTTGTCCCTTTGTATGAGGAAGTAACTGATAGCAGCAGATTACTGCTTTCTTTAGCAAAAGCAGCTTCCATGCACTATGAAAAAGCTCGAGTAGATCTTTCCCATTTTAGCCCAGATGATTTAGTGTATGAGCTGCAAGGGTCCCTGCTCAAAGATGAGCGTTTTTGTGAAAAAGTACGATCTAAGTTTCGATCTGTCATTATCGATGAATTCCAAGATACGGATCCTTCCCAATTTTCTATTTTTGAGACGCTATTTTTACAAAAACCAAATCAGTTGCTAGCTTTATACCTTGTAGGAGATCCTAAGCAATCGATCTATGCGTTTCGAAGGGCTGATGTCTATCTTTACCTTAGAGCGGCATCTTTGCTCGGGGATAAGTCTATAGCTTATTTAGATACGAATTTCCGATCGCACCCACATTTAGTCCATGCCCTCAATGAATTTTTTTCGTGGAATCTCCCATCTCCTTGGATGCTCCTTCCTCTTTTAAAAACAGGATTGGACGTTAGGCGTGTTCAAAGTAAGCCTTTATATCCTTCTGCCTTAGATGGGGAAATCAAGGGGCGTCTTCATTTTTTTTTAATAGAAGATGAGCAGGCAGCTAAAAGGAAATGGCCTCGAGAAGATATTGAAGAGCGGTTTTTATTTCCTTTTATGGCACAAGAAATCATTTCTTTACGCAAAGAAAAAAAATACTCGCTGCAGCAAATGGCAGTTCTTGTAAAAGATCGTTTTCAAGCAATGCGTTTGCAACAAGCTTTTGAAACGTATGGCATTCCTTGCCAGATGCAAAAAAGCTTAGATGTATCTACAAGCCTTGCTTACGAAGTCATGAAAGATCTTTTGCTCGCAGCAAGTAGAGCTTTTGATATTAGTGCTTTAAAAAGATCCTTAGGAGGAGCTTTATTTGGCTACTCATCGGATGCTATTGAAGGTTCTCTAGAAAATCCCCTTCTACAAAAAGCCAAAGAGTTTTTCCTGGAACTTGGATCTTCTTTTCGTAAAAAAGGATTTGGAGTGTTTTTTCAAAACATCCTTTTTTCCCCTTCCCAAAATCCAAAGCAGACTGTTTTAGAAGATCTGCTTTCTCGAGAAGATCCTCATTTGTATTTTGATTTACGTCAACTTTGTCAAATCCTTTTAGAAAACTGCCCAGAAGGGCTTTATAACCCTCAAATTCTGCTTGATTTCTTGGAAAAGCTAAGATCTCTTCCTTTAAGCAGTGACGCGTTAAAACTGTGCTCAGAAGAAGAGGAAGACAAGGTTCAGGTAATGACTTTACATAAAAGCAAGGGGTTAGAGTTTTCTATTGTTTTTCCTATCGGTCTATGCTCTCGCCATGGGCAAGTAGAAGAATTTATCTTTACAAAGAAAGGTGATACCCAAGAAGTTGCTGCAGCCTCGCAGGATCAAGAAGCTTTTTGTTTACATCTTGAAGAAAAAGATGCGGAAAAGCTTCGTCAGCTATACGTAGCACTTACGCGAGGGAAAGAAAGAGTGTATGTTCCTATCGTGATTTCCAAAGAGCCTCAAGAGATAGCCCAAGGATCTGGAGCCCCTTTAGAACTTCTTCTAGGGGCTATAGGTCTTGAGGAGTATTCTTTAGAAAAAGTGTATGCTAATATTCATCAGTTTTCTCTGCACAGTATCACATCGTATTTGGATCAATTGCAAACAAGGGCCTCTATCTCTTATGAAGTAGTTTTGCCATCTTCTATTTCTGCTGCGGTTATGGAAAAGCCTAAGGTTTCTTTTCTATCCCCCCCTCCTTTAGTCCCATCTATTGCCTCGGATGAGTTCCTTCTTTCCTTTTCTTCCTTAATGGAAGGGAAAAAAGAAGAGGGAAAAAGCCAATATCTCGAACCTCCCTTAGAAGAAGATTTGCCTTTAGGGGCAGAAACGGGAACGGTCATACATGCTATTTTAGAACATCTATGTAAAGCGGATTTACATCGCAGCTCGGAATCTTTTTTCTCGAGTGTCTTGAGCTTTTGTAAAGGCTCTTGTTTGGAGGGAAAAGAAGAGAAGGTATTTGCCTGCATTCAAGAGGTGTTAAAGCATCCCATGGACCTTGGTGGCGAGCTAGTTTCTTTAGAGCAAATTCCCTCAAGTGATATCAGAGTGGAAATGGAATTTTTGTACCCGTTTCAGTCCTCTTTTCTGAAAGGATTTATTGATTTGATTTTCCGTTACCAAGGCCGTTATTACATACTGGATTGGAAGACGAATTATCTTGGACCTACCAAAGAAAATTATTCTTTAAATAATGTAGAGGCTTGCATGAATCAAAGCGGGTATTTTCTACAAGCCTCCATCTACACCACAGCTTTGCAAAAGTATTTGGCGCTTTTTGAAAAAAAAGCGTTTTCTTCACTTTTTGGAGGAGTTGTTTATTTCTTTTTACGTGGGACTACTGCGTATTTTTTTGACCCAAAATCGAAACGAAGCGTTTTGGAAAGCTCTATAGAAGTAGATGGTGGTTTTCTTGCTCCGAACACTACAAAAAAGTAGGTTTGTTTAAAAGCCTTAGCTCAACTTGTTTTGTAGATTTTGAAGGGTCTCGTTCACTAGCATGAATGCTTTCAGATTTGCAATTTTTTCTTGTTCTTTGTTCTCATGTATGGTGACATTTTCTCTTTTTAAGACTCGTTCTATTTTCTGTATTCGGCTTTGCAGGGAAGGATGCGCTAAGTCCAATCGATTTTCTCCTAGCGGAGAGGCTGTGATAGGGTTTTTTTTATGTGCTTCTAAGTTGATTTGTTGCATAGCTTTAAAAAAACGCCTTCCACCTTGTAACTCTTCGATAGAACTGTTTTTGATAGCAAAGTCATCAGCTTTCCCTTCTCGGAAGTATCGATAGCCATTCTTTGCAATTCCTCTAAGGAAAGGAAACGTTACCCATAAGGTAATAATTCTTGCGACACGGGATTCTGGAATAGTAGAGATCATTACAAGATTCCCCAACATTAAGATGAAGTGTAGTGCAAGAATTGCAATAGCGTCATTGTGTTTTATATGAGCAATTTCATGTTTGAGAACAAAAAAAGAAGCTTTAGGATCCATCTGATGAAAATTTGCAGAAGTGTGGATGGTGGCATTTTGCGAAATAGGCGAATTCCCTCCGGCAGCACAAATTTTGTTTGTGATGCTTTCCTTAATTTTAAGGTCTGTTCGAATTCCAGATTGAACTAAACATGGTTTTAATTTTTCTAAAATCTTGGATTCATTAGGGGTTTGTTCTTCGAGAGATTCTTTCAGGTTTGTATTTTTATAGAGGGAATATGCGTTTGTACAAAGATCATAAGAAATTTTAGCTAGTACTAATGTTTTAACGGAAGGAAATTGGACAATAAAGCTCATTGCTTTTATTCTATTTTTGTTTTGATGTGTTAATTTTATCATAGAACTCAATTCAATTGCAGTGAAATGTGTTTTTGTTTTATAGTTTATTTCATTATTTAATGTTTTTTAATTTTGGTGTGCTAAATGAGTTCTATGCAGTTTTTTAATGAAGTATCTTCTAGAGATTGGGATGCTATTAAAAATAATGGTTTATTCAGTAAGAAATATCTTGCTACTTGTACTCAAAGCTCATTAGAGCAAGCTTTTGATAAGAGAGTTAGAGATGTCTGTAATAGATATAGACTCTCTCCTCCTAAAAAAATTATTGTCAGCTCGTGGAAGACAGAGATAGTACCAGGCGAACTTCAAGTCTTTCCAATTGATTTTTTAGCTTGTAACTTGACCAAAGACAAAATGACCCCAGAACATCAATTGATGTATAAACAGATTGATGAATTTATTGAAAAAATGAACAACGCTTCTCTAAAAACTGAAAAAGATAAAGAATTTTCGGAAAGAAAAAAAATATTTACTGAGTATAAGGGGAAACTTTCAGAAAGCTTGGAAAAATATAAAAATGTATTAAATGGCAATGAGTTGAATTATCGGATTGCTTGTGATCTGATGACGAATCAATTCCTGAGCCCTTTTTCTGTTTTTGAATCACAGACAGCACGTAAAATTTGCACATTTGTCGTTCCGGTTTTTAGCGCTTTGACAGCCGCTTGGATTACACATAAACGCGGTGCAAATAATCTGCTAACAGGATCAGCTATGCTTGTTACCGGAGGAATTACCGCCGTTAATTCAAAAAAAATCAAGGACGTTGCAAAGATGGTCTTTGGTGGTTTTCTGTTTTTGACATCTTTTAGTAAACTATTGAAGTTTGATCAGGACGTTAGAAAAGATCAAAAAATCCATAGAGAAGCTATACGTTCATTGTTTATGCAAGAATGGGGTTCACCTTCCTCAAGCCTCAAATAGTGGTTACCTTTGATTCAAATTGAGAGGCCTTTGACCTTGCCTCTCTTTTAGGATTATTTTAAATTACAACTTCTTATTTTATTCGTAATCTCATTGAGGAGAATAATTATCTTAGGAGATGTCTTGAAGAAAATGGAATTTACTGTATAACGAAACTTGTAAAGAGTGCTTTTGTAATAAGCAATCTCAGAGGGTGTTCTTATGCGTCGGTGGGTGAAAATATCCGTTTTAACAGTTTTTTGTGCATGGTTGAGTTGTTCTGCATTTGAACATTGGCTGTTATTTTCTTATAAGGAAGATTTGCACCAATTTTTTTTCCCTGAAATTTATGAAGGTGAATTTCCTGAATATAAATTCCCCTGCAGTAAAAAACGTAAAATTGAATACTCTCATTTAGTTAACGCAGGATATGCCAATATGAAACAATCCCGCGTTGTCATCTGTGGATTGGCTCGCAATTGTGCAACATCTCTTGAGTGCATAGAAAGGCGCGTTGAAGAAACTGGTTCTTTATTTAAAGATTATCGTGTGGTCCTATTTGAAAATGACAGCAAGGATACTACTCGACTTGTATTGAAGCAGTGGCAAAAGCGTAATTCTAAAGTACATCTGATCGAATGTAAAATTCCCGACTGTAAATTTGGATCCCCTACTGCATACGTGGAGGGCGGATGTAGCCCTAATCGCTTTGAGCGAATGGCTAATTTTCGGAATCAGTATCTTGCTTATGTGAACCGACATTATAAAAAGTTTGATTATTTGATAGTTGTTGACATGGACCTTAAGGGCCCTTGGAGTCTCGATGGCTTAGCTTCTAGTTTTGGATTCTCAAATTGGGATGGAATATTCGCGTGCGGATTGCACACAACGCCATTAACCTGCGGGTTACTCTATAATATGTACGATATGGCAGCCTACGTAAAGAAGGGCGATCCTACAGATCGTTTGATCTCGGCTACAGATGTGGGTAAAAATTATCTACAGTTGAATTTTTGGGATTATCTTTTTGTGAAAAAAGGAGACCCATTGTTTCCGGTAAGCTCTGCTTTTGGAGGTATGGCGATCTATAAAATAAAGAGCCTTCAAGGAAGTTGGTATGACGGACGAACCTGCGAACATGTTTCTTTGCATAATGTCATGTCTGAAAAAGGACATGGTGAGTTTTATATTAATCCGAGTCTTATTCTCTTGAGCGGATCTCAAGGCCCCCCTCCTGAAAATTTTCAGGCACTTTTTCAGAAATAGAAAATGTAATAATTATACATGTAAATTCGAATGTTTTTGTTTTCTCTATATTTATTGATTTGAAAATTGTATTGATGTATTGCTTGTTTTTGTTTCAAGTGTTTAACGAAAATTGGGTTTTGAGTTATTTTCTATGAATAAATTTGTGAAAACATCATTAATAACAGTTTTTTGTGTGTGGTTAGGTTTTGCATTATTTGAGCAATACCGCATGGTTTATCACAATGAAAGTTTGCATCAGTTTTTTCATCCTGAAATGTATGACGGCCCTTTTTCTGAACAAAAATTCCCCTGCAGCCCAAATCGTAAAGCCCAATACGTAGATCTAGTAAACTCCGGATATGCTTCGATGAAAAATTCTCGCGTTGTTATCTGTGGTTTAGCGCGCAATTGTGCTACATCTTTAGAGCATATAGAGCGACGTATTGAAGAAACGGGTGGATTGTTTAAAGATTATCGTGTGGTGTTATTTGAAAACGATAGTGATGATGAGACCCGATCTGTACTCTCTGCATGGCAAAAACGTAATGTAAAAGTCCGTTTGATTGATTGTAAAATTCCTAGTTGTAAATTGAATTTTCTATCTGCCTATGCAGAGGGAACTCTCAACCGTAATCGTTTTGAACGAATGGCGGATTTTCGCAATCGTTATCTTGCCTATGTATATAAACATTATAAAAAGTTTGATTACATGATTACCATTGATATGGATCTTAAAGGTCCGTGGAGTCTTGATGGTTTAGCATCCAGTTTTGCATATCCAGATTGGGATGGAATGTTTGCTTACGGAATACATACAATTCCATGGTCTTGCGGGCTATTGTATGCCATGTATGATCTCACTGCCTATGCTAAGGTGGGTGATGGGATTATTTCTAAAGCTGATATAAGTAAAAATTATCTGAAGGTAAATTTTTGGGATTATGTTCTAGTAAAAAAGGGGGATCCATTACTTCCTGTGAGTTCAGCCTTTGGAGGTATGGGGATATATAAAATAAAGAGCCTGAAGGGATGTTGGTATTCTGGACAGACTTGTGAGCATGTTTGTCTACATCATGCTATGGCAGAAAAAGGATATGGTAGATTTTATATTAATCCTAATCTTATTCTTTTGAGTGGGCATCAAGGCCCTCCCAATACATTAGATCTAGTAGTAGAGGCTTTTAAAGAGGTGTTTTTCCCAAAAAAAACTGACTCTAATATGAATGCCCTTGGCTCTAGGTCTCATGAACAAATGACTAAAAAGAGATTGATGGGTTTAGCCTTAATAAGCGAATAGGAAGCTTTTCAATCATTTTACATTCTATTGTGCTTTAATCCTAAAGTAAAGCTTTCAATTTTAGATGCGTAATATGTGTAACGGTCAGCCCTAAATGACGAGGTGTCATCGCCGTCTGTCGATGAATTTTGATATCTTTCTCGTAGTTTTACTACTGAGGGGGAAATAGTTGATTTAAAGCGGGATCAAAGTGCTCCTGAAAAAATATAGGAGCAAAAGGGATTTCTTCATCCTTTTCATTTAAAATGCAGTGAACTTTGAGCTCACGATTGTGGAAAATGTCATTGGGCTGAGTAAACTCAAGCAGAGTTCGATATGCCCCCCTTTGGATAAAAAATTGGTAAGGGGTAAGATTAGAATAACTTCGGACTCCTACAATGTAGTCCTGTGGAGACGGAGCTAGAAGGCTTGATCCTTGAAAGTAAGAATTTCCAGGATTTTCTCCTGTTAGGTGATGTAGTAATGTGGGAAAGATATCTACATGAGAAGCTTTTCTCTTGTTATCAGAGATGGTTCCTTTAAAGCCTTTACCTAATTTGAAATACAAAGGAACTTGGAGTGACGGTGTGTTTAAATGTGATCCATGTAATAGGGTTCCAGATTCATTAAATTCTTCTCCATGATCCCCTGTAAAAACAATCACCGCATTTTTCCATTTTCCTAATTGAATCAGAGTGTCTTGGAAATTTTTAAAAAGATTATCTACCGCATGTACAGAATTTTTGTAGTATCCTTTGACCAAATCTGGAGAACTCTGCGAAACAATGTGTTTCATCATAGAAAAAAGGAAAGGTGGATCTCCAAAAGAGTTGATGTTCTTATGAGTTGGGGAGAAAAATTTTTTATGCTCTATAGGCCAACTATAGGGGAAATGTGTTCCATCTAAAAAGATAAGAAATAGTCTTCCTTCTTTTTGCTTACTTGACCGAAGATTTTCACACAAACTTTGTATCATGAGTTGATCTTTATCTGCAGGTAAACAGGATTTAGTAAAGAAGAATGGATGTGTGGAATTTGTCAATTGTCTGTTTTCTCCAAAAAGCGTCTGATCCATTTGATAAAACTCAATATTGGAAGCGGAGTAAACCTCGATCTGATAGCCCATTTTTTTCAACCATAATAAGGGCACTCCTCCTTGGTTCCATTGGGGAGATGCAAATTTTTTCCAATAAAATGGATAAATAGAATGAAATATAGAAAACCAAGAATTTTGCGTTGCATTCGCATTGGAGAGGGCGTTCGGGAATGAGTAGTTGTTGTCACGAAAACGAGCAAGGCAGGGCGCTATTTCTTCTGTTATAAAATCAGCTCTTAAACTTTCAACAATGAAGAGAAATATATCTGGTTTGTGTTTTAGGGAAAAACATTTTGGGTTTATAGAATTTAAGGACTCTACTTTAGGCAGATGTAAGTTATTTGGAACTTGAATGATTTCTTCTTTTTTTGGGAAAAATAAAACATGCCAAGGAAGCATATTTGCATAATAAGGTGATTGTCTAGATGTTTTTTTTGTATAGCTGCAGGTCCCTAGCGTTCCTAACAATGCAAACCCTACTAAACAATAACAACTCAACTGTCGAAAAGAAAGTGGGAACACCTTTTTTTTTGCATATTTTTTCGTGAAATAAAATACTCGAATATTCGCATAAATTGTAATTGCGATTGTTGTTGTGAATATAATTAATGGTGTTGATAAACATCCGCTATTTATTAGTTCTACTAAATTTTGAAAAGTGTCATGGCATATGCGTGAAATGCATTCCCAAATAGAGACGTCTACGAGTCTAAGCATAATAAAGTTTACTACTCTTAAGTACCATAGAATTACGATACAGCTTAAAAATGAAATGAAAAAAAATCTATTTTTTTTAGTAAATGTGGCAACAATCCAAGCTAATGCAAGCGATTCGATGGAAGACTCTATGATGGCGGCTGAATAGCAAGTTGCTTTTAACCAAAATGTAGCCGGTGTTATTGATATATAGTAAATGTAAATGAAAACGATAGAAGAAAAATAAATTACAAAATACACATAATTTATCTTGAGTTTTTTATTGTAATCAAACTTTTTCCATTTAAGGCGGGACTGTTTTGTTTTTTTGCTCAAGGTCCGCATAAGTTCTACTTGTGTAATAATTCTACTCTGATTTTTTTTTATGTTTTTATACTGTTTTTATCAAGCACATAATCGCTTCAAATTTTTATGTGGAAATTTCGCATATTATTTTTTGTGAAATATTTAGGTGTGAATTTTTCGAATTAAACCATTGGCGGATGTGTGTTACTTTTGAATAAAAAAATTAATAAATGGATTGTTTTTTTGTTGTTGTTTTTGTGATGGAAATGTTAATCAAAAGTTTTGTGATGCATTTATATGATTCTGGGGGGTAGCCTTGCGCGCCATGTTATTTTCGATTGTTTTTGTGTGCTCACAGTTTGTATCTTTTCATAATACCGTTAATGCTGCGCAAAAATCTGATACAGTTAGTTCTCAAAATTTTCCGATATTCGCTAATAAGTTAGATGCGACCAATTCAACAAATGGTTCTATCACGCGCCCTAAAAAAAGCTCTAAAACTAAATCAAATGTACTCATTCTTTCTTGTCATGGTGGCTATGGGCATCAGGCTGCAGCTATCAGCTTACAACAGATTCTGCAGGAACATTATTCTATTACGATTGCTTATCCTGTTGATGATTTAAAAGTATTGGGCATTCCAAGCGCAGATGAGATTTACAATAAAATACTTGTGCAAGGGTGGTATAGAGTTGCTAATTTTTTTGGTAGATATATTGTCCCGTATGTTATTCGGCTCTGTTATAGTCAAATTCAAAAAAATGTAGCAGCTCTGACCTTGCCCCTCTTTTAGGTCCAACCTAAATTAGAGGTTCCTGTTTTTCTTTCTTCTTTTTTAATATATCCATCT
>JAIETG010000008.1 GCA_019745395.1 Rhabdochlamydiaceae bacterium | reverse complement strand
CTAGATAGTCAGATTTTGACACCTACTCAAACTGTCAAGTAAGTGTCGTTTGTCAGGTAAAGTATTGTCTAGGACAAATTATCCTTATTATCTTGAAATAAGGACTCTCCATTTCCACCAATCCACGCTGTCATAGTTTTTTTGTTATCTTCACAGCAATTTTTTTCTCGGACATCATAATTATCTGACAACTGACAATTTGTTATATCCAATTCGTTTCGCATTCTCTGGCTTAACGATTCTCTTACCTTAACCGCATTACTTTCTTGAGAAATGGCCATTCCTTTCAACTGAGCTGGGTGCATTTGATTTAATGCATACGTCATCTCATCTGGTGTATCAATGAAAAGTAAACTTGCCATTATTGGAACGAGTTCTGGTGGAGAAGATGGGATAATCGTTCCAGATCCAATCGTATAGCTTATCTGCGTACGGTTATAGTTGATTACTTGATCTAAAGCGTTGGCTACATTGATGGCATTTTGCCCTGTAACAAGTCCCGTAATAGATTTACTTATTCCATCTAAAATAACCTCTGTTTCTGTATAACGAATGCTTGATGAGAGAAAATTGGCAGAAAAAGCAAAAACATCAATCTTAGAAAACTTTCCTGTAATACTGCTTCCTCTTAAAACAACCGTAGAAAATGGCTGATAGGTGCCAGCTGTTGGGGCAATCAAATAGGTCATATCGGGAGGAATCGTTACGGGCCCTGATACAGATACAAGAGAACTATGCCCTGGTGAGAGGACAGTTCCAAAGCTGGAGCCATTTTCTAATGTAAGGTTACCTACAACCGATAGAGTTCCTACAACGTTTTGAGAAGATCCTCCTGCGATCGTTCCATAAATGTCTGCATCACCTATACTACCAGTACCTGCCAAAATAGCCCCTGATGCAACTACAACTTCCTGACTTGAAACAATACTTCCAGAGACAACGAAAGCTCCTTGGTTAACATACGTATTTCCCGTATAAGAGGTATCTCCTGTTAGCAAAAGACTTCCTAGGCCTTCTTTGATCAAATTCCCGGAACCTGTAATGTCTCCTGATAATCCAAGAATTGTACCAGAATTTGATAAAAGGGTTAAATTACCTGTAAGAGTGATTGGTTGGGGCATAGAAAAACTAGAAAGAGTCTGAATTGTCCCTCCACTGCCGTATATTATGGACGAAGAGGCTCCTAAAACATCTCCGTTAATGATAAGTGTTCCATAGACATAGGTCCCCCCAGTATAAGTACTGAGTGAAGGCGCAAATGTGAGCGGAGATGTTCCTGTCACAGAAACAGAACCCGATCCTGAGATGGTTCCGTTAAACGTACCAGAAGAAGTTTGATCAAACGCTACGCTAGAATCAACAACAATCGAGGTATTTTCCAAAGAAAACGTATTACCAATAAGATTTCCCGCCGATATCGTAAGGTCGTAATTGGTATTACTCTGAGCAATAGAGGGAAGTATAGTTAAAGTTCCATCACTTGTTTTTGTTAAACTGGCTCCACTTGCAACGGAAAAGTTACCTGTAAACGATGCGGAGGCTGAAGTTGCGACATTAATTGTATTGGATCCCACTAAAGAGAGAATTCGTTGAGAGGTTATAGTTCCCGAGGTAATATCGAGAACAGAATTAGATAGTTGTAGCTCTGCAGAGGAGCTATCTGATCCTAAATTATTCGTATTTGAGATCTGTAAAGTCGTGTTAGAAACCAATAAATTCCCAGTAAAGGAACTATTATCTCCACTAAAGATAAACGCAGATCCCCCTGTTATGTTTAAAGCAGGAGATCCAACTGCACCTGATGCGGTAGAAATAGAACCCGACACGGTCAGAGTATAGATAGAACCTAGAGACAATGTCCCAGATCCTGTGCCAACATTCACAGGAAAAGCAATAGCAATATTTCCTGTAGCGGTAAAAACACCCCCTCCTTGCAAAGTAAGCGTACCAGTATTTCCCAGTTCCGACACAGCATCTACGGACAACGTCGCAGGATAGCTAACATTAGAACTATCAACAGCCCCTACAACAATCGAACCTATAGAACTCCCTGTTCCTTGGAGAACAACTGTTCCAGACGCACTAGTTCCGAGGACGCTACTTACTTGAGTGTTTCCTATAAGCAAAGTGGCACCTGGAGCCGAAATATCTGAAGAAATGGTCAAAGTAGTGGAATCTAAAGCGGACAATCCTCCGGAGCCTGCAATAGTAAGGGAATTGGGTAGGGTCATGTCTGCTGTAGTAAAAAGCGTACCACCACCCGTCATGGTTATTCCTGCGGCAGCCACCGAGTTGATCTGTCCTAAATTGGAAATCCTGAGCACTCCAGCAGTAATATTCGTCCCGCCGGTATAGCTATTGGAATTATCCGTAAGAGTTTGTATACCGCTACCTTGCTTCGTGTACACTCCAACTCCCCCTATTTGGGATGAGATCGTCACGTTATTTCCAGCATCATTGAAAGAACTACTAAAAGAACCGACCGTAGCATCTAAAGAAATTGCGCCACCTAACAGAGTAAACCCGCTGGCAAAGGTTAAAGTTCCACTAGCAGAAGAACTGCCGATATTAATCACAGTAGATGCCCCTACACTGCCTGCACCACTCAAAGAAACACTGCCATAAACATTGACAGTTCCCATGCTGTTGCTCGTTCCGGTAAGCTGAACATCTCCATAAACATTGAGAATAGTCATCGTATTGATTCCGGAAAGCAAAACAGTTCCCGTATAGGTATTTACTGTATCGACTGAGAGATCTCCCGACAGCGACATACCTCCACTTGAGGGGGATATATTCAAAACGGAAGATACAAAGGATCCGGGAGTAATAGCTCCGCTTAGAGTGACAAGATCTCCAGAATTGTTGGTCATGCTGAAAGTAGTATTATCAGATATATAAGTAATGGGACCTGCAAAAGCTTCTGTATAATATCCAAGAGGATAGGTATCACCTGAGACCGTTGATGCAAAAATCAAAGAGGGATCATGAGAGTTATAATTTTGAACGGTCCAGTTGTTCCCGCTAAATGCTGTGGTGCTATCATTGGGAGCTAAGCTGGTTCCACTAATAGTAAGAGTACCCCCTGCGATATTTATCGCACTAAATCCAGGAGATACACTTGCATTCTGAAAAACCACTCTCTCTAATGTAACGGTACCTGGGCTATTACTATCCAGATAAGCTGGCTGAAAAACAGCCAAATCATAATCCGGCGCACAATCTGCATATACATAGGAGCCATTAAAATTGATGATCGTTCCGACGAATGGGCCTACGGAAATCTTCGATTGGGTAAGACCTGAGGTAACATTGGAGTTGATGATCATAGCACCCGTTTCTGCACATAAAGTTACGGTAGCAGATCCAGGACCACTAGAACCATAAAGGATTTGGTACATATTATTAGATGTATTTTCAATAATACTAATAGTTGTAACCTGAGACGCCGTATTGGCAAAATTCATGGCAGTTATAATGCTGCAACATGTGTTGTTATTACAGCTACAGGCATTGTTATCGCAAGTGTCGATGTTACCGCAACTGCCAATCACAGTTCCCGATTCTGTAGGCGCTCTTACAAAATATTCAACATCCGTTCCCCATAGAGATCCAGCACCTAAAGTAAAATAGGCAAAAGAGGCTAGACATTTAAAGGAACTTCTTCTCACATATCCTCCCAGGATATAACTTTTTCATGAGATGCTTACTACTTAAGTGCAATCTCTACATCCACTAAACTAACTCTTATTTGCTCGCCAAAACAGCCGACACGAAAACAACAGCGGCAGATATAGCTCCAATGGCAATATTAGCAAATACATTTCTTTTGATAGGCTCATCCAACTTACTACGTTCTTTCTCATCACTATTTTCTGATACAACTTCTATTTGACAAGAAGGTGAAACTTCTGGAGCAGAAAAAATAATCGTTGGGGGCGCCTTCCGAACACTTACAGAACTATCCGTTACCTTAGGTGGAGCCTCTTGCACAAGAGGAGCTGGCTGCTCTAAAACGGGCTCTTGCAAGGGAACCAAAACACCTCGGACTTGTGGAGAGGGAACTACAGGCTCTTGTAAAGGAACTGATTCAACAGGAGGCGTTTCCAGAGTCTCAGATGCAGGCAACGGCTCTTGAACATTTGTAGAGGCTTCATGTGTTGGATCTAAGGAAACTTCCTCTTGTGAAGTTTGTATATTCGATGATTGAACAGCAGGCTTTTCCAAAGTCTCCGGTGCAGGTAACGGCTCTTGTACATTTGTAGAGGCTTCTTGTGTTGGATCTGAGGAAACTTCCTCTTGTGAAGTTTGTATATTCGATGATTGAACAGCAGGCTTTTCCAAAGTCTCCAGTGCAGGTAACGGCTCTTGTACATTTGCAGGAGCTTCTTGTGTTGGATCTGAGGAAACTTCCTCTTGTGAAGTTTGTATATTCGATGATTCAACAGCAGGTGTTTCCAAAGTCTCCGATACAGGTAACGGCTCTTGTACATTTGCAGGAGCTTCTTCTGCTGGATCAGACAGAGCTTCCCCTTGTGAGGTTTGAATAGCTAGAGATGTGTTCTGCACAGGAATAATAACGCCTCTGATCTGTGGCATAGGAGCTGAGGGAGTTTCTAGTGGCTGGATAGATTCCTGCAAATTTATGGAGCTATCTGCTTTGAGGATGCAAGAAACGTGAGGTGCTAAGCTTGCAAGCAGAACTGTCCATGTGAAAATTTTGTGCATACAAAACACACGCCTCTTAAAAAGATATCTTTGTCCCCTTAATACATAGCTAGATTTTAAGAATTTTGTCTATTTTTTAATTAACAGAATTTCTTGTCACGTCGTCTTGCTAGAGCGAGATCAAAAAAAAACAGCGCTCATTTTCTGTATTTTCTCCTGAAAAAAAACATCAGATCCCTTGCAATTTGATCCCTTCTTGAAATATATTGCGATGCACTTTTCACAGAGTTTTAACAAAAAGGAATTTCCATGAAAAGAGCTCTTTGCTTTGCACTCATTCTTAGTACAGTTTCTGTTTTTGCCTCTTCTGAAGAGTACTGGAAGGCAGAAGAGTACTACAAAAATTCCTCTTCTCAAAAACAAGCCGCTACAGATCTTATGAGCTACATAACTATCCCAGAAAACGGATCCATTTTAGATGTAGGATGTGGCGATGGAAAAATCACAGTAGAGCTTGCAGAAAAAACGCCGCTAGGCTCTGTAATCGGTGTAGACATTTCAAACGCGATGATTGAATTTGCAAAGACCCACTTTTCTTCAAAACCCAATATATCTTTTCATTTGCAAGATGCACAAAAATTAGATTTTCAAAACACCTTTGATGTCGTATTTTCTTTTACGACATTGCAATGGGTCGAAAACCATACGGCTTTTTTACAAGGAGCTTATCAAAGTTTAAAGCAATCAGGAACTCTTGCCATTACAATGCCCATGGGGCTTCCCCACACCCTGGAACAAGCAGTTAATGAAGTGATCTGCGCCCCTGAATGGACCTCTTATTTTCAAAATTTCTCCACTGGCTGGAACTTTGTGAGTGAAGCAGACTATAAAGAGCTTCTTTTAGCCAATCATTTTAAAGTCCAAAGGCTTGCTGTAGTCCCTCAAAAAGACATTTTCCCCTCCAGAGAAATTTTCGAAAAATTCATCGGTCAATGGTTCCCCTACCTCCGCCCTCTTCCCGATTCTTTAAAACAAACCTTCTTAACGCAAGTTGTCGATCGATATCTCGCTCTTGAGTCCTTTTCCCCTAATGGAGAAGTGCATTTTAAAATTCGCAGATTAGAAATCGTAGCATTGAAATAATTTAGGTAATACTCTGGATGGGATTCCTTGGTCAAGAAAGGCAGACTACTTGCCCAAGTATGGAACATCCAGGGTTGGGTTAAGGAGATTATTTTCAAATTCAACATACACTAAAATTATAACACATCAGCTTTCGATTTACCTAAAACAAAATCAAACACATAGACAATCGAACTTAACATTAAAAAAGGATTTGATTTTCAATTAAATACGCCTAAAAAAATATAATATAAGAAGAGCCTTGCTGGAATAACGATCAGGTATCCATTGCTTTTTTCGAGCTCTTTTTGTCATACTAAAGAAAAATGCGAGCGATCTTTTATGTCCAAGCAGCTATATTTTCATTCTCCTTTTTCTGAAACCTATGTCTATCAAGAAAGAGATCGAGCCTTGCTTTTGTCATTTATCCTCTCAGAACTTAATATCTGCGCGATAAGCCTTACAAGCACCTGGGCTTTCTCCCTGTCCTCTTTATGCGAAAAAACCTACGATGCCCCCTTAAATCGACTCCAAGAACATATGAGACTGCTTCCTTACGCTTTTCCTATGCACAAAAAAGAAGGGTTAGAGCTACAAGAAATGATCTCTTATCTAACTAGCTCTTTATTATATCGATGTTTTTTTGTACCAGAAGAGTATTTACAAAAGCTTTTCATCCTTTTAGATCCTTTCATTCAAGAATGTAAAAAAGAAGAAAACTTCCTTTTTTTCTTACTGGACCATTACTCAGAAATCAAAGCCTTAAGTCCGATCAACTATCTACCTAAACTCTTTCATAGTTTGTATCCAGAAGGCCTTAGCAAACTACAAACAATCCTTTGTGATCACTTTCATAAAAAAGGATTTACTACGCATCTTCTCACAATCGCAGAGCGCATAAAACAACTTCCTTCCCAAAAGGCAATTCATGAATCTTCTTCTTGCTGATACCATCCGTTACTTGGAGGAGAGTTTTGATCCATCTACAAAATGGATTACATCACCCCAAAAAGCTCAACTTTTACAAAAAAAACTCACCTCGGCAAAGCCGCCCGTTACTACACCAACTCCTCCTCAGGTGCTAAAAAGCCCCATCCAAGAAAAAAGCTTTGCTGCAGAAAAAAAGGAAGAAATCCCCCCTCCTATTTGTGAAAAAGAGGTTCCTAAACCTACCTTGCCAAGCATCCCGTTAGGCGTAGAAGATCTTTCCAAAGCTGTCAAAGATCTATTTCCTCAATTTTCTACACAGATGGCCCCTCCTCAAGAAAAAGAATTTTTCCTAGATCTCTCTTATAAAAAGGCCTTGAAAGCAAATGTAGTGCTCTTTTCTTTTCGGGAAGGGAAAGAATCAGATCTTTTTTTACAAAACATCAATCGGGCGCTACACCTGTATTTTCCGAATTCTACCATAATTGACATGAAAAAATGGGAGCAAGAGCTCTCTAACTTCACTCCTTTTTTTCAAGAGACCGAAGCACGCTTATTTATAGCCTCTCAAGCTCTCTATAAAAAACCACACTTACTGCCTTTCCTAAAAGAAAAACCCATTTCTTCCGAACGGTTTTTAGGTAAAGGAAAACTGCTTCTCTTAGCAGACTTTGAAACCTATTTTCTTGATCCTACGCAAAAAAAAGAGCTTTGGAAAACACTATGCACTCTCTTGAGCTTAACGGCTCCTTCGCAAGCGTCGTCTTAGATGATGCCTTAGATAAGTTTTTAGACTACAGCATCCCTCAAGAGCTCCTAGGAAAAGTCTTCGTAGGATCTAGGGTAATAGTCCCTGTGCATACATCCTTGCGCAAAGGGACTATATGGGCCGTAAAAAAAACAGCTTCTTATGCAACAGTAAAAGACATTCATGAGCTAGCCTCAGAACAATCAGTCCTTACAGAAGATCTTATTTTCTTAGCCCAATGGATGGCATCTTATTATAGCTGTCCGATGCATAAAGTTCTAAAAACGATCCTCCCCTCAAGCATTCGAAACCATATGAAAGAGCAAAATGAGTGGATCGTAGAAAACCTAGAACCTTTAGCCAAGCTCGCTTTATATGCTGAAGAGCTTCACGCAAGATTCCCTAAGCAAAAAAAGTTATTACAACTTCTCATCGAAGAAGGGGGAAAAAGCCCTCTTCCGTTTCTTCTTACCAAAGCAAAAGCTTCGAGATCCTCTCTTGTTTCTTTGGAGAAAAAAAAGTGGATTACCCTCAAAAAAGAAGTAAAAGAAAGAGCCCCTATCTGGGATGATGATTATTTCATCTCTAAATCAAAACCTCTTTCAGAAGAGCAACAAGAGTCTCTTAGCAAAATTCAAAAATCGCTTTCTCAGCAGGAGTTTGCCACTCACCTTCTTTATGGAGTAACCGGAAGTGGAAAAACAGAAGTATATCTACAGGCTATAGAAGAGGCTCTTCGTTTAGGCAAAGGAGTCATTTTTCTCGTTCCTGAAGTTGCTTTAACCTCTCAAACCATTGAAAGAATCAAAAGCCGTTTTGAAGAAAAAATTGCGCTCTTGCATTACAGGCTCTCAGAGGGGGAGAAAAGAGATGCCTGGCATCAGATCCAATCACAAAAAGCCAAAATCGTCATCGGAGCGCGCTCTGCTATTTTTTGTCCCGTGCCCTGCCTTGGACTCATTATTGTCGATGAAGAACACGATTCTGCCTACAAACAAACGGGAGACTCCCCTTCTTATCATGCAAGAGATGTAGCCATCGTCCGAGCAAAATTTTGTAAAGCAGTAGCAGTGCTTGGCAGCGCAACGCCAAGTCTGGAAAGCTATCAAAATGCACTTATAGGAAAATACACACTAAGCTTGCTTACAAAACGGTTAGGCAAAGCGCAAATGCCTGAAGTGCATATTGTCGACATGAAACTAGAGTATGCTAAACATAAAGGCGGCACTTTATTTTCTGATAAACTTCTATCGGGCATAAAAAAAAGGCTTGCAGTAGGAGAACAATCCCTTTTACTACTCAACCGAAGAGGTTATCACACCTCTCAAATCTGTTTGCAGTGCTCACATATTTCCTCTTGTCCTCACTGTGAAACTTCTCTGACTTATCATCACCAAGAAAATAGGCTCTCTTGCCATCTTTGCGATTACTCTATCCCTCTATCTCAAACTTGTCCTAAATGTCACAGCAATGCTTCTTTTAAATTTCAGGGAGCTGGAACAGAACTTGTCGAAAAAAAACTATATCAAATTTTCCCTCAGTGCCGAGTACTTAGAATGGATGCTGACACCACAAAACGCAAAGGAAGCCATGATAAGATTTTTAAACAATTTCGCTCGGGAAAGGCCGATATTTTAGTGGGCACTCAAATGATTGCTAAAGGATTGCATTTTCCATCCGTCACTCTAGTTGGGATCCTCAATGCGGATCTCACTCTTTCCATACCCGATTTTCGCGCCTCAGAATCGATGTTTCAACTCATCACGCAAGTTTCAGGAAGATCTGGACGGGGAGAGCTGCCTGGAGAAGTAGTTTTACAAACCTTTCTGCCGACTCAAGATACTTTGAAATTGGCTGCCGAACAAAACTATGAGAAGTTTTTTGCAGAAGAATCCCAAATAAGGCAGATCTTTCAGTATCCCCCGTTTACACATCTCATTAAAATTGCACTACACGGCCCTGTTTGCGAAGAAGTAAAACAAAAAGCGGAAGAGGCTCGAAAATTTCTTATCGACAGACTCCCCGCTTCTTTTGCTTTTCTTCCGGTAGTCCCTGCAGGTCACGCAAAAATCCAAGATCAGTATCGATTTCAGTTTTTGATCAAATCCACAAAAGTTCTTGCGGCCTCTGCGATTTTACGCAGCTTGCAAAACGAGTTCAAACACTCAAAAATCCACCTTCTAATCGATGTAGACCCCTCTTCCACTTTTTTTTAGAAAAAATGATTTACTTCAATATAGAGCAGCTATTAGGGTGAAATCAAAGCAAGGAACATTTGGCTATGATGAATATCCCTGAGCACTTTCGGCTGCCTTTTTCTGAAGGCTCTTCTTGGTATGAAGATTTTCTTCTTAAATACTCTTCTAAGCTTCCCAGAAAAGAGGCTCTGCAAGTTTCTGCTCGATTATACAAAGACATCCTGCGTGTGAGCAAAGAAATAGAGCTGCGAGGATTGCCAAGCAACCTGTACTTAGCCCATGTACATCCCAAAGTAAATACAGGAGTATTTTTAAAACCTGATGCTAAGCCAATCCCTGCAGGAACTTTTATCGGGGTTTATACAGGCCTTTATGAACTTGTAGAATGCGATATCACAGAGGGAACGTCTTATGCCTATGATGTGGCTCAAGGCGTGCGCATTAAAAAAACCGACTTCAAACACGTTTTAAATCCTAAAGAGCCTTGGGCTCGTGACACTGAATATTCCATCCAGACAAGTGCTATTAAAAAAGGAAATTTCACACGCTTTATCAACCACAGTTCTTTAGAGACGAATATTGAAGCAATTGTCTCTAAACTCCCGAATGGAAGAATGGAAATCCTCCTTTTAGCTTTGCGCGCTATCCAACCCGGAGAGCAACTTTTCAGTAATTACGGCGGGCAGTATTGGAAGGCTTTAAATATCATTCCCAATGATATGAGACCTAACACCTACATTCTCACCCCTAATTTAAAAGTAAAGCTCGCAAATCCGATCAAGCCCATTGCTGCCTCTCACCAAAAGATTTTATTGCCTTTGCGCAATGTTTTAGTAAACATTCCAGAGGAAGTGGAAAGCCACCCCCTTTTTAAAGCAGTAAAAAAACAGCTGCCAAACATTTCTCAAAAAGCAAAAAAAGAAGTAGATGCATTCGAAGAAATCGTCCTAGAAAAAGGACTTCCGCGGAAATTTTCCATCGCATCTAATCAAGGAAAACTAAAAGTTACTTTGAAAAAAAACCAAGATCCGATCGCTAAAAACACTTGTATTGGGTTAATTGCAGGAACTTTTTCTCTAAATCCTTCCAAAAAACGCTCTTTTATAGTGGCGCAAGGAAAAAAAGGAACTCTTTCTTTGGAAGTTTCTGAAGAAAGCAATTTTTTAAGCCATCTTCCTTGTAAAGATACGCAAAGCAACCTCAATATCCGTTTTGTCTGGGATGATGAGGAAGACTATCCAGTTCTTTTAGTCTTTGCTGCTCGTAAAATCCTTGCAGGAGAACAGCTAGTCTTATCTAATTTTAGTCCGATGGAGATCTAAATCACAATATTTAGCAATTAAATCCGCTTGCTAAAATAATTTGGGAATAAATCTTACAAAAGACCCACATTCTTACAAATATTTGTTAGTTCTGGCCTGGAATCGGCAAATTCTGATTCATGTAGCGTTGTGGAACAAAATAGCTCTCCAGCTTTTCTAGCAAAACTGCATGTATCTTGCGCCATCTCAAATTTGCTATCACAATCCCGAGAAAAATATTGCCCCCGATCGGAATAACAAGATGTATCGATGAATTTTTTAACTTGATTTGCACAAGCGTCATATTCTTGAGCTATCCAACTCACATGACCTTTATAAAAAATGTCCTGGATTAATCCAGACATCTTATCGATCTGATTTTCTATAACAAACGAACCTTGTTGCTCATCCCACATGTTTTTTTTAGAAAGAGGAAAACTCTTGTTCATAAATTGCACCTTAGTTAAGACAGGAGGCTCTGACGCTGCTTTTAAAGGCTTTGGAATGGCTGGAGTGGGTTTATTTATATAATACAAGCTCGCAACAGCGGTAGCTAGAATAACCACAACTGCAATGCCAATCGTTATGTTTCGCTTATTCCAAATGGTACTACGCTCCTTTTCGTTAGGAAAAGAAGTAGGAGTTTTTAAGGAAGCAACTGTTGACGGTATCACAAAAAACCTATTTATAAAAATTTACACATCGGAACAAAACTTGTCCCCTTGTAATGCCTCACACTGAAGCATTGCATCTAGACTCTTTGCATGCATCGAAACCCCTTCATTACTCTCTGCGTCATCCCTTAAAAGCGTACACAAATTATTACATAAAAGAGTGCTCACATCTGTGGCTTTTTGAGTTATTTCTTCAGCTTTCTTAAGACGAAATTCGGCCTCTTCTGCTTTAACATAAAGAAATCCACAAACGGCTAAAACCACCGCAGCACCACATATAAGAGGAATATATGAATTTTTCTTCTCTTTTTCTTTAAGAGGAAAAGCTTCGATTTGCGGATCTGTTTTAAAAGCTGGAGCCGTAACCTTGTCTGTTTTTTTTGCAAGATCTTCTGATCTTGAAACCTCTTTAGGTTCCAAAGAATTGCGAACCACAAAACGGTTAGGATTAGAAACAACTGCAACCATTATACAAACTCCCCTTTACTTTTTTTAAAATATGGTGAAAGCTTCCACCTTTAATCTATGCACGCCTCGGCTTTAACGTCCTTAAAAGCGTTTCCCATCGCAGCCCTTTCTTGGTAAACCCGATAACTTTATCTGCATTTTCCAAAATTTTCACTAAGTCCCCACAAGGAAGATCTAAAATAGGACGTAAATCTAACCCTGCTTTAAAAATCTTCTTTAAAGAATCGATATACACAAAAAGAGCCTCTCTAACATCTATACTCTTTGCTTCGATCTCTTTTTTAGAAATCCCCATAGCAATCAACGGATAGTATTTTTCAAAATTTTCATTTCCAGTGTTTAAAGCACTCGGTAAGGTCTTTCGGAAAAAACTTAAGGGATCCTTCTTTTGTGTGTGCTTTTCTACAAAATGCTGATAAAAAACGCCTCTTTGCTTAGGATCATACTCTACTTTCAAGGCTAAGAAATCATGCAGTAATTTTTTGTTAAGCCGCTTTCTTTTTTGAGGAGTTATTTTATCTTTAAGCAGCTCTCCGACATTTCCGTTAAGCAACTTTACTTGCCAAAGAAGATCTTGAACCTCTGGGGTCATATCTGGTGCCTTTCCAGTTAAAGGATCCCCCGACGGAAGAACAAGCCACATATTGCCCGGTTTTTTATCCGTAATATACTTTTTAAAGAAACGAGCCTCTAAAGTAGAAAGCAAGATAGCTTTGATTTGATCTGCCTCTTTGACAAGGAGCACTTGCCCTGCATGTTTCTGTTTTTTATAAAAGACAGAAGTAATCTTAGTAAACGATTGAATAAAGTTATGGGAAACCAAAAGGTTATCTCCAAATAGCTTAAAGTAATCCTGCTGATAAGGAATTAGCTCTTTATCTAGGAGGATATCCCTTAAAGAATACACCTTAGGACTATAAGAGTATCCATTATAATCCGTTTTCTCTAAAGCAGATTTTACGTTTTCATCAGTCCAAGAGATCTCTCGAATAGGGGATATGTACCCTACATTCTGGTATTGATCAAGTTCTTGCTGAAGTTCTCTGTTGAGTGACGTATCTACGTTAATTTCTACCTGAATTTCTTGAGAAAGTTCTACTTCCGTTCCTGTATCTTCACGGAAATTTTTCTTTACCTTTGTCGGACGATAAGCAGTCTTTTGAGCGCTTTCCATGATAGAATCCAATCGGGATCCGGCAACTTGTAGCACTTCTGCATCGTTAGTAAGTGTTTGAAATAAACTCTCTTTCCACTTTCGATATTCTTGTAAAGCCTCCAAACTATCTATCAGCGTTTCAGGAGCTCCAAACTGCGTATAAAGGTTCTGTTCTCGATGGACCACAAAAAGATCCTTGAACCGGTTAAAAATCAATCCCTGCCTTCCTATATCTGCCTCTTTGATTAGCTCATCCATCGCAACTTGCCTTAATGCATTATCGATCTTTTGCTTATACGATCTAAATGTCTGATCCGCTTTTCGTATACCCTGGTTATCAATGACCTTTACAAGAACGTCTTGATGAGTAGGAAGAAGATCTGCTTTTCCTGTAAAATGCTCGACCTCTTCTTTAGGAAGCACGACTTCAATGTCTTGACCTTTAAAATAAGCTCTAAGGCGAAGGATCCCTTGAGTGAAAGAGCGGCGGATCATTTTGTGATTTACGGAAATCACATTAATCGCGTCTTCTTTTTGTAAAATGTCTGTCGCCTCACAATGCGTTTGATCGTAATAGACAAAGGTTGAGTCCAAAGAAATACCATGTTTTGCTATCTCTTGAGCTTGCGTGCTTCCCACTAATACAGGTTTGGAAGCCCCTTTTTTCAAGGCCATTAAAACCATAGGACTTCTAGAAGTGGGTCTTCCGAAAAATAGAACTGTTTGGATACGATCATCTTTTTGATAAAATGCTAGAACTTCTTTCGCAACGGAAAGACCATCACTTTCCTTAAACAGTCCTGCCGAATCAATAAATCCTGAAAGTCGTTTTTTTCTATCAGGTGTCATCCCTTGCAATACGCTCGTTAAAGTTTCTGTAGGTCTGGGTATTTCTGTCGTATGAATTTTTGGTGTTTTTTTAGATCTTTCTAAAAAGACATCAAGAATTTTCCCCTCCGTTCCTGTATCTGGATGAAATCCATCTTGAAGCGATTTAGGATACGACTCAATATTCCAGGGAGTCCCTGAAAAAGAGTCAAATCCAGAGAAATTCTCCACAAAGTTTTGAGATGTACTTCTTAAGTATTTTACATAAGATCCCACAACCTGAGCAATTGTATTTGCTTCCAAAAGAAGCTGCAGATCCTGATTAGAATTGATTTTATCAATAGCTCGTTGCAGATTTCCTGGTTTATTAAATTCTGCAAAAGAGTATCCGGTCAATGTCTTAAATGTTTGAGCTTCCCATGTCTCTTCTAAAATCGCTCCAGCACTTGAGACTTGATAAGACGCCGAAGCAAAAAAACTTTCATAGAGCTCTTTTACTTGATTTGCAGTAACTCCTTTAGATAACACCGTCTGAAAATGGTAGAGCATCGCTTCCCATTGAGATCCAAATTCTGTAAAAGAAGGGCTTGCAACTCCATAATAGGGGCCCACAACGTCATCATCTAATACCCTGCCATAGCTCTCCCCTGTGCTCTTGGAAAGGGTAAGTGGAAGAACATCACTCGACAAGTGTTTAGTCAAAGAAATGGCTTCCGCAGAATTTTTCAGCCCTTCACTTTTCGACCTTAATTGTAATACCGTTTTAAAAGACCTTGTCGCAGGATTTCCTGCAACGAATTTGAGAAAGGACTCTTTTTCAGAAGGCTCTAAAGAAAAACCCGTATATTCATCAAAAAACTTAGTAAAAACCTCTAAAAGGATCTTTCGATGCGCTGATTCACTAAGTACGGCCTGTTCATTAGTACTCAATCGTAATTTTTCATGAGAAACCAGTAATTTAAAAAGCTGCCGGGTCATTTCTATGAGCTCTGGTGTGATCGGCATTCTTTCGCCAAGCGGAAAGTTCGTCTCCTGCATCGGATTTAAAATGAGATCCACTTCGTCAATCAAGGCATCTCCGAACATTTTCATCTCTTTTATTAGATGGGAAAGAATGTGTAATTTAGGATTCCAATAGTCTTTCTTACTAAGCAGATCCAAATATTCCAAATTCAAAGATTCTATGGTTTCTCTTGTCGTTAAAATGATTTTGCGATCTTTTTTAGCGCTCTCAAATTCCTCTTTAATAAGATTGAGATTCTCTATCGTGAGCTGACTTCTTTGCATTTGCATCGGCACGACGACTTGATGAAAATGCTTTTTCTGCATATTGCCGAGGTTTTCTATCAAAGTACTGATCTGTGCAGCCGGTGGAATAAAAAACGCAATTCTTCCAGGTCTTGCAGCTAAGTATAAAAGATTGGATGCTACAACACTCGTCTTGCCCCCTCCCATCATAAGCTGGGTCACGCAGCTTTTTTCTTGCGACATCGTAAGGATTAAAGAGACCTGCTCTTCTCTCATTCGAAGACCTGCTCGGTATTCATAGACTAAAAACTGACGTGTTAAATGTGCATATTTAGGATCCAAATAAGAAATACCAGCGCTCAGCATCTGTCCTAATTCCTGAGGATCGTTCAAATGAAGAGCTTTTTCTATTTGGTTTGCCTCAATGCTAAGAAGCAAAAAATCTTTTGTAAAAGTGTCAAGTTCTTCAATATCTTCTCTTGTAAGATGAGAATTAAGATCCGAATAGGCTTTTGAGTTTCCCTCTAAAAAGGCATTTACCACTTCATGCGTTTTCACTTTAGATTTTGCAAGACCATCATTAAGTAAAAGAGTAAGGGTCCTTTTCTTTGGATCGTCAGGTAGCTTATTGGCTAAATTTGCGATGTCTTTTCGAAGATTTTCGATCTTAATAGAATAGTCATCTAATTGAGATCTAAGATTGTTATGAATCTCATCTACACTAATACTTGGCTTTAAAGCATATCGTATTTCTTCTTGGTTTTTGCCAAGTCCTGATTCATATTCTTGAAGAAAATCAGATCTTTCTTGCTCCACAGCCATCTTATAAAGAGGGGGAATTTCTTTTTTAGAAAATAAATCCGATGAAATAAGATTTTTACGTTGAGAATCTCTACTTTGTACAAAAGAGTTTTCTACAAAAGCATCTAAGAAAGAACTGTCAGCAAGAAATATCTCTGGTAAAACAAAGTAAGAAGGAACAATCGCAGATTTTGTTCTATGAAGAGATTCTGCAAGAGACCTTCCTATGTTCGGTGTCGCACTTGTTTTCTGGACAGAATTTTCTGCAGATCTACTAGTACTTATAAAAAAGGAATCTTGCTTGTAAGCAGTAAATTGCGCAAGCCAACTTTTAGCACTCTCTTCGGTAATCTCTCCCTCAGGATATGCGGTAAATTTCGATCCATCGCCATTGATTACAGCTGCAATAGCGGGGCTTTTTCCAAAATCATTTTCCGTCAAAAACTTCCAATATTTCATCTTCAAAAACGTTTTTTCTTCTGCCGTTTTTGCTCTTTGAAACGCATTATAAGCTTCCTTAAATTGTAAAGCCTGTCGCATCTCCCATTTCATGTAGCGATCTAACGAATAAGGTTCTGAGGTGTATTTTTTTATCTCTCCAGGCCAAGGATTAGTACGATAAGAATCCTCGACGTAAATCCCTAGAGAAGCAGAAAGTTTTTGAAGTTGCTTTAACTCTTTACTAGAAAAACGAAGATCCGCTTGTACCTCAGTCAATCCATTTTGATAAGAACTCCAAAGCTCTCGAAGGTTATCTTTTAGTATAGAAACATTCGGCTTGTTTCCTGAAAGACTTGCATGGTCTTTCAAAAAAAACAAAGCAGCCCTAAGTCCCAGTGCTGCTGCAGAAGAAGATTGATCATACGACTTCGTAGGATGCGTAATCATCCAATTTAAAACATTTTGAGACTCAGGAGATAGGATCAGATACTCTTTTAATTTGAGACTTTCTTTAAGTATCTTTAAAGCCCTCGTATAGTCTTTTTGAGCTAGCGATAAATAGCTTAGAAAAAAGGCTCCTTCTGATGTTAAAGGAACTACTTTCCCCATTTCTACATCGTACTCTAAAAACCGATACGCTCCAAATTGCGGACTATTTAACTCTCCAGTATAAAGAGGAGCACTAGAGTCTATAGCTTGCTCATATTCCGCAGCTCGAAATTTATCTTTAATATCTATATCGGCATGCGGCGCAAATTCTTTAGAAGCTTCCATCGGTTTACAGGGAACTAAAATCTTACTTTTTTCTCCATCTTGTAAAAATAGATAATTGAAATTATGCCCTAAAAACCCTTTAGGAGCCTCTTTTAAAATAAATCTAAAATCCCCACTCCAAGAAAGGCCTTGAGGAGTTTTCGTAAACTCCAGCACATCTTCGTTTAACGACTTAAATCGAGGCAATTGCACCTTAAAAATGCCATCTTTCTGCATTTTTTCTAAAATCCAAGGCTTTTGTTCAAATCGCTCTATTGAAGAATCAAAATCAGAGCCTCGATTTTCATATAGCGTTCCCACGCTATCTGTAACAGAATTTTTAAATCCTGTAAAATCAACAGCTAACGTATCCTTATTAAGGAATAAGATTTTATCATCAGATCTAAATACAAAATGGTCTGCGATTAAAGGCTTCGGAAAATTATCCCATAATGCTTTAAGAGCTTTTTCAGAGACATCCTCTTTTCCCGTCAAATACTGATACCACTTGCCTTCCCATTCCATTTGCAATATGGTTTTTTTATCTATTTCAAAAATGCGGAACTTTTTCCCCTCCGTATTTTGAAACACAAAAGCGCTTCCCTGCTTTACGAGCTTAAATTTCTTACTTCCGAACAGCTTCTTATACTCGTGATGTTCTGTAAAATCTTTTTGCACTCCAAGAGTGAGCTCTTCGCCATTGCGGAGGATTTTCCCATGTAAGGGACTAATAGACCAAGTTCCCTCCGCTCCCTTACTTGTATAATACGCAGGAAAATGAGTTCCTTTTTGTGAAAAAGAGGCAAAGGAACGTTTTTTATCAGGAACCAAGCTGTTGATAACAGAAGTGATAAACTCGGGAGACAATTTCTCAAAAACTGGAGCTAAATCATAGATAAAATGGGCTGCTTCCGACTGACTATGTACTGAATGCCAAGGATGAAATTTAAAAGCACTACAATACATCCAGCTCTCGACAATCTCTTGTAAAGCCTTACTTTTACTTGTTTCACTTCTTTGCAGACTATTGAGATGTTCTTTCTGCGTGGTGTATTGCAAAATCCTATGGATATGAAGGCTGTTTTCTTCTTCTTCCGTAAGATCGTTTCGCTTTAATAACTCATTAATTTCCGACGAATAATCTCTCAGGAATCGCTCCGGAGGATTTTCCAAGCTAGACAACTCTTTAATCTCAGGAGCTTGAAGAAGAGGCAAGCTCGGATCTAACTCTTTAAGCCTTCGAACGACCTGCATAAAAAACAGGACCGTTTTTATGTCAGGTCTTTTGCGTCCATGTAAATACAAAGACATTCCCTTATCGACAAACTTAAATACAGCATTTATAAATGCTGGATCTGTTAAAGCTTCTTGAACCGGCATTCCCGAGGAAAACGATCGAAATAAAGAAAGAAGAAAAAGATTTTGATTGGCAACTTCTGAAAGGTCGGCAATATTGTCTTTAAAATGATCTACAATCAGCTGACTTTGCAATGTTTTTTGACATGTAGACGCCTCCAACCTCGTAGGAACATGTCTAAGATCCTCGATCCGTTCATTTTCGTGAGTTTCTGAATTTTCATCAAATAAACAGCTCCTGTGTCTATCAATCAACCAAACATTAAAAGCATTCGATTCATCAGGAATTGCGTGTTTAAAACCATTAACGCTTGCATGATTAGTAACAATGGCTTTCTGCGTTTCATCTTGGCGAGTAACCACTGGAAATTTTTGAGCATTAAACTCGTAAGAACTCATTTTATAGGTAAAAGCTTGCGCATCGTAGGCCGCTTTTCGAAGATTTGCGATATAAGAAGTTTCAGGTTGCTTCGCAAACATCTCATTATCCCATAACACCACTTCTCTTTCGATTCTAGATTCCGATATGGAGTGTTTTTTATAAAAGTCTTCCTTCCTCCTAGCCTCTACTTTTTCCTGCAGCTCTTTTTCAATTTTTTCATTTTTTTTTGCTATAGAAAGTAGTAACGTTTCTTCTGGAAGAATGGGCGTATCGTGCTTTATAGCCCGCCCATCAATAGCGCGTATGTTAAACAGTTGTTTTGTTTTCGAAGTGCTATAAAAATAAGATAGAATATCTTGGTATAGCCGTAAATCCTTAGGCAAAAAACTAGTAAAAGTTGGATTCTTAATAAGCTTTGCAAAAGATTCGAAATAAATCCCATAATCAGACGCAAGAGTACTATCTATCTTAGCCGACAGATAGTGAATTGCCGCTAAAAGTCCCCAAGCCGTATTTTGCTCTGAAAGAAGCCGTCCTTCGCGAGCTATGATAATCTTAGTATACAAAGTAAGAGCCTTGGAAAAAAGGCTTTGACATTCACTTATAACTTGAGGACTTGCCCCTTTCCAAACTTCTTTAAATTCCAAGGGTCTGGGTAGAGATGCAACCAAACGTTCAATCTGCATAGGAACATCATAAAGGTGATCTTCCCCCTGGAAATCTATAATTTTTTTCAGCTCTTTTTGAACATCTTCTAAGCGAGTAAGCTTTAAAGGTTCTGCAGAAAACGGAATGATTTCTTTTACGGTTATTACAGAAGGATTGGCTGGAGCCCATCTATCTGGTAAAGAAAGGTCTTTAGGACCTTCTTTACAAGAAACAGGATTCATTTCTTTGACCGGAGGGGCAAGTGCCTCCTCTTTTTTTAGAGCATCAAGAGCTTTTTGAATAGATTTTCTACGAGCTTCCACCTCATCATGGGAAAGGAATATTCCATAAAGTCCCGCTAGCTGCCTTTGAAGCTCTTGCCCTCCTTGAATACAAAGTTCTTTTCTTACGGCAGTCGCTCCGTCTTCATGACAAGTTGCATCAAAAGAGTCTTGTTTGATCTGTAGATTTACCCTCTCTAACTGCTCACTATCTGCAAGATTCTTCCCGAGCGCTGCGTAGGCAAGAACTCGCCAAGAGCAAGTGCCTGCGCTCTGGGGAGCGATCAAAAAGAAATCAGATCTTGTACGAGGATCTTCAATTCTTCTATGATTGAGAGCACCGAATGCCTCTTCATAGATTTGCTTAATCGCCTCTTCCCCTTCGGCTTGCGTTGATGTTGCAATCGAAATCAGCTTAACCAATAAAGCGGGATCAACCTGTCCCCCTATATTGAGTCCTATTTCCCCTTCGAGCACTCCTTCAAACTTCACAAAAGGGCAAACGTAATCTTTTTTAGAAACGGTTTCATCTATAAGTTCGGGATCGATATTAAGAGAAGTATCTAAAACATCTTCTCTGGGCTCCCAATAATGATACTGAAGGCCACCTCCCGTATTATGAATGTATATGTCGTACTTCCCACCAGATCTTTTGATAAATTGATAGAACATAGCGTGGTTGTTGGCTCCACCTTCTAGCCAAAGATCCTCATCTACTTTTAAATTTTTTATCTTTTGCGCAATCTGATGAGAATACGTTTCAATCTCCGCTTCACTCATCGGATCTCTGGAGGCATATTCAATTTTGCTTGTTAGCCCCAATATTTTATTTCGTATATCTGGTGAAAAACTTTCAGCAAACTCTTCTAAAGAGGCTTTTGCGCTTAAAGGAAACCATCCCTCAAGATTCGTATTTTTCACATAATTATCGCCATGTATGTGAGCAAACGCCTTATCACTTACAGGCCCCGTCGAAAACTTTTTCCTATAAAAATCCCGGAATACTACGCTTTCATACGTATCTAGGGATAAATCATTCGAAAAATCGTTAAAAACGCCTAAAGCATGAGTTGTATAACCCAGCAGGTCGCTTGCCGCATTTATGACGGCGTCTTTATTAAGAGCATTGAAACCTACAACTGTATCATCCCTCGGTAGCACTCAAACCTCCCTGGGAGATGACCAAGCTCTTCACATTAAGAAAAGCGAAAAAAATAACTTCAAATAAAAAACAAAACAAATTTAAACGCATTTTTAAATTAATAAGATGTATTTTAAACAAAATAAACATTAATTTCAGTAAAATTACAACACTCAAACAATTAAAAAAATAAATTCTATCAATTAAAATTTTAAGTTGCATTCCGGTACATTATCGTCACAATACAGATAGCCAAATGAATACACTTCACCACACTTTCAAAATAATAATTACCAATTAAGAACTTCGAACCTTCCAAGATTTATAAAAAAACCACGCCATTCGCATCCAAAATCTGAAAAATTAAGCACACAATAAGCTTAAAACCAATAACATAAAAAAATAACAATGAACACAAAAAACAAAAACCAAAAAAAACAAATAAATATACAAATAATTTTAAATAGATTATTTTAAAATAAAACAACAACGAGCGAAAGATGAATTACAGTAAATTATTAGCAATATTATCAGCGACAAGCCTTTTTGCATTCGCAGATCAAACACCCACTTCTCCCTACTTACAAACCCCCGCACTGCAACACCCCAACCTCAATCCTCCCAACAGATCACCAAACCCACCTCAGAATCAAGAACAAAGACCTCGCATTACCGAAGCAAAGCAGCCTGCAGTCAATAGCAAAAACACCTATCGAAACACAAAGCAACAATACAATCTCATTCCCGCAGGAACCTATACCGCTACTGAAGCTCAGACAGCTATGGTCAATGTGCAAACTGAAGCTTATATGAAGGAACATCCAGATGCGGATCGAACAACAGTTAGCCAAGATTTTAGCGATAAAATGGAAACATCTGGAGAGACTTTAAACCAGTTTATGGGAGTTCAACTCGACCCTCTTGCCACATATACTATCGAACATCCAACAGCAGACTCAACCACTATTACGACAACAATCAAAGAGCCTACACCTATTTTAGGAACTAAGTTCATAGTCCCTGAAGGATCCAGCTTAAGTGTTTACAAGGATGCTAATGCAGACGTAATTTCGTTTTCCAATGCACAAGGACCTGCTTTAAAAATATCTACGCCAGCAGTTCCTCCAGGAGAAATAGCGCAAAAAGTAGTTACTGTCTACCAAACCACTACATTATCCGATGGAACATTAATTCTTCCGGGCACATATGATCACGACCACCCGTCAATAGATGAAACGCTCCCACCTATAATATACGATACTCCTTAAAAAAAGGATTATTCAGGGAATAAGTTTCTCTAAAGAAACTCCTACAGAGTAGTGATCAAAAGGATACTCTTTAGAAGGAAGAAAAACGGAAAGATCAAGTCCTTCCTCTTGAAAACCTACAGTAAGATGAGAGAAAGAAAAACATCCGCCATTTTCAGGCTTAAGTGTTAAAAGATAGTCTTCTTCATCCATAGTAGATCTTCCGGATTTAGAATGCTGAACTGTAACCATCCGTTTTTTGATGGTTGTAGGCCCAGACCTTGTAGTAATTAAGCCTAAACGATCTGCATGCTCCTGGAATTTCTTAACATCTTCTTCGGTTTTAGTATTGGCATCCGTTCCCATGAGAAGTTGCAAACCGGAATTTTTGGGATCTTGCAAAAGCTTATGAAAGGTTTCCATAACAAGAGTTACCTGTAAACGTCCATCCTCTGCTCTAGTAGAATGGCCATGACCTGAGGCCAGAAGAAATTTTTGTCCTGTCTTTTTATGTGTAGCTAAAAGGAGATTGACCTTCCCTGAGGCAAAACCTTCATATTCTTCCAAAGAAAGAACTTCGTACTCAGGCTCCCATACATCACTTCGCAAAAAAATAATGGTCCCATCTTGCAAGTTCTGCCCGGCAACAGGAAGAAAATCCCCATTTTCCTCTAAAATTTGCGGGACAATTGCATCGCTTTCTTGAGCAAATATAACAGCAGATTCAGCTTGCATTACTTTACTTTTAAAAAAATCCGCCCGAATTTTAGGATCCCCAATGGTATTGGCAAATTGCTCTTTAGCCTTATTAATATCTACAATCATTTGAGGATCTTGGGACACTAGATGTAAATTCAAGGCTTGATACATCCAATAGAAAAACACCTGGCCCGCAGGAGAATAAAATGCCTCAAGCTCGATACTCACATTTTGCAGTTTCTCTTCATCAAGCGTAAGATTGAAGGTACTTGGGATAAATAACGCATCAAGGAGGTTCTTTTTCAAAGCAAGAGGGCTGCTGCCCTCTAATACTTGCATAGAACTTAGTATAGGAAGCTCTAAATTTTTCCCATTTCTTACCGCTTCATCTCGGAGTTTCTTATCTAGACTTAAGAGCTCAGACGGGCTGTGCCTTAAAAAATAAAAGACTTTTTCCTCTTGATGATTTTCTAACATTTGCAAAATCGCATGCAGCTGCGCCTTTGTAAAACCCTCTTTTTCAAGCATTTGCTGCTTTTCCCTTAATACTTGAACAAGCTCTGGTGAAATAAGTTCTCTAACAGTCGGCCCATACGCGCGGTCTTCTCTAATTGCTTTTTGCACTAATAGAGATCGATATTTTTGAATTTCCTCTCTAGTCATTTCTTGATGCAAAAGATCTCGAATCTCTTCATCAGAAAGATTTTTATATAAAGATTCTTTTGCCACAATACACTCAAAGACTTTTTGACGGATTGGATCCTGATCCGAACCATACTTTCCTTCAAATTCAAAAGGATCAGAAAAAATTCCCAGCATATTTGCAGTATGTATTACAAAGCAGAAAAAAATCATAAATAAACCATTTACAAACGCGTTAAAAACGCAAATTATAAAGAGCTGACAACTATCGGTCAACTCATAAAAACAAAATAAACAATACAATCAAAGACAACTTGATATAAAAACAAATACACAATAAAATATCTCAAATGTTTTCATGAAAACAACCTAAACACAGGCTAATCTATGATACGTCGGGACCTAGCAACAAACACCATAATGTACGATCCAGAACGCTCTAGCAGAATCCCCAACTACCATGTCGATTGGAAAAATCATGAAACCTCTCCACAAGGATACATAGACAGGCCCATCCCCAAAGATGAGGACGTCACAGAAGGGCCAAAAAAGCGCAAAAGCGAATCCTCACATTACAAACCAAAAGTAGCAGTAGAACCTCTAGACGTCGATGGACACTGGGCATTTCCCAATACCACCCCAGATGAAGAAGCAATAGACACATTAACAGAACTTCAAGAACACCCTTGTGGATCTTATTTTGTTTGCACTGATGGCCTGTTATCGCCTATAGAACGCTTAGGAAAAACCCAGGAAGTTCTCTACCAGGTTCCAGATTCTATTTCCGCAGGGCTCATTCTAAACTATTTCCAAGACCGTATTGATCACTTTAGTCATGAATGGGTCGAGACATACCTAGAAAAATTTTCACAAGACACTGATTTACAAGTTTATGTCCCCACCGAGCAACATGTTACCTCTGCCCGCAAACTGCAAATAGCCTGCCAGACTCTGAGACCGGCGCACATTCCCAAAGCTGCAGAGATTTTCCTCAAAAGTTTAAAAAATCCTATAGAGCTTGCAGAGTTACGAGTGAAAATTGACTTCACGCGGATTGCTATGCGCTTTGAGGATCCCACTCTTACCGTAGATGAACTTTTCCCTGAAGGAGAAGATATGGTAGAAAACATAAAAACATGGATCCAATCTAACAAAGAAAAACTAGCAGAAAAAGAACTTTTTCTTATTCCTCCCCACATTCAAACAATTCCCCCAGCGCTCCTCAAATCGATGCCAAATATTAATTCTGTAAAACTCGCCCATGGAGATTTTATAGTAACTCCCTATAAAGCGATAAAAAACATTCTTACTCTACCCAAGCTAGAGCACCTCAATCTTTCCCACAACCGACTGACAGATTTTCCTATAGGACTATTAGATACTGCTAAAAAATTAAAAGTATTAAATCTATCAGGCAACCTCTTTTCAGAGCACACGAAAACCACTCTCCAAAATTATTGCGCTAGGAGAGAGATTGACTTGATGATATAGAGACATATACGATAAACTCCCCTAGCAAAATACAAATTAAAGAGAGAAAAACATGGCTGGATTGTCTTGTGGAATCGTCGGACTGCCCAATGTTGGCAAGTCCACATTATTTAATGCACTTCTTCGAAAGACAGCCGCTGCTGTTGCAAACTACCCTTTTTGTACGATTGACCCCAATGTGGGAATTGTCGATGTACCAGATCCAAGGCTTGCGGTTTTATCCTCTATTTCTCATAGTAAAAAAATTCTTCCAGCCACCGTTTCTTTTGTAGACATTGCGGGCCTTGTTAAAGGAGCTTCCGAAGGAGAAGGACTTGGGAACCAATTCTTAGCCAACATTCGAGAAACTGACGCCATAGTTCATGTCGTACGTTGCTTTGAAGATCCTGATGTAATCCACGTATCTGGAAAGATCGATCCTATTTCAGACATTGAAGTAATCAATACAGAGCTCATTTTGGCAGATATTCAAATGGCTGAAAATGTGAAAAATCGTGTGGAAAAACAGATTAAAGGAAAAAAAGAGCTACAAATCACTTTTGATGCTTTGAAAAAAGCCATCGATCACCTAAATCAAGCAAAGCCTATTCGCACATTAGATCTTACTCCAGAAGAAAAAGAAAGCATCATTACCTATCCTTTTTTAACAGGGAAAAAAGTTCTCTACGTAGCTAATGTCTCCGAAGAATTTTTACCTTCTTTAGAAAATGAGTTCGTACAAAAAGTACGAGAATATGCTGAAAAAGAAGGAAATACCGTAGTGCCCCTCTGCGCTAAAATCGAAGAGGAAGTTGCGCAACTTTCCCTAGAAGAATCTAAAGAGTTTTTAGAAAGTTTAGGTCTTGCAGAAAGTGGCCTTTCTAGACTTGTAAAAGCAAGCTTTAGCTTACTGGAATTAATCACCTACATCACGACAGGTGAAATAGAAACAAGAGCTTGGACCATCACGCGAGGAACACCTGCTCAAGAAGCTGCAGGAAAAATCCATTCCGATCTACAAAAAGGATTTATTCGAGCAGAAGTCGTCTCCTTTGATGACATGGTATCTTACAAAGGAAGGGTCGGCGCGAGAGAAGTTGGAAAAGCGCGGTCTGAAGGAAAAGAATATATCGTAAAAGATGGGGATGTCATCCTCTTTTTCCACAACGTATAGGAATACTGATGAAAGATCTTTTTGTTACATGTCCCCATGGTTTTGAAGCGCTTTTACAAAAAGAGCTGATCTCTTTGGGCATTTCACAAGTTTCCCCCCGTTTTTGCGGAGTTCTCATCCCAGAAAGCATAGAAAACGTTTTTACCGTGAACTATGAATCAAGAATTGCGACGAGGGTCTTGTGGCCGATTGCAGAATTCCCTTGCTCCGGCAGAGATGATCTCTACAAACACTGCCGCAGCATTTCCTGGGATTATTTTCTACATTGCAATAAGACTTTTGCTATCGATTCGAACGTTCAGCATCCCACTCTTACAAACAGTTTGTTTGCCGCTATGGTTGTCAAAGATGCTATTTGTGATTTCTTCCGAGATACGACAGGCTCAAGGCCCTCCATCGATAAAGAACACCCAGAAGTTCAGCTCAACCTGTTCATTCAAAAAGGATACGCAACTTTATATCTAGACACTTCAGGAGCCCCTCTTCACAAAAGAGGTTGGAGAACAGCTCACACAGAAGCATCTCTCCATGAGTCTTTAGCAGCAGCCCTTTTACTTCATACGGGATATTCCCGAGAAAAAACTTTCTGCGATCCGTTTTGCGGTAGTGGGACTTTTCTCATCGAGGCAGCTTGGATTGCGACCAATACTCCCCCAGGTATCCTTCGCAAAAAATGGGGATTTTTTCAATTCCCCGATTTTGATAAAAAATTCTGGGAGCAGTGGAAAGCAGAAAGAAACAGCAAGTGTCTTCCGTTAGATAAAAAAATGTTCTTTGGATCTGATAAAAGCCGAGAAACCACAGAAACTTGCAAAAAAAACCTCATCAAAGCAGGTCTTTTGGGGATAGACATCTCTTATGATGAAATTGCCTATTACCATCCACCCCAAAAAATAGATCTTCTTGTTACTAACCCCCCCTACGGAAAAAGACTAGAAACATCTTCGACTCTTTTTGATCAACTACAACATTTTCTGACAGAAAATCTGCAAGAAAATGGCTCTGCATATTTTCTTTGCCCTGAAGATCTGGTTTTAGAAAATACCCAAACAGAGCTTTCGTTTAAAAACGGCGGACTTCCCGTAAAACTTCTTTCCTTCACAGATCAAGAGCAAGTACAATGAATGCAACGAGCTTCTCACCCCTTCTAACCGCCACAATCCTCCCAATTACTACCGGGTTTCGACTGCTCATGAATCCCGACAATCCTATGTTTGAAACGATGGCAACAATCGCCTCATATATTACTCTCCATAAAATAGCCGACATGCAATCTGAAATGGCAGAAGAAAGTATCTGTAATAGCTGTGAAGATTTTTGGACCGTTCTTTGGAATCCAGAAAGCAGCATCCAGTCAAAGCTTAGCAGCGCAAAGACCCATTTTATCCAAAGTATTTTTTGCGAAGATACTCATCAAGGAAAAACAGGATCCATGATACTAGTCATCGGGATCATTACACCTATTTTTGACATGATTGGCAAAGCTTTTCTAGGTACTAAAGCCCCCAATAACATACATCCTGTGGTTCGGGTGGTTTTTGCAGCGCTGCTTACTGGACCACACTTCATGCTAACCCGTCCTTCTATGTGGAAATAATAGCTATTTATCTAGCAACTTAGCGAACTATTTTCTCTTTGATTATCCCTAATAAATCTTCGATTCCCAGACGAATCCTAACTTAAAGCCTCCCTCGGCCACATTCACTCTAGCGTTTAAAAAAACGTTAAGATTTCGCAAAACAAACATTTGAATAAAAACAAGGAACCGTTAAGATTTTAAGCGAAAACCCATAAAAAGGAAAATCGACATGAACATGACAGAAACAATCAATGCACTATCTAACGTGAATGTAACACAGTATGTAAATCAAGTAGCAGAAAGAATGCCTGAAGCAGATCTCTCATTAAAGTTATTTTCCAGCAATCTTTTCATGAATTATGCAGCCAGCACCTCTCTAGTCGCGAAATCACTCCACACACTTACTGCCTATAGCCTTTTCGATGGAATGATTGCTTTGACAGCCTTCGGAGTATTTTCTACTGGCACAAAAACTCCTGTTTTAGAAGGCCTCCCAGTTCGAATAAAACAATGCCTAGAACATAGCGATGATATCCCTAATTGTTTGGAAAATTCCACCCCAAAAAATACTGAGGCACTAGCTCAAGAATGGTCTGAGATTCAAAATTTCACAAAAAGACACATGACTGATACGGCCCTTCCTTCTTTAGCATCATTTTTTACAGGAAAAATCTTAGCAAAGCCCTTAACGAACCTCTTAGTAACCACAAAAAATGCTGTTTCATGGAGAGATGTTCGCAACCTGTCTATCATGCCACTAACAGTCGCAACAGCAACAGCAGGAGTCGTCCTTGCTCTATTTGCAAACACCTTGAGACACCGCTCTATCTAATAAAACTTCTATTACGCCATATCTCATCGAAAGAATATGGCGTTTATCCCATTCCTCAAAAAACCCGAACTCCTGCACAATTTTAGGACGTACATCTCAAAATTTTTTTTATAGATTTTTTTTTGTCTATTACTTTATTTTTCAGATGTTTCAACTGGAGTATTCATGAACAAAAAATATTTCTTCCTTTGCTTTTCCACATGCCTGCTATCTGCGTTCCATTGCTTTGCTTCTGGCGGTTCTTCCACCAGCAATCGTTACAACAGTTCCATTATAGGCAATGAAGGTCCAACAGGCCCTGCAGGAGCAACAGGCCCGGAAGGAGCAACAGGTCCTATAGGATATACAGGATATACTGGATATACAGGCGCTACCGGATTCACAGGATTTACTGGACCAACAGGATTCACAGGATTTACTGGAGCTACGGGATTTACTGGATTTACCGGCCCAACAGGACCTTCAGGAAGTTCGGAAGCTAACGTTGCAATCGTATATGGATCTTCCAGTTCCTTCCAAACCATCGCTACTGGAACCGATTACTCTTTTGCTAATTACTTAAGCCTAGGCACTGCAGTCACTTTTGACAACACATTCCCAACAGAGATCAGCCTAAATTTTGTAGGTACATATTTAGTCTCCTATACGGTTCCTATTTTAACCAATAGCAGTACGGTTGGCTATACGGCTCAGTTGACATTCAGTGGCGGAGCCTCAACGAGCACTGCAGTAGACGTAGGTATTACAAGTACTGCTGTTGGAGCTCCTGTTGTTTTAACAAGAACTGTTCCTGTCATAGTTAATATCCCCCCCGTTATTATGACTTTAAATCTTTCTACAACGGACAACGTTACAGATATCATAGTGGAATCTAATTCTGACTCTACTACAAAAGCTTCTGTATATGTACAATTCATCGCAGGACTTTAAAGGAAAACATATGAATAAAAAATCGTACGCACCCTCTCTTTTAGGAGCTTTGTTCTTCTTAGGTATGGGTCAACTGCATGCCGCAGATGCAAAAATTCAACTCGATCAAAAATCTCTTGGGACTTTTGACGTTCGAGGAGATCTCCTTTATTGGGTTCCTCAGGCGTCTGGTCTGTCTGTGAATTTTGGAAGCGGATCTGTTTTGGAAACTACAATTGGCAGCGTTAACCATATTGTTGCTAAAGAATCTGATGTAGATCCAAGTTTTGATTGGAGTCTCGGCTATCGAGTAGGAGCTGGGTATCAATTTAATCAAAGTCCTTGGGAAGTTGATGCCTTGTGGACCCATTTTTATGGGTCGGGAAGAAGTGATAAAAATCATGGAAAATGGTCTGTTCAATTGAACCAGATCGATCTTGATACTATGTGCAATGCCGTGGTTACACCATCATTGACGTTAAGTCCCTTAGTAGGACTTCGCGGTACGCAGATCCATCAAAGGCTCTGGTCTACTATTGTCACAGAAATCACAGTCTTTCCAACGGGCTCAGGTACTGATACAAGAACGTTTCACGACCACCAACATTATAATGCTATGGGGCCTCTTTTTGGGCTCAACACAGACTATAAGTTAGGTAAGGGATTTAGCATTTATGGTGGAGGCTCTGCAGCTGTACTTTATGGAAGCTATTGGCAGCGTTTTCAAGATGCAGAAACCGTTACTGTAGCATCCCAGCCAGAGAGCATAACAAGTCATATCACCAAACGGATGCAATCATTTAACTATTCTGTTGACCTAGCATTAGGTCTACAATGGAAAGCGGTTATCTACCGTTCTTTACAGGTTATGACGAAGTTGGGATTAGAAAATCACCAGTATTTTAGCCAAAGTCGATTGGGAAGTTCTTGGGGAGATCTATCTTTTTCCGGAGCTGTATTTTCCGCGGAATTTTTATTCTAATGTAACCCAGGCAAAAGATCCCGTGCTTTACTGTACGGGATCTAATAACGAATACACCACATCCAAATCTACAAAGGCTAAATACGCTTCAGCATCTTCTATTCCAAGAGTGATGATAAGTTTTTTCTCCTCATGATCGATGGCCATTCCAGCGCAGTATTCAATCCCTATGTGTTTATAGATAAATGGCTGTGAAGTTTTTGTAAGATGGTAATTTTGATCTAAGTAAAAAAACCTGTGAAAATAAATTCTGTCGCCTACGTCATCCTCACCCACTTCATGAACTATCCCCAAATATCCATCCAGAAATGGAATGGGGCCTGCAGATCCACGAAATTCAGAAAAATCTTTTTCGTATTCTTTCTCTAAAACAGTTAGGCATGAGCCTGAAATCTCATCAATTTTATAAAGAGTGAAAGGAGCGTAGGAATATATAGCATGGATTTCTCCTTCCTTGACAAAAGGGAGCCAATTTTTTTCACATCGTTTAGGATCAGGTCCCTCTAAAAGAGTAAAAGATTCTGTAGCAACAGTGTTGTTTTGAAAGGAGTGTTCCAATCCAAACAACCCTATTTTGGGGACATGATCTTTTGTCATATTATTCAAAGTACAAGTAAATCGAAAGGTGTCTTCCTTCTGAAACAACCGAATATCTTCAAGGCCCTCTATGAGATTTCGAGAATAACCTCTATGGGAAGAGGAAAGCGTATCAAGGATTTCTTTTTTCGATAGCAGCGTAAATTCTTTATCATAGTGCAAAAGAAAATTGCGTGTTTTAATCGCAAAAGGACTAGAGGAATTGAGCATTTGATAGTTTCTTCCTCCTTTTTGTTTGTAATTAACGCACCGACATACGACAAGAAATCCATCGTCAACTTTACTTATGCTTGGATTCATGCAGTTGAAGTAAGGAATCTGGAGATTGATGGGTTGGAAGTAAATACCTGGCAGATTGCTCACATAAAAACGTCGATTTTTTTTTGCTTGCCACTTCACATAATCTGGACATTTTTTATTCATTATTAGCCGTTCATTGGCTGCAAAACCTTCCTCTTTATGAGAAGCGTAGTAGGATGAAATAGAGAGCTCTTCATCTATTTTATAGTCATAAACAGCATCTTCAACAAACAGCAAGTGTTTCTCTGGATACGGGATTTTTTTAGCCATCTTTGCAAAGAAATAGGCAAGTTCAAACTCTCTTCTCATTCGGTAGTTACAGGCCATTTTTACAAGGGGCTCTGCACGAGATGGCAGGTATTCATAGGCATCTAAGTACCATCGCTCCGCCAGATCCCATTGCTCTAACTTTTCATAAATAGAGCCGATTTTATATTTTGCATACCAGACCTCTTCCTCCCAGCCGCCTAATGCTATTCTTTTTTGATACCAGGAAATCGCTTCTTCATGTTGATTAATGCACATGTAAGACTGCGCTAGATAAAATGTGTACCTTGCGTTGTAAGGCTCTTTTTCTAGCCCTTTTTGAAGCAGCTTGATATCGCGTTCGAATTTATCCTCTTTGCTCCCTCCATCCCCTCGATCGTCAATCCATAAGGTGTGAAGTTTTTCGGAAGATCTTTTTGCCTGACAAGCCCAATACTCATGTGTTACCCCCAGACATTGCCATGGAAGGGAAGCTTTGATGAGCCGTATATTGTAATAAGATATATCGTAAGACTTTTGCAGAATTACATATCCATTTTCCCGTAGCTGTGCTTTATGAAATTCCGGAGTGATTTTAAGCAACATGTCAGCATCGAGCAAAAGCAGATAGGTTTCAGGCAAAGAAAAATGTAGTTCGTTGAGTAGTTCTACTGAAGCTTTTACAGATAGATTTCTATTGTACCCAAAGTCTTTCCAATCATGGTGGTACACTTTTCCTGGAATATGATTTTTCTGCAAAAAATCTTCAATGATTTCAACCGTGTTATCCTCAGATCCGGTATCGCAAATACAAATGCAATCGACGATCTCTTTTACTTGGTCAAGACAACGCGTAATAATTTTAGACTCGTTTTTGACGATCATTGTCAAACAGATTTTAGATTCAGCAGATTCTACATTTCGAGAGCCTCCCAAAAAACTTAAAAGCATAACGGAGAGATAGAAAAACATGTTTTTTTGGGTCATAAATTCTCACACCGTTAATAGATTTACTGTTCAAAAGAGGTAAAATAATCACGAAAAGACGCAGAAAAATCAAGCTTTGAAATGAAAAAATCTTGCTTATAGAGCAATAAACAATGTCCCTTTGAACGTAATCTGCTGTCAGATACGCCCTGTCATAAAAAAAACTTGACTCCCCGAACCTTGCATGCTTAGATGGCAGAAGTATAGGAGCTGTTAAGCTATGGCCGAAAAGTCAGAAAAGGCGACCCCAAAAAAACTGCGCGATGCCAGGAAAAAAGGGCAAGTTGCCAAATCTCAAGATTTTTCCTCTGCTTTTACTTTCGTCGTTTCCATAGCCGCAACACTTGCAACTTCTGGTTACATTTTCGATCAACTAGCAGCCTATTTAATCACAACATTCAAAAGCATTGGAGAATCAGAAAATCTACAGCAAAAAGCTGTCTCTGTATTAAATGAAGCCTTAAATGTCATTTTCAAAACCAGTGTACCGATTGCTTTGCTAACGACCTGCGTGGGAGTTTTAAGCAGTTTTTTGATTGTAGGGCCCCTTTTTGCGTTAGAAGCCATTAAGCCGGATATCAAAAAACTCAATCCGATCAACAACTTAAAAAACCTCTTCAAGTTTAAAACCCTATTTGAACTCCTAAAATCGATCTTAAAAATCACGGGAGCTATAATCCTTATCTATTCCGTTGTTTGGGACAGCATTCCTCAAATTCTCGCATCAGCCGCTTTATCCGTGTATGGATCTGCCATGCTTTTTGAAAGTTTTTTGCTTCAAGTAGTCATCCGGGTCGGAATTTTTTTTCTAATCATTGCGGTAGCAGACCTGATCTATCAAAAAAAGAACTTTGCCAAAGAGATGAAAATGGAAAAGTTCGAGGTCAAGCAAGAGTATAAAGATACGGAAGGAGATCCCCACATCAAGAGCAAAAGACGACAGACAGCACAAGAAATTGCCTATCAAGAAGGTCCAGCTTCCGTAAAACGAGCTAAAGCTGTGATTACAAACCCCGTACACTTAGCTGTTGCGCTTTCTTATAACCCTGATGCTGAAAAAGCTCCCCGTATCTTAGTTATGGGAAAAGGCTCTATGGCAGAACAGATCATTAAATTAGCAGTAGAATATAATGTCCCTGTTATGAGAAACGTAGCTTTAGCGCATACTCTTTTTGAAAAAGGAGAGCTCTACCGTTACATCCCGGAAGAAACCTATGAAGCGGTTGCCGAGATCTTGAAATGGTTAGAGGGAATAGATACGCATGAAACGATAGGAAGGGAGCTCTTCGAGTGAAACAATTTCTTGATCGAACCGTTAAATCCTTAGGAGGAGACAGGGCCCTAGATCTTATTAACAGGTCTAGTGATATCATCTTAGCGTTATTCATCATTACGCTAATCGGAATGATCATCATCCCAGTTTCTCCTGGAATTTTGGACAATCTGATTGCTATCAACTTGGCCATTTCTGTTACCCTTTTGATGGTTGCTTTATACATTCCCAGAGCTGTACAACTTTCCATTTTCCCATCACTTCTACTGATTACAACACTTTTTAGGCTGGGGATCGAGATCTCTGCAACACGGCAAATTCTTTTACATGCTGATGCAGGACATATCATCTTTGCCTTCGGAAATTTCGTCGTAGGGGGAAATTTTGTCGTAGGAGCAGTTATCTTCTTGATCATCACGATCGTGCAGTTCATCGTTGTGACCAAGGGAGCTGAGCGCGTCGCCGAAGTGGCAGCTCGATTTACCTTGGATGCGATGCCCGGTAAACAGATGAGTATCGACGCGGACATGAGAAGCGGTGTGATCGATGCCAATCAAGCTCGCGACCTGCGTTTAGCGCTGACCAAAGAAAGTCAGCTCTATGGAGCGATGGATGGTGCGATGAAGTTCGTTAAGGGGGATGTTATTGCAAGTATTGTGATCGCCCTGATTAACATTGTCGGTGGACTCATCATCGGGATGTCGATGCACGGAATGAGCGCTATGCAAGCGGCACAAATCTACACCCTGCTTTCGATCGGAGGCGGCCTCGTATCTCAGATCCCCTCACTTTTGATCTCTTTGACAGCGGGTATTATCACTACCAGGGTATCTAGCGATAAAAAAGATTCCCACTTAGGAAAAGAGATCTCAAGCCAAATGCTAGGTCAACCCAAAGCGATCTTCATTGCAGCGATCGTCATCTTTTTCATGGGATTCATCAGTGGATTTCCTTCTTTTGTCTTTTTTTCCATCGCAATCATACTCGGAGGAGTAGGATTTGCGTTCTGGTATAACTCCAGAAAATCGGAAGTGAAAGAAGGGGGAATTGTATCTGCTTCCACGGATGTGGAAGGACATGCCATGGTAAGAGGTCCAAGCGATGAATATGCTTTAACACTTCCTGTTATTTTAGAAGTGGGATCAACTCTATCTGCCGCTTTAAAAAAAGATCGGCAAGGAACTACTTTCGTAGACGATATGATCCCTAAAATGCGCCACGCTTTGTATCAAGATCTAGGGGTCCGATTTCCTGGAGCCCACGTCCGAACCGATTCCCCGATATTAGAGGCAGATGAATATTCCATCTCTTTAAATGAAGTTCCTATCGTCCGAGGAAAAATTTTATCTAATTCTTTGCTAACCAACGAATCTGCAGACACATTAAGGCGTTTTAACATCCCCTTTACTACGACAAAAAACTCTATAGGGCTCCCATCCGTCTGGGTTGATGTCAAATTTCAAGAGGTTCTGCAAAAAGCAGGCATTAAATTTTGGAAACCTTTAGAAGTAATGATTCTCCATCTCTCTTACTTTTACAAACAACATGCCGGAGAATTTTTAGGAATCCAAGAAGTTCGCGGGATTTTAGAATTCGTCGAAAAGACCTATCCAGACCTTAGTAAAGAAGTAACTCGTCTCGTACCTTTACAAAAACTAACAGATATTTTTAAGCGTTTAGTACAAGAACAAGTCTCTATTAAAGATTTAAGAACCATTTTAGAGGCGCTAAGTGAATGGGCTCAAACAGAAAAAGACGTCGTTCTTCTCACTGAATACGTCAGGTCTTCTTTAAAGCGTTATATTAGCTATAAACACTCTCAAGGACAATCCGTTCTTTCTGTTTACCTACTCGATCCTGAAATCGAAGATATTGTTAGGGGGGCAATCAAGCAAACTTCCCAAGGCTCTTATCTTGCTCTAGATCCCGATTCTGTTCAGATGATTTTGCACGCTCTTCGCTCTACGATAGCTCCAACGCCTGCAGGAGGACAACCTCCAGTACTTCTTACAGCTATTGACGTACGTAGATTTGTAAGAAAGCTTATTGAAGCAGATTTTCCCGATCTTTCAGTAATTTCCTTTCAAGAAGTTGTTCAAGAAATCCGGATACAGCCACTAGGAAGAGTTCAACTCACCTAAGCATTAAAAAAGGAACGATGGGATCATGTCAGATACAGGCTCCGAACACATCCGATTACAAACCATCCGAGCGCAACAAGTTTTATCTCAGCAAGTAGCCGTTGTACAAGACACAGAAGCTGGAGAATTCAAAGAAAGCTTAGAAGTTTCTTTCAATCCCATAGCTATGAGAAATCGCTTTGAAAGGTTAGAGCAAAGGGTCAAAAGAGCTGGTAAAGAAGAAGAAACTGGCAAAGCGAGTAAAAGCGATGAGCTAGATTTTGAAATCGAGGCTGTCTCGGAAATTGCAGAGCAGTTTGAACAAAAAAACCCAGAACTTGCTGCTATCTCTTTACGATCTCTCCGCTCCCGTATCTCTAAAAATGATTCCTTTGATGAACTGCTCGCTAAAATTTTCGACAGTTATCCCGATCTTTCTTTGGCTGATGAAGCCTTGGATTTTTTGATCGCAACCGCAGATCCAGAACTTGCCAAGAATCTTCGCCGTGTCAAAGAGCATATTCATGAAGAGCATGGAAGGGAGATTCGAGCGGGTAAAAACATCATGACAGATGCACAAACCTTTGCTAAACAAAATCTAGGAAGCCCTACAAGCCTTCGAGAACTGTATCGAGATCTTACGGGAAACCCCCGAGAGCCCTCCGTGCTTTTTGCAGAACTTGCTACGCAATATACGTTCGAAAAGATGAAAACTGTAATCGCTTTTGTCCTACATTCTTTAGGCAGTGACCTACGCTCTAAAGGACCTTCGATAGAAAAAGGCGAACTATCTAGGCTATTGACGGAAGCTAGATCCATGCAATCTATTTTAGGGGTCTACCGATTTTTCCAATCCCGCATGGGACTTATCTACAGTTCTTTTGATCGTTACGAACTTATGCTTTCCTCTCGCCTTTCTTTCGAAAGTCTGGCTAAAGCGTTTATGAAACTTATTTTAGAAAGATATCCTTCTAGCGATAGAGTCTTGCAAATAGGAACAGCGCTCGGCTTAGAAACAGAGATCCTTGCCGAAATCATAATTTTCACGCAAATGAAAGAGGCTGTAAGACAGATTTCTCCCAGACTCTACCGATCTGAACAACACAAACAAGATATTTTAGCTTCTTTTTTAGAAACTCTAGAGGATTTAGAAGAGCAGATAGAAGAGGAAGAGGAAAATGATGAGGAAGAGGATGATCATAAAGGGGACAAAGAAAAATCATGAATTTTTTTGAAGAATACATCCAAAAGCTTGGTCAGGCTTTAGAAACTTCTCTTCATGCAGAAAAGGGGTATCTTTGTAAAATACGCATCGACGGATCTTTGAGAGTTCAGATCGAGCATGAACCTGCTGAAGAGCGTATCTTGATCGCTTCTTTTCTTTGTGAATTGCCTCCTGGAAAATTTCGAGAAGACCTTTTAAAAGAGGCACTCAAAGCAAATGATGCTTTAGATCGTTTAGGAATTTTCGCCTATTCTTCGAAAAATAACAGTTTAACCTATTTCCTCTACCTCTCGGACAAGATACAATTTGAAGAGTTCTCTCAAAGTTTTTTACAATGGCTGGAAGTTGCCAAAAAATGGAAATCAGCCGTCGAAACAGGAAATATCTTTCAAATTTCCCAGTCTCACCCCCCTTCCCCTTCTTTTTTTGGGTTATCATGACAGATTCTTTAGAAAAACATTTTTTATATTCCCCTCTAGAAACTGCTTGGCAACGCATAGGGCTCTTTTCCCATCGAGGGATTAACTTACCTTTAAGCGCCCTGCATTCAGAAAACAGCACAGGTATCGGAGATTTTTTCGACCTCCTTCCTTTGATCGACTGGTGTGCCAGTCTTTCTATGGACGTCATCCAGCTACTTCCCTTAAATGACAGTGGACTCGATCCTAGTCCCTACAATGCTCTTTCTTCGTGTGCACTACACCCCATCTATATTTGCCTACAAAAACTCCCCTTCTTAATGCTAAATGAGGATCAGGACCTTCTTTCTCGCATAGAAAATCTAAAAAAATTAAACCGCTCTGCTAGAGTCTGTTTCCAAGATGTTCTTTTACAAAAAATGGATTTTTTTTCCTTATATTTTGAAAAGCATGAAAAAGAAATCCTTGAGATCCCTGCGTTTTCCCAATTTCTCTTAGAAAATCCGTGGCTACGCCCCTACTCTCTTTTTAAAGTTCTTAAAGAAAAAAACAAAGGCACGCTATTTAGCTCTTGGCCTCAAAAATGGACACAAAATCTAGAATCTTCCTTTGGAGCTCTTTTTGAGGAGCATCAAAAGCAATGTTTATTTCATATAGCTCTTCAGTATCTGTGTTTTTCACAGATGCAAGAAGTTAAGAAAAAATCTGTAGAAAAAAAAATCCACCTAAAAGGCGATATTCCGATTTTAATCAGTGCGGATAGCGCAGATGTTTGGTTTCATCAGTCCTGTTTTGACAAAAACTTTGCGATAGGGGCGCCACCAGATCATTACAACCAAGAGGGACAGTATTGGGGATTTCCCTTACCTCGTTGGGATATTATGAGACAAGACGGATTTTTTTGGTGGAAACAGCGATTACAATATGCAGAAAATTTTTATGATCTCTATCGCATCGATCACGTTATCGGTCTTTTTAGGCTATGGACAATCCCTTTAGGAAAACAAAGCAAAGAAGGTTTCTTTACTCCCGCAGATTCCTCCTTGTGGGAACCTCTTGGAAGAGAGCTTTTACAAACGTTTATTCAGGCCTCAAACATGCTTCCCATTGCGGAGGACTTAGGGATGGTTCCTCCTATGACGAGGCCAGTTTTGGAAAACCTTGGGATCTGTGGCACTAAAGTGATGCGTTGGGAAAAAGATGCTCCGAATCATTTCATCGACCCTAAAAGCTATAAACCTTTAAGTTTAACTTGCGTTTCCACTCACGATTCCACTTTGCTTTCCCAATGGTGGATTGAGGAAGAGCAAGAAGCAAAAAACTATGCTGAGCAAGAGGGAATTGCTTATACCCATAGCTTAACTCAAGAGCAAAGAAGACATATATTAAAAAAGAGCATGCACTCAGGCAGTCTATTTCATATCAATCTACTTTCTGAATATCTCGCTTTAGTCCCTGATCTTGTCCATCCCAATCCTCAAGAAGAAAGGATCAATATCCCTGGAGTCGTTCTATCTACTAATTGGACCTATAAATTTCGATGTTCTACAGAAGAAATGATTTCTCATTCTGGTCTTTTTGAAGAGATGAAAAATTTATTGATCTAGCTCGCATTCTCTTTTTAAATTAGCTTAAAACAAATCAAAAAAACACAACCTAACAAAAGAACAAACCTAAGAGCTAGTGACTATTAAAAACTTATTCCTTTACGCAAATAAGAATCCAGCGTAACCAGTTCCCCTTCAATCTGTAGTTCTTTCATGGCTGCGTACAAAGCTCTCTCTTCTCTTTCAAGAGTTTTTTCATCAAAAACTTCCCAGACAACCTGGAAAAGCTTTTTCTTGCCAGAGGAGGATTTTACTAAAAAGTCTACTTCATACCGCTCTGAAGTAAGATAATAATGCACTTCATGACCTAGACGCCTTAAATCTAAATAGACTATATTTTCAAAAACCCGTCCAAGATCTTTTTCGTATTCCAAAGTCAAAGCTCTAATCATTCCAGGAGCGATAGAATATATTTTTTTAGAATTAGATTGCACCCTACGAATGGAGGAATCGTAGACTTCCATAAAAAAAACTAAATAGGCATCTTCCAGATGCTCAGCGTACTCATATAAACTGTCTTTTCCTACTTGATATCCTTGGGATTTCACATCTTGATAAAACTTATTCACCGAAAATAATTTTCCCGAATTATGAATCATGGACCTTATCATGTATTTGATAACAGACGGATTTTTTATAGCATACCGTTCTATAATATCCCGATAAATGACCACATCTAAATATTCTTGCAATGTTTGCCTTCTTACCCCAGCATCAAATTCAATTACCTCAGGAAACCACCTGACAATAAGTATTGTTGAAAACAATGCCCTAATTTATCCAAGGTTCTTTGATCATACAAACCGCAATCGATATTTATCTTCTTAGCTTTCATAAATTCAGAAAAACTATAGGGCCAAATCTTTACGGATAACGACCGTCCCCTTAAACTCGTAGAAATCTCCTTACTTAGCAGCTTAGCGGAAGACCCTGTCAAAAAATTTCCACATTCTTGCTGTCGTGTAATCTTCTAATTACAATTGGCCAATCTTCTACATTTTGAATTTCATCCAAAAACAGATAACATTTCTTGTCGTGATTTTCGGGATAGAGAGAATAAAAGGCATCTACCAATTTAGCTAGTTTTTGTTAATCCATAGGAATCAATCTATCATCTTCAAAATTCACATATAAAATACTTGTCCTATCAATTCCTTCTTTGATCATTTGAAGTATTTTTTGATACAAGAAATAGGTCTTCCCTGCGCGCCTCATTCCTATGGCCACCTTAATTTTACTCGGAGCCTGAGGAAATTTCGCATCTCTTAGCACGAGATCAGTCAAAAGATTTAACTTATCGTGCAACTCCCCCAATAAAACCTGAATAATAGACAACGGTTCCACAAACACCACCAAGGACAGAAAAGCCAATTCCTTTCCTTACAACAAGGAAAGGATGCAATAAAACCAATACAAAACAAAGCAAACCCAGAAAAACGCTATTGTACTATCGCTTAAAGTGCTGAATACGAACTTTTTAATACCTATGGTATTGCCGTACAATCAATAATCATAAAAAGCCAAGACGTTTTAAGGTTTTTTCTACCAGATCTACCTTGTCACCTTGAAGCTCTATGGTATTTTCTTTGACAGCCCCACCACATCCAAGGCTTTTTTTGATATTAGAAGCAAGCTCTACCATATCTTTTTCTGTTAGATCCAAGTTTGAAATAGCTGTAATAACGCTTTGTTTTCGCTTAATCAAACGGACTTTGACAGTTTTTTTAGGACCTTTAGATGGGTTATTAGAAGCAATCCACTGTCCATCAAATGTAAATGGCATTTTTTACCTATTGTTTTTAGAAGGAGTTTACTGATTTGTGGTCAAATATCCAAAAGAAAAACATTGAGGTGACACATAGTAGTAGCTCTCTTTAATTCCAGCAAATACCACAGTACAGCTTATAGTTAGGATTGCAAGCATGGCAGTTTTTACACGCCCACTCTCCACTTTTAGGATCTGCCTGTCTTTTAAAGTCTTCACGAGGAGCCTCGACAAAAACCTCTTGCAGCTCGGGGGGAACCAGACCTACTTCTCTATAGGCTTTTTCAGAAGGATAAAATCCAATTTCCTTACACTTTTCTAAAGAAGCATATCCTAGACAAAGAACGGCAAAGCTATAAGCAACTATTTTAATCATGTTGTCTCCTTACTGTTTTGCATGAGAAAGATCCATTTTTCTAAAACTTCCTTTCGCGTAAAGAATACGTTATTTCAATGTTAAGTTTTCATCAAGATAAAAACATCATTCAGAGATAGGAAGGAGATCTAAGAAAAGAGATCCCTCAGAAAAATCCATAGAAAATTCCCAAGGAACAAATTCTGGGATGAGATCTTTTCCAGAGGATAGTTCTTCATTTACTTGTCGGATTCTCATATATCCAGAAAAAACTTGCGAAATGAGAGCTTTTTTCTCCGCAGGACCAATCGAATAAAAAAGAGTTCTCTTTCTAGGAGAAAAACCTAAATCTGCCGGCTCTTGTTCTAGATATCCTAAGTTAGAAAGGTTATCCCAAGAGGAGTAGATTCCTGGGACATAAAAAAGATCTTTAGGAAGAGTATTGAAAAAGTCGTGAATATCAAAAGAAGTCTGATTGCAATTGACTATAGTCACACCATTAAATGTCACAATGCAAGGAGTGTTAAAATGGGCCAAACGCACAATATCATGCATAGGGCTTCCGATAAAGTCAGCACGGGGATTTGCTCCTACGAATAACAAATGTTCTGTATTCAGCTCTATGGGGCTTTCCTGAGACCCCACTACCCCTTTAATCGCATTGAAATAACTTAAATTTAAAAAATTATCTCCAGTATTTGTAATAGGCAATGGAGATCCAATATTACTTATATTACCTTTTGCTCTATGGAAAATAAACTGAGCATCAATAGTCCCTCCTAAAAAAATGGGGCCTCCATCGAGCCTAATGCCCCCTTTTCCGGAAAGAACAATATCATCTTCTAGATAAATGACTGGAAGCCCTCCTGATACAGTTAATGTATTTGCAAAGATCTTGTGCGCTACAAATCCACCTGCATTATAGACTGTGATATCACCAAAAGGAGCATCTCCCACAGAGTCTGCAAAAATTAATGTTCCTCCTCCTAGATAAAGGGAAAGATTCGGAGCTCCAGAAACTGGATCTAACATGCCGTTAAACGTGATATTCCCCTTGGATTGAAAGACTATGTCTTCAGAGATCTCAATAGATCCATTATACTGCTGAGATCCTTCAGTAAACACCGATGCATTATCAAATAGCATGAGACTGCCCGTTATATCCAAACTGCTGGGTGATGTAGTGGTTCCTATATCTCCTTGCAGCAATACTTGGGCAGATCCTGCATTGACGGAAAGAGATTGACCACCTGTAGTAGCTGCATTAATCGAGCCTAAAGTAATCATGGCATTAGTTGTAGTAAGCGTAGCAGAATCTAAAAGAACTATCGGCGTTGTAATCGTAATGATATCTGTAGTGTTAATGCTATGGATAGAAGTTTCAGATCCTGTAGTTACGATTACTTGACCTAAAGCTGTATCGCTTCCGATACTGCCTAAAGTTATCTCTCCCGTCCCTGTAGTTGCGACCGTAAGGCTTTGAAACCCTTCATAAGTTCCATCTATAGAACCTAAGAAAATGTCTCCATCATCTTCAGAGGTAAACGTTGTAAGCGGAGTCTGAGACAAAGCAATATGTGAAGATATAGAAATCGCATCTATTACAGTGACACTTTGGATCGCAACTGCACTTGCTGATGAAACTTTTAAAGAGCGCAAAGGTACACTTGCTCCAATATCTGAAGCAAAAGTAATGAGAGCTTGCCCTGCTGACAAAGTAAAATTCAGATTCCCATTGATCTCTCGTGTAAATGTGATAGCAGCCCCGTCTCCGGCTTTTGTTGTATCGATCTCTATATGCCTTAAAGAATCCCCAGACAAAGTCACCAAGCCATTGATTTGTATAGCACCGGCAAGTGAGGAGGCAGAGCTACTGGTCGTAGAAATATTTCCCGCAATTGTTACCTCTCCTGTAGAGCTTACTTGAACTCCACCTAAAGGAAAGCTATCCCCCAATGCCCCTAAAAATGTCACATTAGATGCTCCTGCAGAGATCTGCAGAGCTTGTGCTGAGGATCCCTCATCTGCTGAATCTACTGTATTTCGAAAAATGACAGATCCCGTTCCCGCAGTCGTATCTAACACCGTTAACAGGGATGTTAACAAAATAGGAGGTCTTATATCGATATCTCCATTTTCTGTAACAATCCCTCCTAAAGAAGAAGTGTTGTTCGCTAAGAGGGCAACTTTTCCTAAAGGATAACTGGATGTACCCAGCTGTCCTACAGAAATGGATTCATCAATAGATTCAAGATCAAACTCTACAGGACTTACTCCAATGACACTAGAAGATAAAATCAGATCTTTTAAAGCGGTTAATTTGGTATTTGCATTCAATTCTATAGCAGATTCAAAAGAAAGAGGACCTCCATTTGCCGTAATATTATTCCCTAAAAAAACATCTCCAATCCCTTGCTGCATAAAGCTTCCCGATAAAGCAATGTCCCCTGATTGAATATGTAAATCTCCAGAATTGGTAATCGATAAAGAACCAACTGTTCCTCCTGCCGTTACAGGACCGTTTAAAGAGATAGCCCCCCCCGTCAGACTTACACTGCCCACACTTACTAAACTTCCGACATCAATAGAGCTAGTTCCTGAAAGAAGTACCAAGGTCTGTAAATCAGATCCTATGACATTTTGTAAAGAAATAGCAGCTCCAGAAGCATTTCCTGTTATAGTACTCATGATACTAGATCCCATTAAAGTGATCTGAGGATCAATGGTAATAACGCCACCAGCTCCGCTTACAATATTCGTTGTAGAAATAAAACTTGCTATATCCAAGAATGATGTTGCTGAGGATCCTTGGATAGTTACTGCACCAAGTGGCTTATCGCCTCCTCCCAGCTCTCCATTTAGTGTAATGAGACTACCTGATCCCAAACTTGTCGCATTGATCGTCAAAGATTCAGCGTCCACTCCTGTAGAATTAGCGCCTATCGCGTCAAGAGTAATAGTGGCGCCTGTAACAGTTCCAAGCCCCGTCGAATCTATCGTTGCATCAGCAGTTAATAGAGTGGGAATACTTACCGTAATAGATTCAGAACTAGTAATAATAGAGCTCATTAAAGATAGGGATGTAGCCGTTAGATCCACTTGTCCCATAGGCGTTAGCGTTCCAATAGATCCTATAGAAAAGAAAGTACCAGCATCGAGCGTAAGTCCTCCTGGTCCATCGATTGTACTTGTCGTAATAGAACCATTAGTCGAAATGAGCGACATAGGGCTAGTAAAAACAACACCTGGAGTCAAGTTCAAAAGCCCTGTCGTTCTAATACTGCTGGGCCATGTGGTAATAGAACCTGTTACTGAAGCTAAAGAAAAGCTCGAAAGGGTATCTATGCCTCCACCAAAAGCAATGGCGCCTCCCGTTAAAGTAAGCGATCCAGGTCCATTGATGGTATTTCCAAAGACAATAGAAGTAGTACCAGTCAAATTAGAAGACCCTATAAAATTTGCAACAGGTGTTATCGAAATAATTCCTGCAGAAACATCTCTTGCAAAATTAGCGTTAGAATTTGTGGAATTGATTTCCAGACTGGTTAACGCAGTATTTTTTCCCACAGCTCCATTAAAATTTACAACATCAGAATTGCCATTAATCGTAACACTTCCTGGCCCATCTAGAGTCGCTGCAAAAGTGATGGAACTATTTGTTGAAGTAACGGAAAGACTTGATAAAGCAGTACTTGCTCCTACGGCTCTATTAAAATTTACAGTACCAGAATTCCCATTAATCGTAACACTTCCTGGCCCATCTAGTGTACCTGTAAAGGTAGTAGAAGTCGTGCTTATCAAAGTAGGACTACCTGTAATACTAACATCCGAAAAACTCAAAATTCCAGCAGTCATACTATCTGGCCATGTGGCAATGGATCCAGAGGCAAGAGAAAAACTTGAAAGTTCAGAAGAATTCCCGACATCTCCAGAGAAACTAATAGCACCTCCATTGAGAATAAGACTTCCAGGCCCATCTACTGTACCGGTGAAAGTAGTTGCCGTAGTACTAGTTAACGTTGTACTGCCTGCAATATTCAAGTTTGGCGTAAAACTCAAAGTTCCCGCTTTCATAATACTTGGCCAGGTGCTAATGCTACCGGATGCTAGAGTAAAACTTGCCAGAGGAGAAGTATTGCCGACTGTGCCTCCAAAACTGATATTGACCCCATTGAGAGTAAGACTTGCCGCCCCCTCAATTTTATCAGAAAAAATAATGGAGTTTATTGTTGAATCAGAAGAGGTTGCTGTCAAAGTAGTATCTTGCGTAATACTAATGGTTGGGATAAAGCTCAAAGTCCCAGCTTGAATGCTACTTGGCCATGTCGTAATAGAGCCTGATCCTAGAGTAAAGCTTGAAAGAGAAGTTCCTGATCCAACAAGATCATCAAAAACAATATCTCCATTGAGGATAAGTCCTCCGGGCCCATCGACTGTACTGGAAAATTCAATCGAACCGGTTCCTGTCAAGTTAGAAACTACTCCTGAGTCAATATCAACAGGTGAGGTAAAGATCAAGCGATCTGCACTAATACTAAGCGGCCAGCCTACTAAAGAACCTGCATCTACAGATAAAACAGAAAGATTTTTCACATTTCCCACAAGATCAATAAAAGTGATGTTTCCTCCTTGAAAAGAAAGCCCTCCAGGTCCTTCAACAGAGTTTGAAAACGTAATGGGAAAACCTGTTAAATTAGGGACTATTCCTTCTGGGATAACAAGGTGGGGAGTAAAGGTTAATGCACCTGATGTAATAATACTACTTGGCCAAGTATCGATAGAACCTGTTGCTAAAGAAAAACTGGAAAGATTCACCGCACCTGCGCTTGGAAAAGTAATGGATCCCCCATTCAAAGTCAGGGCCCCTCCAGTCACTGTATTTGCAAATGCAATCGTCGCACCTGTTAAGCTAAGAGTAGTTGGCACAGTGATCGCAGGAGTAAAGGTTATAGCTCCTGTAGCTGCTATGCTGCTTGGCCATGTAGTAATAGTGCCTGAGGCTAGAGTAAAACTTGAAAGAGAAGAACTACTACCAACCGCCCCTCCAAAACTGATACTGCTTGCATTAAGAGTAAGTCCCCCAGACCCATTTACCGTGCTAGAAAACGCAATAGAACTACTATTCAAGCTAAGATTAGTTGCTGCATTAATCGAGATTGCTGGAGTAAAGGTTATGGCCCCAGTTGCAGTAATACTACTTGGCCATGTAGTAATAGTGCCTGAGGCTAGAGTAAAGTTTGAAAGAGAAGAACTACTTCCAACCGCCCCTCCAAAACTAATACTAGTTGCATTGAGAGTAAGAGTTCCAGGTCCATTTACAAGACTAGAAAACGCAATAGAACTACCTGTTAAAGTAGAATTTCCTGTAATAGCCACAGCAGGCGTTATCGAAATTGCTCCTGAAGAGGTCAAATCCCCCGCTAAAGTAACTGTAGAGGCATTTTTGAGAGCTATACTACGCATCCCTGTCACATCTCCCTGTATTTCCAGAGAACCTGCACCTGCCTGCATAGTTAAAGCTACCCCTCCTGAAACTCCACTAGCTAATGGCCCTACACTTACATTTCCATTTAAAGAAGCAATAGCTGAGGTGCCCTGAGTAAAGGTAACTGTAGCATTAGAGGGAAACGAAATATCTCCTTGATAAGTTTGAAATCCCCCTGTATTCATAGAATTTGCATTATATACAGTCATCGATCCTGTATAATTTACACTGGACTGTCCGTTCTGAGAACCTACAGTGACAGCTCCATTAGACCCACCATAGACATAGGAGCTTACAGGAATAGAAGATACTAGTTTGGTAAATATAACATCATTTCCATTGGGAAACGTATTATTCATTGTAGAATCTATGGTAATTGAGCTTACTAACAGATTAACTGTCGGAGCATCGAATGTAATCGATCCTCCTTTTGTATATACATTTCCAGAAACTGTTATGTTAGTGCCTGTAGAGCAAGTATGGAACATCAGACTTGCTCCACTATTGTTCATAGAAATATCTGTATTAATATTAATAGTCGTTCCCGCTTGAATGGTAACAAGAGAATTCGTAGAGGCCCCTGTAATTGCCGTGACAAGAATGGAACAATTCGACCCCGAACTACAAGCTCCAAAGCCACTACAAGTAGTAGAACCAGAACTTACAATCGATACTACAGTAGGATCGAGCAACCATTCTCCACCTTTTCCTTGAGAAGCATGCGTACTTACAGAACCCGTTGAAATACCCAAAGCATCTCGACTCGAGGTCTCTACAAGTCCTCCATTACCATTGAATGCGCCGCCATCTGCAAAGATCTTTCCATCAAAAAGGGTTTGATCTTGAGACCAAAGAACTACAAGTCCTCCATTTCCTTCCTCTATACTATTAGCTCTGATTTCCGAATTTGCATCCATGAGGACTTTAGAGGCGTAGGCAGTTGTCCCTTTACCTTGAAACTCTCCTCCAATCAGAACCTCTCCTCCACCTAGGAGACCTGAGCTATCTATCAAAGCTCCTTGTAGCAAGATATCTTTTCCAAAAAGATGAACTTTGCCGCCTATATCCTGAGTATTTGTTGCATCGATAGAGCCTTGAACCGAAATTTGAGAACCCTCTACCTGAACACTCTTGGCTTGTGTTGATGAGGCTTGTGCAAATTTGATCACGCCATTTTCTTCAATGAACACTTCCGCCTCTTGGGCGCCATCCATATTGACAATTTCTGTAATGGCTTTTTTAGCCATGGGCAGCTTCATAGAAACAATTGCGCCTTGAATATCCCCTGCATGCTCGATCAAAGCATCTTTAAGACTTCCCTCTACAGAAAACTGAATGAGGCCATCTCCGGTAAAATCTAATGTGATATGCTCTCCAGATGCCAGCAATACAGTACCTGCTTTTGCTTGCACATGACCTAAGTTTCGAATTTCAGGCGCTAATAAAACAATGGAGCCCTCAGCAGAGGATAAAAGGCCTTCGTTTACAATCGAAGAGCTTTTTCCCTGTGATAAGGTAAACTTGTACTTTTGCTGTAAAAAATCTTGATCTGCTATATCTAAAGTGGATGCGATCAAAGATCCAACATCTACTTTACTATTAGGACCAAAATAAATCCCGTTAGGGTTTACGAGAAACACTTTCCCGTTACTCTCGAGCGATCCTAAGATTTGAGAGGGATTTTCTCCCGTAATACGATTTAATACGCAAGATTTAGAAGAGTTTTGAATAAAGCGCACTTTCTCTGTTTTTCCAACAGAAAAATCTTTGTAGTGCAAGATGGCTTGGTCTGATGATTTGATCTGCATCGTATGCGGATCGATATGCTGCACTTCTGCGGTTCCTGAATAAATTTCAGGATTTGTCGGCATACCAAAACCTGCGGACGCACTGAACGATATCAGGCTATAAAAAATACGGAGATAGGTATTTTTGGTTATAAACAATTTCTCTTCTCTTAATTTCTCATGCAGAGCAGCAAATTTTAAAATAATTGATACCACCCTCCCAACGTAGCAAAAAGTGCTAATGAAACGAAGAGATTTTCTTATAATACGCCGAACAAAAAAATCTAGAACTCATTTAGAAAAAGGAAGCAGATCTAAGAAAGGAAATTCTTCGGGTAAATCTACAGAAAACTCCCATGAAACAACCTCTGGCTTTAGCTCTCTTCCTCGCAACCATTCTTGCTCTATTTTTTGAAGCCTTGGATAGCTAGAAAAAACTTGCGAAATGAGAGCTTTTTTCTCCGCGGGACCAATCGAATAAAAAAGAGTTCTCTCTCTAGGATAAAAACCTAAATCTGCAGGTTCCTGCTCAAAATATTCTAAGTTAGAAAGATTATCCCAAGAAGAATAGATCCCTGGCAAATAGAAAAGATCTTTGGGAAGAGAATTGAAAATCTCTCGGGTAGATAAGGAATCCTCCTGATTACATTGGATAATAGTTTGACCATTGAATGTCACCGTGCAAGGAGCATTACCTCGGACCAAGCGTACAGAATTATGCATTGGGTTTCCGATAAAGTCGGCTCTAGGATTTGCTCCTACAATAATCAAATGATCTGTGTCAATCTCTATGGGACTATCTTGAGATCCTACCACGCCCTTAATCGCATTGAAATAGCTCAGATTGAACAAATCATTACCGGTATTGGTTAGGGTGATGGGAGATCCAATATTGGTGATATTTCCGAGGGATCTATGGAAAAGAAATTGTGCATCGATCGTCCCTCCTAAAAAAATAGGGCCTCCATCGAGCCTAATGCCCCCCTTTCCAGATAGAAAAATGTCATCTTCTAAATAAATGACAGGAAGTCCTCCTGACACGGTTAAGGTACTTGCAAAGATCTTGTGCCCTACAAATTCGCCCGCATTATAGACTTTAAGATCACCAAAAGGAGCATCTCCCACAGAGTCTGCAAAAATTAACGTTCCCCCTCCTAAATAAAGGGAGAGATTCGAAGGTCCAGAAACAGGATCTATCCTGCCATTAAACGTGATATTCCCCCTCGATTGAAAGACTATATCTTTAGAGATCTTAGTAGAGCCACTATACTGCTGAGAGCCAGCTGTGAATACGGAAGCACTATCAAATAACATAATAGCTGCCGTTATATCCAAATTCCCAGGAGATATAGTGGTTCCTATATCTCCTTGCAGTAATATTTCCGAGGATCCTGCATTGAGCGTTAAAGTTTGATCACCTGTTGAGCTTGCATTAATCGGACCTAAAGTAATCATAGCATCTGTTGTAGTAAGCGTAGCGGACTCTAACAGAACTATAGGCGTTGTAATCTTGATGATATCTGTAGTGTTAATGCTATGGATGAAAGTTTTAGATCCAGTGGTAACGATAACTTGGCCTAAAGCAGTACTGCTTCCGATACTCCCTAAAGTTATCTCTCCCGTTCCTGTAGTGCTAACCGTAAGACTTTGCAATCCCGCAGCTGTTCCATCTATAGAGCCCAAGAAAATATCTCCATAATCTTGAGAAGTAAATGTTGTGAGGGGCATTTCAGACAAAGTAATATGTGAAGATATGAAAATCGCATCCACCACAGTGACACTTTGAATAGCAACTCCACTTGCGGACAATATCGCAAGAGACTGCAAAGGCACACTTGCCCCAATATCGGAAGAAAGAGTAATTAAAGCTGGCCCTGCAGCCAAAGCAAAACTCTGATCGCCATTAATTGCTCCTGTAAATGTTATGGCAGCGCCGCTCCCACCTTTTGTCGTATCTACTTGAGAATCTCCGGACAAAGTGACAGGGGCCTGTATTTGTACAGCTCCTGCTAAAGAAGAAGTAGAACTGCTCGTTGTAGAGATATTTCCGCCAATCGTCAGACCTCCTGTAGAGCTTACGGCAACCCCTCCTAGAGGGAAACTACCACCTAAAGCTCCTGAAAATGTCACAGAAGAAGCGCCTGCAGATACCTGCATAGCTTCTGATGAGGATCCCTCATCTGCTGCATCAACTGTATTTTGGAAACTGACCGATCCTGTTCCTGCAGTTGTATCTAACACCGTTAACAGAGATGTTAACAAAATAGGAGGACCTATATCGATATCCCCATTTTCCGTAACAATCCCTCCTAAAGAAGAAGTGTTACTGGCAATAAAAGTAACGTTTCCTAAAGGATAACTGGATGTGCCCAGCTGTCCTACAGAAATGGATTCATCAATAGATTCAAGAGTAAGAGCAACAGGACTTTCTCCAAGGACATTAGAAGATAAAATCAGATCTTTTAAAGCGGTTAATTTGGTATCTGCCGTCAATTGTATAGGAGATTGAAAAGAAAGAGGGCCTCCATCTGCCGTAATATTATTTCCTAAAAAGACATCTCCAATTCCTTGCTGTAAAAAGCTTCCAGATAAAGCAACATCTCCAGATTCAATATGCAAATCTCCAGAATTACTGATCGATAAAGAGCCATTACTTCCCGCTGCCGTCACAGGACCATTTAGTCTAATCGCATCTCCCGTCAAGCTTACTGCTCCTATAGGATAGGAGGAGCTGCCTAGACTTCCTACATCAATAGAGCTAGTTCCCGAAAGAAGCACCAAAGTCTGTAAATTATCCGCCAAAACATTTTGTAAAGAGATTGCAGCACCAGCAGAGTTTGCTGCTATAGTACTCATAGTACCAGATCCTGTTAGAGTAATCTGAGGCTCAATTAAAATCACACCTCCAGCTCCTCCAGAAATACTATTGGTAGAAATAGAGCTTGCAACATCTAAAAGAGATGTTGCAGACAAGCCTTGAATAGTTACAGCACCTAGAGGATTATCCCCACCTCCCAGCTCTCCATTTAGTGTAATGAGACTACCTGTCCCGAGATATGTTGCATTAATCGTTAGGGTTTCCGCGTTAATTCCAGTAGAACTAGCCCCTATGGGACCAAGTGTAATGGTAGCTCCAGAGGCAGTTTCCCCACTGGTCGAATCTATCGTAGAACTTGCTGTTAAAAGAATAGAAGCATTTACAGTAATAGGCTGAGATTGCGTAATAATCCATTGGATAAAAGACTGAGAGTCTGCTGTAAGAATTACTTGTCCAAGAGCTCCTCCCGTCCCAATTCTGCCAAGAGAAAAATATCCAGTGCCTGCGTTGATGGTAAGGTCCTGATCTCCATCCGATGCTCCAACAATCGTATTTGTTGTAATAGGACCATTGGTCGAGCTAAGAGAAACGGATCGATCAAGAGTAACAGCTGGGACTAAATTTAAAAGCCCTGTCGTTGTAATGCTGCTCGGCCATGCGGTAATGTTCCCAGACGTTAAAGAAAAACTTGAAAGAGAAGGGCTACTTCCAACAACATCGGCAAAAGTAATCGAAGAGCCATCTAGCGTAAGAGATCCAGGACCATTGACAGCATTACCAAAGATAATAGAACTACCTGTCAACGTAGAGGTTCCCTTAAAGTTCGCAATAGGCGTTATGGTAATAGTTCCAGCTGATACATTTCCTGAAAAATTGGCTCCAAGATCTGCTGTATCGATTGCTAAACTGAGTAAAGTAGTAATTGAGCCTACGTCTGCATCAAAATTTACAGAGCCGGAACCTGCACCAAGGATAACTGCATTAGAAACATCTAAAGTACTAGCAAAAGTAATAGGACCTGCAGAGGACGTTACTTGCAGACTTGATAAAGCAGTAGTTGCACCTACTGCTGATTGAAAATCAACGGCTCCTGAGATTCCTACAATAGTAACATCTGTAGCCCCATCAAGCGTACTTGCAAAAGTAACATCGGAGCCCGAATTGATTTGAAGATTCGTTAAGGCAGGACTACCTCCTACGGATCCATTAAAATTTACAGATCCCGAAGTTCCATTAATCGTAAGGTTTCCAGATCCCCCAAGCGAACCTGTAAAGGTTGTAGAAATACTGCTTGTCAAAGCCGGAGAACCCGAAATACTAACAGAGGAAAAACTCAAAGTTGCCGCGGTAATGCTACTGGGCCATGTGGTAATAGAACCAGAGGATAGAGTAAAGTTTGTCAGTGCTACACTATCTCCGACAAGCCCGTCAAAAACAATACTGCCACCATTGAGAGTAAGGGATCCTGGGCCTTCCACATTACCTGTAAAGGTAGTAGAACTAGAGCTTGTCAAAGTAGTAGTTCCTGAAATAGTAATGCTAGGGGTAAAACTCAAAACATCTGCATTAATACTAGATGGCCATGTGGTAATGGATCCAGAGGCAAGAGTAAAACTTGTAAGTCCTGAAACTAGTCCTCCAAAAACAATATCCCCTCCATTAAGAGTAAGAGACCCTGAACCTTCAACATTACCTGTAAAGGTAGTAGAACTAGAGCTTGTCAAAGTAGGGCTGCCTGTAATATTCACATCTGAAAAACTCAAAGTTCCAGCAGTAATACTAGTCGGCCATGTGGCAATGGAGCCAGAGGCAAGAGAAAAACTTGTAAGTCCTGAAACGATCCCTCCAAAGATGATACTCCCTCCATTGAGAGTAAGGGATCCCGAACCTCCGACATTGCCTGTAAAGGTAGTGGAACTACTGCTTGTCAAAGTAGTAGTTCCTGAAATAGTAATGCTAGGGGTAAAAGTCAAAACATCTGCATTAATGCTAGATGGCCAGGTATCAATAGAACCTGAAGCTAAAGAAAAAAGCGCGAGTTGAGAGCTATTTCCGATAGTCCCACCAAAATTGATACTGCTTCCATTTATGATAAGGCCACCAGGTCCTTCGACAGAACTTGTAAAAATAAGAGAATTTGTTCCTGTCACATTAGCAGTTTGCCCTGAAGGGATTGTAATGGTTGGAGAAAAGGTAAGATTTGTAGCTGCAATACTTGTAGGCCAATTTGTAATAGAACCTGTCAGTAAAGAAAGACTAGAGGTACTGGATACCGAGCCTACAAAAGATACATTACCACCTTCAAAAGTAACGGGTTCTACAGTATCTACTGTGCTCCCAAACGTAATGGAGCCTCCTATTAATAAAAGTGCTGTTGGCATACTAACAGCAGGGGTGAAATTTAAAATCCCTGTTGTTTCAATGCTACTGGGCCAAGTTGTAATAGAGCCAGATTCTAAAGAAAAGTTTGCAAGCTCTACACCACTTCCTATTCCGGGACTACTCGGGAAAGAAATACTTCCCCCCTGTAAAGTGAGGCTTCCTGGTCCATTGATAGAACTAAAAAATGCAATCGAGCTAGTCCCGGTCAACGTAGCAGTTTGGCCTGAAGCAATTGTCATCGCTGGAGTAAAGGAGAGTGTTGCAGCGGTAATATTGCTCGGCCACATGCTAATGGATCCTGATGCAAGAGAAAAATTTGAAAGGGCGGTGCTATCTCCCACATCTCCCGAAAAAGTGACACTACCTCTTAGAATCAGACTTCCAGGTCCGTTGATGGTGCTTCCAAATGTAATAGAACTGCCCGTTACACTAGAAGTGCTAGTCAAACTTACACTAGGTATGATCGAAATATTTGTCGCTGAAATATCTCCAGAAAAAACAACAGCAGATGCAGAGTTGATTTGAAGACTTGATAAAACAGTAGAAGAACCTACATCAGCATTAAAATTTACTGAACCGGAATTTCCATTAATAGTAAGACTTCCAGGTCCATCTACTGAGCTTGCAAAAGTAATGGAAGAGGTTCCTGTCAAAATCTGATTTGTTAACAAAGTAACAGCAGAGTTAAAATTAATGCTATTTGCTGAAATATTGTTGCTTAAAGAAACAGCGCCAGATCCTGTTTGAGAAAAGCTTCCATCTGCAGAAATATCTCCTGCTGTCAATGAAAACGGAGATGAGTTGGCTATGGTTACGTTGCCATTAGAAACCAGGCCCGAACCTAAAGTAATAGTGGCCCCTGTAATGGACACATCTCCAAAAGGATTACTACTACTGTCAAAATTTGAGACCGTTATGTTGCCTGAACTTGAAGATACTGTAAGCGCTGCCCCGGCAACACTAGGAGTAAGAGTACTGTTTAACGTAACATCTCCTCCTGTGGAAGAAAATGTTGAACCACTGGCTGGTATAGTCAAAGGAACGTCAATCAAGATACTAGAGGGATTTAAGTACAAAGAACCCACTGTTAAACTAGAAGGAGTCCCGTAATTAAAATTTGCGGCAGTTACAGTTCCTGTTATATTGATAGCACCCGTTCCACTTTGCAAAGTTATAGTCTTTCCACTAGCACTTACAGACCCTAAAGTAATAGGCCCGTTTCCGGCGCTCGTATTTATTGTTACCGAAGAGGGACTCACAACAAAAGTACTACCTGAAGACAGCGAGATTCCAGCAGATCCTTTAGTGCTCATTCCTGTTGAATAGACATTGCCTGCAGTAATTGCTATGCTAGTTAAAGACGCAGTAGTATTAAGTGTTACAGATCCACTGCCTGCGTTAACCGTTAAAGCAGAAGGGTAAGTTGAAGCTGTAGATACGTTTGGCATAGAAATCGTTCCATTGGAACTCTTGACCGAAAAATTGTTATTCACAATGAACTGGGATGTACTGTCAAACGTAATATTTCCGCCATTGGCATTCAAACTTTCATTAGCAGAATATGCGGTAAGAATGGAATTCACATAATTTATGTCTCCACCATTTGTGTTAATGGTACAAGGAAATTGAGAGACATGAAAATTCTGAAATACAACATCTCCTCCATTTGTCGTAACATCCCAGCTCAAAGTGCAAAGATTACTAGACACGCAAGTTGTACAACCTGAAAACGTAATTCCGACATTGCTATTTACCATATTTATCGCGACATCATTTCTTATATAGCTAGCTTTTAGACTAATTGGAGTTAAGGAATTATTAATAGTACTACTACTAACGTAACAATAACTCGAAGTACAACTACAACTTTGATCAGTATAACAAGAATCGGTAGAGCTTCCCGAGTTAATTACAATGTTATAAGGATCTAATAACCAAGTTCCCATCTTTCCATGGACAGATGTTGCATCAACTTGGCCTGTTTGTATCCCTAAAGCCCCCTTACTCGAAGTTTCAACGAGTCCTCCAGCTCCACTTAACGAGCCCCCTTGAGCAAAAATCTTTCCATCAAAAAGGGTTTGATCTTGGGACCAAAGAACTACAAGACCTCCATTTCCTTCCTCTATACTATTGGCTCTGATTTCCGTATTTGCATCCATGAGGACTTTAGAGGCGTAGGCAGTTGTATCTTTACCTTGAAACTCTCCTCCAATCAGAACCTCTCCTCCACCTAGGAGACCTGAGCTATCTATCAAAGCTCCTTGTAGCAAGATATCTTTTCCAAAAAGATGAACTTTGCCGCCTATATCCTGAGTATTTGTTGCATCGATAGAGCCTTGAACCGAAATTTGAGAACCCTCTACCTGAACACTCTTGGCTTGTGTTGATGAGGCTTGTGCAAATTTGATCACGCCATTTTCTTCAATGAACACTTCCGCCTCTTGGGCGCCATCCATATTGACAATTTCTGTAATGGCTTTTTTAGCCATGGGCAGCTTCATAGAAACAATTGCGCCTTGAATATCCCCTGCATGCTCGATCAAAGCATCTTTAAGACTTCCCTCTACAGAAAACTGAATGAGGCCATCTCCGGTAAAATCTAATGTGATATGCTCTCCAGATGCCAGCAATACAGTACCTGCTTTTGCTTGCACATGACCTAAGTTTCGAATTTCAGGCGCTAATAAAACAATGGAGCCCTCAGCAGAGGATAAAAGGCCTTCGTTTACAATCGAAGAGCTTTTTCCCTGTGATAAGGTAAACTTGTACTTTTGCTGTAAAAAATCTTGATCTGCTATATCTAAAGTGGATGCGATCAAAGATCCAACATCTACTTTACTATTAGGACCAAAATAAATCCCGTTAGGGTTTACGAGAAACACTTTCCCGTTACTCTCGAGCGATCCTAAGATTTGAGAGGGATTTTCTCCCGTAATACGATTTAATACGCAAGATTTAGAAGAGTTTTGAATAAAGCGCACTTTCTCTGTTTTTCCAACAGAAAAATCTTTGTAGTGCAAGATGGCTTGGTCTGATGATTTGATCTGCATCGTATGCGGATCGATATGCTGCACTTCTGCGGTTCCTGAATAAATTTCAGGATTTGTCGGCATACCAAAACAAGTAGCTGCACTGAATGATATCAGGCTAGAAAAAATACGGAGATAGGTATTTTTATTTTTGAACACTCTCTATTCCCATAAGTTCAAGCAATGATACTTCTTCTGAAAAATCCATTAAATATTCCCAATCGACAAGTTCTATTTCTGGACGCCCTCTTTCTTTCAGTTCTACTATTGTTGGTATAAAAATAGGATCTTTTTCTACCAAACACTCTAAAGAGTTCGCTTTTAACAAGATTTCCTTTAAGATTACCATCTTTTTTTCTTCAACAAACGATTCGAGAACAGATCCTGTTTTTTCTTTCAACGTGGCAAAAAGCTCTACGGTCTTTAAAGGAACAAAGAGCCTTTCTGGGAAAGAAAAAGTGGAAGATGATAAAACCAACTCTGCGGTTTCTTCCTGAGTAACAACAGTTTCTAAAGGCATTGATGGAGTAAAGGAACTGTTAACAAATTCTATAACGGGTTTCATTTTCACATCATCTATCATAAAAGCTAAAGGCCCAAAGGGAAATTCACCCGGCAACATAGCATGTTCATAAGGACACCCTGCTCTTAAATAAAACATTTTGCGATCTCTCGGATTTTCCCCGAGATATACAGGCTCTTGCTCGAAATATTCTATATTAGAAAGATTATCCCAAGAAGAATAGGTACCGGGCAAGTAAAAAAGATCCTTGGGAAGAGTATTGAAAAAGGCGTGAACATCAAAAGAAGTCGGATTGCAATTGACAATGGTTACACCATTAAATGTCACAATACAAGGAGCATTAAAATGGACTAAATGCACAAAATCGTGGTTAGGAGTGCCGATAAAATCGGCACGAGATTCTGCTCCTACAATGATCAAATGCGCGGTATTAAGCTCTATAGGACTAGATTCCGACCCCACATTTCCTTGGATGGCATTGAAATAATTTAAATCTAAAAAACTGTTGCCCGTATTTGTAATAGTACAAGGAGATCCAATATTACTGATGTTTCCTTTTGCCCTATGAAAAAGAAAGGAAGCATCGATAGTCCCTCCTAAAAAGATCGGTCCTCCATCAAGTCTAATGCCTCCATCTCCCGAAAGAAAAACATCATCTTCTAGATAAATGGTCGGGAGCCCTCCAGCCACAGTTAAGGTACTTGCAAAGATCTTATGTCCTATAAAAGTATTTGCATTATAGACTGCGACATCACCAAAAGGAGCATCTCCAACAGAGTCTACAAAGGTTAAAGTTCCTCCTGCTGGATAAACATAAAGATTAGGGGTTCCGGAAATAGGATCTAGCGAACCATTAAACGTGATGTCCCCTTGAGATCGAAAGGCTATATTTTGAGCGATTTCAATCGACCCATTATACTGCTGCGTCCCTGCGGTATAAACGGATGCGTTATCAAAAGATATAATACTTCCTGTTACATCGAAATTCCCCGGTGATGCCAGAGTTCCTATATTTCCTTGAAGCAATACTTCTGAAGATCCTGCATTGATGGTAAGAGTTTGCTCACCTGTAGTGATGGCATCGATCCGCCCCAAAGTAATCATAGCGCCTGTTGGGCTTTGTACTGTGGTATTGAGCGTGCTTGAGTCTAAAAGAACAATAGGGGTTGTGATCGTGATGATATCTGTAGTTTTAATACTATGGATGGAGGTTTGATTGCCTGTGGCAACGATAACTTGGCCTAAAGCAGTGCCGCTTCCAATTACCCCTAAAGTGATCTCGCCTGACCCTTTAGTACTAACTGTAAGACTGTGAATGCCCTCAGCTAGACCATCTATAGAACCTAAAACAATATCTCCATGATCTTGAGAAGTAAACGTTGTGAGCGGAGTCTGCGACAAAGTGATCTGCTGAGGGATGGAAATTGCATCTACTGCAGTCACACTTTGAATAGCAACCCCACTTGCAGATAACACGCTAAGAGACTGCAATGGATCGACACTTCCGACAATTGCAGGCAGAGAGATCGATCCACTTCCGGCCATTAGCGTAAGACTATTATGATCCTCTAAAGTAGGATCCGAGTCCACAGTGCTGGAAAAGGTAATATTAGCTCCTGCTGCAAGCCCGTTATTCGTCGTATCTAAAATAACAGAAGAAACTCTTAGAGCAGTGTCTGCTGTAATCGAGATAGGATCTCCATCGGTACGAATTCCCCAAACTCGAAAAGTTCCACAAGTTACTTGGACCTCTCCTAAAGCAGTTTGAAATCCAGAAGGGCCCAAATCCACAGTCGATTCTGCTCCTGCTTGAATTGTGAGAGTTTGGGCTCCCCTACCTTGTCCATTGACCCTATTTGTCGTCAAATTCATCAGATCATTCGTGGAAGGATTGATGAAAGAAACATTTCCCGTAAAAACCATAGCTTCTGGAAGATAAATATTAATCGGACCTGCTACCTGCACCTCACTTGCAATAAATACCCTATTGCCACTTCCGTTAATATTTAAAGCCGTTAAAGGAGTAGTATGTCCTAGGGAATTTTGTAAAATCACATCTTCAGTTTGTCCATCCAGGATTAAACTCTGCCCCCCATCTACAGTACTACTTAAAGTAATGCCTCCAGCTCCATAGAGACTCAAATCGTTTGTCAGAGAGATTGCATTTACAAAGGAAATGGAAGCTCCAGCTGTAATCGAACTTCCTAAAGTAACACCCCCCCCACCTTGTTGGATAAAGCTTCCTGTTAAAGAGACATCTCCTGATTGGATATCCAAAGCTCCGGAATTGGTAATCGATAAAGACCCAATAGCTCCCGCTGCAGTTACAGACCCATTTATAGTAATTATACCTCCGGTCAAGCTTACAGCCCCCATCGCTTGAGAAGAACTTCCTAAGCTTCCAACAGAAGTAGAACTCGTTCCTGAAAGAAGTACCAAGGTCTGTAAATTATCCGCTAAAACATCTGGTAAAGAAATAGCAGCTCCGGGAGAGTTTGCTGCTATAGTACTCATGGTACTAGGTCCAGTTAGAGTAATCTGGGGTTCTATAGTAATGACGCCCCCAGATCCTCCAACAATACTATTAGTAGAAATAGAGCTTGCTATATCCACTAAGGAAGTAGCAGAGGATCCTTGAATGGTCAAAGCTCCTAGAGGATTTGATCCACCTCCAAGCTCTCCGTTGAGAGTAATGAGGTGGCCTTCCCCCAAACTTGTGGCATTGATCGTTAGAGTTTCAGCGCTCATCCCCGTAGAATTAGCCCCTATGGAACCAAGAGTAATGGCAGCTCCTGCGGCGACACCTCCGTCGGTCGAATCTATGATAGAGGTCGACGTTAAAAGAGTAGAAGCATTTACAGTAATAGGCTGAGATTGCGTGACAATCGATTGGATAAAAGATTGGGCATTAGCAGTCAGCTCTATTTGCCCCATAGCCGCTGTCGTTCCGATAGAGCCTACAGAAAAATATCCCGTTCCTGCATTGATCGTGAGAGATTCATTGCCATCGATTGTGCTGGTAGTAATAGGGCCACTCATCGAACTAAGAGTCATCGAACCATTAAATACCACACCAGGAGTCAGATTTAATAGGCCCTTCGTTGTAATGCTGCTTGGCCAAGTTGTAATAGAAGTTGTTGTTGAAGCCAACGAGAAGCTCGAAAGGTCACTTATTACCCCACCAAAAGTAATAGAGCCTCCCGTTAAAGTAAGAGATCCAGGTCCACTGATAGCGTTTCCAAAACTAATGGAAGTAGGACCTGTCAAATTAGATACACCAGTAAAGTTCACAATAGGCGTTATCGAAATAGTGCCTGCTGAAATATTTCCTGCAAAATTGGCGCTCGAAGCCGAATTAACTTGAAAGCTGGTTGCAGATGTAATCTCTCCAACTGCGCCATTAAAAGCTACAGTCCCAGAATTTCCATTGATTATAACACTTCCAGATACATCTAGACTCGTTGCGAAAGTAATCGGCCCATTTGTTGAGGTAGCTAAAAGACTTGATAGAGGAGCTGATGCACCAACTGCGCTATCAAAACTAATAGTATCAGAAACTCCTTGAATAACAACGCTGCTAGATCCACTCAGAGTACTTGCAAAAGCAACGCTAGAAGCCGAGTTGATTTGAAGGTTCTCTAAAGCGAAGTTAGACCCTACAGCACCATTAAACGTGATGCTCCCAGAATTTCCATTGAGAGTAAGACTTCCAGTCCCATCTAGAGTCCCTGTAAAAGTGGTGGAAGTTGTACTTGTTAAAATGGGATCGCCTGTAACTGTAATCCCCGATGGAAAACTCATAGTTCCAGCTTCCATGATACTCGGCCATGTAAAAACATTTCCTGTAGCAACAAATAAGCTTGAGAGTGAAGAACTATCACCGACATTCCCTGCAAAAATGATATCTCCTCCATTCAGAGTAAGATTACCTGGGCCTTCAACGGTACCATTAAAAGTAATAGAAGTGGTTCCTGTCAGAGTATACATATTAGAGCTAGATCCTTGGGGAATACTTTCAGGAATACTAACATTTGGCGTAAAACTCAAAACTTTTGCAGATATGCTACTCGGCCAAGTCGTGATAGAGCCAGAAGCTAGAGAAAAATTCGCAAGGGCAACGGCTCCAACAGGAGCATTAAAACTAGAGGGCCCGTTTAAAATAAGCCCTCCTGGGCCATCGACACTTGAGGCAAATGTAATAGTACCACCAGTCAAGGTACAAGTTAAGCCCTCATTGATAGCAACAGATGGAGTAAAGCTTATCTCCCCCTGCGTTGTAATACTACTTGGCCAAGACTCAATAGAACCAGAATCTAAAGAAAAACTTGCAAGGGACGAACCACTTCCGACAGCTCCTGTAAAACTAACGGCCCCACTAAGAATAAGGGACCCGGGTCCATCGACAGTGCTGTTGAATCTAATACTATCGCAACTCAAATCAGAAGTTTCTCCTGAGCTAACGACAACAGGGTCTGCAAAAATCAAGTTTTGCACTCTTAGAACATTAGGCCAAGTGGTAATAGCGCTATCTGCTGATACCGTTACGCTAAATAGCTTTTTCGTTGATCCAACAGATGCATCAAAAACTACATTCCCTAGATCAAAGCTTAATCCTCCAGGACCATTAACAGTGCCTGCAAACGTAATCGGAGAACCTGTCAAAAAAGGCGATACGTCTTGAGGGATGGAAATATCTGGATTAAAACTTAAAGGTCCCGTCGTTATAATGCTATCGGGCCATTGACTGATACTGCTAGATGAGCCTAAAGAAAAACTTGCAAGGGAAGAGCCACTTCCAACATTCCCACCAAAACTAAAGGATCCTCCATTCAGATTCAGCGCACCACCACCATCAATAGTACTTGCAAAAGTGGTGGTTGTGCCTGTCAAATTTAGCACGGAAGAATTGGATAGAACCACGGTGTCTGCAAAAGTATTGTTCCCTCCACTCAAAGTGAGATCCCCCCCAACAGTGGGCGTGTTTGTAAAGGCAATCGTGCCACCTGTCAAACTGAGAATTCCCGGTAAAGTGATATCTGGAGTAAAGGTCATAGCTCCTGTAGCTGCTATGCTGCTTGGCCATGTAGTAATAGTACCTGAGGCTAGAGTAAAACTTGAAAGATTCGCAGAACTGCCCACAGGACCGTTAAAAACAAAGGTCCCTTCGTTAAGGGTAAGAGGTCCGGGGCCATTAACTGTACTTCCAAAGATGAAATTGCCCGAAAAGCTTGCTCCCGAAGAGTTAATCGTAACTGGAGCTGATAAAGTAATGGCCCCAGAGGTGTTAAAAGCTCCACCTAAAGTAATGGCCCCAGAGGTCAGATTTCCGGATAATGAAGAGCTCGATGCACTATAGGTAATACTACTGGAAGTGTTCACTGTCGAGCTACTGGTAATAGTACCTGCACTAACACTAAAGTTTGAAAATTGATTAGAATTTCCTACAGAAGAAAAAGAGACTGCACTTCCTCCTGCTTTTAAATTCAAACTTGCAAGAGTTCCGTTACTCTGTATATTCCCGAGAGAAATACCACCATTGGCAGTTATGGTTCCTGAAGCAATCAAAGTAGAGTTAGGACAAGAAAAAGCCCCTCCTGCTGTTTGAAATCCTGTCGTTATAACCTGATTAGCACTATTCACAGTAAGGGATTGCGGGCCACTAAACTCAGAGGTAATCGTCACGTTACCAGTGCCTGCATTTAAAGTTAGGGAACTGCCCTGCAACTGATATAGCGTTATATTAGCATTATTGCTAGTAATTGTCCTATTGCCGCTTAAAGTAATGGACATATTAGACGGCGCACTTATAGGTCCTCCTTGAGTTGTAATATCGCTATTAATATATAGCGATGGGCTGTTGGAGCAATTAGGAGGTGTGTAATTCGGGTACTGACAAGGGGTGGCTGAAGGAGAAGTCCCACTTGGACAAGAACATCCTGCAAAAGTAATCCCTGCACCAGAGTGAGTCATCGAAATAGCTGCGCTGACGGTGATTTGATACATTGCCTGTATCGTTACAGTACTATTTGAACTTGTAAAAGCGCTTGGGCTAATAGAGCACGTATTGTTATTACTAGTATACGTGCAGCTAGAAGTGCAGCTACCTGTAGAAGGACTACATGTTGGATACGAGGATCCAATCCAAAGAAACATAGGATCTAGCAGCCACTCTCCAAGTATACCTAAAGGTGCAGAGGTATCTACACTACCATGCTCACTGCCGAGTCCTTCTCGACTAGAAGTTTCTACAAGACCTCCGTTACCTGCAAGAGATCCTCCGCGTGCATAAATCTTCCCATCAAAAAGAGTCTGATCTTGCGACCATAAGACCACAAGCCCTCCATCTCCCTCATGTATTGCATCCGCATAAATTTTAGACCTTTCATCCATGATGACTTGAGAAGCATAAGCAGTATTTCCTTTCCCCTGAAACTGCCCTCCAATCAAAACTTCCCCTCCACCTATTAGACCAGAGGCATCAATCCGAGCTCCTTGGAGAAAAATGTCTTTACCAAAAAGATGAACTTCGCCCCCTTTATCTAAGTTGTCCGTTGCATCGATACTGCCTTCAACGGAAATTTGAGAACCTTCTACATGTACTTTTTGTGCCTTGATTTGTGATGCAGAGGTGAATTTGATCACTCCATTTTCTTCAACAAATAGCTCAGCCTCTTGAACTCCATCCATATTGACAATTTCTGTAATAGCTTTTCGCGCAGTAGGCAGTTTGATAGAAACGATGGCGCCTTGAAGCTCCCCTAAATGTTCGATCAAGGATTCTTTCAAACTCCCATCTACAGAAAACTGGATGAGGCCATCTCCTGTAAAATCTAGAGTGACATGCTCTCCAGATGCCAGTAGTATAGTCCCAGCTTTTGCTTGGATGTGACCTAAGTTTCGAATTTCAGGCGACAGTAAAACAATGGAGCCCTCGGCAGAGGATAAAAGGCCTTCGTTTACGATAGAAGAGCTTTTTGCGTGAGATAAGGTAAACCGGTATTTTTCCTGTAAAAAATCTTCATCTGCCATATCCAAAGTGGATGCGATCAAAGATCCCACATGTACTTTACTATCAGGACCGAAATAGATCCCGTTGGGATTTACGAGGAACACTTTGCCGTTGCTCTGGAGCGAGCCTAAAATTTGCGAGGGATTTTCTCCCGTAATACGATTTAATACACAAGATTTAGAAGAGTTTTGGACAAAGCGCAATTTTTCTTGAGACCCGATCTGGAAATCTTTGTACTGTAAGATCGCTTGGTCCGATGGACGAATCTCCATCGTACGAGAGTCTATTTTCTGAATTTCAGCGCTTCCAGAAATGATCTGAGGATCTATCGGCAAAGAAAAACACATCTCTGAGCACATAGAAAAAAAAGCACAACAGGACATCAATGGCCAAAATATCGTTTTCATGTACGCCTCTGACAACAGACCCTAAAAGGTTATCTATCGCCTAGTTTTTCTATATATCTTCGTTAAAAACCAAACTGAGCTTTTAAATTGAGCCCTTGTAAATACACATTCCCTGTTGTGTCCATATTTCCTATCGACGTATAGTTCCAAAACACATTGAAATCATAGCTTGCGGCCAAATTCAAATAATAGGAGTGATTTGCCCCAAAAAACATATCCCATCCTAATCCTAAAGAAGTTTCAGTAATCGCCCGCAATGTACTGTAAGATGGGACGGAAGTGTTAACTCTAGATTCAAAAGTAGCTGCAAAACTTTTTTGGGTAGTATACTGAGTATAGGGAGTACTAAATCCTAAGCTCCCTAAAATTTTCAAGTTATAAGGCAAAATCCAGTTTGCATTTAAGCTAAATTGAGGTCCGATACCCCAAGACTTTTGCTGTATTCCTGAAACAAAAGGCCCTTCATTTACAACAAAAAAAGAAGAAGAGGGGACAATATAGGAAAGAGATGGAGAAGTAATGTCTAATTTCTGCCCCATCCAAAGAGCTCGAAGCCCCATTTCTATACCGGCTTCCAAGTTTTTGACAGAGATTTCCTTTTTCAAGGCTAGGAATACAGAGTTGTAATCAAACGAAAAAGAAGAAAAAAGATCCTGCGTTAAAATCAGTCTTCCATCAAATTTAGTAGGAGTAAATACGCTACCGATTACAAAAGATTGATTACTTGGTGCAGTAATAGAGTTTGAGCTCTTATTTTGATACCATGAGTATCCGGCCACGATATTCCAAGCATCCCATCCTTGCACATCATATCCAAGTCCTATTTGAAAACCACTTTTGTAGCCAGGGTTTATAGAAATAGGGACACTGCTGCCACTAAAAACATTAGTGATCGCTGTATCATTTAAACCAAGAGTCGTATCAGAAGTTGTGCAATTGCCTATAGAGGGAATATCTTCACTAAGCTTCCAATACAAATAATCGGCAGAAATACGAACGTGATAAGATGTTTTTTCTTTTAAACCTGAAAATTCAGAGAGTTCCTTACTAGTTTCTTGTGCGTTTACTACACCAAAACCCCCTGCGATGCAAAACAACATAGATTTTCTGTACAGTCTCATTCGAAAACCCCTTCAAAATCACCCTAAAAGAATTTATATTCTATTGGCGTGGATGATGTCAAAGTCAATATCTGTAAAGCTCTACCTACTTTTTAAATTTTCTTCAAAATGAGAAAATCTGTCATGGACAGGTACCACCAGGATAAGTGATTGTTCCTGTCTGATCAGTGATCGTAAGAGATCCTGGAAACCTTTTTCAAAGGCTCATAATGCATTTTCCCGTTGCACGAATATATAAACTCTATTTGTGACCTCTTAATTTTTCCCAAGATGAATACATCAACGAGACTGTTTCTCAGAACTTACAGAAGGACAAGTAGTATAAGTTCCAGGCGGACAGTTTCCAGAAGCGCAGGTTTCACAGTTGATCTCCAGAGATTTTGCTGTAATCGTTCCTTGCAGCTGGATAGAAGAAGCTGTCAAAGAAACATCGTTTAATGGATACGAGCTATTTCCTAAATCTTGAGTTTTGATAACTCCTGTAGATTGCATGATGAGATCACAAAGTCCTGCATTGGGAACGAGACTATTATCTAAAGTAATACCAGTATCTGCTGTTAACGAGATGCTGTTGTCATTAAGAAGGTAAATAGGTCCTGTTACATTAAGGAGTCCAGTTGAGATAACATTTCCTGTTAAAAATACAGAACTACCTTTCAAAGAAACAGATCCTAAAGGAGCATCGCTACTTCCTAGACTATTTACATCAGCAGCGCCCCCTGCTGCATACAAAGTCAAAGTAGGAGCAACGCTACCGACCGCTGCCGTTACAGGCTTTAGTAAAGTAATGCCACCAGTGCCTTTCAAAGAATTTAATGTGGTATTGGCAGATATCGTAATAGGAGGACTTATCTTTATGGCAGAGCTTGCATAAACATCCCCCATTAAATCAAGCGTTAAAGCTGTGATATTAATAGATCCAAAAGGGATATCCTCACTTCCCAAAAAGCTTGCCTTTAAAGGAGTATTTCCTGAATTTAAGGTCAGGTTCGGACTGCCAGATTGAGGTGCAATAGAACCTGTAATTGTAATACCTTTATCCCCTTTTAAAGTGGTAGTACCTGATATGGTCAAAGCACCTGTAAAGCTAATCAATCCAGGAGTTGCAATACTTGCTCCTAAAGAAACAGCACCTGTTCCACTTTGGATAAAATCTTCTGTTAAATTCAAAGTCCCCGATGAAATCGTTAAAAGATCTGTATTAGCAATCTTGACATAACTTGATGCAGTAACATTGGATCCGAGCGTAATAGTGGTACCACTAAGATCAATCCCTCCTTTACAGATCAGTTTTCCCGATCCAATGGGGCCTGCACTTACAATCGAAATATTTTGCAAAGGAGATACATCTGTTCCTAAGTCTTTCACGTTGACAGTTCCGTTTGATGCTTGCAAAGTAAGATCAACAGGATCTACGTTAGGAGCGAGATTTTGATCTAAGGTAATGCCTAAATCCCCTCTTAGTTGAACTGCCCTATAAATCGTAACAGGTCCATATATGCCTACTAATGCGTTTGAAGCTATATCTCCTGATAAATACACATTCTTACCTGTCAAAGAAACTGCTCCTAAAAGAGCAGCAGCACTTCCTAGACTATTCACGTCAACTGAGCCAGCTGATGTTGCATCCAAGGTTAAAGTTGGAGCAACGCTGCCACCTGCTACCGTGACAGGTTTTGTTAAAGTAAGTCCATTAACACCTGCTGAAGCTATTGTACTGTCAGCAGATATCGTAATAGGGGAATCTATCTTAATGGAAGAGCTCGAATAAACACCTCCTCCTAAATCAAGCGTTGATGCTGTAACGGTAAGAACTCCGAAAGGAAAATCTACACTTCCCAAAGATTTTATGTTTAAAGGATTGCTTCCTGCATTCAAAGTCAAATCACAATTGGGTGAATTTGGCCTAATGGAAGAGGGAAGAATAAGTCCTTTAGATCCTTGTAAAGTAGTTGTCCCTAAGATAATCAAAGCTCCCTCAAAGCTAATCGATCCAGGGGTCACAATGCTAGCTGCTAAAGATACCGCACCTGCTCCTTTTTGAGTAAAATCCCCCGTAAGGCTCATGCTGCCCGAAGGAATCGTGAGAGGTCCAGTATTTGTAATATCTACATTAGTTACAGCAGAAGTTTTGCTGCCAAGCGTAATAGCGGCACCTGTTAAAATAACACTTCCCGAAGAAATCAAATCTCCTGTCGCGGTAAGATCTGTACCTGTTATAGAAATACTTCCTAGAGCTTGTGCATCTGTTCCTAGATTTACGACACTAATGACACCGGAAGAACTTGTCAGCGTAAGATCAAAAGGAGTTCCCTCAATCGAAGAAAGAGTACCGCTCAAAGCAATCCCCACATCTGCTTGTAAAGTAGTAGCTCCATTGATGGTAATAGGACTTGCCAAGTTAATAGATCCACTCGTTGCAATAACGCCATTCATCGTCAGAGGAGAGCCTGTCAAAGATAAAGTTCCTAAAGGGACTGCGCTACTTCCAATGCCTGAAATAGTTAAAGGACCCGATCCTGCATCCAAAGTTAGATTAGGAGCTCCACTCGTTGCCATGATAGCGCCACTTAAAGAGATTCCACTGGGACCTTTTATGGTAGTAGGGTTTGCTGATATCGTAACAGGGCAGGATATTGCAACCGAAGAGCTCGAATAAACATCTCCTCCTAGGAGAAGACTTGATGCCGTTATACTAAGAGCTCCAAAAGGGCTACTAGAACTTCCCAAAGATGGGAGATTTAAAGAAGCTCCTGAATTCAAGGTCATCTTCGGCCCTATAGACGAAGAATTAATAGAACCAGTTATTGTAATCCCTTTACTCCCTTGTAAAGTAGTATCCCCTGTGATGGTCAAAGCTCCTGCGAAGCTAATCGATCCTGTGGTCTCAATATTCCCGGCCAAAGAAACAGGACCAGTACCTATTTGGCTAAAACCACCTACGTTCATTGTTCCCAATGGGACTGTCAAAAGGCCTGTATTTTCAATCGAAACAATTCCTGATGCAATAAGATTGGATCCTAAATCAACAGTTCCACCGGTAAAACTAATACCCCCAAAAGAGTCCAGACCTTGTACGCTGATCGCTCCTGTCCCTGCATAAATAATAAGATTTCCACCAATATTACTATCACTAGCAGAAATGGTTCCACTGAAGGAGATACTTCCCCCTCCAGAATTTATGGATCCAACATTTTGAATTACCTTCGGGCTAGTAACAGAAATCGCTCCTCCTGAAGTTGTTAGACTGAACAAAGAAAACTGACTGGCATTTGTGATGGTAAAGCTATGTAAATTACTGATATCTCCCGCTATGGAAATAGCGTTTGTAGACGCATCTAAAATAAGATCATAGTTCCCATTAATTTGAGCTCCAATGGTAATTCCCCCCTGAGCTGTCATTTTGGAAGAACTTCCTAAGCTGAGAGCACCTATAAAATCAATAGACCCTCCTGCGGAAATACTTGAACAAGAAAATAGCCCATTTCCGGTGCTTTTAAAATTCCCTCCTGAGGAAATTGCCCCACTAATACTTGCAGCCCCCGAATTGGCAAGTGTTATATCACCTAAGGCCGAAACTCCTCCACCTAAAGTCACCTCTCCCGCCGTAATAGAAATAGATTGTAAAGTAGATGTGAAGGCGGGTAGATTTATAGATCCGATCCCTGCATTGAAAGTCAGGATAGGATTACTGCCACTAAAAGTCGTGGAGCCCGTTAAAGCAATCGATCCCCCTTGAGAATTGATAGCGATATTACTCCCTGTAAACTTACAGGAAGGAGTAATCGAAATAGGGCCTCCGGCAGAAGTTATACTCGTCGTAGCCCCCGAAAAAAGAACGCTACTAGCATTAGTTATTTGAAAATTTATAGGGTAGGAACCTACAGGAGCCGCACCTATGCTTCCTGAAAAAGAGACTATCCCATCCGTACCAGCTTTAATCGCTGCTGTACTATTCGTATCTAAACTTGTCGAATCAAGGGATACTAAGGCAATGTCGTATCCTGTTGGAGATACTCCTGAAGTGTTAATTTGTCCTGATGGGGAAAGATATAAAGGAGCTGCAATATTTATGGGGCCGTTAACTATCAGACTATTGGACACTACCTTCGCAGCATTGTTGACGGTTAGTCCTGCCAGATAAGTCCAAGAATATCCATTTGCTTGACTGGGATCAATAGTAATTGTACCACTGTTTCCGGCATTCAATGTAACGGTCCGTCCTGGAGATTTTTCATAACAACAAAAAACTTTTCCTAAGTTTATATCTCCACCATTTGTGGAGATATGGAGATTTACATCGGTCCACTTTTCCTTACCGCCGAAAATTAAAGATCCTCCATCTGTAGTGATATTGGATGCAAAAAAAGCACAAAAACCTCCAACAGGACAAAAATGCCCTCCTTCTGGGGTATCAAAGCAAGAGCTTTCTTGTGGAACGCAACATAGATGAAATTCAACACTTGCCTTAGAAGAAGCTGTAGAGTCAGTTGTTACATTCAAATCTACGTAAAATATATATCCATCCATAGCATATATAATAACATTTGATTTCAAGTTCTGAAAACTAGACGCAGCGATCGTACAGGAAGATGTATTGTAATTACAAGACGCACAGTCTTGACACGAACAGGATGAAATAGAGCTTCCGGAATCTTTAATGTATATTTTCACTGGATCTAAAAGCCACCGTCCTAACTCTCCTTGAGATGCAAGTGTATCGACCTTTCCTTTGTCTACAGCCAAGACTCCCTTACTAGAAGTTTCAACAAGGCCACCACTTCCCTCTATAAGCCCCCCTTGAGCAAAAATTTTGCCTTCAAAAAGAGTCTGCTCTTGCGACCATAAAACTACGAGCCCTCCATCTCCATTTTCTATTCCGTTTGCATAAATCTCTGAAAGCTCATCCATGATGACTTTAGAAGCATATGGAGTTGTTCCTTTGCCTTGGAACTCTCCCCCAATTAAGACCTCACCTCCACCTATTAGACCTGAGACATCAATCCTTGATCCTTCTAAAGAAATATCTTTTCCGAAAAGATGAACTTCTCCTCCTTTATCTAAAGAATTTGTGCCATCTATCGATCCTTTAAGAAAAATTTTAGAGCCTTCTACCTGGAGCTTTTGAACCCAAGTCTCAGAGGCAGGACCAAATGCAATTACTCCCTGTTCCTCTATAACTAGCTCATGAACTTCGCCCCTCTCGATAATCGCTTTTGTGTCTAAGGGAAGTTTTATCGATACAGTATTAGCTTTAATATCTCCTAATTGTTCGATCAAACCCTCTTTAAGACCCCCACTCATAGAAAAATTAGAGCCATCAAGGGTTGCTTGCTCGCCCGATCCTAACAATACATCGCTAGATTCAATCGACCCTAAGTTGCGAATGTGAGGAGCTAGTAAAACAATAGATCCTTTCTCGGAACGTAAAGAGCCCTCATTGACAATAGAAGAATTTTTTGCTGCAGACAGAGTAAAATGAGACGGATCCATCATATCCAAAGTAGATAAGGTCAAAGATCCAGTATCTACTTTACTATCAGATCCCAATGAAATGCCATTCGCATTTATGAGAACAACTTTGCCGTTACTAGCAAGTGCTCCTAAAATCTGAGAGGGATTTTTTCCTGTAACGTATTGCTGAACGTTTGATGAAGCTTTTTGAATAACTCGTACTTCTTCTCCGAGCCCAATCTGAAAATCTTCGTAGTGTAAAATCGCATCATTTGAGGGTTTGATCACCATCGTATGGGAATTTGGGTATTCTACTTTTACAGTTCCTGATTGTGCAATAGGTGCAGATGGCAAAGCTAAGCAAAAAGATGTGGCCCATGTAAAACAAGTGAGACTTGCAAAAAAATAGAGGGAAGATTTTTTCTTAAGCTGGCTCATAATGTATTTTCCTGTTGTACATGTGTATATATAACCTATATTTCTGATCCCTTGATTTTTTCCAAGATGAATACATCAACGAGACTGTTTCTCAGAACTTAAAGAAGGACAAGTAGTATAAGTCCCTGGAGGGCATATTCCAGAAGAGCAGGTCTCACAGTTGATCTCCAAAGATTTTGCTGTAATCGTTCCTTGGAGCTGAATAGAAGAAGCCGTCAAAAAAACATCGTTTAATGGATACGAGCTACTTCCTAAATTTTGAGTCGTAACAATTCCTGTAGATTGCATGATGAGATCACACGATCCTGCATTGGGAACGAGATCATTATCTAAAGCAATACCTGCATCTCCTGTTAACGATATACTCTCGTCATTGAGAAGGTAAATAGGTCCTGTTATATTAAGCAGTCCAGTTGACGTAACATTTCCTGAAAAAAACACAGAACTTCCTTTTAAAGAAACAGCTCCTAAAGGAGCATCGCTGCTTCCTAAACTATTTACGTCAGCAGCGCCCCCTGCAGCAGACAAAGTCAAAGTAGGAGCAACACTACCTGTCGCTGCCGTTACAGGTTTTAATAAAACAATTCCACCGGTTCCTTCTAAAGAGTCTAATGTGGTATTGGCAGATATCGCAATAGAAGGATTTATCTTTATAGAAGAGCTTGCATATACGTCTCCCCCTAAAATAAGGCTTGATGCCGAGACTGTAACACTTCCGAAAGAATTGGTTTCGCTGCTCAAGAAGGTTACCGTTAAAGGAGTAGTTCCTGCATCCAAAATCAGGTTCGGTGTATTAGATTGAGGGCTAATGGAACTGGTTATTGTAATACCAGTGAAGCCTTGTAGAGTAGTATCTGCAGTGATCGTCAAAGCTCCTGTAAAGCTAATCGATCCTTGGGTCTCAATACTTGTCCCTAAAGAAACAGCACCTGTTCCATTTTGCGTGAAGTTACCACTTAAACTAACGCTTCCCGAAGAAATCGTCAGAAGGCCTGTATTGGTAATTGTGATATTTCCAGCAGATATAAGATTTCCAGTTTCAATAGATCCTGTGCTTGCGATAGCTATACTTCCTAAAGGCACTAAATCCGTTCCTAAATTTTTTATACTGACAGTTCCGTTAGATGCTATTAAGCCCAGATCAAAAGGATCTGCACCAGAAACAAGATCCTGATCTAAAGAAATGCCTCTATCCCCGGTTAAGGTAACAGGAGCTAAAATCGTAACAGGCCCAGATATCCCAACCGACGCGCTAGATGCAATATCCCCTGATAAATAGACATGGTTACCAATCAAGGAAATTGCTCCTAAAGGAGCTTCATCACTTCCAAGGCTGTTTACGTCAATAGGGCCAGATGATGTTGCATTCAAGGTCAAGGTAGGAGCAAGGCTCCCTGCGGCTACCGTCACAGGCTTTGTTAAAGTAAGTCCAATAGCATCTGCTGAAGTTATTTTTGTGCTTGTAGATATCGTAATGGGAGAATCTATCTTGATGGAAGAGCTCGAATAAACATCTCCTCCTAAATCAAGCATTGATGCCGTAATACTAAGCGCGCCAAAAGGCATAGCAGTACTTCCCAAAGATTTTATAGTCATAGGATTGCTTCCTGCATTCAAAGTCAGGTTACAATCGACAGAATTTGGTGTAATAGAGCTTGGAATACTAATTCCTTTTGAACCTTGCAACGTAGTAGCGCCAATGATAGTCAAAGCTCCTTCAAAGCTTATCAGTCCAGTGCTCACAATACTTGTTGCTAAAGACACTGTACCTGTGCCTGTCTGGGTAAATCCACCTACAGTCATGGTACCTGTTGGAATCATCAAAAGGCTTGTATTGGCAATCGCAACAGTTCCTGATGCATTAATGTTGGACCCGAGCGTAATAGCCGACCCTGTAAGACTAATATCTCCAAAATAATGTGTAGAATCTCCTAAGCCTTGTAAGTTAATTGCTCCTACTGCATAGATTACAAGACTTCCACCAATATCATTATCCCTAGGAAGAATCGTTCCGCTAAAGGTGACATCTCCTCCTTGAGAATTTATGGTCCCAGGAGCTTTGGTTACAGTGGGAGAAGTAATGGAAATCGGCCCTCCTATTGTTCCTATATCGAAAAGAGAGACTGAGCCTGCATTTTTAATAGTAAAACTATGTATATTCGAAATACCTCCGCCTATAGAAATAGGACTTGATCCTGCGTCTAGGGTTAAATCATAGTTAGGACTTCCATTACTGGAAATTTGAGCTCCAATGGTAATTCCATCTGAAGCTGTCAATTTAGAAGTACCTCCCAAAATGAGAGAATCTGTAAAACTAATAGATTTTCCGGCTTTAAACGTACCGTTTATAGTAGAATTGACGGCAAAATCAATATCCCCATCCGCTGTAACTGTTCCCGATGTAATCGCAGAACCTAAAGAAATAGTTCCCCCATTTGAGGTTAACATAGAAGAACTGCTGAATGTCGCCGGAGATAAAATCGAAATAGCTCCTTTCGTCGTTACATTAGAAAGAGACACAGAACTTGCCCCATCACTCGGTATACTAAAACTTGCAAGAGGATTAGCGCTTCCTACGGCTCCTATAGTTATTGTATTGGAAAGGCCCGCAATGATACTCAAAGAGCTTGAAGCCCCAGAAGCTGCATCAATGTTTCCTATAGTAATATCATGTTCATTGGTATTGATTACCCCAGATCCACCTGCCAATACTTGTATGGGAATGTCCTTCATTTTTAAAGCGCCGTTGATGAATAGACCAGCCGTTTTGACAAGTCCTGCACTGTTTACAGTGATCGAACCTTGCAAATAAGGCCAAGAAGGATTCAAAGCAGTCATAGCAGTAGAAAAAGTTACTGTACCACTTTTTGCTTCAATAATTAATGCAGGAGGAGTGCTATAACATGTGTTCATTTGACCAATATTAGCTAGATCTATATCGCCTCCATTGGTAGTTATAGTAGTAGACTGACACTGCAAATAAAAAAGGCTAACATTATCTATTTTAAGACTTCCCCCATTCGTAGTAATATTTACATTCTTATCACAATGACTTGGATCGCCAACCGATACATAACCTCCTTGACAGGTTTTAAAAGTCACATTAGGGGGCTTACCGCCATTGCTACCTGTAACATTAATAGAATCGTATATAGTGATGCCCTCCCAAACTTGGACTGTGACATCGGTGGATAAATTCTTAAACTTATCCGTTCCTAAAGATGCCATGAAAACAGTGTTCGTTGGGCACACTTCCCCATATCCATAATCAAAATAATCTCCACTAACAATATCTATATAGGTAGGATCTAAAAGCCACTCTCCCGTTTGCCCATTTGTAGCTAATGTATTGACTGTACCTTTTCTAACATCCAAGTTTCCCTGGCTTGATGTTTCTACAAGACCTCCATCTCCCCCTAAAACCCCACCTTGAGATTCAATATGACCATCAAAGAGCGTTTGATCTTGCGACCACAAAACAACAAGACCACCATTTCCATTTTCTTTAGAGTTGGCATAGATCTCAGAAGATTCGTCCATGATGATTTTAGAGGCATAAGGAGCCTTGCCTTTACCTTGGAATTCTCCTCCAATGAGCACCTCTCCTCCACCTAGTAGACCTGAGACATCAATTCTAGAGCCTTCCAAAGAAATATCTTTTCCAAAGAGATGAATTCCTCCCCCTTTGTCTAAAGCATTGGTGCTATCTATAGATCCTTGAATGGAAATTTGAGAAGCTTCTACATGAAGTTTTTGCGCCTTAATTTGTGAAACAGATCCGAATGTAACAATTCCGTTTTCTTCTATAACAAGCTGATGAGTTTCGTCTCTTTCTACAATCAATTTTGTATCTAGAGGAAGTTTCATAGATACAGTAGTAGCTTTGATATTCCCTAACTGCTCGATCAGGCCTTCTTTAAGACTCCCACTGACAGATAAGTTAGCCCCATCAAGCGCTATATGTTTTCCAGCTCCAAGTAATACATTATAAGCCTCTATGGATCCTAAGTTGCGAATATGTGGTGCTAATAAAACTATGGATCCTTCAGAACGTAAAGAACCCTTAAGAGCGATCGAAGAATTTCCTTCTGAGCGTAAGGCGAAATGAGACGGATCCATCATATCTAAGGTAGATAGGATCAAAGATCCAGCATGTACTTTACTATCAGATCCAAATGAGATTCCATTTGCATTTATGAGAACAACTTTTCCACTGCTATGGATTGATCCTAAAATTTGTGAGGAATTTCCCCCTATAACGCGGTGCTGAACACTAGATGAAGTTTTTTGGATAAAACGCACTTCTTCTCCAGATCCCACATAAAAATCTTCGTATTGCAAAATCGCATCGTTTGAAGGTTTGATCACCATCGTGTGGGAATTTGGGTACTCTACTTGTACAGTTCCAGATTGTGCAACAGGTACAGATGGAAGCGAGAAGCAAAAGGATGAGGCCCATGTAAAACAAGTAAGACCTGTAAAAAAACAGAGAGAAGATTTTTTCTTCAACTGACTCATAATGTATTTTCCTATTTTACATGCGTGTATGTAACCTATATCTCTGATTCCTTGATTTTTCCCAAGATGAATACATCAACGAGACTGTTTCTGGGAATTGGACTCAGGACAAGAACTATAAATTCCTGGAGGACAGTTTCCAGAGGCGCAGGTTTCACAATTGATTTCAAGAGAGTTTGCTGTAATTGTTCCTTGTAACTCGATTGAGGCAACTGTCAAGGAAACATCGTTTAATGGATACGAGCTATTTCCTAAATCTTGAGTTTTTACAACTGCTATAGATTGCATGATGAGATCACACAGTCCTGCATTAGGAACGAGATTATTATCTAAAGTAATACCTGTATCGCCTGTCAGAGAGATACTGTTGTCGTTGAGTAGGTAAATAGGCCCACTTATGCTAAGAAATGCATTTGACGTAACATCTCCTGATAAAAACACAGAACTACCTTTCAAAGAAACAGCTCCTAAAGGGGCATCGCTACTTCCTAGACTATTTACGTCAGCAGCTCCTCCTGCTGCATGCAAAGTTAGAGTAGGAGCGCCGCTTCCTGCAGCTGGAGTAACAGCCTTTAATAAAGTAATGCCACCGGTCCCTTGCAAAGAGTTTAATGTGGTATTGGCAGATAGCATAATAGGAGGGCTTATTTTTATGGCAGAGCTAGCATAAACGTCTCCTCCTAAAGTAAGCGTTGATGCCGAAACTGTAACACTTCCAAAAGAATTGCTCTCGTTACTCAAAAAGTTTACTGTTAAAGGAGTAGTTCCTGCATTTAAGGTCAGGAGTGGACCTTCAGATCCTGGAGCAATAGATCCTGGAGCAATCGCACCTGAAATTGTGATACCTGTAGAACCTTGTAACGTAGTATCGCCAGTGATCGTCAAAGCTCCTGTAAAAGTAATTAATCCAGGAGTCGCAATACTTGCTCCTAAAGAAACAGCACCTGTGCCACTTTGAATAAAATCTTGTGTTAGGTTCAACGTGCCTGATGGGATTGTCAAGAGATCTGAATTAGCAATCTTGACATAGCTCGATGCAGTAACATTGGATCCGAGCGTAATAGTAGTCCCACTAAGATCAACCCCTCCAGTACAGATCAAATTTCCCGATCCAATAGGTCCTGAACTTTTGATAGTAATATTTCTTAAAGGAGATGTATCTGTTCCTAAATTTGTTATACTGACAGTTCCATTTGATGCTTGCAAAGTGAGATCAACAGGATCTGCACTGGGAGAAAGATCCTGATCTAAAGTAATGCCAGCATCCCCGATTACCACAATTGCCGTATAAAGCGTAACAGGCCCTGATATTGCTACTAATGCGTTTGATGCAATATCTCCTGATAAATACACATGGTTACCAATCAAAGAAACAGCTCCTAAAGGAGCGGTAGAGCTTCCAAGACTTTTTATGTCAACAGCGCCAGCTGATGTTGCATCTAAGGTTAAAGTAGGAGCAAGGCTACCTGCTGCTACCGTGACAGGTTTTGTTAAAGTAAGTCCATTTACATCTGCTGAAGCTATTTTACTGTCGGTAGAGATCGTAATAGGAGAATCTATCTTGATGGAAGAGCTTGAATACATATCTCCTCCTAAATCAATCGTTGATGCCGTAATACTAAGGGATCCAAAAGGCATAGCCTCACTTCCCAAGGATTTTATCTTTAGAGAATTACTTCCTGCATTCAAAGTCAAATTACAATTAGGTGAATTTGCTGTAACAGAAACTGGAAGGGTAAGTCCTTTAGAGCCTTGTAAGGTCGTAGTTCCCAAGATGCTCAAGGGTCCTGTAAAGCTGATCGATCCGGGGGTGACAATGCTTGCTGCTAAAGACACTGCACCTGTACCTGTTTGAGTAAAATCTCCCGAAAGGTTCATGCTGCCAGATGCAATCGTTAAAGGTCCGGTATTTGCGATATAAACACTAGTAGTCGCGGAAATTTTAGAACCGAGGGTAATAGTAGTACCTGTTAAAGTAACACTTCCCGAAGAGATCAAATCTCCTGTCGCTGTAAATTCTGTACCTGACACAGAAATACTTCCTAAGGCTTGAGTATCTGCTCCTAAACTTACAACACTAATAGGGCCGGAACTTGTCAAAACAAGAGAGCTAGAAGTTCCTGAAGAAAGTGCACCACTCAAGGAAATCCCCGTATCTCCTTGTAAAGTAGCATTCGCTGTAAGGGTAATGGGACTTGCAAAACTAATAGAGCGGTTCGTTGCAATATCTCCTCCTATACTAAGAGAAGAACCTGTTAGAGAAAGAGTTCCTAAAAGATTATCCTTACTTCCAAGACTTGCAACGCTTAAAGGGCTCGATCCTGCATCTAAGGTTAAATTTGGAGCCGCGGTATTGGCATTTACAGCGCCTTTTAAAATAATACCATCAGGACCTTGTATTTTTGTATTCGATGATATCGTAATAGGACAGGATATCGTAACAGATGGCTGCGTAGCACCTGAAACAGAGGCTGTTAAAACATCTCCACCTAAGGCAAGACTAGAGGCTACGATATTAACAGTGCCAAAAGGATAGCTAGAGGTTCCCAAAGATCCTATGGATAAAGAATGTGCTGCTGCATCTAAAGTCAATGTAGGCCTTGCGCTGCTGTTTGTAGTAATAGCTCCTGGTATGGTAATGCCATTGACTCCTTTTACAGTGGTAGAAGAAGTGATATTCACGGCTGTTGAAAAGGTAACAGATCCGGTTGCTGACACACTACTTCCTAAAGAAATAGTGGAACCTGTAACTTTAATATTTCCAAAAGAATAAAGATCATTGCCCATTCCTTGTACGCTGATCTTTCCACCTGTATTGATAGTGAGATCTACATTATTATCACTTGTAAGATCTTTAGGATTAATTGACTTACTAAGAGTAATATCTCCGCTGCCAGAACTTATCCCCCCTCCTCCCTTTTGAATCAAGACCGGACAGGCGATATTAATCGCGCCTGCTGAAGAGAGTTGAATATCAAAAAGAGAAGCTGAGGCTGCATTTGTGATGCTAAAACTAGATAAGTTCGACACATCTCCACTTAGAGAAATATTACCTGCACTAGATGAATCTAAAGTAAGACTATAACTTGCGCCTGCATTACTTTGGATTTGCGCTCCAACAGTAATCCCCGTCGCAGCTTTCACAGTAGAGTTTCCTGATAATATTAGGGCCGATCCTAAAGTAACAGACCCATTCGTAGAAGTTAAAGAACCAGACAATGTTGTGGAAGGAGCAATACTGATATTATTTATCGTTGTCACATTGGAAAATGTTAAACTACTAGCACCTCCACTTCCTATATTGAAGCTAGAAAGAGCTACGCTGGAACCTACAGCTCCCACGGTAATCGTATTAGAGGCCCCCGCGGCAAGACTCACAGAACTAGAAGAACCACTTTTTCCATCGATCGTCCCCAAGTACATATTATGACCGTTTGTATTGATAGATGCGTTACCAGATAGATATAACGGAGCCGAAGTCATGTTTAAATCACCGTGGATATCTATATTAGATGTATTTACAGACCCAGCAATTACAGTAACGGCTCCTAATCGACCATCAGAATAAGGGGCACTAAAAGAGACACTTCCCGATCCTGCATCAATAGTCAAAGCAGGATCTGTACTATTATACGGCCCTACATTAGGTAATGTTACATTACCTCCGTTTGTTTTTATTTTCATGGAAAGAGTTTTTAGCCAAACAAGATTTGATGGTAAAGTGCAAGTAAAATCACCACCATCCGTAGTAACATTAACCTCATTATCGCTACCATAGCCGACCTGTATAAATGAGAGAGAACTACACACATCCAAAGTGAGACTTGGCTTAACACTGGGAGAACTGCCTGTAACAGAAACTGAGTTTTGAAGATATATTCCCCAAGCTGCCTTAACCGTAACGCTTGACGATAGATTCAAAAATTTATTGACTGTAACATGTCCATTACCGTCAACTCCTGTATACGTGCAATCTCCATATCCATAAGCAAAAGTATCTCCATTTTCAATCCACATATACGTAGGATCTAAAAGCCACTCTCCTATTTTCCCATGTATAGCAACCGTATTGACATCGCCTTTTTCCACATCTAGCCCACCCTGACTGGACGTTTCAACAAGCCCTCCATTTCCTTCTAACGCGCCGCCTTGCGCAAAAATCTTTCCTTCAAATAGAGTCTGATCTTGGGACCAAAGAACAACAAGTCCCCCATCCCCCTTTTCTATAGCATTACAATAAATTTCAGAGGATCCATCCATAAGGACTTTGGAAGCATAAGGTGTTGTACCTTTTCCTTGAAACTCTCCCCCAATTAAGACCTCTCCTCCGCCTATTAGACCTGAGCTATCTATCTTAGATCCTTGTAGCAAAATATCTTTTCCAAAAAGATGAACCACTCCTCCTTTATCAAGAGAATTGGTGCTATCTATAGATCCTCGGATGGAAATTTGAGAGCCTTCTACAAGTAGCTTTTGTGTTTTAATTTGTGAAACAGCTCCAAATGTAACAACTCCATTTTCTTCTACAACAAGCTTATGAGTTACACCTGTTTCTTCAATCGATTTTGTATCTAAAGCAAGCTTTATAGAAACTGTTGAGCTTTTAATATTTCCTAACTGCTCGATCAACGACTCTTTAGTACTTCCTTTCACAGATAAGTTGGCACCATCAAGCGTTACATGCTCTCCAGATCCAAGAGATACATCACAAGCTTCTATAGATCCTAAGTTGCAGATGTGAGGAGCTAATAAAACAATAGATCCTTTCTCAGAACGTAAAGAGCCTTCATTTACGATCGAAGAATTTCTTCCTGCACGTAGGCTAAAATGAGACTGCTCTTCATTTGTAATATCTAAAGTAGACAGGGTCAAAGATCCTGCATCTACTTTACTATCCGATCCGAAATGGATCCCACTTATGCTTAGAAAAGTAACTTGGCCTTTACTTTGAATAGAACCTAAAATCTGGGAGGGATTTTCTCCTGTAACGCGATGCTGCGCGGAAGACGAAGCATTTTGAATAAAGCGCACTTCCTCTTTTGGTCCCACTTGAAAATCTTCGTAGTGCAAGATCGCACCATCTGATGGTTTAATTACCATCGTATGGGCATTTGGGTACTCTACTTCCACAGTTCCAGATTGCGCAATAGGCTCAGAGGGAAGTGAGAAGCAAAAAGATGAAGCCCATGTAAAACATGTAAGACTTACAAAAAAATAGAGAGAAGATTTTTTCTTAAGCTGGGGCATAATGTATTTTCCTATTTTACATGTGTATATATAAACTATATTTCTGATCCCTTGATTTTTTCCAAGATGAATACATCAACGAGACTGTTTCTTAGAACTTACCTCAGGACAAGTAGTATAAATTCCAGAAGAGCAACTTCCTGAAGAACAGGTTGTACCGTTAATCGTTAGGGATTGTGCTGTAATCGTTCCTTGTAAATCTATAAGGGAACCTGTCAAAGAAACAGCCGCTAAAGGATACGAACTACTTCCTAAATCGTGAGTAGTGACAGTACTTTTAGATGCTAAAGAAAGATTACAGGCGCCTGCATTGGGAAGGAGATTATTATCTAAAGTAATACCAGCATCTCCTGTCAAAGAGATGCTATTGTCATTAAGAAGGTAAATAGGTCCTGTTATATTAAGAGATCCAGTTGACATAACATTTCCTGTTAAAAATACAGAACTACCTTTCAAAGAAACAGCTCCTAAAGGAGCATCGCTACTGCCTAGACTATTTACATCAGCAGCGCCCCCTGCTGCATGCAAAGTCAAAGTAGGAGCAACGCTGCCAACCGCTGAAGTAACAGCTTTTAATAAAGTAATGCCACCGGTCCCTTGCAAAGAATTTAATGTGGTATTGGCAGATATCATAATAGGAGGACTTATTTTTATAGCAGAGCTCGCATAAACATCTCCCCTTAAATCAAGCGTTAAAGCCGTGATACTAAGAGATCCAAAAGGAATAGCCTCACTTCCCAAAAAGTTTACCTTTAAAGCGTTATTCCCTGAATTTAAGGTTAGGTTCGGACTGCCAGATTGCGGACCTATAGAACCTGTGATTGTAATACCTTTATCCCCTTTTAAAGTGGTAGAACCTGATATGGTCAAAGCACCTGTAAAGCTAATCAATCCAGGAGTGGCAATATTTGCTCCTAAAGAAACAGCACCTGTTCCACTTTGGATAAAATCTTCTGTTAAATTCAAAGTCCCCGATGAAATCGTTAAAAGATCTGTATTAGCAATCTTGACATAACTTGATGCAGTAACATTCGATCCAAGCGTAATAGTGGTACCACTAAGATCAATCCCTCCTTTACAGATCAGTTTTCCCGATCCAATGGAGCCTGTACTTATGATCGAAATATTTTGTAAAGGAGATACATCTGTTCCTAAGTCTTTTACATTGACAGTTCCTTTAGATGCTTGCAAAGTGAGATCAACAGGATCTACATTAGGAACGAGATTCTGATCTAAGGTAATGCCTAAATCCCCTCTTAGTTGAGCTGCGTTATAGATCGTAACGGGTCCAGATATGCCCACAGATGCAATTGATGCTATGTTTCCTGATAAATACACATATTTACCACTCAGGGAAACTACTCCTAAAGGAGCAGCATCACTTCCTAGACTATTCACATCAACTGCGCCAGCTGATGTTGCATCTAAGGTTAAAGTTGGAGCAACGCTACCATCTGCTACCGTTACAGGTTTTGTTAAAGTAAGTCCATTCACACCAGCTGAACTTATTTTTGTGTTAGCAGATATCGTAATAGGAGAATCTATCTTGATGGAAGAGCTCGAATATACATCTCCGGATAGATCCAGACTCTTGGCTGTTACCTGAATCGCTCCAAAAGGGGTAGTGGAATCTCCTAGAAATTTGACAGATAAAGGATAGCTTCCTGCATTCAAAGTCAAGTCCGGATTCCCCGAACCAGGGGTGATTGGACTTGCAATGGAAACCCCATTAGCTCCTTGTAAAGTCGTGGGAGCAGTAATAGTAAGAGCTCCTGCAAAACTAATCGCTCCTTGAGTTACAATACCAGTTCCTATAGAAACAGCGCCGGATCCATTTTGTATAAAATCTCCAGATACACTCAAAGCCCCTGAAGGAATCGTCAAATAACCTGTATTGTTAATTGTGATTGACCCGTTGGTCCCAATCTGAGGCCCTAATGTAATCACACCACCTGCTAAGTCAATATTTCCATTAGATAATAGACTACCTGTTAGCTTCAGTTCTGTACCTGTCAGAGAAACGGATTTAAAAGGCTGATCGTTAGTCCCTAAATTCTGCGCGCTAACAAGACCTGAACTGCTCACAGTAAAAATAGCCCCCATAACCTGGGAGCCTAATGTAATATTAGAACCTGTCAGAGAAACATTTCCCGAGGACAAAAGATTTCCTGTGATATTAAGGTTTGAACCAGTCAAAGAAACATCTCCTAAAGGCTGATCACTACTTCCTAAATTGGGGAGAGTAATAGGCCCGGAACTTTTCATGACAAGATTATATGCTCCTGTACTAGAAAAAAGAGAATTACTAAAATTAATTTCGGCAGTTCCTTCCAAAGTGGAATTGGCAACAAATGTAACAGGATTTACATAACTTATAGATCCCATTGTCCCGATGTACCCCCCTATTTCAAGAGAAGAGCATATCAAAACAAGAGAGCGTAAAGGATAAGCACTACTTCCAAGTCCTGAAACGATTAAAGGACTAGATTCCGCATCTAAAGTCAAATTCAAAGCAGTAGTATTCGTAGTAGTAATCGGACCGTTTAGAGTAATGCCATCAAGAGCTTTTATAGTAGTATCCTTGGATATCGTAATAGGAGAATCTATCTTAATGGATGAGCTCGAATACACGTCTCCTCCTAAAGTAATACTTGATGCCTTAATACTAAGAGCTCCAAAAGGATTAGCAGAGCTTCCCAAAGAGGGGATAGTTAAAGGATTGCTTCCTGCGTCGAAACTCAGACTCGGACTTGCCGATGGAAAAGCTATAACGCTAGTTATTGCAATACCACTGGCTGCTTGTAAAGTAGTATTTCCAATGATCGCGATCGTTCCTGAAAAATTAAGAGACCCGTTCGTAGATATACTGCCACCTAAAGAAAGGTCCCCTGAAAAAGAGATAGCCTTACTTGCAAAAATGCTACTGCCTTGACTCAAAGAGATAGCTCCACCTGTAAGACTGATCGTTCCAAAAGAATGACTTTCATCTCCCATTCCTTGAACACTGATCGTTCCATTTACCGAGGCTGCAGCATTGATAATTAGATTCCCTCCGATATTAGAAGCAACAGGACTAATCGTGCCACCAAAGCCAATATTCCCCCCTGAAGAAGCTATAGTCCCTCCACCGTCTTGAATCACAGCCGGGCAAGGAATGCTAATGCCCCCCCCTAAAACTATTAGATCAGAAAAAGAAATCTGACTTGCATCTTTAACAATAAAAGTATGCACATTAACCACATTTTTTATAGAGATAGGGCTTTTAGATGCATCTAAAATAAGATCGTAGTCATTGCCTCCATTTGTATTGATTTGATCTCCGATGGTAATCCCCCCGGGAGCTACCACATTTATGGTACCATTTAGCTGCAAGGAACCTGCACAAGAAAAGGAAGTACCTGCTATAAGGTCATGTTGTGCTATCAGAGAACCTGTACAAGAAATGGAAGTGCCTGCTATAAGGCTACCTCCCGCTATCAAAGAACCTGTACAAGAAATGGAAGTGCCTGCAGTCGCTGTGCTACTTAATGTTGGACTACCTGAAAAAGAAATAAAGCCTCCTGCATAAATACTGGAGGATGATAAAAGGCCGGTTCCGCTGTTTTGAAAATTTCCGCCTGCCCAAATCACGTCTTTCATACTCGCTGTCCCAGAATATCCAAGCGTTATGTCACCTGATGCGTAAAGACCGCCTCCGACGCTTACAGCTCCACCTGTAATAGAAATGGTTTGAAAAGAAGGTATCTCCGGAATATTAATAGATCCAGAACGTGCATCTAAGATTAGACTGCGCTTGGAACCCGCAAAAGAGGTGGAAGTACCTAAAGTAATATTTCCCCCTTGCGTCATAAGAGTTACATCATCTCCTGAAAAACTAACAGGAATAGAAATCGAAATATCTCCGGAAGAAGTGGACACGCTCGAAAGAGTTATACTCCCCGTATTAGAGCTCCCCATAGTAAAAGAATCCAAGGGGGTAACTTTACCTACAGAGCCTAATGTAGTAGTAAAACCACTGCCTGTCTTACATATTATAGTTCCCGGCCCTTCTACAGATTGTATAACGATATTCCCGCCATAGGTAGAAATCCCATCAGCTGTTGTATCAATCTTCGCAGAACCTGATATACATACAGGAGCATTGCAAGTAAATCCGGACAACAGCCGAATCCCTCCGGATCCGATTACAACAGACTTAGCACTATTTATGGTCATCGTACGCAGATATCCTTCTTGCCAACCACTTGTTGACCCAGCGGGCATAGTATTTGCGTTGATCGTTCCAGTAGTTCCTGCCGTCATCGTCACAGATAGATCTTCGTGGTTCATACAAAAAATACTACTTAAGTTAATATCCCCTCCGGTTGCTCCATTATAGGTCGTATCGATTACAAAAGAGCTTTGAGTCCAGATCGGCGGAGAGAAATTGATCGATCCCCCATCTGTCGTAATCTTTACAACACCACCTCCGCCGGAGTTATTACTGTCATAGATCTGAACGCAGGCGACAATTTCCCAGTTCCATTTAGGAAATTGCATCGTGCAGCCGTAATCTCCCGAACATACTTCAAAGGTAACATTCGCTTTATCATAATCAGCGGCAGTGGTTACATCAAAACTTGTGGTAATAACGGTTCCACAACACGATTGTATAACCAAATTCGATGTCAAATTTGAGAACACACTAACAGGTAAATTGCATGTCCCGCTGTTATTACAATCTCCATAAGTCCCATTAGAAGATCCACAACCTGCACTTCCACTAGAAACAATCTTTACATATTTGGGATCAAGCAGCCACTGTCCCAGCTTCCCATCCGCTCCCCAAGTATCTACTTTACTCGAGAGGATTTCTAAACTTCCTTTACTTGACGTCTCAACAAGTCCACCGCTCCCTGCTTTAACGCCGCCTTGCGCAGAGATCTTTCCATCAAAAAGAGTCTGATCTTGCGACCATAAAACAACAAGTCCTCCATCTCCACTTTCTAAGCTATCTGCATGAATCTCAGAAAGCTCATCCATAATGACTTTAGAAGCGTAAGGTGTAGTTCCTTTACCTTGAAACTCTCCTCCAATGAGAACCTCTCCTCCACCTATTAGACCTGAAACATCAATCCTTGCCCCTTCTAAGGAAATATCTTTTCCAAAGAGATGAACCGATCCACCCTTACCCAGGCCATTAGTGCTATCTAGGGATCCTTGGACAGAAATTTGCGTAGCATCTACATGAATTTTTGGAGCCCTAACTTGAGAAGCAGATCCCAAAGAAATCCCCTTAGGATTTATAAAAATAATATCTCCATTACTAATAAGTGTACCTGAAATTTGGGAGAGATTTTTTCCTAAGATATGATGCTGCGCTTTAGATAAAACGCGCACTTCTTCCCCAAGTCCAATCTGAAAATCTTCATAGTGTAAGATGGCATCACTTGATGGTTTGATCACCATCGTATGAGAATTTGGGTACTCTATTTCCACAGTTCCAGACTGCGCAAGAGGCTCTGATGGCAAAGCAAAGCAAAGGGAAGAGGCCCAGCTAAAGCATGTAAGACTTACTAAAAAATAAAGAGAGTTTTTTTTCTTAAGCTGAGTCACAAACTACCTTCCTAGGTTCAATACGTATAAAACATTTCTCGATTCCTTGGATTTTCGCCCAAGTTTATAGGCTCTTGCTGAAAATATTCATCATTGGACAAGTTATTCCAAGAACTGTAGATCCCAGGAAGATAGAAAAGGTCTTTAGGAAGTAACAGAAAAAGATCTCGAGCAAAAGATTGCGTTAAATTATTGACTATAGTCTGACCGTTAAACGTCAACACGTAGGAAGAGTCGGCAAAGGATATGATAGTATCATCATGGGCCAAATCGCCAACAAAGTCTGCTCTAAAATACGATCCTGTAACCAGATCTTCTGAGACCTCGATAGGATGGCTCTGCGTTCCTATATTTTGGTGGACCAAATTGATGTATTGCAATTCTCGCGGTGTAGGATCTGAAATATTAAGCGATACAGGAAAATCTAAATGACTCGTGATTTCACGAGCGCGAAAGAAGCGATACAAAGCATTTATATTTCCTACTAACTGAATACTTTTTCCATCAAGACTAATCCCTGCAAGATCAGATAAGTTCACATCCCCATACAAGGCGATATCAGCAGACCCTCCAGAGACCTTAAGACTGCCTGCGAGTATGTCTTGTGCAGCAAAACCGCTGGCATTAAATACCGAGATTGCTCCAAAAGGGGCGTCTCCTGCAGAGCCTGCAAAAGTAAGATCTCCTTTTCCCATGTAAAAAGAAAGATCACTTCCTGCAAAAGCAGCATCTAGAGAAGCAGCAAAAGTAATATTTCCTTGTGCCTGAAAAGTAGCTGACTGAGCAAATACCACAGGACCGTTATAGCTTTGTGATCCTAAGGCGTAGATTAACGATCCTTCTAAATCTATCAAACTCCCCGTTAGAGCCAAGTTTTTGAGCGGTGTTATCGAACCGATATTTCCCATAAACAGTAGTTCCGCAGATCCTGCATCAACAGTAAGACTTTGGTTTCCTGCGGAAATTCCATTGATGGATCCCAAGGTAATGAGGCTCCCAGAAGAGCGTAGTGTTGCAGAGTCTGTCAGTAAAATAGGAGGAGTCAACGTGATCACACCTTGCGTTGTAACACTCTGAACATGTACCTCTGAAGCAGATGTAATGACAAGTTCTTCCAGAGGAATATTTCCGCCTACCACTCCTAAAGACACAACACCTTTTGTGTCAGCCGTAAACCGCTGAGCTCCGCTACTGGTTCCATCAACACTGCCAAGCGTTATATTACCGTTATTTTGGGAAGTAAAACTCGTCAAAGGAGTATTGGATAAGATGACGGGCGCTGAAATGGTGATATCTTGAAAAGTTGTGATATTGGGAACAATAAAACTATGAGTAGATGCAAGAGAAACAGAATCCAATACACTCGTATTTCCCAAATCCCCCGATAAGGTAATCTCACCGATTCCGGATACGATCGACAAGCTATTATACGCAGAGGCAAAAGAGTTTATCGCACTATCAACGGTGATAGCAGCGCCAGAAGAGCCACTTCGCGTAGTATCAAAAACTACCTGAGATGCGTTCAGCCGTACGGGAGCATGAATAGCAATCGCTCCCCCTGAAGTTCCAATGCCCCGCGTTTGTAAGAGTCCCGCTGTAATACTCACAGAGTTCAAAGCAGTATTAAGTCCAATAGGCCCCAGATAAACAATAGAGCTTCCTGCATCGATTACCAAGTTCGCTGTCCCAACAGAGCTAGATTCTCCTGATAGATCCAGGTTCATATTTCCCGAAGTGTGTAATTCCACATTTCCGGAAAAACTCAAGGCTTTACCTGTTGCAGTTAGTGAACCAAGAGGAGTCACGCAACCTAGACAGCAATTTTGAAAGGTCACATCCCCAATTGTTCCCATTAAGGAAAAATCGAACGCTCCATTAACCGAAGAGCTCAAAGTAATTCCCCTATTAGATCGTAAAATAGAATCATTGGAAAGAGTAATGGGAGATTGAAAAGAGATGGTATTGGCTGTTATGTTCTTTCCTAAAGAAACACTGCCCTCGCTTGTTTGAGAAAAGCCTCCTCCTAAAGAAACATCTCCAGCTTCTATCGAAAGCTCTCCAGAATTGGCAATAGAAAGGCTACCCTGCGCATAAACGCTACCTTCTAAGGTGACTGCAGATCCCGTAATTACAATCGTTCCCAAAGGTTTTAAGCTGCTACCCATAGGACCAATTTGGACATTTTGCGTAGCTGCAAGAGTAAGATTCTGCATCCCACTGTTGGTTCCCATATAACTTGTAATAAAAAGGCTTCCATAAGCTTCAGAAGTGATAGTTAACGTAGGAATAGAGGAAATTAAAGGAGAGTAGATACTAGTAGATCCTAATGTCGAAAGAATGGATCCTTCAATGAGCGTACTTTGCGCGCTATTGACCGTAAAAGAGCCTAAAGCTGTTACAGCTCCAACGTTATTACCAATTAGGATCGTTCCGACTCCTGCAGCGAGGCTTAGATTGTAGTGTGTGTTTACTTGAGAATTTACTACACCGTCCAGTTCAATATTCCCTCCGGAAGAGCTCAAAATGGTATGATTATTGAGAAGCAGAGGAGATGTGATCTGAACCAATCCGACATTTGTGAATACGGAAGAAAGGCTCGATTGCAGAGCATTTTGAATGATAAAACTACTTAATCTAGTATTTGCTCCCACCGATCCTCCGATGGTAATAACACCTTGTGTTGAACTTACTCCATCAAGCGTTAAGGCAAAAGGACCATCAATGCTCCCACTTGTAGTAATTCCTCCCCGAGCTTTCCATATGCTCGATGAACTTAGAGTAACAGGAGCTGTGATGGCAATAGAAGAGGAGGTGATATTCCCTCCTATCGTCATAGCTTGACCTATTACAGAAAAATCTCCTAATGGCAAAGATCTACTTCCTAAAGCTTTTACACTAACAGAACCAGAGGTTGCCTCCAGAACTAGATCCAAAGAATTTGTGCTGGGAAGTAGACTACTGCTTAAAGTAATGCCTGTATCTCCTCTTAATGTAAGATCGGTATCAATGACAACGGGACCCGTTATACCAATCGATGCAATCGATGCAACATCTCCTCCTAAAGTAACAGAGGTGCCAATAAGAGAAATGGCCCCTAAAGGAGAAGTGTTACTTCCAAGACTTACAACGTCAATAGGGCCTGATGCCGCTGTTAAAGTCAAAGATGGATTACCACTGCTTGCCGTAATAGAGCCACTTAAAGTAATTCCATAAGGACCCGTTAAAGAGGTATTTGCAGCTATCGTAATGGGAGAGGACAAGGATATAGAAGAGCTAGTGTAAACATTGCCCCCTAAGGTAAGCTCTGATGCTAAGATCGTAAGGGTCCCCAAAGGAAAAGAACTGCTTCCTAAAGACTGCACGCTTAAAGGATTTGTACCTGTATTCAAAGTCAAATTCAAATTGGCGGGATTGGGAATAATGGAACCCGGAACCGTAATGCCAAGCTCTCCTTCTAAAGCAACATTAGAAGTAATAGTCACGGCTCCTTCAAAAGAAATCGAACCGGCGGTCGTAATGCTTGTTCCTAAAGAAACATTCCCAACACCTGTTTGATTAAAATTGCCGATAATACTCATAGTCCCAGGAGGAATGCTTAAGAGGCCAGTATTTTCAATCGTGATATTTTCCAGTGCCGTAATCTGGGGACCTAATGTAATAGTAGATCCGATCAAGGTGATATTTCCCGAAGATATAAGATTTTCTGTTACGGTTAACCCGGCGCTTGTTATGGAAATATCTCCTAAAGGAAGAGCTCCGCTCCCCAAACTTACTACACTGACAGGGCCAGAACTTACCAAGGTAAGATCATAGTCGGTCAGGCTTGAAACAAATGTGCTGCCAAAAGTAATCCCTGTAGATCCCTGCAAAGTACAATCGGTTGCAATAGTAACAGGACCTACAAAACCAATAGATCCACTTGTGACAATATTTCCGTTTATACTAAGAGAAGAACCCGTCATAGAAAGAGTTCCTAAAGGATACGTGTTATTTCCAAGTCCTGAGACGATTAAAGGACTTAATCCTGCATCCAAAGTCAAAGCAGGAGTGACACTCGTTGTCGTGATAGCGCCATTGAGAGTAATCCCATCAGGACCTGTTATAATGGTATCTGCTGATATCGTAATAGCAGAGGAGATTGTAACAGAAGGAGATGCTGCGGAAAAAACCGAAGACGTTATGATATTTCCTGCTAAACTAAGATCTGAAGTTGTAATACTTAGTGTCCCAAAGGGGAAAGAATCACTTCCCAAAGAAAGTATAGTTAAAGGATTATTCCCTGCATTTATGGTTAAATTAGGCGTGGTGGCCGTTGTAGTAATAGAGCCTGGAATTGTAAGACCTTCGACTCCTTGCAAAGCGATGCTAGACGTAGTGACAAGATCGCCTTGAAAGCCAATAGATCCCCCTGCAAAAATGCTATCGCCTAAAGAAAATGCCCCTGTACCTGTTTGACTAAAATTGCCACCTACATTAATGACTCCCGATGAAATAGCAAGAGCTCCTGAATTATCTATCACAAAACCACCATTTAGGCACATATCTTGACCTAAAGTAATAGTTCCACCTGTGAGGGTAATATCTCCAAAAGGCTTACTAGATTCCCCCATCCCTTGCATGCCGATAGCTCCAACTCCTGCATTGATCGTGAGATCAATATTGGAAATGCTCGGCAGAATAGAATGAGTAAAGGTGATATTTCCTCCACCCGAAATTATAGTCCCACTACTTCCTTGGATCACAACAGGACTTGCAATTGAAATCTGTCCTCCTGAAGTTGTTATATTAAATAGAGTCGCAGCACTTGCGCTGGAAATAGTAAAACTGTGTAAACTAGAGACATCTCCTCCTACGGAAATAGAACTTGAAGATGCGGCTAACGCAAGATCATAGCTAGAGCTGCCGCTGATGCCAGATGCTATGGCAATTCCAGATGGAGCCGTAAGTGCCGTTGTTCCCCCCAATACAAGAGAGCCCGCAGAAGTAATGCCTCCGCCTGCTGTAAAGGTTCCGCTTATTATAGAGTCTGCCGCAAAACTGATACTTCCATCTGCGACAACTGTCCCTGATGTAGTTGCCGAAGCTAAAGAAACCAAACCTCCATTTGCCGTTAAAGAGGATGCACTACTGAATGTAGATGAAGGTTCAAGGGAAATATCTCCTCCTGTCGTAGTCACATCAGAAAGTATGACATGACTTGCAGCATCACTTGCTATGGTAAAGCTTGTAAGAGGACCAGTACTTCCAACGGCTCCTATAGAAATCGTGCTTGAGGGTCCTGCAATAAGATTCAAAGAGCCAGTATAACCTGAGGCAATATCAATAGATCCTGTGGATATATTATGGCCATTGGTACTGATCGTTGGAGTCCCTCCTCCCGATATCTGCAAAGGAATCGATGTCAGCGTTAAATCGCCATTTATATACAGATTGTTCGTACGTACCGACCCGGCAGTATTTACAATAATAGGGCCTATCGGATAGGAATTTCCAGAAAGGTAGGGCGCATTAAAAGAAACGGCCCCTGTACCTGCGTTAATGGTCAAAGCTGGCGGTGATCCAGAATTATAACAAGAGGAGGTTGAAGCAAGAGAATTTAACTGTATTGCCCCACCACTTGTATTGATCGTTGTAGAGGGACACTGAAGAAAAAAAGAAGCAACATTTACTAAGTCAATGCTACCTCCACTTGTCGTAATGGTTATATTTTTACTGCAATCACTAGGATCTCCAACTGATACAAATCCAGAGGATCCTGTTTGAAAAGTAAGATTTGGATGAAAACTAGAAGGACTGCCTGTAACACTAAAAGAATCGTTTATATTGATACCAAAATTGGCTAAGACAGTCACATTCGATGAAAGATTCAAAAAATTATCAATCCCAAGAGAGCCTGAAAAGTTACTCGTATCAGAGTTTCCAAAACCAAAAGAAAAAGAGCTCCCGCTCACAATATTCATGTAGCTGGGATCTAAAAGCCACTCTCCCGCTTGCCCTTTCCCATCTAATGTATTGACTATGCCTTTTTCGACGTTCAAAACACCTTTACTTGAGGTTTCAACAAGTCCCCCAAGGCCGTCTAAAAGTCCCCCTTGAGCATAGATTGTTCCATGAAATATAGTCTGATCTTGTGACCAGAGAACAACAAGTCCTCCACTTCCTGTATCGATTGCCTCCGCATAAATTTCCGAATACTGGTCCATAGTAACTTTGGAAGCATAAGGAGTGGTTCCTTTACCTTGAAACTCCCCTCCTATAAGAACCTCTCCTCCACCTAAAAGCCCTGAAGCGTTAATCAAAGCGCCATCTAAGACGATCTCTCTTCCGAAAAGATGTATATCACCTCCTTTATCTAACGCATCTGACACATCGATAGATCCGAGAACGGAAATTTGGGAGCCTTCTACATGAACTGTTTTGGCTTGAATTTGTGACACAGAAGTGAATTTGATCACTCCATTTTCTTCCACAAAAAGATCTCCTTGACAAGCTCCATCCATATTAACAATTTCTGTAATGGCTTTTTTAGCAGTTGGCAGCTTCAAAGAAACGATCGAACCATGAATTTCTCCTAAATGTTCGATCAAAGCTTCTTTCAAACTTCCTTCTACAGAAAACTGGATGAGACCATCTCCCGTAAAATCTAGCGTTACATGCTCTCCTGATGCGAGAACCACAGAACCAAGCTTTGCCTCCACTTGCCCCAAATTGCGAATTTGCGAAGCTAATAAGACAATGGATCCTTCTGCAGAATGCAAAACACCTTCATTTACAATAGAAGAATTTTTCCCTTGATTCAGGGTAAAATGATACTTTTCCGAGGTAAAATCCTCATCTGCAATATCCAAAGTAGACGCGATCAAAGATCCCACGTTCACTTTACTATCGCGCCCGAAATAGATCCCGTTGGGATTTACCAGAAAGACTTTACCATTACTCTCCAATGATCCTAAAATTTGGGAGGGGTTTTCTCCCGTAATGCGATTTAACACGCAGGATTTAGTAGAATTTTGGAGAAAGCGCACTTTTTCCTGAGATCCGATCTGAAAGTCTTTGTATTGCAAGATCGCACCATCTGACGGTTTAATCTCCATCGTATGGGAATCTATATGCTGAACTTCTGCTGTTCCTGAAAAAATTTCCGGATGACTTGGCATAGCAAGACATAAAGAAGAGGTCAGGCTCAAAACACTAGATATCAGAGAAAACGCCGCTATTTTTTTCATGAGAGTACTTAAAAAATTAAGTTATCTCTTGTATATCTAACAAATTTTATTTTTATGCAATGAAGGAATCACTAAAAAACAGATCTCCACTTCTGAACAATAGGGATCTTTCTCCCCTCACGAAAAGATTTTTGGCTGATGCGAATACCCGGAGGCGCTTGCCTTCTTTTGTATTCCGCTTGGTGGATCTTGTTGATAAGGTCTAAAACAAAAGAAAGCTCCAATTGCTGCTCTTGAGCAATTTTCTGAGCAGATTTTCTTTCTTCTATGTACGCATAAATGATGGGATCTAAAAGATCATACTTAGGTAAAGAATCTGTCGTTTTGTGCTGAGGTCTAAGCTCTGGAGATGGCTCTTTTTGTAAAATGGTCATCGGAATGATTTTTTGTTTTTTGCAAAAAAAAGAAGCAACTTCGTACACCTGGGTTTTTAAAAGATCAGAAATCGGACTTAAAGCCCCGCATAGGTCTCCGTAAAGAGTCGTAAAACCCAAGGCCATCTCGCTTTTATTACTCGTATTTAAAAGCAAATATCCCAGCTTGTTAGAAAAAGCCATTAAGAGCATGGCGCGAATACGCGCCTGTAAATTCTCTTCTGTGATATCAGGAGAATACCCTACAAAATACGGCTCTAAGAGCGTCAAATAGGTCTCAAAAGGTTTTTCAATAGAAATCTCCTCATAAGAAATATCTAAACGTTCCAATAAGCTCTTGGCATCTGTAAAGCTTGAAGGTGTGCTGTAACGAGACGGCATCATAAGTGCCAATACATTTTCTTTTCCTAAAGCTTGAACTGCAATGCAAGCAACAACTGCAGAATCTATTCCTCCAGAGAGGCCAAAACAAGCTTTAGAAAAACCACTTTTGTGAAAATAGTCTTTTACACCCAAAACAAGAGCATCAATGATTTCTTCTATCTCTGATGGCAGATTAAAAACTTGCGCATTTGTTTGATCTAGATCGCAAACTTTAAGATCTTCTGCAAAACCTTGAGCCATTGACTGAACGATTCCTTGCGCATCCATCCATAAGCTATATCCATCAAAAACCAATTGATCGTTTGCTCCAACCTGAGAGCACAGAAAAAGAGGACATTTTACTGTTTGTACAACTTTTTGACATACATCGATTCGTGTATCTATTTTTTTTGTATGATAAGGAGATGCTGCAATCACAATCAAAAAATCGATTTGTGTTAACGAAAGCTCTTGCACTGGATCTCTTGAGTAGTGGGTATAAGAAATACCTTTAGAGTGCTCCCAAATATCTTCACAGATCAAAATCGCAAATTTCCTACCCATACATTCCCAAATGGGAAGAGCCGCTCCCGGCTCAAAATGTCTTCCCTCATCAAAAACATCATAGGTAGGAAGAAGCCACTTATCATAAAATCCCAAAAGGGATCCATCTTGTATAACAGCAGCGCTGCTATAAAGAGGCTTACCTTGTCCTAAAAGATTTTTTCTAGGAAGGCCTACAACCACCATAAGGTCTTGGGATGCGTGTATAATCTTTTGCAGACATAGTTCTACTGCTTCCACAAACCCCTCTTCCAAAAGAAGGTCCTCTGGAGGATAGCCACAAATGGACAGCTCTGAAAAAACGATGAGATCTACACGCTCTTTCCGAGCCTCATCCAAAGCGGACAAGATTTTCTCTGTATTCCCCTGTAAATCTCCAACGGTATAATTGAGCTGAGCTAGAAGTATTTTCATGAAAAATGAAGCCTCTTTATTGGGAACAATAAATGCCCATTGTATATTTCATGAGACATGTTTCAAAGATGATTTTTAATCGCTTCCTAATAGCAACATCCACAAAACAAAATTCATCACACTCCCATAAATACCACAAACATCTAACAGATAAAAACATAGAACAACAATCTACCGCAAAAAAGCAAAAAACCTATTTTACGGTAGATATTTAGACTTGCGATATCTACCGCAAAACAGTAAAATAACGATTTTGCGGTAGATTGCGAGTGTGAGCATGGATGAGACTCTGTTTGTAGGAAGAGAAGAAGAGCTTTATGATTTAAAGCAGCTACTCCATAAAAAATCAGCGTCCCTCGTCGTCATCAAAGGACGCAGGCGTATTGGGAAAAGTCGTCTTATAGAAGAATTTGCAAAAGGAAAGCGTTTTCTCCGGTTCGAGGGACTGGCTCCAACTCGTAACACAACAGCACAAATGCAAAGAGCTGAATTTGCAAGACAGCTCCACCTTCAAATGGGACTTCCTGGGCTTGAATCTGTGAAAGATTGGGGAGACTTGTTGACCAATTTAGCTCAAAACATCAAAAAAGAACCTGTGGTCGTCCTTTTAGATGAAATCACATGGATGGGATCAAAAGACTCAACTTTTTTAAGTAAGCTAAAAATTGTTTGGGATCAATACTTTCAAAAAAACTCCAATTTAATTCTTATTTTGTGTGGTTCTTTATCTTTTTGGATCGAAAAAAACATTGTAAATAGCACGGGCTTTGTGGGACGCATTTCCCTTAAAATCCATCTTCAAGAGCTTTCTTTGCAAGAATGCAATACTTTACTCAATAAGTTAGGATATAAAAGATCTGCTCAGGAAAAACTATTTGCTTTAGCTGTAACAGGAGGAGTGCCTTGGTATATCGAGCAAATGAATTCAAGGATATCTGTACAGGAAAACATCCGCAAGCTCTGCTTTCAGCCTAATGGATTATTTGTAGAAGAATTCCATCATATTTTCCACGATCTCTTTGGCAAAAGGCTTCCTATCTGCAAAAAAATTGTGACAGCCTTAAAAGAGGGATCTAAAGAGTACAAGGAAATTGCGCAGGATATTCATTATGCAAGCGGGGGGCCTCTTAGTGAATATTTAGAAGATTTAATTACTTCCGGTTTTTTAGCGGAGCAACATTCTTGGGATCTCTTCTCAGGATCTGAACGCAAATCTTGTAAATACCGTATCCAAGACAACTATCTACGATATTACCTCAAATATATCTTCCCTCATTTATCTAAAATTAAAAAAGGACTTTTTACCACGATTTCCCCTTTTGACTTGCCTGGATGGGAAGGTGTCATGGGGCTACAATTTGAAAATATTGTCCTACATAATAGAAAAGAAATTTGGAAGGCCTTAGGCCTTCGTCCTCAAGATATTCTTTTCGAAAACCCCTACTTTCAATCTCAAACGAGTAAGCAAGTTGGATGTCAAATCGATTACATGATTCAAACTCGATTTAAAAATCTCTATCTTTGTGAGATAAAATTTTCTCACCATCCGATTTCTGGAGTTGTTATTTCGGAGGTTACTAAAAAAACGCAAGCCTTGAATATCCCTAAAGGATTTGCCGTATTACCGGTGCTAATCCATGCAAGCGGAACTTGTAAAGCTATCGATGATGCGCAGTTCTTCGCAAACGTTATTGATTTCAGAGAGCTTTTGAAATAGGCCATCCCTAGACAAAATAATAATTTAACCACACTGCTGTATTCCCTGATTTCTTTTCTAAGATTGACGAGAAATCCGTATCTTTGCATCCTTTTCCTTGACATTCACAATTTGTAAAAACCAGAGGATATCATGGCTAAAGCTCAGCTGAAAGTACATACAGAAAACATTCTTCCCATTATCAAAAAATGGCTATACTCTGAAAAAGAAATTTTTTTACGAGAACTTGTTTCTAATGCGTGCGATGCGCTGCATAAATGCCGCATTTTACGAGAAGAAGAAGGGATTGCTATTTCCGATGAAGAATTGAAAATAGAGATCCGAATTGATAAAGAAAAAAAACAACTGATCATTTCCGATTCAGGGATCGGAATGACAGACGAAGAAGTCGAAAAATACATCGCTCAAGTTGCGTTTTCTGGAGCGGAAGAGTTTTTAGATAAATATAAAACTCAAAAAGAGGGCGAGTCCATTATCGGACATTTTGGCTTAGGCTTTTATTCAGCTTATATGGTCGCTAAAAAAGTCTCTCTAGAAACCCTTTCCTATAAAGGGGGCAATGCCGTTAGTTGGAGCTGCGAAGGCGGAACAGAATATGAAATAGACGCCGGAAGCAGAGCAACGCGTGGAACAGATATCATCTTGGATATCGATTCTGAAAATGAAGAGTACTTAGAAGATGGCAAAATCCGCTCAATCTTACAACAGTATTGCGCATTTTTACCGTTCCCGATTCACTTAAATGGTGAGCTTATCAATGGCAAAGATCCTTTATGGCTCAAAGCTCCGAGCGCTTGTACAGAAGAAGAATACTTACAGTTTTATCGTTCCTTATATCCAATGGACGCAGATCCTCTTTTTTGGATCCATCTGAATATCGACTACCCCTTCAACCTCAAGGGAATTTTATATTTCCCTAAAGTACACCGCAAATACGACTGGTCCCAAAGTAATATCAAACTATTTTGCAATAGAGTGTTCGTCTCTGACAACTGCAAAGACCTTCTTCCAGACTATCTCATGGCTCTAAAAGGTGCGATCGACAGTCCCGATATCCCACTAAACGTTTCCAGAAGCTACCTGCAAATGGATAAAACCGTAAGACAACTAGCGACTCATATCGCTAAAAAAGTAGCAGATAAACTCTCTTCCCTTTACATCTCGGACAAAGAAACGTTTGTAAAATACTGGCCAGACGTAGAGCTCATTGTAAAACTTGGGATCTTACAAGATGAAAAATTCTATGAAAAAGCCAAAGACTTTTTGATTTGGAGAAATCTAAAAGACGAGTGGACGACTATCGAAGAATACATAGAAAGAAACAAAGAAAAGAACAAAGTTTTCTATACTATTGACGATAAACAATCCTCTCATTTCTTAGATCTTTATAAAGAGAAAAACATTGAGGTGATCTATACAAGCTCTCCGATCGATACAACCGTCCTAAGCCATTTAGAACGCAAAAAAGCTCCTTTAGAAATTCAACGTATTGATGGAGAGATCGATGCGTCCATTCTAGATACATCAAGAGAAAAAACGGCTTTAGATGAAAATGGAAAAACAGAGGCTACAAAACTTTCTGAGCTCATAGCATCTAAGCTCTCAAAAGCCCAAGTACAGGTAGAGGCTAAAAGTTTAGCTTCCGATTCTTTACATGGATTTTTACTCGTCGATGAAGACACAAGAAGAATGAAAGAGTACCTTGCTATTTCTCAGCAAACAATGCCTTTTCCTCTTCCTGATAAAAAGACGTTCGTGGTCAACACCAACAACTCTTTAATTACAGCTCTTCCCAAGATCAACGACCAAGATCCAGAGCTCGCCTCAGATCTTATCGCTCAGCTCTACGAGCTCACTTTGCTATCGCAAAGAGAGTTAGAGCCATCTCAGATCGCTGATTTCATTACAAGATCTCACCGAGTCTTAGAAAAGTTTGCTGTAGGAAAGTAACGAAACAAGGCAAAAGGCTCTTTGGGGCCTTTTGCCTTTACTTAACATTAAGCTTTCAAGTAAACTCGCCGCTTCTCGATGCTATTTCAGCCGAAATTCTCGATCCGTTTAATATCAATATACCCGCAAAGCCAACCGCAAGTTCGCTCATTCTTATTTTATGCAAGGAATCTATCTGTTTTTTAGTGAAAGCATTTTTATCATTATCAGTAACAGAACGCAATGATAGTACAAGAAGCCTTGACCACTATACCTACAACTTCAGAAGGGCAGCCACGCTGCACAGTTCATCTAATGGACGCCAGAAAACCGGCAGATCTTTAGTCCAGCGGATGAATGGCGTCAGTTAGATAAAAAATTGGCATATGCGATGCATGATAAGCCCCTATCTCGGCTCAAAAAAATTCTAACCATGATACGAGCTGGCTCAATTTAAGCAATAAGCCTACTCAGGCTTTGCTTTCCATGTATCTATGAGAGTATCCCGCTCATCGTAAGTATCCACATGTAAAGAAGTAGACGTTACAGTCAAAAGGGAAAAGCAAGAAGAGGCTTTTCTCGTCTCCAAGTAAAAGCGACTTTCTGTTTTTTTTCGAGGAGAAGAGCCCCAGCCTCCATCTCCAATATACACAATCCCTGCATCTGCAATTTGGTCTTTTAATAGAGCGTACGTCCTTTTAAAAGCATGATTGTGGTGTTCAAAAGCAACTTTGACCCCATATTGCTCAAATAAAGGTACCCAGTGTTTGCGAATTAGAGCTGAGGTTTTTGCTTGAAAATCACCAATAGACGGATAGGCTGGGACATGATAAATAGGGACCTTCCAAGAAATCTCCTGTTTTTTTTTAAGAGCTCCTTCGAGCCAATGCGTTTGATTTCCTTCTACAGGAAATAAATGAGCCGTATCTAAAAGGAAAAGAGAAAGACTTCCTGCAATATCCACTGTTCGATAAGTGGTGCCTTGCTCATAGGGAAACAACTTAAAAAATAAGGCATTTTTCCCCTGTTCCTCACGGTCTAAAGGAGTGACATCATGATTGCCAACTAATGCGACTACAGGGATCATCCGGTCTCCGTCAGCTATCATGCTCTTTTGCCATTCTACAAAGAAGGCCACCCATTTCTTAACAGACCCATAAGATCCACGAGCCCCTATATTAACGCCTTTATTCCAGGCATAAGCTATATCACCTCCTAACACAGCAAAATCTGGATTTTTTCGCGCTGCAACCCGATTCATTTTAGCGCATATTTTGAAATTATCTGTAAAATCTCCTCCGATAGCAATTTTCAAAGGTTCACGGAAAGAAGTCGGGAGAGTTCGAAAACGATAAATCTTCTCATCTCCATCCAAACGGAAACGATAAAGGGTTTCTGCCTCTAAACCTGTTATGAGAGTTTCTTTTATAAAATAGGAAAATGTCATAGGAGAGCTACCTAAGATCTCTAAAGAGTTCTGCATAACTCTTTTCCACTCCACTTCATTTTCTTTTTGATAGAGTATAGCAGGATACGCATCCCCCTGTCTTTTCTCAATCCAGTGGACAGACATATTATGAGCAGGATCTTGTGGTAAAGTCAGATAAATAGTAACTGGCCCAGCGCTAAGAAGTGAGGACACGCAAAGAAAAACCCATACTTTTTTCATAAGATTCCCTTTTTTCTATCTATCGTCGATAGCAACCAACTGACTGTATACTAAGCGGGATTAATTTTAGAAGAGAGGATATACAAAGAAAAATCAAAGATATTTTCAGCACACGTCCAAGACAAAAAAAAGACTCTGTTCCGTATTAGAACAAAGTCTTTTTTACAAATACAAGCAGAAATATACTACTTAGATTCGATTACTTCGGGTTTAGATTCGTCTGCATTAGACTGAACATCGGTGATCGAGGCTTTAAGTACTTCAATTTTCGAAGTCCCATCAACCATTTTTAACACGATAGTTGTATCTTGGATCTTTGCAACGGTTCCGATGATCCCCATAGCTGTAACGCGATCACCAACTTTCATAGAAGCTCTTTGTTTCTCAGCAGCTTTTCTTCTTTTTTGCTCAGGTTTCCACAAAATCAGGTAAAAAAAGCCCAACGCTACAGCAATCATGATCAAAGTTTGGGTTAATCCCCCTTCTCTTGCAGGAGAAGCAGCTTCTCCATCTGCCCAAGCTTGAGTGGAGAGAAGTAGCAAAGAAGTGAAACCAGTTAACTTATAAAAATTCATTTTCATAAAAAACATCCTCATAAATATTTTTATCAGATAAAAATCTAGGGTCTAGAGTAACGGGAGTCCCCTGTCAAAAGCAAGAAAAAAAGGTTATCTCTTCTTAAGGAGAATAATATTTTCTATATGGATTGTATGAGGAAACTGATCAACGGGCTGAATAGACACAATGTCGTAGCCAGCTTGCTTGAAGAAAAGACAATCTCTTGCCTGCTCTTTGGGAGCGCAAGAAATGTATAAAATTTCCAAAGGTGCCAAAGATGCGATGATCTCCGCAGCTTGAGGAGAAAGGCCGATTCTAGGGGGATCGATAACGATAAGATCTGGAGTTTGTAATTTCAAATCTTGTAAAACTTGCGCTACATCCCCTTGATGCACTTGTAAATTTTGAACCTCGTTAAGTTCTTGATTGACCTGAGCATCAAACACTGCATAAGGGTTCAATTCAATTGCTATGACCTTTTCCGCAAAAGGCGCAAAAACCATTCCTAAAGTTGCCGTACCTGCATATAAGTCTAAAACACACTTTCTTTTTTTCATCCCAGCAATAGCTAACGCTTGAGAATACAGTTTTTCAGCTTGCATTGTATTAGGCTGAAAAAATGCGGTGGGACTTATTTTAAAGCGATATGTTTTTTGATAAGGTCCAATGACAATATCCAATTCTTCTTGAATATGATCTGGCCCTGATAACAATATTTCATAAAACTGTGTAGGCTGACCTCGAATGGCTTGGTGAATGCGCAAAAAGATACTGAGTGACGTTTCTTCAGGAAGCACCTCTTGGACACACTTGGCAAACTGAGACATCTGCTCTTTTGTCAAAGCGTAATCAGGATTGCCAGATACGGTAAGCATGGCCATTTTATGACCTGTCTTTTTCCCCTCTCTTAAAGTTAAGGTTCTTAAACTCCCTGCATTTTGCAATTCGTGAAACGCGGCAATCTTAGATGAGTCCCACCAATTCTTTACAGCACTAAGTACCTGTAAAAACCAAGATGGGGAAAGATGACATTCAAAAAGGTTTTCCACTTTCCCTCTAGTCCCAGCTTGCATAAGTCCTAAAAAACGCTCTCCTGCTTTATTTTGAGAAAAGCTATATTCCATCTTATTGCGATAATTCCACTGCAAAGGAGCTGGGAGAATGGGATCAATTGATCCAGAAAAAAGAGAAGTAAAAAGCTCTCGGATCTTGGCTTCTTTATAAAAGAGTTGCTTTTCGTATTTTAAATATTGCAAAGAGCAACCTCCGCAAACAGGTGCGTGGCGACATACGGCCTCTATTCGATCCGAAGAGGGCGCAGAAATCGACAAAAGCTTACCTAGATAAGATCCTTTTCTTTTCGGACCTATCTCTGCAACAATCTCATCTCCTGGGATTGCACAAGGAATCATGGCTTTTGTCGGTTGGGACTGAGGAGTTTTTTGCACAGTCCCGACACCAAATCCCTTGGCAGAAAGTCGATCAATGGAAATAGAGGTAATGGAATTTTTTTTCATCATGGGGATACAGCATAGTAAGACGAAAGAAAAAACCGCAAGAAAAACTTCTTAAAAAAGAGTTTATTTTTTCTTTTTCGCTGCTGATTTCTTACTCGCTGTTTTTTTAGTGCTGCCAGATTTTGCTTTTCCTAAGGATTTTTTTTCAGCATTTACAGACTCTTTCCTGTAGAGCTTTGCCACCTTTTCGAGATCTATGGTATGAACGCGAACTCTTTGAGATGCAGCTTTATTCCCATTCGCAGACTTTTCCAAATCTACATTGATCTCTGAAAGCAACTTTCTCATCTGATTCACAGTTTCCTTCAAACCCATTCTGAAACTCCTATGTAAGAAAATACGACACTTATCCTAATTCCATATCTCATAGACCAGATAATCTTCAAGATGTTTTTTCAAAAATATTCTTTTCATTTCTTTCAAAGAACCCTGAGATTTTCCCATATACATTTCCTTATTAGGAAGGATTTCCGCATCCTATGTTATTCTATTTTTGAGAAAAAAATTCAGACTTTTTCATCCATCCACCCTTCTTATTCCGGATAATCTCTTTGATCGCTGGCTCTTCCCAGAGCTCGTCTAGATGAGCATCCTTTAATTCTTCTTTGGTGGCAAAAGAGGCGCAGAGCAGATACTTTGGAGTATCCACACCCATAATGACTCTCCAAGCCCCCCATGCATGAGGACTGGAAACTTGTTGTTTAAGGGCAATCTTTTGCAAATGCTCTTCAAAAAATTTCTGAGAACCTGGAGTTATATCATAAAGAACATAAGAACAATACGGCCGAGCTTTAGAAAATACCAGATTTTCATGAAAAGACGCCTTATCTAACCATTGATGTAAAGAATAGATCGTATAATGCAGACAGGAGCAAAGTACAGGCTGCTCTTGTTCTTTAACAGGCGGGATTTGCTCTAAAGAAGACAGGTTGTCTATAGGCATAAAAAAAACATATTGAGGGTTCTCAAGATCTTCCAATCCGATCACTTGCTGAAGATATTTAATATCTAAACTTTTTTTCTTCTCCTGCTCATAGATCTCTTTTTTTCCCATTTTCAGAAAATCTTGTTCCACAACCCAATATTTAGCAAAAGATTCACCTCGAATTCCCAAAAAAAGATTTAAGAAAACCACAGAAACCAAAATAGCCTTCATAGAGAACACCATAATATACATTTTTTTATTTTCTTAAACATCGCACATTTTTCTTTTCTTTGTCGACAATCAAAAAGCCTTTTTGATACACTATGCGCGTTTTGTTGACCATTTCTGCTAATCCGACCTAAAAGCGCCCCTAGTAAGGCCAGAAGTTGGAGTGAAAAAAAGCAGAAAAGGGAAACAGTCGAATGATTTTTAAGGAGATTATATGTCCCAAGAGAAAAAGCTGTATGTAGGAAGTCTTCCATACAGTCTTACAGAAGAAGAATTAAAAGAGGTATTCCAACCTTTTGGTGTTGTTGTATCAGCTCGTATCATTATTGATAAAATGACAGGCAAATCCAAAGGATTTGGTTTTGTTGAAATGGAAAGCAACGATCAAGCTCAACAAGCTATCGAAGCTCTACACGGCGCAGAACTAAACGGAAGAACTCTAATCGTAAACATTGCTCATCCTGAGCAAAAGAAAACGGGTTTTTCTTCCCAGTCTGATCGCAGAAGAGATTCTTGGCAAAGAACTTATTCATAATTTTTCTGGTATAGCAATTGCTGAAAGCTACAAAGGGCAACTTTTGTGGCTTTTTTTTATGTAAAAAGTATTGGATATAAGGTGTTCTTATACACCTCGGCAGCTCGAACATCCGAACTTTCATCTAAAAAAACAGGTCCACAAAAATCTTTTCTATATTCATCAACATCTGCAAAAATACGGTCAATAGCCATAGCCTCTGGAATTTTGGCGTCAACGTGACGGTAACCTGGGGTCAAATCTTTAAGGATATTTAGATCACTTTTACTCGTAACACAGCCCGACATATTAAAATCCCCTAAAGTCACTAAAGTTTTATTCGGATCTGACAACTCTCTTACCCCCGCAGCAAGCTCATTAGCTCGATCAATTCGATACTCATCTTGCTCCCCAGCACAAGAAACATGAACGCCTACTAGCACAATCTTTTCGATCTTTCCGGACGAAGTGACTTTCTCTATCTCTACGACAGAAGCTGGTCTCCACACATCAAGAGCAAACTGCTCTACCCCCCTCGGATTTTCTAAACTCTTTGTTTCAGGTGGCACAAATTTACGACTCCAAAGAGCTTTTCCAAAACTTGCAGTCACTTTCAAAGATAAAGATGGCTTTACAAGCATGACAACATGATTGCCCATCCCTCCATCTACCATAAACAGTTGAATTTCATTAGAAGATTTTAATTTAGAAAATTCTCTTCTCAAAAACATAAACATTTTATCAGAACATTCTTGAATACACAAAACATCTAAAGATTTAGAACCATTAAGCATCAACGCTTGAATAGACTGATAACACTCTTGCTCTCTCAGAGAAAGTCCCTCATACATTTGAGAAGCAATTTTTTCTTGGATCATAAAATGAGACGTCTTCCAACAATCTCTAATCACATGGTGTACATAAGCCGAATTAAGGATATTAAAAGTACCGACACGCACTCCTAAAATACTCCCCAAAGCAGGAAGATGATCTGAAGGATAGTTCCAATGAGCAGCAATAGATGCATCTTCTTTAGGAGTTAAAAAAACAGAAGCTAACTTTCTAGAGTGAATTGGGGAATCCTTAAGCACACGACCCCCACCCCATATATTCTTCTGAGCAGAAAACATAGAAAGATGTCTAGCTTTCGAAAAACCGTTTAGAGAAGGCTTGCGAAGAGGTCCATAGACAACCGCCCGTAAAGCAGGACTATTCAACCCATATCCAACAAACATAAAAAAACCCACAATCACACATTTAAATAATAATTATACATCAAATTAAACAATGTAAACAAATGTTTAATTTAAAAAAATTAAATCAAATAAAAATGACATAACAGAAACAAAAAGAAGATTATACGCTTAGAATAATTCGCATAAAAATTTGAAAAGTTTTGAAGGACGAGCTTTGCCAACAATCAAAAAAATTTAAAATAAAATCTGAGATAATTTCCGCTTATAAAAGCCTTTGCTTTAAAGCGATAAGCTCCTGTAAGAGAGCGGAAGGCATCTTATCCCCAAAAAGCGCGAAGTACTTTTCCAACTCCTCCACCTCCTGGAGCCATTCGGAAGAAGGAACTGCAAAAAGAGAGGAAAAATCCACAGTTGAAAGACCAGACAAGTCTAAAGATTCTTGCGTGGGAATATTCCCAATAGCCGTAGATACGAAAGATGCTTTAGCATCTAATTTTTCAAAGATCCATTTCAGGACGCGAATATTCTCTCCAAAACCCGGCCAGAGAAATTTCCCAGAAGAGTCTTTTCGGAACCAATTGACGTAGAAAATTGCAGGTCGGAGCTCCGACTTCATTTGCGCTCCAACTTCTAACCAATGCGCAAAATAATCCCCCATGTGGTAACCACAAAAAGGAAGCATAGCAAAAGGATCGTGACGAAGCTTACCTACAGCCCCTACAGCTGCAGATGTCGTTTCTGATGAAACAGACGCCCCTAAAAAAACACCATGATCCCAGGAAAGCGATTCGTAGATCAAAGGCACTACAGAAGACCTCCTCCCCCCAAAAAGGATCGCAGAGATAGGAACTCCTTCCGAATTGAATGCATGATCATCTAAAATTGGGCACTGAGCAGTACTGACCGTAAAACGACTATTAGGATGCGCAGCACTCTCTATTTTTTGCCAAGGATGCCCCTTCCAATCGGTAAGACCTTCAGGAGCCTGCTCTGTCATCCCTTCCCACCAAACATCTTTATCTTGAGTCAAGGCAACATTCGTAAAAATGGTGTTTTTACGAATTGTTTCCATTGCATAAGGATTAGAACGATACGATGTTCCAGGGGCCACGCCAAAAAAACCAGCTTCCGGGTTTATCGCATAAAGCCTGCCATCTTTTCCGATATGCATCCATGCGATATCATCCCCTACACACTCGACTTTCCAGCCTGGCAAAGTAGATTTCAATAAAGAAAGATTAGTTTTCCCGCACTGACTTGGAAAAGCTGCTGCGATATATTTTTTTTGCCCAGAAGGATTAGTCACGCTGATGATAAGCATGTGCTCAGCAAGCCACCCTTGTTTTTGAGCCATGGAAGATGCAATGCGAAGAGCAAAACTTTTCTTTCCTAAAAGAGCATTACCTCCATAACCACTACCATAAGACCAAATACTTCTCTCTTCCGGAAAATGAACGATGTATTTTTGAGAGCAGCAAGGCCAAATAGCGTCTTTTTCTCCTAGACTTAAGGGTTTGCCTACAGAATGTAAACAAGGGACAAAATCACCCTTCGGCCCAATCTTTTTTAAAGCCTCTATTCCCATATGGGTCATGATCTTCATACTGCAAACGACATAAGGAGAATCTGTAATTTGCACGCCCATCTTAGCAAAAGGAGAATCTAAAGGGCCCATACAAAAAGGGATTACATATAACGTTCTGCCTTTCATACAACCCGAAAAAAGAGGAAGCAAGATCTTCTTCATCTCTAAGGGGTCTTTCCAATTATTCGTCGGACCTGCATTTTCTACTTTATCACTACAAATAAACGTAGCTTCTTCGACACGCGCCACATCAGACGGATCGGAAAAACAGGCAAAACTGCCAGGGCGCTTTTGAGGATTTAAGGGAATAAAAAAACCTTTGCTGACAAGCTCGGAAGATAGAGTGTTAAACTCTTCTTCAGATCCGTCACAAAGGCGTACTTTGTCAGGTCTACATAAGGCAATAGTCTCAGAAATCCACTTTTGTAAAACAGGGTTTTGATCCCACATAATTTACAACGCCTAGGTTATAAAACTAAAGCCTTTCTCTTTTTAAACTTGTCCAAATATTCCAACGCTTTTCCTGTTCCTAAACAAACAGCTAAAAGAGGATTTGGCGCTACAATAACAGGAAGGCCGGTTTCTTTAATGAGCGCTTTATCAAGTCCCTTGATCAAAGCTCCACCACCAGCAAGAACCATCCCCCGTTCCACAAGGTCAGCTGCCAATTCTGGAGGACATTTTTCCAAAGTCAACTTCACACTTTCTATGATCTGTTGAATGGGCTCTGCTAAGCACTCGCGAATCTCTACAGAGTTAATCCTTTTCGTAATAGGAAGCCCTGCCACTTGATCCCTTCCGCGCACTTCCATTTCGAGCTCATTGTCCCCTAATGGATAGGCAGAACCAATGCTCATTTTGATCTCTTCCGCAGTTCGAGGTCCAATCATCAAATTGTAAGTACGGCGCATGTAATTGACAATACACTCATCAAACTCATCTCCCGCAATACGGAGAGATCTAGCCTCTACAATGCCTCCCAAAGAAATGATGGCAATTTCAGTAGTTCCGCCCCCAATATCAATGATCATATTCGCAGATGGCTCATGAACCGGCAAATCAACCCCAATCGCAGCAGCCATAGGCTCTTCAATCAGAATCACTTCTTGAGCTCCAGCTCTTAAAGCCGAATCTTCTACGGCACGTTTTTCTACACCAGTAATTCCTGACGGAACAGCAATTAAAATTTTAGGGCGTGTCAAGCTTCGAGGTGGAGTAACTCTTCGAATAAGCGCTTTCAACATCCCTTCTGCGATTTCAAAATCTGCAATAACCCCATCTTTCATAGGTCGTACGGCATGAATTTTTCTAGGGGTTTTCCCAAGCATCGCCTTTGCTTTTTGCCCAACAGCAAGCACCTCATTTGTCACCGAATCTACGGCTACAACTGAGGGTTCCGCAAGAACAATCCCCTTGCCTCGTACATAAACTAGAGTATTTGCAGTTCCAAGATCGATCCCAATATCGCTGGAAAAAAGGCCAGACATAGGGCCGACTCTTCCCAAAATAGTTTGCGATAAAGTTCTTAAAAGATCTCTATAATTCGAAGGATGCTTCTTCGCCATGTGTTAAAATCCTTTAGGTCTTGAGTAATTCCAGTACATCTTCCCACGTAAGTTTTGCTATCGCCTCATCATCGCAGCTTACCACTTTCTTGACCAATCCTTTTTTTCTCTTCTGCATTTCAGCGATCTTTTCTTCGATTGTACCTAGAGTAATCAATTTATAAGAAGAAACAGAATTTTTTTGACCCATACGATGGACTCGGTCCGTCGCCTGGCTCTCTACAGCAGGGTTCCACCACATATCGTAATGGATTACGGTATCGGCACCTACTAAGTTCAATCCAGTTCCCCCAGCTTTTAAAGAAACCAGGAATACAGAAATACTCTCATCTTCGTTGAATTCTTTGACTACTTCCAGACGATTTTTACTAGAACCATCCAAATAAGAGAATTTAATACCTCTTTGCTCAAGATCTTTTTTCATGATCTGCAGCATTCTCGTATATTGAGAAAAAATCACCGTTTTATGCTTACCTTCTACCAAGGTCTGCAAAAGATCTAACAACATGTCATATTTAGCAGAATCTCCAACTTCTGGCGTCTCTTTTGCAAAGATTGCAGGATGGCAACAAATTTGCTTTAAACGTGTTAACGTTGCAAGCACATGTATTTGTACGCGATCAAATCCATCTCTTTGAACCAGCTTGACAAGCTCATCTCGAGCGGATTCCGCATAAGATTTATACAGCTGCATTTGTATTTCACTAAGCTGGCAGTGGTATACGATTTCCGAAACAGGAGGAAGATCATCCAACACATCGCTTTTCATCCTTCTTAAAATAAAAGGAGATACTTTTTTCTTTAAGAAGTCCAAGTTCTTCTGTTGCTCGAGACCTGTTACCCGAACATATTTTTCCACAAATCGATCATACGAGCTCAAAAACCCTGGCATCAAGAAGTCAAAAAGACTCCAAAGCTCTTCTAAAGAGTTTTCAATAGGCGTTCCTGAAAGAATCAACCGATGCTCCGCTTGAACCATCTTCACCGATTTTGCATTACGCGTACCTCGATTTTTGATGTGCTGCGCTTCATCTAAAATGACATACGAAAAGGGAATCTCTTTATAGCTTTCAATATCTTTCTGAAGAAGGGTATAAGAAGTAATTACCACGTCATAATTTTGCACATTTTCGATCATCTTTTTGCGGAATGAGGGAATTCCATCAACCACAAGAGCTCGAAGGTTGTTATTGAATTTAGAAAACTCTTCCTTCCAGTTATATAAAAGAGAAGTCGGACAAACAACTAAGGAGGCCCCTGATTTTTTGTGAAGATGCTGAGAAATTGTTACAATCGCTTGTAAAGTCTTTCCTAGCCCCATATCATCAGCTAAAATTCCATTTAAATACATCGATCGCAATCTTTCGAGCCATTTAACCCCCTCAACCTGATAAGAGCGTAATGTGGCATGAATAGCCTTCGGAACTTCGGAGAAGTCCACATTCTTTTCTCCAATTATTTGCTTGCGAATGTCGATAAGCTTATCTGTAATCGAAAAAGTAATAGGAAGTCCCTCAAAGTGCGCCGAATCGATGCTAGAAAGACTCCAAAGAGGTCTAGTGAGCACATGATTATCTAAAACTTCTATACCCAGTTCATCAAAAAGCTTAACTATGCCCAAAATTCTTTCCAAATCTAGCACGAGAATTTTAGGAAGGCGGCTTCCCTCTTGAGCTTTCTTAACTTTGGCTTTTGGCATATCCAATTCAATAAATGATTTTTTAGAAGAGGTACACTCCCAAAGAGTATCAAGTCTAACTCCTTTTAAAGCCCCATCCACTAGCAAATGGATCTCATAAGAATCAATCCGGTCTGTGTCTTTAAGCTCTAAAGAAAAAGAACTTTGATCATAAATAAATTGATCGAGAAGATTTTGCGGACAATTAAATTTTACTCTATCTTGATTTCTCGGGATAATCTCTGTCATAAATTCAATGATCTTTTTATCCGATCGAGACACATAAATCCCCGTCTCTGGAATATAGAAAAAATCCTGAAATAGATCTTCTAAGATTTTCTTTTCTTCGACAAGATTTCTCGCTAAGATCCCTTCTTTTTGTATAAAAGAAACAATTTGATTGTAATCGAGTTGAGCAGAAGCTGCAGGGATCTGCATTCCGTCATACATAAAATTCAACGTAGCTTCAAGCTCTCCGTTTAAATAAGAAAGATCACAGATAGCTTCCAAAGGACCGCTAAAAGGAAGTGTAACAAAATCTTCAATTACATGCTGATTGGCAATCTCTGCATATCTAGACAGCTCAGAAAGAGCATTTTCTACAAAAGAACCGAAAAGAGGTTGCGGGATCGTTACATCTCGAATTTCTTTTAAATTCTTTAAATGCAAACGCGTAATTTGATCACGGAATCGATAGAACGTATTTTTATAGAACATCCCAGGTTTAGAACACTCAAATAGACGAGCCTCTTCTAAAGTTACCGTTTGTTCATCAACCGTAATAAGCGGGTTCATCAAAATTTTAGAGGTAGGCGGAGGAATATATTCTAAAACGAATCGAAAGCCCGCCGGAGCTGGAGAAAATCGTACGGGTTGCTCTAAACTTCCCTCATAAAGTCCTGTGAGATATGGAAGATCATCCTCTTGCAACAAATAGCGAGTCTGACCGATTTGCTCCAATGAGACCTCAAAAATACGAGCAACAATTAAACCAAACGTTTCTAAATCCAAGTGCCCCATACGAAGTGATTTTTCTGAGGTGCTGTTTTCTGTAAATCGAATCCGCTCCATAATGGATCGTAAAATTTCTTGCTTCAAAGGATCAAAAGAGCTCCAAGAAAAACAATACCGCTTACTGCTCATAAAAATGGGCTCTTCATAGCGCACTGCATCTAAAAATTGCTTTAGATTAGGCACGTGAAGAGGCTTAGAACGGTATGGAAGACGCAAAGCAAATTGCAGTTCGACATGATTTTTCACGTCCGCATCCGCTGGAAAAGAAAAAAGAATATGCAGATCCGCAGTATCCGACTCTGCTTTAATACGTGTTCTAAAAAAGGGTGAACAAGCCAAAATTTGGGCAGAAAAAATATACTCTTGAAGAAGTTGCTTTTGATAAAGCTCTTCCTGACGGATCACCTCTTTAGATTCAGCTTCCTTGAATTTCTCAATTAGATCACTCTTGAATTCCTCATCCAAAGGCTCTTTCACATCCATTTCTTCCAAGTTTGCTTCTTTAGAGTACTCGACAAGAATTTTATCTAAATTGTCCTCTAAGAAAAAAAGAAGGGCTGCTATGTGTTGACAATCGTAGTTATAGGGACAATCGCAGTTAGAGTCGATCGCTTCACATTCTAAACGGTCAATTTCTATCTCGCTTTCATAGCAATTATCATACTGACCGAGTACCTTGCCGCTGACTTTCATAGTTTTACTATCTAGCTGCAATAATTTAGCAGAAATCACCTTCTGCTTATCATAAAGCTCTTTCCCTTCTTTCAGAATATTCGAGGAAAAATCTTGTCTTAATTTTCGAAAATTAATCATGATGTCTCTTTCTGTAACAATCCCTATGAATTACAAGACAGGCCTCACTTCTCTCAAGACAGGCCTCCCCTTACGATCTGATGCTTTTACCTGTTTTCATTTCCTAGCGCAAGAAAAAAATTTATTTACACCCAACCTATCGCTAAAAAAAGCGCTCCTCCATCCATTTTCAATGAGATTTTGCTAATTTTCTAAAAAAAATCAGCAACAGAAAGCGCCAAACCCCAAACAGCTGGAGCCATTTTTAAAAGATTGAAAACAAACAAATACTCTAGTAAAATACACCCCACAAACTAACAATTTATTGGATATTATGTTTTCACCCGTTCGTTCAAATATCAAATACACCGATTATTACAACACAGACAGTCCCGACTCCCACGCAACAAGGGTATCTAGCTGGCACCTCCAAGAAGATGACGAGAAAACAGCAGATAGCACACTTCCATTTCAGCCTCCTTATGAGGAGCTAGATCCAGACATTAATCCAAGATGCGCCCTTCCACCAGACCCCTGCAAACCTTCAATTTTACCAAAAAACACTTTCAAAAAAGCCTGGGAAGCCGATCTACCCACTTTATTTGACGCTAGAGGCTTCGACGAATCCAGAAGAACATTTAGCCGCAGTAAAAACATCGCCCCTATCACAGACTACAAGCTCCGACTTGAAAACTTCAAAAATCCCCTTGAAGCCTTGATCGAAGCCGTAGAACAAATCAGAATTCTAAAGCTAGCGACAAAGCTCTCAGTAGACATCGGCCCCGAATTCGACTCCCAGACAAACTCTTTAAGCTCCGAGGTTCAGAGGACTATTAAACTATTAAATAAGGCGCTACCAAAAGACGGGCACATCTCTAGAGATCTCATCCTCCGACAAAAAGAAAAAATCCGTCCAGATCTAAACGTATGGGTTCGTAAAACAGAAAAACTTAAAACCTTAGTTGAACAAAAACAACTACAATACATGTTTACTAGAGATCCCTTAGAGCAAACACTAGAGGACCTACAAAAACAGCTCGACCTCATTAAAGCCATATTTTCCCATCGAATCTTGCGAGGCTAGCAATTTAGTTAAAATCCAAATCAAACCTGTCTTCCGCGACTTCGGCCAAAATATTTACACGTAAATTCCCTACCACACCTCCAAAGCAACCACGACATCACAAGATCCAAAAAACAAGAAAGCCGCGGGAACATCAGCACATCACCTGCCACACTTAAGTTCCAAGCAATTGCCCACCTATAGACATCAAGCAAGCCACACACACATCTCTTTAGGAAGGTAATTGCATTGATTTTGCGAATGTAGAGATTGAAATCTTTAGCCGAGTCGCAAGAAAAAAAAACATTCTTGAAAAAATTGATGAAAAAAAAGAGAGGATCGCGCTATCTTATCCTATTACTCTGCGGGTGTAGCTCAGTGGTAGAGCGTCACGTTGCCAACGTGAAAGTCGTGAGTTCGAGCCTCATCACCCGCTTTTTGCAATTTACAGATAACCGCTTTTGCGGGTGTAGCTCAGTGGTAGAGCGTCACGTTGCCAACGTGAAAGTCGTGAGTTCGAGCCTCATCACCCGCTTTTGCATAAGATCCCTCGTTCGTCTTTTTCAAGGAGCTAAGACAATGGAAAATTCGCTTCCTCAGACTTTCAACAATTCTCTCATTACATGTGTTGTTAATAAAAAACCCGGATGTCAGATAGAATTAGAAGTAACAGCTTCTCGAGATCTGATTTCATCATCTCAATCTCAAGCAATCAAATATTTTGCTAAAGGGGTGAGTATTCCCGGATTTCGAAAAGGGAAAGTTCCAGAAGCTATGATCCTCCAAAGATTTGCCAAAGAATGTAGAGAAAAACATCAAGAAATCGTCATGCAAAAAGCTCTACAAGAAAGTCTAGCCCTTACAAAAATCCAACCGTTTAATCCAGAAAACGTCTCTTTTAAAGCGAAAAGTTTCACAGAAGACTCTGCAAGTTTCTTGTTTTTCTTTGAAGTTGCACCGACTATTCCTCAAGTAGATCCATCTACTTTCCAACTTCAAGAAGTTAAAAGACCTGTAGTAGACGCAGAAAAAATCCAGGAAACAATTCGTCAAACTCTTTTTTTCTACGCAAAATGGGATAAAGTTGAAAGCCGTCCTATCGTGGAAAATGACTTTGTATTGCTCGATATGGATGTAATCGAGGTTGATCCTCCATCTTCACTTTTTAGTAACACAAGATTCGAAGTAGTCGATCGTTCGATGGCAAAATGGTTAAAAGACCTGATCCTTGGAAAAACTCCAGGCGATGTCGTAGAAGGAATTAGCGTTCCTGATGAAACAGCAGATCCTCTTGAAAAAGAAACGTTAAAACCTCAAAAAGTACGAGTCACAATCAAGTCTATTGAAAAACCGACACTTCCTGAAATGACTCCCGAGCTCTTTAAAAATCTCGGAGTAGAGTCAGAAGAAGACTTTAAAAACAAAGTAGAAAAACTCCTACAAGAGCAAGCTGACCAACACGTCAAAGAAAAACAACGCGAACAAGTAAGAGAATTCTTACTCGAAAAATATCCGTTTGATCTTCCTCCTACTCTTTTAGGTAATGAGCTACGTTTTCGCGTATCACAACTAAATCAAAGCACAGAATTCCTAGATTATTGGAGAACTCTGAAACCAGAAGAGCAACTTAAACTCCGAGAAGTGATTCAGTCGCAATCTGAAAAAGCAGTCAAACTGTTCCATTTAAGCGAAAAACTTCTTCGTGACAATAAATTGTCTCCATCTCCGTATTCTCTGCCTAAATCAGCGGATACAGCATTGGAAGCTTTGATCAATCCAAATCCTATGCAGAATTACCACCAATCTCCGGATGTAAAACGTGCAGAGGTGCTTTCAAAACTTATATTAGAGCAGGCTGAAGACTATATTATTGCGCAAGCAACAGGCAATGTGGTAGGGTAATTTTTTCATTGTTTTAACTGAGGAAATGTGTAATGTACGTCCCTTATGTCATCGAAGATACTGGCCGTGGCGAAAGAGCCATGGATATTTTTTCTAGGCTACTTAAAGATCGCATTATTTTTATCGGCACCGAAATCAATGATCAAGTGGCCAATACCGTAATTGCTCAAATGCTTTTTCTACGAGCAGATGATCCTAAAAAAGATATAAATTTGTATATCAACTCCCCCGGTGGACATATCACTTCGGCTCTGGCCATCCTAGATACGATGCAGTTCATGGGATATGAGATCAACACCTACTGCTTAGGTCAAGCTGCTTCTATGGGAGCACTTTTACTCGCTGCAGGAACTAAAGGAAAACGATTCGCTCTTCCTCACAGTCGAATAATGATCCATCAACCTCATGGTGGAATTACCGGAACTTCTTCTGACATTGCTTTGCAAGCAAAAGAAATTCTAGTGCTAAAACAGGTGTGTGCTCGTCTTATGGGAGAACTTACTGGCAACTCTTTAGAAAAGATTTTAGAAGACTCTGAAAGAGACTTTTTTATGAATGTCGAAGAAGCTTGTAAATATGGACTTATTGATAAAGTAGCATCTCACACTCGCCAAAGCGAACCGAAAAAATAAAAAGAGTTTTTATGAATAAAAAAGATAAACCCTTGGCCTCTTGCTCTTTTTGCGGGCGTCCTGAAGAATCTGTTGAAAAGTTAATTTCAGGCCCTGGTTCTTTCATCTGCGATAAATGTGTTCGACTTTGTATAGAGATTATCGACAAAAAACCTATACACCACGAACTAAAGCTTTTGAAGCCTAAAGAAATTAAGCTTGCACTCGATGAATATATCATTGGTCAAGATCAGGCAAAAAAAACAATCGCCGTTGCGGTATATAACCACTATAAAAGGATTCGAGCCATCCACAGTAAGGGAGATGTTGAGTATAGCAAATCCAACGTGATGCTTTTAGGTCCTACAGGTTCTGGAAAAACGCTTATGGCAAGAACTCTGGCGCAAGTCCTTGATGTGCCTTTTGCAATTGCTGATGCGACAACGCTTACAGAAGCTGGGTACGTCGGAGAAGATGTAGAGAACATCCTATTAAGACTTGTGCAAGCAGCAGATTATGACATAGCTAGAGCTGAGATGGGAATTATTTACGTTGATGAAATCGATAAGCTTCGTAAAACAACGGGCAATGTATCGATTACGCGCGATGTGTCAGGAGAAGGCGTGCAACAAGCTCTTCTAAAAATCGTAGAAGGAACTATATCTAATGTTCCTCCTAAAGGTGGAAGAAAGCATCCTAACCAAGAATACATAAAAATCAATACCGAAAATATCCTCTTTATTGTCGGTGGAGCTTTTGTCCACTTGGAAAAGATCATTGCAAAAAGACTTGGCAAAACAACCATTGGGTTTGATACATCAGCCTCTTCTACTTTCGATGCGACAGAAGTCAATTATCTCCTGTCAAAAGTCGAACCTGAAGATCTGATTGAATTTGGTATGATCCCTGAGTTTGTCGGAAGATTTAATAGCATAGCCAATTGCAACGAGCTCTGCATAGAAGACCTCGTCTCAATTTTGACAACTCCCAAAAATGCGATCATCAAACAATACCAAACTCTTTTTGCTGAAGAGAATGTTGTTCTAGAATTTACTGATGATGCTTTAAGAGCCATGGCAGAAAAAGCCAAAGCAACAGGGACTGGAGCTAGGGCGCTACGCATGATAGTAGAATCTCTTTTACTAGAACTCATGTTTGAAACCCCATCGGATCCTACTATTCATAAAATTTGCATTGAAAAGGAATGCATTACAGAAAAACGTCCTCCTGTAATTCAAAGAAAGAATTCCGCCTAATTCAAATTAATGACAGAAGTTAATCAAATTAACTTCTGTCATTAAAATATACATTAATACAACATTTCTAGTTTCATTGACTAAAATAAGACATCTCTTAGATAATCTCGCTTCGCAACGAATGCAAGGGATTATTTATGAATTCAAGCTCTCTTTATATAGCACAAAAAAAAGCAGATGAAGTTCTTTCTTCTCATATGTTCCCTAGGTACGCTCCAACAAAGAATTGGGGAACTAGAACCTGTAACGTCATTCACGACACCTTAGATACCACGCAAAAAATAGCTCAAACAATCAAGTACTTAGCCTCTGCCTTTTTCCGAGCAATAGATCGATGCATTGGAAGTATATTTACTAAAATGTATTACCATTTCCATCCTATTAATCCTGTGAATGGGCAAAGGCATGCGATGCTGTTTTCTAGATCTCTAGAAAAATTTTTAGGAGACTATCTTTTCTACCCCATCAATACCATTTTTTTAATGAAGACTCGAGAAAAAATCCCTTATACAAAAGAAAAAATTGGTTCGGTTGTAGATGAAATCACAAAAAACCTTGTAGCTGCAAATACAACCATTCTCAATCCTCCCGGAGAAGTAGCTTTTGAATATAAAACAGAGGCAATGCTCGCCCCCGATTTCAATGCGTTTGCAATACCAGGAGGAAAGGTCATTGTATACTCTGCTCTTGCTAAAGAGCTTGCCGAAGCTCTCGATGGGAATGACATTAAAGACACTACGATCACCTTAGATGACGGATCTCGAGCTACGATCAACTTAGAAGGACTTACTGTTAAAGATGTCTTAGCATCTTTAGTAGGTCATGAGATGGCGCACGTAGCTTCTCGCCACTCCATGCATATGATATCCCTTAAGTTGATTAGAGGAGCTGTTTTAGATACGGTGAGAGGCATTTTAGAAACATTATTTGTTAGAAGCGAAGAAAGAAGACAAGGTCTTTCCACATTCCTTCATGACTTGCAACACCTCTTAGAAGATTTTTCCGATCTCTTCCTTTCTCGTAAGCATGAATTTGAAGCAGATATCACAGGAGCATTCTTTGCTAAACAAGCAGGATATGACCCAAGAGGCGGGTTATACCTACAAGAATTCCTCCGAACCAGTCAATCTCCCATCATTCAAAAAATCCGTGAGTATACAGAAATCATTAGTACTCATCCTCCTGGATCAAAAAGGCTCAGAGCTCTCTTTGCAGCGATCGCGATTATTGATCCAGCTGCCTTAAAAGGAAAAGTTACATGGAAAACTCCTAAAGATAATCCTTACGATATGACTTATGCAAGCCCTGCAGTTTTAGCTGCTAAAGAGCTCCAAAAAGATTTCAAGTAAAAGAAGATAATAATAATTTCTCAAGAGGTTGAAAGCCAAGCTTTCGACCTCTTTTTTCTATATAAACACTCTTACAAAAACATTTAATGCGCTAATAGTAAATTTAAGATTCTCTATTTCTTAAATCGAAAAAGAGCTTGAAAGTCCTCTCGAAAAACTTCAAACAAAAAACACACTCTACATCAACTAAAACTTACACATTCCACAATAATAAAGCCATTGATATAATTGCAGATTATTATCAAATACACATTAAAACATAATAAAATGACATATTTAACATTACCTTCAAAAACACTTATACCAAATAGAGAAGAGATCGTCCACTTCTCACGTATTGGACTCAACACTAGTCGACATCTCCTTAGAGGATCTGTCATCGTGTGTCAGCTAGCTGGTAGAATTGCAGCGTCAACTCTTGCGGGATGTCAAATGATGGGTGCCGCACTAACAATAGGGTATGGGACATTAAGTCTTGAACAATCTAAAGGAATTCCTAGAACTGTAGAAGCTCGGAAAAAAGCTCACAGAACATATAAAGAAATAATTGCCAAAGAAAGACATATATCGCTTCCTAGTACAAATATTGAAGCTCCAAAAAAATCTTATTTAGAAACTCTTGTTTGCCGAATTGCTAAAGCAGTGTCATCTTTGTTTTTTATTGAATGCATTACACTCTACATAACGGGAAACCTGTACCAAGAATTTAAAAACGACAAGGACATCTTAGAAAAAAGTGAACGCGCGAAAATTGCTAAAAAAAGAACATACCTTGCCTTATTAAACGAAATGGACAGTATCCATATGCTCAGAATAAGCGCCTTGCAAATCTCGACAGGCCTTATCACTCTTTTGACAAAAGGTCCTATAGCACATCTTCTTCACTATTCCGGCGTCATAGCCCAAAGCACAGGGATGATGATAGGATCTATACTTGGCGGAGCTCTGGGTATTACGTTTATACTCCGAGGAACGGCCAACATCTATTATGGGAATCAAAATCGAGAGCTCATTTTTGAGCTCAGGCAAAAAGCACAAAAAATCTATGAAACAAAAAATGTATCTGCGAAACAAAAAGCCCTCCAAATCAAGCAACTACTAGACCTATACTGCACCATCCAAAAAGATGATAAAGTGGATTTTTTGCAAACGAAAGCAGGAGCCCTAGATACCATCAAAGACGATGCTATGCTTTACAAGTACATGCAAACACTAGATCAAGCTCTTCATAAAAAGATCGTCGAATTCGAAATCATAGAAACTCTTGGCACAGCCATGCTCATCGGTGGGATTTTTACTCTTGCTGCAATCGCCCTTTCTGGAGGATCTGCTATCCTCATTACAACATTATTAACCTCTGTCGCTTTATTATACGTAGAAGAAACTAGATCAATTTATAGAACTAGCAAATGGTTCAACGCTTACCAAAAAGACCTATACAAACACCCAGAATGGCTCCTCGCTCCTAGAGGACTCGAAAAACCTGACCTCTCTCCCAAAACAAAGTCTACCCTCTGGTATTTATCTCGCATACCCACAGCAATTCCCCGCCTCTTGCACTACAGTCACAAGCAAATCGATCGAAACCGCATTTCTAAAAAGCAAGCTCCCATTACATCTTAAATTCTTGAGACATGGTTCCAGGTAACACTTGCGTTGTTTCCAAGAACATAAAGAAAAAATTGCGAATATTTTTCATGGTTTAATTGTACCGCAACCTCATCCGTAGTGGGATAACCATAGCGCTTCGCCATTTCTTGAATATCTAAATAAAGCTTTGCTGGGAGACTCTTTTTGAGATAACTCGCCGTAATCGGAAAATTACCTTCTAAAGAACAGGTGCTGGACTCAGATCCGCAGTGGTAGTATTCACAACCTGAACAACCTGATATGAGGCATCTAACTTACCATTGATTAGCTGCAGGTTCTTAGGCTGGTAGGACTGCTCAGATTCACACCGAATAGCAACAGTGTTACTCACAGCAGCATCTCCAGGAATGGTTCGGGTTTGAGGGAAAAGCCATAACAAATTCCAAGATTCATGCATCTTATCAAGTGCATGGCTCTCATCAAGAGAGCTATATTTTGCCAGTATGTCGGGATCTATTTGCAGTCCCAGGTTCCCTGCTTTTTCGAGCATCCAACCTAAAGTAATATCGGATAATCCCGATTCCTCATAGCCACCGCCGACATTGCAATGTACTCCGGAAAACCACACCTGCTCAAGTACTTGACCTGGTATTGGTGGAAATGGTTGCGTCCAAAGAGTGGGAGGGAATTCTCCTCGACGTTCGTCAATGGCCAAAGCGTGATATGCATTCAAAACATTCGGATGTAAATTTGTGTCCAAAAAACCATAGATAAGAGGACCTACTTTACCAAAAAGTGCAGGGATACCCAAAGACCCTACTGTATCCCAAACTCCAACCATTTTAATTAGAGAATGAGAAAGCCAGTAATTTTTTAAGCTAGCCAAAATCGAGGCTCTTTGACGAGGATGTCGATAGGCCTGAAACGCTGTTTGGACCAGGTTGTCATCAAAAGATTTCGTGGGAAGACCACAGATAGCAATCATCCCAGCTAAACTGCGCGAGGTGTATGCTCCACGACTAAAGCCAAACAGAAAAATATCATCACCAGGTTCGTATACCTCCGCAATTTTACCATAGCCGTCTTTGATGTTCTGAAAAAGACCATTACCAAAAGCTCCCCCTACAAGTTTGTCAAAAGAAGTTCCATCAGACCCCACACCTTCATCATAAAAAGCTAGTTGGTCCTCTAGGGGAAGAATGGACTTAAATAACTTATACACATTCGTAGCGCTTTGAGCCGTATCCCAAGTGCCATCAGAACAGAAAATAATCCGCTTGCCCATTTTATACCCACTTATTTGATGATTCAGCACTTGGCCTGAACTGCGTAAAAAGTAAGAGCTTGTTCCTTAATACATTGTTTGACAACAAAAAATTGTAAGGCTCGAAAAGCGGATAAAAGACCTTCTTGAAGTAAAAATAGCTAAATCTTTTGGGTTCCTCAGATCGAGCTTAGAAGATTATAAACAAAAGAAGCTCAAGAAATTGAACTACAATCTATCGTCGATGTAAAACTAGTAGGGGGATGATTCTCATCTATAGCTACAAATCCCCTTCCAATCTAACCTTCTTATATATAGAGTGACCAATCCAAAATAAAATTTGGTCTTTTTTGCATGAACACAAAAAACATCTTGTTGATCGGGCTTGGGCCCCATGCCAAACGCATCTATATTAGAGGTCTGCGCAAATTAGGCCTGTTCCCCATTCTTGTCATAGATCTTCTAACGCAAAAACACTGCGTTGAAGCGTATTTACACGAACATCGCATACCAGCTTGCACTCACTTTATTCCAGCAGAAGAAAAAGACCGAGAAACGCTTTCCTCTCAATTGAGCAAAGATTTAGATCGTCTTGTCAAAGCACATCAAATTACTCATGCGATTATCTCCACAGAACCTAAAGCTCATTACGCTTATCTGCAATATTTAATCCCCAAAGGCATCTCTGTTTTAACAGATAAACCCATCACTTGTCCAATCGACGTCTGCAATAGAAAAGAAAATGCAATTCTTATAAAAAAACAGTTTCAGCACCTTTCAGAGCTTGCCTTCAAACATAAAACCCCAGTAACAGTCCAATGTCAAAGACGATATGACAAACGGTATCAATATATTACAACACTCGTTTCTGATCTGATAAAAAAATACGAACTACCAGTACACAACATACAAATCCACCATTCGGACGGCTCTTTCTATACTCCGGAAGAAATCCTAGAAAGAGAAAACCACCCCTACAAATATGGGTATGGAAAACTATTTCATAGCGGATATCATTTTATTGATCTGGCATCCATGATGCTTTGCCTTAAAGATCTTCCAGATTACAAAACTCCGGACTGTTTACAACTTCAATCCTCCCATTATTCTCCAAGCGACCAGCTTTTTTGTATGGATGAACCCTTTTACCAAAAAATCTTCCAGAAAAAATCGTATCACAAAGAATTTGAGTCTTTAAGCAAGGGCACTTTTCAAGAATGTGGAGAGCTGGATTTCACTGCAGCGCTGCAGTTTACTCGCAATCAAAAAATAGTAACAACCTGCTCATTGAATTTACTCAGTTCCGGATTTTCTCGCAGAGGTTGGGAGATACCGTCTACTGACACCTACAAAAATAACGGAAGAGTTAGACATGAAAGCATGAATCTAACGATCGGACCCTTGTTGAATATCCAAGTTCACAGCTATCAAAGCTGTGAAGTCAAAGAGAGGAACAATCCTTTTTATGATCATAATGAAGTGGGAGGACTCGACCACTACCAAATTCACATTTTCAGAAATACAGCAATCATTGGGGGGAAACCCGTGGAAATCATCGAAGGAAAAGATCTTTTTGCAAATGCCATTGCAAAAGATCCTGCGTTCATAGGATATAATGAAGCAGCTCGAGATGAATGCCTTGAACATTTTCTTAAAGGAACAGATTGCAGATCTAGACTCATCGATCACAAATTAACCATTGACATTTTGACTGCCTCTTATTTAAGTATAGTCAAAAAGCGGCAAGGAAAATTCCCCTTTGTGAAAATGCCACTCTCATAAGGATTTTATGCATAAACCCAATTTCATCGCAGCGTATTTAGTAGATCTTCATGCAAAACCAGAACCTTTATTACTTTTGCTAAAAAGAGCTCCTAACACGCATTTAGAAGGGATTTGGCAAATTGTAACCGGAAAAGTAGAGCCAGATGAAAACGTTTTAAAAGCTCTAAAAAGAGAGGTCTTGGAAGAAACCGGAATAGAAATCCATCAAGCCTATAACGTAAATATCACTCTATTTTATGAAAGAACAAAAGATCAAATAGGGTATAGCGCAAATTTCTTTGTTAACTTAGATCACAAAGAAAACATCACCTTAGCACCTAAAGAGCATTCTGAGCACCTATGGTGCAGCTTTGCAAAAGCAAGAGAGCTTCTTGCTTTTTCCACACAAAAAGAGACATTGCTACACCTAGAAGAATATTACAAAGACATTAAGTCCAATAACGCCTCTCTTCTTTTTTTATAATTTAAGGAACCTTAGCCCTGTGAACAGAAAAAAATGCATTGTATTGTTGTTTTTGATCCTCATCCCCTCTTTTGCCTCCTGTAAAGGTATTCTCATTGAAATTTGCGGAATCGATGGATCTGGTAAAACGACTTTAGCTCGTGGACTACAAAAAAAGTTTAAGGAAGAAAAATTTACATCGGTTGTATTAAAACCCTCTCACGGAGAGGATTCTTTCTATCCCTTCTTGAATACCATACGGAAAATGTCAGAAGATGATCCAAACTTAAAAACATCGATAGCTGGGTTCATTGATTGTTATTTTTCTCTGTATTTACTCACCCAAAAAGAAGCAATCGAAAAAGAGTTAGAACAAAATGATTTTGTCATTTTAGATCGATATATATGTTCGCATCGAGCCTGCCAGATGGCTTTTGGAAAACAAACCGATAGTTTCGATGCAGCCTTTAGAAATTTGCCTCAAGCAGATTTCGTTTTTCTCTTATCGCTACCAGCATCTGTTGCAGTAGAAAGAATTACTCTCAGAGGAAATGCTAAAGAAACTTATGAAAATGAAACCTTTTTAACAAAATTACAATCCATTTTTTTAGATTGGGACTTTACTTCAGAAAAAGGGCTTTTACTGCATAAATCCAGCATGACTCCTCCAGATGTTCTTGTTCAAGAAGTATTCGAATCCATCAAAAATTCCTCCGCTTTTTAATACGCCGATACTGGCAAGGTCAACCTCCATGTTTTTTAAAAAATATCAGCAAATCCTTTCCCTTGCCATGCCCGTAGTTTTATCTCAAGGGATACAAACGGTGCTCGTGTTAATGGATCGCTATATTTTATCCTTCAAAGACCCTGTGCTAACAGCTGTTGCCACAACTTCTTGGTTTACAGCAGTAAGCTTGAGTTCTTTTTTTATCGCTTTTATCTCTTTTTCTACAGCTTTTGTTGGAAAGAGTTTTGGGCAGCAAGATGGAACTTCTTGCCATCGTATTTTAACGCAGTGCTTTATGTTCTCGATCTGTTTTTCCCCTATTATTTTTATGCTGGCTTTATGGGGAGGAGAATATTTTAAAATCCTACAGCATCCTAAAGCCTTTTACGATTTAGAAAATGATTATTTTCAAATCATCATGTTCGGGCAAATCCCCTTATTATTTAAAACAAGTATTGAAAGCTACCTTATCGGGATCGGCAAATCTCGCATTATTTTTACTGCAAGCGTTCTTGGTTTTATATTGAACATGGGGTTGTGCTATCTCTTTGTTTTAGGCCCTCTTTCTTACCTGTTTAAGGGAGCAACAGGCGCTGCAGTTGCCACAGTTGTATCCAACTGTTTTGCCCTATTATTCTTGTTAGTTTCTACTTCTTGGAAGATTCATCTGCATGCATTCTGTACCAATTTGCAATCTTTTGCCACTCAAGCCTTGTATGCAGGACTTGAGAAATTCTCTACGAGTTTTTTCTTTGTACTTTTTGTGAATATGTTCGTGGTATATGGACCTGAGGTAAACTCTGCTGTCTCCATTGTTTTCACATGGGACCAAGTAGCCTTTTTGCCACTGGTGGCCATTCATAGATCTTTATTAAGCTTATACAGTCGCTATTTAGGGAAAAATCAGATGCTTACAGCAGACCGCATCCTTCATTCCACTTTGCGCGCTACGCTAATTTTAATGGCCATTTTTTCCGTACTTTTTCTATGCTTTTCCCAAAACCTCATCCAATTATTTTCCCATGGAAAAGAGTCTATCTTAGATCCTGTGCAAATCCAAAACATGGGACAAAAACTTTTTAAAACAACTTCCTGCTATATTTTAGTTGTCGCCTGCATTTTTATTTATAAAGCAGCCCTACGCTCTTTAGGATTTTCCTACTGGTGCTTTAAATATTCGTTTGCCATCCATCTATTGTTTGTAAGCGCATCTTACATCAGCGTCTATATTTTCAAAGTAAGCCCCTACCAGATCTGGTCCTATTTTATGACTATGCTCTGCCTTCTAGCGCTGACCTTTATCTTAAAGTTTTACTTTGATCCATCTTTACGTAAAATGCGCATAACGAAACTTGAAACTACACCAGAATAATGAAGGATATCGAAAGCTGCATCTATTTTTACAACAACGGATTTTTTTAATGACTGCGCGCAGAAGCAGACTGGAACAAATGTTCATCGCCCCTTACATTTTTTTAATCATTTATTAAACATTACAGAATAAGAAAGAAAATACGCAAAACTATTGCCAATAAAAAATACCACCTTACGACATCCATTCTGACTATATTTATATTTTACCGGATTACTATTTTCCGTATATCCTTGCTGTATTGTTCCTGCCCCACCAAAATTCCATCCCGTGAACGATGATGGAAAAATATACTCCCTTGTAGCCGCGCTTCGATCCTATCTATGACAGTTTTAATAGATTGAGCAGATCATCAGATCTGTCCACCTACTATTTCCCTTAAACCTTTACATCCCTGCAAATTGATCCCGTCTTGAATCGGATCCTCTGAATTTTAATTTTCATTTACAGCCAATTGAGTGAGGATGATTTTAATTTCTCTTGAACCTTCCGAAACTTCGCCTGACTCAACAAGTCCTGTACCATCAGCTTTAATCTTGTAATTTTTAGAAATGTTTCTCATGGCCATTTCTGCATCTATGAGCTGCGCTTTCTCCCAAGCCTTTTCCTATGCTACACCTTAACTATCAACATATTACACTAACCCGCCTCGACAGAATTCCCCCAATATTTACGTTAAAACAATTGCAAGAAAAGAGCAACGCCATAACCAATTAGTCCACAAATAGGAAAGGTAAGGATCCAAGCTGCTATAATGTGAGCAGTAATGCCCCAACGGATGGCAGAAAAACGCTTTGTAGCGCCCACTCCCATGATTGCTGTATTGATCGTGTGCGTAGTACTTAAAGGGATCCCGAAACAAGAAGCGAGCGCAATGGTAGATCCAGCAGCCATTTCTGCAGAAAATCCTTGAGGTGTGTCTAATTGAGTAATTTTAAATCCCATAGTTTTTATAATGCGCCATCCTCCTGTTAATGTGCCTATAAACATAACAAAGGCACATGTGAACATTACCCAGCTAGGAATGATAAAATGGGGAAGGTTATGCGTCATTACAAGAACTAGAGTAAAAAGTCCCATAAATTTTTGCCCATCATTAGAGCCATGAGCAAAAGCCATGAATGCGGAAGAGACCATTTGTAAGTAATTAAACGATTTGCGCATTTTTGCAGCGGAAAATTTCTTAAAAACGTGGTAGATGATCGTCATCAAAATAAGCCCGCCCATAAATCCAAAGAACGAAGAAAAAACAAATCCTAAAAGCACTTTCTTCCAACCTTCCCACACCAACACATTGAATCCTGCAGTTGCAATAGCCGCTCCTCCAAGTCCCGCAACTAAGGCATGAGATTCACTTGTTGGCAGCCCTAAGCGCGCAGCAATAGAGCTCCAAACAATGACGGCAATCATACAGCTGGAAATTGTTGTCATATTTATGATTCCGGGATTCACAAGTTCTGTTCCAATGGTTTCTGCAACCGCAGTTCCTGAAAGAACCCCTAAAAGATTAAATACTGCCGCCATAACAATTGCTACCAAGGGAGAAAGCACTCGGGTAGAAATGACGGTAGCAATAGCATTGGGAGCATCAGTCCAGCCATTAACAAATTCGGCACATAAAATCAGGAAAAGAACGATGTATAAGCCGAGACTAATATCACCCATATTTGACTACAATTCCCCAGATGACATCGGCGATGTCTTCACACTTATCTATCGCTAGCTCTGAAAAATCATAAATCTCTTTCCATTTGATCACATCTAGAGAATTTGCCGTATTGGCATTTTGAAAAAGATCTCCTAAAGCTTTTTCAAAAACACGATCTCCTTGATTTTCTAATGTATGGATCTGAATACACAAATCGAAAATTTCGGTAGTATTTTTCATCTCCCGAATTTTTTGAACGACGGCAACAACAATTACTACAGACTTTTCTAAGATCACGACCATTTCTGTGAGATGAGCTGAGATTTCTTGAATATTAAATAATACCATACGCTTGCTCAAAGCCTGAACGATATCGACTAAGTCATCAATTTTTTTAGCAAGAGAATGAATGTCTTCACGGTCGATAGGGGTAATAAAGGTCTTATTTAGTTTTACCATGATTTCATGCACGATCTGATCACAGGCATGCTCTACGTCTTTAAGCTCTTGTATAGCAGGATGAGAAGGGTCCCAGGAAGATATCAACTCTTTAAATAATTTTACCGCACTTTCAGCCTTACAAACTAGGTTTCCTAGCAGATCATAAAACAGTGCTTCTCTTGGCAATAAGCTAAATTTCATTTGGTCAAAAACGTGTAAACGCCTCTCCTCTGCTCTTTTCCCGCCAGTCTCTACGGATCAAAATTAGGAATACTCGCAAATAGATTAATAGGCAATGGCTATTGCTGTAGCCCAGGATCCGAAAAACACTCCGAAAAAACGGTTTATATTTTTTTAGAAAAGATGGAAAGTTTGATTCGAAAAATTTTAGCTGAGTTTTTCTACAAACTGTCTAAATTCTGAAAAATCTTTTTCTATAGAGGCTCTCTTTTTATATAACCCGGTTGCTAACCTAAATCTATGAATGCATCTAAATAGTTCATTTGCTCGAAACACTTTTTATTCTTCTCTCGAGGAGAATTAAATCGTCTGATAGATTTTGTTTTATGAATGATAACTTTGATACAGATAAAGCTAAGAAATTCCTCGAAACCCGAGAAGGGGAAGAAAAGGAACGCAAAGAAATTGAAAGAAAAGCAGCTCTCTCTGCTACTGTTGATCTTCTAAAAGTGCTTTTTTCTCATACGGGCGTTGAAGTGTATTTAGTAGGATCCATTATCCAACCATATAAATTTCATTCTCGATCAGACGTGGACGTCGTGCTTAGAAATTTTCATGGAGACAGATTTGAAGTATGGACTCAACTTGAAGCTTTAATTAAAAAAAATGTGGAAGTGATTATTTTTGAAAACTGTCATTTTCAAGAACATGTAATAAAAAATGGATATAGGGTATTGTAAATGGAAAAATATGCAATTCTACTTGGATATTACGAAAAACAGTGGCCTATTATACAAAAGCTAGAAAAACAGATCACAGGTATAGATTTATCTGTTTATGAGTCGAGATACGTATTTGCTTTGAAAACGCAACAATTTTATACCGCCATAGAAGATCTTTTAAAACAGACTGCCAAGAGTTTTGAAAATCATATTGAAGATCTTTCGATGTTTCATAAAGAACTACTTGTACGGTTGCATACGCCCATTCCTTCTATCAGACCTCAGTTACTTTCCGAAGAAAGCTTCCTGTTGCTCGATAAAGTCCGAGCCTTTCTCCACTTTATTCGTCATGCTTACGATTGCGAACTACTCGAAAACGAGCTGAAAATCATCCAAGACAAGCTCAAAATTCAATTCACCTGTCTAGAAAAAGATTTTTCAGAATTTAGGCATTTTGTAAAAAAACTCAGTTAAAAAACACTAGCAAATATATATCTCATTAGATGAAATAAGAAGTAGAGACGTTTCTGGAGATATTTTATGAATAATGCGAAAGTAGTTGTTATCGGAGGAGGATTTGCTGGACTCAATACGGTAAAATCCCTAAAAAAAGCGAAGTTAGATATTACTTTAATCGACAAGTCTAACCATCATTTATTTCAACCCCTGCTCTATCAAGTAGCAACAGCTGCTTTATCCCCTGCAGAAATTGCTTACCCCTTGAGAGAAATTTTCAGCAAACATAAAAATACCACAGTCATCATGGGAGATGTCCAAGCAATCTGCAAAGAGAAAAAAGAAATCGTCCTCGGCAATGGGGATACGATCAACTATGATTATCTCGTAATAGCAACAGGTGCTCGCCACTCGTATTTTGGAAGCGATCAATGGGAGCCTTTAGCTCCAGGACTTAAAACCATTGGAGATGCTTTAAAAATCCGTGGACATATCTTGATGTCCTTTGAAAAAGCAGAAAGGATTACCTGTCATCAAGAAGCTGCTAAGTATTTAAATTTCGTGGTCATCGGAGGCGGTCCTACGGGAGTTGAAATGGCAGGAGCTATAGCTGAAATTGCACGTACAACTATGCTACACAATTTTCGGCGCATAAAACCTGAAGAAGCCAAGGTCTTTTTAGTCGAAGGCCTTCCCCATATTCTTCCTGTATATTCAGAAGGGCTATCGAATTCTGCTAAAAAGGATTTGGAAAAACTCGGAGTCAAAGTTCTGACAGGAAAAAAAGTAACCAATATCACAAGCGAAGGCGTTCAAATTGAAGAGCAATTCATCGAAAGCAAAAATGTGATTTGGGCAGCTGGCAACCAAGCGTCCGCTCTTTTAAAAACTCTAGACACCCCTTTAGATCGACAAGGAAGAGCAATAGTTGAAGCAGATCTATCCATACCAGGCCATCCCGAAGTTTTTGTCATTGGAGATGCTAGCCACGCAAAAGATGCTAACGAAAAACCACTTCCAGGAACGGCTCCTGTAGCCATTCAACAGGGCAAATACATCGCAAAGATTTTAACAAATCAGCCTTCCAAAGAAAGCAGACCTCCTTTTAAATATTGGGATAAGGGAAGCATGGCAACTATTGGCAAAGGAAAGGCAATTGCCGTTGTAGGCAAACTTGAATTCGGAGGCTTTTTAGCCTGGCTTGCTTGGGGAGTTATCCACATCCTCTATTTAGTTGGCTTCCGAAATAGGATTGGAGTGATCATGGAATGGATCGTCGTATTTCTTACTGGGCAACGAGGAGTCAGAATCATTACAGAAGATATCGATCCCGGGCTGCCCCGCAACAATGTCTAACGTTCTGCATTTTTACAGACAAAATCCCGCTTTCATTTACGCTATTTTCTTTTTACTAGGACTGAGCTTTGCAAGCGGGTATAACCCTTCTTTTTTGATACCCCTTTTAGCTCTATCGTTCCCCTTTATAAAAAAAAAGCAAAAGCTACTTCCGCTAACGGCTCTTTTTGTCTTAGCTTTCATCTATGGGCATATTACACAAAAAAGTCTCCCCTCCTCTCCTAACACTATACGAGGAACGGCTCTTTTTGTTCCTTCAGAAGTCAAATGGCAATCCACACACTTTAAAAAAACCAAACTCGTAAAGGGCAAGATCGTTTCTTTTCTAGGAGATCAAAAAGAAAGAGCTAAAAACATCCCTTGCTCCATTGCTCTTGCGCACAACGCACCTTCCATGAACTCTTCTTTCTACATTCAAGGAACCTTACAAAAAACAGACCTATCTTCCCACTGCTCTTTTGAAATCGATAAACATACACTTTGGATTCCCGCTTCTTACACCTTTTCTTTTGTGGAAAAAAGATTTCAGGCAAAAGAAATTTTAGGAAAAAAAATCCATAAAATGTTTTCCGACAACAAAGTCGCAGATTTCATGACAGCTCTGACTCTCGGAACTTTAGAAGATCGCATGCTGAAATTTGAGTTTGGGCGCTTAGGGCTGCAGCATATTTTAGCTATCTCTGGATTTCATTTCGGTCTTTTTGCTTGGTTTTCAGGGCTTTTATTTCGATTGTGTTTACCAAAAAAAGCAGCCTACATCGCTCTATTTTTAGCTCTAACCAGCTACTTTATCTTGCTCGGGAACTCGCCATCCATCTTAAGAGCATACCTTGCAATCTCTCTTTTTTTGATGAGCAGACTCGGAAATTTCCGCTTTAAAAGTCTGAATTTATTAGGAGTTGCTCTACTTACTGAATTACTCATAGATCCTTGCGTGATTTCCCATTTGGGATTTCAGCTCAGTTTTCTTGCAACCTTTGCTATTGTATTTTTCCTTCCAACCACACAAAAATGGATGCTAAAAATCCTCCCCTATCGAACACTTGAAATGACAACAAAACTTTCCCCCATAGAAAGGATTGTCTATCTCTTCTCTTCCTTTTTACGCGGAGCTTTCGCTCTTAATATCGCAGTAACTCTTTGGACTCTCCCCGTTTGCCTGTTTCATTTTCACACCTTTCCCCTGTTAAGTATTTTCTATAATCTCTTTATTCCCATAGCTTTCTCCCTTTCCCTTTTTCTTTTCTTTGTTTCTCTACCTTTTCTCATTCTATTCCCCCCTCTTGCAACCTTTCTTACCTCGTGCAATCAGCTATTTACAGGACAGATCTTACAAGCAGTCTTTCAATCGCCTCCATTCTTACACCTCTCGCTTCGAATCCCCTTTGTTCCTGTCTCTATAGTGCTAATCATCCTTCTTGCATTGTTTTTCTTCACTTTTCAAAAAAAACCCGCAAGAACCTTTGCAATTTAGCAAAAAAAATATAGGATGAGTTTTTTGAGTCAAAAAAGGAAAAACAGATGAATAAGCTCCTATGGCTAGTACTGCTCCCATTCTTTGCGGGATGCTCTCAACAAAAAACCGATGCAAAACCCAATTCTGACAACGTCGAAACTCCAGAATATTACGACGAACCTGAAGGATATGGCGGCGGAAACGACTCTACCGAATAAAAAAAACATTTATGCTTCACATAAAATCGCATTCTTCATAGAATGGTCGTTTCGTTTTTTTTATGGCGGCCGTAGCTCAGTTGGCAGAGCGTTGGATTGTGGTTCCAAATGTCGCGGGTTCAAGCCCCGTCGGTCGCCCATCTTGATTTTTCTCTTGATTTTTGCCTTAGTAAACTGTTCTTATTAGATGTCTATTAGGAGCTTATCATGTCGTGGATCGATTCTCTATTATTAGGCATTGTACAGGGACTTACGGAGTTTCTTCCCGTTAGCTCTTCTGCGCATTTAAAAATAACAAAGTACTTTCTCGATCTTCCAGAACACTCTCACAGCGTACTTCTAGATTTAAGCTGCCACCTAGGAACCTTGGTAGCTTTACTGTACTTCTTGCGCAAGGACATCTCTTCATTACTAAAAAACACAAGAGAATGGCTTTTTTACTTTCTTGCGTTAATACCGCTGATCCCTTGTTATTTTTTGTTAAAACCGCTAAGAGACCTCGCCTCCCAAAGCTCTTTTCTAGGGCCTTGCCTTATGATAACAGGCCTAATTCTCCTTGCAGGACAATCCCTCCGTATGCCAAGATCGAAAGTAAGAGGAAAAAGTGCAAAAATACAAGATGTTCTTATGATTGGAGCCTTGCAGTCCGCTGCTTTAATTCCCGGTATTTCTCGAAGTGCCGCAACGATTTCTTGCGCTCGTTTTTTAGGATGGAGCAGTCAAGAAGCCGTACGCTTTTCTTTTTTGCTCTCGATTCCTACCGTCATTGGAGGAAATATGTTAGAGCTACTAAAAGCCTCCTCCTCTTTGAACTCTGTATCGATTTCCAGTTTAGGAATCGCTTTTGCAACCTCACTACTGACAGGTCTTTTTCTTGTGAAAAAAGCTCTAGGGTATTTAGAAAAAGGGAACATTAAGCCTTTTGCTTGGTACTGTCTCAGTATAGGAGTTCTTACCACCTTGTATTTTACCCTGTAGCTTTTTATGACAAAAAACTCTCAAGCCCAAAAAAAATGTGCACATCCTGAAGTGAAAGGGCTTTTTCTTTTAGCCGTAGCGCTTTTTTTAACACTTTCTTGGATCAGCTTTGACGGACACATTCCTGCTAACAATTGGATGGGCCTCATCGGATACTGGCTTTCTTTTGGACTGACCTATCTCTTCGGACTGTCTTCTTTTTGTGTTATTGGGTTTTTATTTTGGGCTGGATGGCAGCTTCTTTCTAAAGAAGAAATCCCGTCATGCACAGCAAAAATCCTCTACTTTTCCCTATGTCTTTTTTCGGCAAACCTCCTTTTAAATCTTGTTAGCGAATTAGGATGCCCTTTTCCTACTTTCCTTCAAAACAAAGTGTATAGCGAATCGATCTTTTTCGAGCAGCCCTATCCCCATAGATATACAAGGCATAATATGGGAGGAGCCCCTATCTACTTTCTCTATAAAGACCTTCCTACGTTCAATCTGCAAAGAATGCTTAGCGACGTCGGAATTGCCATCACTTTTTCCATCACTTTTCTATCTTCGTTTTTACTATTAACGCAGATCAAATTAGTTCCACTAGTTCGAAAATTCTTTAAAGCATGCGGAAGCATTCCTTGGAAAGCACTTTTCTCTCGCCCATTGACTAAAGAACCAGAAGAATCCCTTCCTTCTCTAATCGCTTCTCTGCAACTAACACCTCCATCTTCGATTAAACCCTTATACCCAACACAAAACTTTTCCAGGGAACCAATTCAAGAAGAGCCGGAGCCAGAGCCAGAACGGGAGCGAAAGCCTATACAAGAGCGGGCTCCAAAAGCCCCCGTCAGCAAAAAAGAGCAAGCCATTCAAGCTCAACGTGTTTATAATGGGAACTATCAAGGATATACGATTCCTCCCCCTTCCCTTTTAACTAGCCCCAAAAAAGTAGACCACCCTTCTTTGAAAAAAGAACTCAAAAAACAAGCAGACATTTTAGAAGAAACCCTCATGAGCTTTGGAATCGAAGCTAAGGTGGGGGAAATCTATTGCGGCCCTACCATTACTTCTTTTGAGGTGCATCCAGCCATAGGCGTGAAGGTGCAAAAAATTACAGCTGTAGAAAATGATATAGCATTGAATCTACAAGCAAAATCTATGCGCATCATTGCTCCAATTCCTGGAAAAGCCGCTGTAGGGGTTGAAATACCCTCTCCTTTTCCACAAGAAGTCAGCTTTAAAGAGATGCTAACAGTCTATCAAACGCAACCGAAGAAGATGCACATTCCCGTTCTTTTAGGCAAAACTGTTAGCGGGGAGCATCTGGTATCAGACCTCGCCAAGATGCCTCACTGTATCATTGCAGGAGCTACAGGATCTGGAAAATCCGTCTGTATCAATACGATCGTTCTTTCGATCGTTATGAATGCAAGACCTGATGAAGTCAAACTTCTATTAGTAGATCCCAAAAAAGTGGAACTCACAGGATATACACATCTTCCTCACCTCATCGCTCCTGTAATTACAGAACCTCATGGAGCATATGCTGCTTTAAATTGGCTAGTAAAAGAGATGACTCTTCGCTATGAAATGCTGCGGCAGCTTGGAGTAAGAAACATACACGCTTTTAATAGTCGAACGATCAATAAAGAACTAGAAGCCTCCTTAAGCATACAAGTACCAGAAAGAATGTTTGCAATCGTCGCCATTATCGATGAATTTGCCGATCTCATGATGGTCTCAAGCGCGGATCTAGAAACTCCTATTGCACGTATTGCTCAAATGGCCCGCGCAGTTGGCATCCACCTGATCTTGGCCACCCAACGACCTTCTAGAGAAGTGATTACAGGTCTCATTAAAGCCAACTTCCCCACCCGAATTTCCTTTAAAGTAGCAAGTAGAGTCAACTCACAGATCATCTTAGATGATAACGGAGCCGATAGTTTACTTGGCAATGGAGATATGCTATTTCTTCCTCCAGGAAGTTCACAGCTTATAAGAGCTCAAGGGGCTTATATAAGCGATGATGATATCAATGAAGTAATTTCCTTTATCTCAAAACAAGCTCCTGCAAATTATCTGATTAAATCCTTTGATGAGATGAAAAAAGAAGAGCTCTTTCCAGAAAGTAAGGAAGATGGAGCTCCTAAAGATAGCCTCTATGAACAAGCTTTGTCCATTGTCTTAGATACACAAAACGCCTCTACTACCTTTTTACAACGCAAACTCAAAATTGGCTACGCAAGAGCAGCGTCTTTGATCGACGAACTGGAACTCAACGGAGTAATCAGCTCACAAGATGGCAGCAAGCCTAGAAGAATTCTTACAGCCAAAAAGGAAAAAGTAGCGCATGAAGACGCCTTCTCCGATGAACCGCTTTAAATTAGAAAAAATACTTTGGAAGCGCTTAAAAGTTCTAGGCTATGTTCTTTTAGGCTTTTCAGTACTGTTCTTGACCTATGCATTTGCTATTATCTTTTGGGAAGAAGATCTAGACATCCTCCCTATTCAGGAAGAGTCTGTTACCGAATGTCACCATGTAGAAGAAGAGCCGCTAGCTCATGAAACTCTTAATTTTTTTCTTATTGCTTCAGTCTTTGTATGTGTAGGCACTGCTTGTCTACTCACAGCTCGAAAAAGAAACCAATCTTGAAGAAAAAATAATTATCAAAATACACCTCTACTTTTACCCCTCAATTTTTTAAGCAAGAAGACCATTATTATGGAATTGCAAAAAATCAGGAAAATCTCATTGCAATATATCCTTTTTTTCTCGTTATATAAAGATAATAGATCAAAAAGAAAAAGGCTTGTCCTATGCAAACGCCGAAGAAAAAAATCCTCATAGCAGATGCTGAGATAGAATTTCTTCAAGCGCTTAAAAGTAGTAAAAAAGCAGAGAAATTTTCCTTGGAAGTTGCAACGACAGGCTCCGATTGTCTAAAAAAAATGGAAAGTTTCAAGCCAGACCTTCTCATCGTAGACTTTATGCTTCCTGAAATACACGGGATTGAACTATTAAAAACGGCCAAAAACAATCAATCTCTGAGAAAAACTGGGGTCATTTTAACCTCTTATCATCCCATGATTCAAAACTACCAGATCGCTTTGAAACTTGGAGCGAACTACTTCATAGAAAAACCGATTACCCAAACCGCTTTTTTTGAACTGATCGAGCAGTTTTTTGCAGGAACACTTAATTCCATCCCTTTTCCTCCCAGGAAAAAACCTGTTCAACCTTATTCCCCATCGCAAATGCCAAAATCCCATAACCCCTCCTATCTTAAGTTATGGGGAACTCGTGGCTCTAACCCCGTAGCAGGGGCTGAATACGTCCGTTTTGGAGGAAATACTCCTTGTTTAGAAATACGAAACGGAGAGGATTTGGTGATCATCGATGCAGGATCTGGCGTGCGAGCTCTAGGACAAATCCTCCCAGATCACCCCGGTAAAGAAATGCATATTTTGCTAAGCCACACTCATTGGGACCATCTCTTAGGATTTCCTTTTTTTTACCCTATCTACCAAAGTAATCGAGAAATCCATATCTGGTCTCCAGTGGGCTTTGAAAAAAGCACAAAAGAACTATTTGCTGACATGCTCGCCCATGCATATTTTCCTGTAAGTCTTGACGACATCCAGTCATCGATATTTTTCCATGATCTAAGGGATGGACAATCACTTTCTTTTGGAAGTATCCAGATCTCTACACACTATGCTTTTCATCCAGGTCCAACTTTATGCTTTAAAATCAGCATAAAAAACAAAACCATCGGCTATGTGACAGACAATGAATTTCTCATGGGAAATCACCTTCCCCCAAAGCAAAGTGAAAAAAAAGAATCTCTTTTCACTCCCTATGCAGGCCTTCTTTCTTTTCTTTCTGGGTGTGATCTGCTAATCCATGAAGCGCAGTATAGAGATGAAGAATACCTTGATCGCGTGGGATGGGGTCATTCTTCATTATCGAATGCCTCTGTTCTCTTAAAAAAAACAGGGATAAAAAAATGGGTTGTGACTCATCACGATCCTCGCCATACAGATGAATATCTTTTACAAAAACAACAAGAGCACATCTCCACCATGGAAGAACTTAAGCATGAATGCCTCGTACAATTTGCATATGATGGCATGATGATCTCTGTCGATTAGGATTTTTTAAAATCCATATCGCAGTTGGCCTCCATAGCTATGGTTGCTATACTTGTAAGCAAATTCCCCATTGTAATAGAGCTCTAAAGAAAGTAGATCTTTCCACATCATTCCACTCAAAATAACACCTGGAGAGACTAGACTTCTATCAGGAAAATACCCTGTTACTACAAAGGGAACATCTGTTCCCTCAAATTCTGCTTTATAGTGAGATCCCTTGATACGAACTTCCCGGACCCAGGAAATTTTAGGAGACAAAGACCACGTACCTTCCCCTATACAAAAACATCCGGCAAATTGCAAGCCAAGCTCGTTACGAAGAAGGATAGCATTGCTTTTTTGCACATGTAGGTTCCATAGACCTGCGCCTGATTCTGTAAAACTATTTTCCATTTGAGAAATATAATCCAAGGAATCAAATGGCCTTACAGTAAAACCTTTCCACCCAAGGTTCAATCCTGAATCCAAATGAGAAAGGATTTGAGCCCCGCCATGAGAATTAGAAGCTGCCAAATCCACTCCTGGATACAAAATATTGCGATGCCCATGAAAATGGCTCCAACCTCCAATGACAGAAGCATTACCATAAAACAAATCTCCTAACGCAGACAAATAGACTCCGGCATACCCAGTTTGGTCCACTTCCTTGCCTTGATCCTTGTTCCACTTGGTTAAAGAGTTCGTATAAGCTCCCATTATTCCTGCGGTAAAATAACTAGCAAAATGATCTTCAACCCCAGCGACAACACCTCCCATATTGGTCTGATATCCTACATGGGAGCTCCCTGCATAAAAACGATGTCCTTGATGTAAATTATCTCCTAGTCCATCAATCCATACATGAAACATATGGTTATCTCTAGAGCACTCCGTTTGTTTTCGATCAGCTGAAGATTTAACAGAAATGCAGTGCACTCTATTCAGCTGATCTTGAAAGCGATAGCTTAATGCATCTTGAACTCTGACCATGTTATTTTCTTGGGAAATGGTTACTCCTTTAAAAAGAGCTGGCTGCATCTCATCTAAAGCCTTATTAAGCTCGCTTGATCCAGCTAAGCCTCGGAAGCTTTCTGCAATAGGAATAAAAGAGGAATCTTTAGAAGAAAAAATCTGAGTAAGAGCATTTCCCACGGACTTTGCATTGGCATCACTAACTAGAGTCGACAATTGTCTAAAATGGGGTTGAAGCACAAAATCCCCATTTACTAAAGTCACATCTCCTGTAATAAAAAAAAGATTACTTTCAACGAAAGAAAAGCCAGAGCCAGAAACTCCTCCTGCAACTTCCAAAAATGTAAAAGAAGGAAACTGTATCAAATCAATATCTGGTGTAACTGTTAAGAAAAGAGTGGCATCATTAATGGTAGCAGAGCCCCCTATAACTCCAAGAGAAGTGCCTTTAGCATCTTTTGTAATGCTAAGTGTAGATCCTGGATTTAATGTATAATCCCCTAATATTAGATGAAGGACCCCCGAGGAATTTCCAATGTTATTTGTACCTCCTGAATTCACAGTAATATCTGAGGTAGGATAGGTTGCACTCCCAGATAAACAACCGCCACTATCAACAGTAATGAGAGAAGTAGCATTAGTTCCATTTAAAACAAGAACTCCACTAGAAATCGTTGTGGGTCCGGTATAGGTATTATCTCCATTTAACGTTTGAATGCTATTACTAGAACTTCCTACAACGTAAGGATAAATACCCGATACTACAAGGCCTCCGGTTCCTTCAACAACTCCTGAATAAATAGACGATGTAGACTGAGGAACCACAAGAGTTAAAATACCAGACCCCAAAGCTACGCTCGAATCAGAATCTTGAATGCTGTTACTTGAAGAGATCGGAAAATCTAGCAACCCCGGAATCGTATTGTCATAGGAGTTAAGATTGAGCTCTGGCGCTCCAGTTGTAGCAAGCTGTACCGGAGAATTAGGAGAAAATGCATTAATAGCTCCCGCTTGAATCGTTCCACTAGAAATAAGGGTTGTTCCCGTATAGTTCGTATCTTGAACCACGCCATCAATTTCATATAAATCTAGCATGAGAGTACTAGATCCTTGCATAGTCAAGCCGCCTCCCGATCCGCCTCCGGCTCCTTGGTCACTAGCTATGCTATAAAGGGTTAAAGGAGCTGTGGCTGTCACAATAACTGTCCCTCCTGATCGCAAAAAGATATCAGGACCTAGCGCGCTACCATTTCCTCCAGAAAGTCCATTTGGGCCTCCGCCTCCTGCACCCGCAGTGACACTATTACCACTAAAGGTTGTGTTAGATCCAATAGATAAGAAGCCTCCATTTTGAACAAAAACCGCCCCTCCTAAACCAGAACCTCCTCCACCAGCACCTATGCCGTTATTATTGCCCAAAGCTCCAGAGCCGCCCAAAGCTAAAGAAGTTCCTGAGGATCCTGGATCTCCCCCTCCCCCTCCACCGGCTCCAAAACCACCAGATCCACCATTACCAGCAAATCCAGCACCACCACCTCCTCCTCCTGACGCCCCTCCAGAGCCGCCGTTTCCGCTGAAAGAAGGATTGCTCGTACAACCAAATTGAATACAATAACCGCCGCTACCGCCTCCGCCTCCAGCACCAGTCCCATTTCCTCCATTGGCATCATTACCAAAACCGCCACCACCGCCGCCAAAATTATTCAGCCCTAAACCATTACCACCACTTCCCCCTGAAGCCTCCGAACCCGAGTCAATGAGAGCTCCAGCAGAAGCTCCATCGCCTCCGCTTCCCGCTCCTCCTCCTCCCGAACATTGACAAGAGGAAAAAACCGCTCCCTGATAATTTTGAGAAGATCCTGCCATTTGAGGACTACAAGCTCCGTCAGTGTTTTGCCCAAGATCTCCACCAGATCCTCCTCCATAAGTATAAGATACAGAATTTACACCATTTGCAGTTGCGTCAATTACAGCACTACCACCTCCTGCATGCCCGCCTCCACCTCCACCTCCATATCCACCAGGACCGCCTCCATATCCACCCCCACCACCTCCAGGAGAACAAAATCCACTTACCGCATTATCGCCTCCGTTTCCACCTACCGCGCTGCATAACTGCATGGTCATACTGGAAATTTCAACATAAGCTCCTTGCTCTACATATAAAGCTCCACCACCACCAGTTCCTCCTCCTCCGTTTGGGCCCCCAGCTCCTCCTTGGGAAAGAGCATTATGAATTGTTACATTACTAATAGAAACAGCAGTAGAACTAGCAGGATTTTGAGTACCTGGAGTTATTACAGCAAACGCAGAATAAGCATTTTGTCCATCAATGGTCACACCCTGACCATCAAATGATATGTTAGAAAATCTAAAAGGGGGAAGAGATTGAGTTAAAACAATTGTCCCAAGACCTGACTGTACAGTAATAGAATCATTTTGCTCCGCATTCCATAGGCAATAGAGTAAAGAACCGCTATTACCACTTCCTGAATACTCTCCACTTGTACTATTCACAGTCCAAGGAGTCGCTTCTAAAAAGTGTGATAAAAAAACGCCTACGAAACAAAAACCAAACATCGATTCTTTGCAAAGAAAACTCTTCATGGTAAATCCCTATCCCTAGCCCTAATCGACACAAAATGCGCGAAAGTAACTAGATAACAGATTTACATTAAAAAACAATGGGTTTACTGACTACGTCTTGGCTTGCAACCGAAAGAGGAATCTTTTGGTTTTTTGCTTCTAAAGACTCTCCTACAATTTTCAAAGCAAGTTCTGGGGTATTGCATTCAGAAGATAAATGCGCAAGATAGACATGCTTTAATTTTTCGTGGTAGATGTTAGAAATCAGATCTGCAGATTCTTCATTAGAAAGATGCCCCTGACGACTGAGCACACGCTGCTTATACACTAAAGGGCGGGTGCTGGAATGAACCATGGAAGGTTGGTGATTTGCCTCCAGATATAAATAATCACAATTTTGCAACTGATTTACCACCAAACTAGAGGCAAATCCAAGATCTGCACAAAGCCCGATCTTAAGATCTTCCCAGCGAAAGGTAAAAGCTACAGGATCTATCGCATCATGCTGGATGCTGAAAGGATGGATCTCAATATCGCCAAATTCAAAAGTCTCTCCCGTAGAAAAGATCTTGAATTTAGGAATTTCCTGAAATATGGGAAGAAGAGATCCTGCCGTTTCTTTATTGGCAAAAATGGGAATCTTCCATTTGTTCCATAAGACAGAAAGACCTTTGATGTGATCCGTATGTTCATGAGTAATAAGTACCGCATCAATATCGGCAATATCAACCTGAATTTCTGCAAGACGCGCAGTTAAGGTTTTCAAAGATAGCCCTGCATCTATTAAGATCTTGGTCTTATCAGTTCCTAAATAAATGGAATTTCCTTTCGATCCCGATGCGAGTGGGCAAAATCCCTGCATACATTCTCCTTATTTCGGGAGTAATGTATCATCTCATCACAATAGCGAAAAGCAATTTCAAGGTGAAGAAGACTATATTTTCAGAGACTCACCAACCAGATTCATTACTTGCAGACAAAACACAATATTTCACATAGAGGTCTATCCACGGCCCAATATCTAATTCTTCGATTGCCCGGCTTCGGAAAACATCCCACTCTTCAATTAACTCAGGTGTTATTAAATTTTGCAAATCATCGTAACGAGCGTTAGAACAAGCCTCGAACCATTGCGAAAGTTTGGGAAAATCCTTGGAGACTAAATATTGAGACGCAAGCGCCCAGCGCTCTTCTGTCATATTTCTATGTTCCACCAATACTGGCAAAGATCCCTTTAGTCCTCGAATGCACGAAGTATCGCCAGCTCCACCTAGAATTCCTTTGCCAGCAAAATGAAAAAGAGCTGGTAGATCGTCTTCTGCAATAAATCCATGCACGATACGAAGCGTGCGAGGGTGCGAATCCATAGAGGATAAAATTTCTACTTCGCTACCATCTCGATTGACAAGGATGCAGCGATCAAATCCATGTTGCTGCGCTAACTCACAAATTTTTTCTTTGCTAGCAACGTTTTTAAAAGGAGAAATAGCTAAAGCGCAATTTTTATCAAAAGACACCTGTCTTAGTCGAAGATTCATCCAAGCTAAACGAGCATCATCTTCTCTAAGCGAAGCGTGCCCTATTTCCCAAGATTCAAGATCCGCTTCCTCAGAACCAAGCAGCATGCTCTTTAATGTTTGGCTTAGTAAAGGATCCTTTGCAGAAAAAACCGGATCATCACTTATCCAAACTCCAAATGTCCCTGATCGAAATCCTGCGAGTAAAACATCTAGACTTGAACCGTACTCTTTTCCATATTCATCTATCCTTCCAAGTGTGGGCATGGCTCTATCTGGAATTGGAAAGTCGTGAGAAATGTTAATAACGTTAGGCAGGTCCTTTTGCGTTTTCATTTTTTCTATTACATCCGAAACCGGAACAGAATGACTCTCGTCATAATTCCCATCAGCGTCGCATAGAAAAACTGAATCGCTTGGGGCAAGTCGTATTTTGCCTTCTAAAGGGGAAATATATATCGTTTTACATCCAAGCTGAACCAATTCTTGTAATTTACTTTGGAAAGCAACTTCTGGAACATTGTCACCCCGCGCGAGCCAAACAGATAACTGAATATTCTGAGCTTGAGTCCCCTTTAATAAGCGACGAGCACAATGAACAAGATGTTCCAAATCTCCTACTCCATCAATCACAAAAGATGTCAGGATAATTTTCGTATTAGCCGGTATTGTGCTTCTATGGTAAGTCATCAACGTTTTATGATGTATCGTCTTTTCCATCAGGGAATTTGGAGGCTGCACTTTTTCTTTGGCAAAGTTTCTTAGTAGAGCAATACCAACAAGGCCCGTTACTGCCACTGGAGCTCCGACAGATAGTCCTATTTGCCTAGAAGCTAAGATCGTAGCTGTTGTCAAAGCGACCATAGCTACGGTTTCTGTATTATTTTTCGGCCTTAAATAATTACTTACATCGCAAACAAAAGAAGAAAATCCATTAATTAAATCCACAAAAACACACAACGTTAAAATCACAATTTAGACATTGTATCAAAACAAAAAACACATACAAGTAAAATAAATTCACGAAACAAAAAAAAGAATTAACCTACAAAAGAAAAGACAGCATACCCCATACGACATCTAATAAAAAATAACATACTGCTGAGATCCCACTCATCTGACAGAAACAAACTCAACCTGAAGCCCTAATCCATCAGCAAAATGAAGGAGTTCTTGCTGCTTACCCCATAAAGGCATCTCGGTTTTGGAAGGATCCATTATCTGAGGGCCCTTACAAATAATCAAATTTTTAGAAGGTATATAATAATCAACCTGACCATCCATTTCTGGAAAATAATGGTCTTTGCATATATTGCTTGCCCCATGCTCAACACACAATTTTGCGTAGAGGTCGACTGAGTTTATTGCCTCGTGAAGCTTCGGATATTCCGAAGAGGGCAAAGCGCGTTTTAACTTAGCAAAATCTGATTGAGTAAACTCATGAATTCTTTCCACGACAACGTTTGCTACACAGTTAAATAGATCTCGATCTTCGATTTGAACTCTTTTAAAAACTAAAGGAAGCACCGCAAGATCCATACGATGACAGGAATCTAAATTACGCTTTGCAATGTTTGATATGCGTTGAAATAGTTCTGGGCATTGCATTTTTGCTTCAGCAAAATGCACTGCTAAAGCGTTCAGTCTTCGCGAAGTAAACTCATGGATCTTATCAATAGCAACTTTTGCAATTGCACCAAACAACAACACTTTATTAGGGATTTCCAGAGTAGAAAAAACTTGAGCTATGGTAGATAGCTCTTCAATGGTAAATAAATCGATATTGCGAACGCAGGATTTTGCTATAGACTTGGACATGATGTCTTGATCAAATTGGCAATAACAAGCCAGATCAGCTAACAACGCTCCACTTACCGGAAAATCAGATTCTATATACTGTACGATTTTATCAGACAGTTTTGGAGAATCGCTAACGAAATTCAATACAAGATTCTTAATATTTGGATAACCTGCGGCAGAAATAATTTCAGGCACAGAGTTTCTACATTTTGGAGATAATCTGGCAAAAAGGTTCGTAAAATCAGCAAGAGATCGCGGATCAAACGCATATATGCAGCTGATAGCAGCTTTCGATAAAATCGCATTTAATCCCTCATCTTTGAGAGATAAATATTTCAATGCTGAAGTTATATTAACCAAAGAATTCCCATCTATGGGAAAACCGCTAGCCAAATAATTCCTAATTGCAGTTATAGCTGGATTCAAGTCTAATTTATTATTGGGATCTTTAACACATTTCAAAAAGTCAGCAGCTAAAAACTGTATATCAATTAAACCTCGAGTTCTCATAAGATCTTTAAATAGTAAGCTATTTTCTTTATGAGCAAATCGAGCCAAGACAATAAAATCTTGAAGGTTAACTTGGGAGAATAACTGCATATTACAGATTAACACGTTAATAATATTCCAATTTAATTCTCTATCTTTAATCTTTAACAGGCTTATAGACTGGACAATTTTTACAACTGTCGACACAGAGGGAGAAGAAAATCCCGAACGAAAACATCTTTTAATTTGATCTATTTTTCGTGCAAAATCTGATTGTTGACATGAGGACTCTCCACCAACTGCCAACAAATACACGTCGTCGACTATGCTATCTAGAAGAGTCGAGACATTCCGAGCTGATAGATTCTTGTCATAAAAAGGAATACAATTATTGAGTGGGAACATGTCATCTCCAACGATTTTCAATTATGTGTAAGGGAAACATCAAAAAAATTTCTGATGATAAGTATAAGGAGGCAGATTCAAAACACAGACAATCTCAAAAGATTTACTCGGTCTTACAGAACCGAGTAAATCTTAGCAACTAAAGTCAATGTTGTGGGCCAATGAGAATTTTTAAGTCCCCAAAGCTTATGAATGATATTAACGATCGTGAGCATAATCAATGCGGGATAGATCAACTCAACTACAGGACCTAAAATCATCATAATGCCTGAAAACTTCAAAGTAGACATGAAAAAAGCTAAAGCCATGGTGATGGCTAAAGACACTTTATTTCCCAGTTTATTTTGCAAAATATCTTTACGTAAAAAATCCGCAAATAGAGCTGCTAACACCACAGCTGTCGTCAAGCAAGCTAAAACAACGGCGATACACATACAAGGAGCTGCAAGAGATCCTAACGTTTGAAAAGCTACATATCCAAAAATCTCTTGAGGTTGAATCAAAGCTAGTTGAGGGGCATAGATACTTCCTAAGACCACCAGGAAAAAGTAAACTAAAGCTAAAAGACCGCCACCGACTAGAGCAGAACGGAAAAAAGTAGTTAAAGAAGTTTTTTCACAAACCCCCTCTTTTTTGGTACTTTGTAAGTGTTCAATAATAAACGTGGAAAAAAAGAAGGAAGCCAAAAGATCCATCGTGTTATAGCCTTGAAAAAAACCTGTTTTAAAGGCATGCCAAGACACTCCATTTCCTGATAAAGGAACCGGTAAAGATTGTTGAAAAATAGCAACTACAGCGATCGCGAAAATAGCAACGAGTAATACAGGAGTAAGTATAGTTCCTAAAACAGGAACAATTTTATTTCGATTAATCGTCAAGAAATACACAGCTATGCATGCAAAGAAACTGGCCCCCAAGAGAGATACAGAAGGAAATACCTGCTCTAGAGCTCCATGAGCGACAATTAAGCAGCGAGGAATTACACCTAATGGCCCAATCAAAGTCAAAACGATTAAAGAAAAAACAAACGTTCCAACTTTGCCTATAGAGCGAAAAAATTCTTGTAAATTTCCTTTACACAGCATCATCGCCAAAACCCCTAAAAAGGGAACAATGACCCCTGTTATAAAAATTCCTAGAGCTGAAAGAAGGTAATGCCCAGAGCTTTGCTGACCTACTAAAAGAGGAAATACCAGGTTCCCTGAACCAAAAAACATGGAGAACATGGCAAAACCTGTACTTAGGATTAAAGCTTTCTTTTTCATCTAATTCCTTTCGTTTTCTCGTTAATTCGAGAAAGGCTAACAGCCTCGGCTTTTCTATTCAACGATAACTTATTATTTAGCAGCTTTAAGCAGTCTCACTGTTACTAAAAAAGAAACTCGATTTTTATGCCCTCTAAAAAGCGTCTGTAGCATCGACTCCGCGTACATTAAAGCAGTTTTTTTACTGTGATCTTTAGCCCGCACGTCAACATTTTTTTTCAACAATTCTTTTACGCAACTAGCAAGCCCTCTTTTAGCAAAATAGATCAGAGGAGTAGCGCCATATACGTCTCTGCATGTCACGTCTGCGCCCAATTGACAAAGAATACGAACCGCTTGCGTATGATGAGATTTCATCTGCTGTTGCAGGTGCCTTGTTAATCCGTTTTTCGACTCGTATTTAGAAAGCCACCCAATGATCTGTTTAAAATCTTTAAGCTTTTGCGGATCTTGTAAAGAGATCTCTGAATAAGCATTCAAAGCACAGGCTAGAGCATTTTCTCCCTTTTCATTTAGAGCAGTAGTATCCGCAGCATGCGAAAGTAGCTCTATTACAGCTTGTCTATGCCCTTGTTTAGCAAATTGCATAAGCAGTGTATTGCCATCTAAATCTGCATGATTGATATTTGCGTTATAATCAGCAAGAAGCTCTATCATCGCCTCACTATCCCCCCCTAGCTCACTACTCTTATCCAAAGCATAATACAAGGCAGTACGACCTTCCGAGTCCACCTGATTCACATCTGCGCCCAGAGATTCAACAACAAACTGCAAGCGCTTAGAATCCCCCGCCCATGCATAATAAGAAATTAACGAGCCCCTAACTCCATCACTGCGTAAAAAAGGCTCATGCAAAAGCGCCCCTTTACTTACCAAATACTGAACAAATTGAAAAAATGAAAAATCTTGCCCATCCAGAAATTCTTTATCGTCACCCAATACTCGAAACAAAGCAGGCTTTCCACCTTCTTCTTGTAAGCTTTTGCATGAATCTACGTCCGCCTTTTTTTCTTCGATAAGATAGCGGGTCAATTTTTCATTTTTCTTGTAAATAGCCCAATGTAGACAAGTCATACTAACATTATGTCCCAGATCGTCTATCCCCGAAATTTTCACACGATTTATATCTTCAATATTGACATCTTGTAAGGCCTTGCGAAGCTTGACCAAACTCCCCAAAGAAATAGCCGCCCATACTTTTGAAACATTCATTTGAGGGCCCGTAACTCCGCTAGGAGCAAGAGATTTGCGGACAGTAGAATTTGGAGTCGAGGCTCTACGCTTTAAGCCATTAACCATCTGCAATGAGCTATGAGGAAAATGATCTGAAGGCGCTGGCCCAATCTGCTTTCTCTCGATCTTTTTCTGCTCAACTTCTCGCCGAAATAAAGGTGAATAATTGATATCATTACGTGAAAAATAACCGACGGACCTACTATTCATACCATTCCTTTAAGATTGCAAATTGAAAAGGGACGACCACAATGGTTTTCAAAGCGAGCAGAAAAATATTGCAGAAAAATTAATACAGAAACTAAAAAGATCGAATAATTTACAATTTAATGCCTGTTATTGTCAACGACTAGCAAATACATCCCCAATGCCACCATAAAAAAAACTTTCACAGCCCTCTTGATCTTTTCAATTTCCTTACATAGGCTATGCTAAATTTCTCTGATATCCAACTAATTTGATTCACTAAATTTACGCGCCACAAAAAGTGTAGAAAATTTTAAAAACAGGTATTTATACTATGAGTTTTGTTGATCATATTTGAGAATCCCGTTGCGATAGAGCACAATGTTGCTCAGAGTATTTGAACGTTATTGCATCTCAGAGTCAACTACCTAGCCCTAAAGGACGAGGTATCCTCGCCGTCAACGGATGAAAACTACTGGCAAAAAGTCCAAAAAAACTCCTTAAACAAAAACTAAGAAGCTGCGTTTAAACGATTCCAGAATCTCAAAAAGAACCGACTTTTTGCAATTTTAACATTAAAAAGAATGGCCCTTAAAAACTTTTGTTCTATCGCAAAGGATTTTAAGAAGCTGCATCTGAAAGATATTGCCAGCGAGAATAAAGAGCTTCCAGCTTCTCATGCAACTGGCCGAGCTTTTCATAAAGGACTCTCTGATCTTTACTTTCTTCAAGTTGCTTTTGCACAGAAGAAATCTCCTGCTCTACAGCTAGAATTGCGCTTTCCATACCTTCGAGCTCTTTTTGCTCTTTATAGGAAAGTTTTTTTGCGGGTTTAGCAGATATTGCGGAAGACTCTTTCGTAGCAGACTTCTTAGCAGGAACTTGTTTAATCGACTGCTCCCACTGCGAGAAGCCAGCAAAAAACTGAGGCTCTTCTTCCGCGCCTAAAGCTAAGATCTGTGTGCAGATCTGGTCCATAAAATGTCTATCATGAGTAATAAGGACAACAGCTCCCGGAAACTGTTGAAGACTTTCTTCGATTACTTCTAAAGTAGGAATATCTAAATCATTAGTCGGCTCATCCAAAAAAAGAACATCTGCAGGCTTTAACATGAGACGAGCTAAAAGAATACGCGCTTTTTCCCCTCCAGAAAGGCAACTAACTGGGAGATTTAATCTTTCGGGAGAAAAAAGGAACTTTTTCGCCCATCCATGAACATGGATTTCCTGCCCTTGAAAATCAACAAAATCTCCATTAGGAGAAAGAGCTTCTCTTAAGGTAAGACTTGGATCTAACGATTCTCGATGCTGATCAAAGTAAACTAGCTGTAAATCTTGCGCATATTTAACCGTACCCAAGTCCTGAGAAATTTCCCCGGATAAAATTTTTAAAAATGTAGTCTTTCCCGTCCCATTTTTCCCAACGATACCCAAGCGAGTTCCTGGAGAAAGCTTTACGTTCACGCCTCGAAAAAGGACCTTTCCTCCCAAGGATTTTGCAAGGTTTGTGGCCACTACCAGATTTTTCGTCTCTCGCTTAGATGCAGCAAATTCGATTTTCGCTTTCTGCTGAAGATTTCGCTGCTGCACATCTTGAAGTTCATCTATCAACCCCTCAGCTCTTTGAACGCGAGACTTAGATTTAGTCGTTCGCGCTTTAGGAGAACGTCTAAGCCAGTCCACCTCGTCTCTTACCGTTCCCGCAAGACTTCTCTCCCTTTCTTGCTGTCCCAGCAAGAAAGCTTCCTTTCTCTCAAGAAATGTGGTCCAACTTCCCTCGCTAATAAAAATTCCTTGAGGATAGCACTTATGAATCTCGGCCACCTTATTACAGGTGTTCTGCAAAAAACGACGGTCATGGCTTACTATCAAGCAGGCAGTTCTTTCTCTTTTAATAAACTGTTCAAGCCACTCTATACCTTCTAAGTCCAAATGGTTGGTTGGTTCATCTAATAGAACTAAATCGGGATCTTTCATCCAGGCCCGTAAAACGTCTAATCTTTTTTTCCAACCCCCAGAAAGAGAAGTTGCATCTGTATTAGGATCGGGAAATTGAGCTCGATCTAAAAGAATTCTTGCTTTTAGATACGCCTCATCTGAGGAAAGCTTCGGAGCCTCGGCCACTAAAACATCTTCTAAACTTTTAGCTGGGAACTCAGGAAACTGACTAACATAGGAAATTTTAACCCCCTGTTTTTTGGCAATATGCCCGACATCAGAGGCTTCAATTCCGCAAATAATTTTTAACAAAGTAGACTTGCCAGCCCCGTTGGGACCACAAAATCCCATCCGATCCCCCTCGTTAAGAGAGAAAGAAAGATGCTCAAAAAGATTTTGAGAACCAAAGGATTTAGCAATGTCGTGCAAAGAAATAAGAAGGGTCATAATAATAGTTCTTCTGAAGAATTAGCAAATCATGATAACCTATCCGGAATATATTAGGAAATAGTTTCGTCAACTATCCTTACCAAAGGAATTGACCTAATTTCCAAATAGTCGAAGCTACGTTGGGGACAAATGTATAGTTTCCTTGCGTAAACCACTCCATAACATTTGCGAGGGGAATTATACCCGAAAAGACCGGGAATTGCAGGTAGCTGCTTGATTGCAGAAAACTGCTTAAGGGGGAATTGTCCCCATGTAAACGATTTTAAATAAAGACAGGCTTGTATGCTGTCGATTGGATGTAAGGATAGGATAGTATGGATAATTTAGTTGAGGAAACAGGATTTAGCAACCTAGGATTAAAGGCTGAGCTCCTTGTTTCCTTAAAAAAAGCAGGGTTCAAAGAACCCAGCCCCATTCAAAAAGAGGTAATCCCTCTCATTTTGGAAGGCTGCGATGTCATCGGACAAGCGCAAACCGGAACGGGAAAAACAGCAGCTTTTGGTCTGCCTGCCCTTCATTCAGTTCAACAAACAGGCGAAGTAGAAGTGCTCGTCATCACCCCAACTCGAGAGCTTACCTCTCAAGTTACAGAAGAGCTTTACAAACTTGGATCTACAATGCGAATTAAAGTTGCTTCCGTATACGGTGGCAGCTCAATTCAAAAACAGATCGAAGCTATTAAAAAAGGCGCTTCTGTTGTCGTAGCAACTCCAGGAAGACTCTTAGACCTTCTTCAATCTGGAAGAGCTCCATCCCTTACAAAACCTTCTTTGGTAATCATCGATGAAGCGGATGAAATGCTCGACATGGGCTTTTTAGAAGACCTTCAAGCAATTTTCGAATACCTCCCAGAAAAAAGACAAACACTACTATTTTCTGCCACTATGCCAGCGCCAATCCAAGCCCTAGCAAATAAAATCCTCAACCATCCAATCCTTGTAAAAGCGGCCTCTTCTCAAACTTCTAATGCAGACATCGCTCAATGCTATTGCGTGATTTCAGAAATAGAAAGAGACGAAGCTGTCATCCGTCTTTTTGAAGCACAGACAATGGATAAAGCCATTCTCTTTTGCAAAACCAAAAAAGAAGTGGATCGCCTATGGCAAGTTCTCAGCAAAAGAGGACATGCAGCAAGCGCTCTACACGGAGATTTGGAACAAAGCCAAAGGGAAACAGTCACGCAAAATTTCCGCTCAGGAAACTGCCGTATCCTCGTAGCAACCGACGTTGCCGCAAGAGGCTTGAACATCGTCGACGTTTCTCACGTGATCAACTTCCACATTCCTTTTGATCCTGATAATTACGTCCACAGAATTGGACGCACAGGAAGAGCTGGAAGAAAAGGAACATCTTTAACTTTAGTCACACCTAGAGAGCTCGGCAAACTATTTCGCTTCCAACAAAAAGCTGGCGGAGAATTAGAAAGAGTTTACATCCCATCCAAACAAGACATTCGAAAAGCGCAAGTCCAGAGAGTGATTAAGCAAGTTGTAGAACAAACTCCTGCTTATGAAATTTCTGCTGTACTTCCAACTTTAGATATGGATCCAGCAACTCTTGCAGGGAAATTGCTCGGATGGATCTTAGACCAAAACCCAATCCACGGACCTGAAACAATCGGCGTCTTAGAAAACGATTCTCTTGTACAAAAATCATCCAAATCTTTCTCTAGAGATGAGAGACCAGGAAGAAGAGACAGAGGAAACGCAGGTGGAGGACGTAGATTTGCTCGCCAAAGAAATGATGGACCATCTGGAAAATTTGGCCGCTCTGCTGCAGGAAAATTTGATCGTTCTTCTGGAAAATTTGATCGCGCAGGCGGAGAAACATTCGATCGCCCAGCTAAATCATTTGATCGTCCCGCTGGATCTTTTGATCGTCCGGCTAAAACATTCGATCGCCCAGGAAAATCTTTTGATCGCCCTGCAGGATCTTTCGAGCGTTCCGCTAAAACATTCGATCGCCCAGGAAAATCTTTTGATCGTCCTGCTGGATCTTTCGAGCGTTCCGCTAAAACATTCGATCGCCCAGGTAAATCATTTGATCGTCCTGCTGGATCTTTCGAGCGTTCTGCTAAAACATTCGATCGCCCAGGAAAATCTTTTGATCGTCCTGCTGGATCTTTCGAGCGTTCTGCTAAGCCATCCGACCGTTCAGCTACCGCGACATTCGATCGTCCGGCCTTCAAAAAAGCTAAGAAAAAATATTAGTCTTAAATATTCCTAGCACATGAACAAAAAAAGAGCCGCTTTAAAAGCGGCTCTTTTTTATTTATAAAATATCTGCTGCGATTGCCGCAAGCTCTGACCGTTCCGTCTTCTCTAACAACATATGTCCAAAAATCGACTGATTTTTGAATCGAGCCACCGTATAGGTTAGAGCATTAGAATCCTTATCCAAGTAGGGGTTATCAATCTGAGAAGGATCTCCTGTCAAAATCACCTTTGTCCCTTGTCCTGCACGAGAAATAACCGTCTTTACTTCATGCGGTGTTAAGTTCTGCGCCTCATCAATGATAATGAACATCCGAGGAAGCGTTCTTCCTCGAATATACGTTACAGCTTCCATTTCAATTTTCTTACTTTCTAAAATCCATTTTTGCGTTTCCGCTCCCGTCCCAGGCCCCCCTGTAGATTGGCACAAAAACTCCAAGTTATCATAAATAGGCTGCATCCAGTGAAAAAGCTTTTCCTCTTTTGTACCTGGCAAATAACCGATATCTTTTCCCAAAGGAACAATAGGCCGACTAATCAAAATACGGCTATAGACAGTCTCATCAAAAACCTTTTTCAAGGCAGCTGCCAAAGCAAGTAAAGTCTTACCAGTTCCCGCTTGTCCAAGTAAACAGACCAGCTTAATATCATCGCGAAGAAGGAGATCTAAAGCACATTTTTGCTCAACATTTAGAGGATGGATCCCCCAAATGTCTCGATTCATTTTTAAAAGAGGCTCTAATTTCTTGGTATCATAATTGTACTTACCAATAGCAGAAGAGTGCTCTGGAGATACAAGATGACAATATTCATTGGGATGAAAATCATCAACTGTCGTAGATAAAAAGCCATCCTTATAAAAAAGATCAATCTCTCTTTTGGGAACTTCTAACTTTCGGTATCCCTTATAAATACGATCATAAGAAACCTTGAGATTTTCATAATCTTCCGCCTCGATACCAATTGCCTCAGCCTTTACTCTCATGACAAAATCTTTAGAAACAAGAACAACCCTTTCCCCTTTCTCTTTCAATTGATAGGCCGCCAAAAGGATCTTATTGTTATTACGGTCTAATGGAAGAGGAAACGTCTTTTTCTCACAAATCTTCGTATCAATAAAAATGCGAACCGTGATCCCGTTTTCTATAGGAACTCCGCTATGGAGATCTCCTTGTTTTCTCTCCTTTAGAGAGTCAATCAATCGCACAACATGTCTCGCATTCTTTCCCAGCTCATCAGATTGCCTTTTCATACCATCGAGCTCTTCTAAGACTCCTAAAGGAATAACAACGTCATTTTCTTTAAACTTACCCATAGCAGCCGGATCATGTAACAGCACATTCGTATCAATCACAAACGTTTTTCGAGTCATCAGGGTATTCTCCTCAATTGCAGTTGATTGGATTAACGCCGAGCATACCAAAAATCCTTTGTATAACAATCTTTTTTTAAAAAAATTGTAACACGCTAAAAACAAGCATATTATAAAACAAATCAGCAGACGCCTATCGAGAGTGCTGCCTTCATCCCATTACATATTGACTTTTTTTGACTTTTCTTAGATAATAGATATAGAATGATTTAGCGGAGCTGGCTTTTATGAGAATTAACCACAAGGTTTTGAGCATCCCCCCTTACATTTCAACATCCTGGAAAACCATCTCTTCCCTCCAATCGCAACAAACAGGAGATCTCTGCTCTTTAAGCATCCATTTACAAGATGGCACTTGCATTGTAGTCCCAAATTTAGATAACACAATCATCCAAGCTATTTTTCATGCACATGCAAGATACTTAGAGCTCGAAAACAAAACCTCAACAACGCTTCCTAAGTTTCAGCCCCCCTTAGAACCATCGCTCCCTTTTAGCGTTAAACTGTTTGAAATGGAAAATGTAAACGCTATGCTCCAACATAATGAACAGCAAAAAGACGCTCCCGACCTCCCCCCTTTCATTCTTAATAAGATTGAGCAACTTTCCGAAGAATTAGGGCTTACAAATTCTCAAACGCTTCCCTCACCTGAACCTCATTGCAACTGCCCTCATTGTCAAATCGCAAAAGCCATACAGAACTGCTCAGAAAAAAAACCTTCTTTAACATTTGAAGAAGAGGAAGAAGAAATTTCCAACCAAGATCTAACTTTCAGATCTTGGATTATCTCTCCCATCAAGAAAAATCTCTATCGAGTGATCCATCCAGATCATCCCGAACAAGATTATCAAGTGTTTTTAGACTCTCCCATCGGATGCACTTGCGGATCTAATCAATGCGAGCATATTCGAGCGGTTCTGCACTCCTAGCAGATCGTCTATATCGTCAATTGAGATTGGCTAAAAACAATCTCAATCTGAAGTTTGCCGAAAAAATACAGCTCATTTCACCAAAATTTCTCAAAATTCCACAGATTGCCGAAAAAACCTTGGTGGAAAAAGAACGTAAAATCTAGAATGAGCAATTGTATTATCTCGTATGTGCTTATACGAAGCCTCAGGAGGATCAACTAACATGTTTAAGCAAGCGCATTTACTTTGCACTTCACTCATTGCTGTCAGCTTGGGAGTTTTGCACGCAGATCAACCCGGATCCGCATCGGAAGCTGATTTATTTTCAAACTTCCCGACAGAAAACGCTCCCTCTTTTTCTATAGACACACCTGTAATTTCCACAGACTCTTCTTTTCAATCCAATTCACATGAAGCGATTGCTCCCGAAGCTGTAACAGCTGTAAAAAAAGAAAAATCTAAGGGACAATTCAAGTCTTTTACAGGAAAAGTTAAAGGGAAAAAAGTACGACTTCGCACACAACCGGACCTAGATGGCGCTGTAGTTAAAGAACTTCAACGCGGAGAGTATCTAGCGATCATCGATGAAGTCGATGACTTCTGGGTTACGCAAGCTCCATCCGATTTAAAAGCCTACGTATTTAGAAGTTTTGTTCTCGACAATGTCGTTGAAGGAAACCGAGTCAATGTCCGTCTACATCCAAATACAGAAGCACCTGTCATTACGCACCTAAATTCAGGAGATGCTATTGATGGAACTATTTGTCCTGCTAATCACAAATGGATAGAGATTGCAGCTCCTGAAACCGCACGTTTTTATGTTGCTAAAAGCTATATAGAAAATGCAGGTGGCATCGAACTTAAAAAAGAATACGATACTCGCCTCTCTTTAGTTCAAAATCAATTAGCGGTTGCTGAAGCTTTTTCTGAAAGCGAAATGAAAAAAAGCTACAATGAGATCAACTTTGATCAAATGAACCGCAACTTCCAAGTCGTCATTCAAGACTATGCAGAGTTCCCCGTTTTTGTAGAAAAAGCAAAAAACCTTCTTTCGGAACTGCAAGAGCGCTTCATTGACAAAAGAATCTCTTACATGGAAAGCAAAATTGAGCAAGAAGATGAGAACTTAACCATTTCTTCTAAGGCTGCACAGATTATCAGCTCTGCTACAGATAAAATGAAACTATGGGCACCTGTAGAGGAAGCGCTGTATTTAAGCTGGGCGACTGCACACGAAGCTCAGTCTCAAGCTGATTATCAACTCGAGCAAAAACTCACTGCAGAGCGCGTCACTGGGATCTTAGAGCCTTATGTTGCTGCTGTAAAGTGCAAGCCTGGCGATTATATCATTAAAAACAATGACGTCCCAGTCGGCTATGTATATAGCACTGTAGTCAACTTGCAAAATCTTGTCGGCAAAAAGGTTTCCTTAGTAGGAAGTCCTCGTCCGAACAATAATTTTGCCTTCCCTGCCTATTTCATTATGGCAGTTTCTGAAGAATAACTTATTTCTATGGAAATTCGCGACTTATGTATACAAATCCTCGGGGGACAAACCCTCGAGGATAAGTTATTTTCTCCCCTTGTTTTAACAGATGAAAATCCAGGACCAGCTCTTCTTTGGGATACTCCTTCTCGTCCTATCGGTATGGAATTTAAAAAACATAGCAAAGAAGAAAAACTCCCCCCTTTCCACGAACACGGATCCTTAGACAAAAGAGCAGTCTGCTTACACCGTTTTGCAGGCCATGAACTGCTTGCTGTAGAGATTATGGCCTATGCACTGCTAGCTTTTCCAGATAGCCCCAAACACTTTCGAAAAGGACTTCTCAACACCCTAAAAGAAGAGCAAGAGCATGTGAGACTCTATACAGCAAGGCTCTTAGAAATGGGAGTAAAGCTAGGTGACCTTCCGCTCTATAAACACTTTTGGTCTTATACTCCCTTTTTAAACTCCCCACTTCAATATCTAAGCGTCATGAGCCTTACCTTTGAAATGGCTAATCTAGATTTCGCTCCTCTCTATGGAAAATCTTTCCAAAGGCACGGGGACCCCTCTTCTGCAGCTCTTATGAATCGCATTTTGCAAGATGAAATGCATCACGTCTCTTTCGGGATGCATTGGTTAAACAAACTCAAAGATCCCCAAGAATCTTCCTGGGACTCTTGGAGAAAAAACGTTCCTGAAAGACTTACTGTAAAAAGAGCAAAAGGTTTTTGCCTCTTTGAAGAACACAGAAGAAAAGCTGGGGTTCCAGAGGACTGGATCACGGCAATGAAAAAATCTTAAATAGATCCCCTCTAACCAAAATTAATGCTTTTACATTTCTAAATTTTCTTGCTACGTTCTCTAACAACATAAGCAAAAAAATGAGGCAAAATGTCATTAAAATTTTTAGGCTCTGAAAATCCCACCATAGGCGTAGAATTAGAGATTCAGATTATCGATCCCGCAACATTAAACCTTACGCCAAAAGCGAAACTATTTTTAGAAAAATCTTCCCCTGAAGATCTGCACAGGATTAAAACAGAGCTGTACCAATCTATGCTCGAAACAGATACTGAAGTCGCAAAAACTGTATCTGAGTGCCGAAAGTTTTTGCAATCAAGAATGGGTAGACTGCAAAAAACAGCAAACGAACTAAACTTAAAACTGGCTATTTCAGGTACGCATCCATTCCAGCAATGGACAAATCTGCTCATCACCCCATCTGATCACTACGAAAAATTACATCACAAATACCAGTGGCTCATCCGACGAAACAACATATACGGCTTGCACGTTCATATAGGCGTAAAAAGTGGAGACCTAGCATTAGCCATTTCCAACTCCTTAGTTCAATATCTCCCGCACCTATTAGCTCTTTCTGCAAACTCTCCTTTTTGGCAAGGAACAGATACTGGCATGCAATCCTGCCGCACCAACATCATAGATTCTTTTCTATTCTCAGGAACGCCTCATTTTTTTCATAGTTGGGCTGAGTTTGAACATTATTACAAAACTTTACACGATCTGGAAGCAATTAACTCTGTCAAAGACATCTACTGGCATATTCGACCCAACATCCAATTTGGAACTTTGGAATTTCGCATCTGTGATGCAATGTCAAACCTAGATGAGATCATGGCTGTGGTTGCTTTAATTCAATGTTTAGTAGCCTTTACAAGCGATCACATCGAAAATAACCCCAATACCCGTCTGTGGAATAAAGAGTTTCAATGGATAGCCCCTAAAAACCAATGGGACGCGGCAAGAGACGGGCTCGAAGCTCTCATTGTTAGGCCAGATGGACAAAAACAAAAAATCGCAACAACCCTATTGCAATTAGTTCAGCAATTAACCCCTACAGCAAAAAAACTCGATTGTCTCAAAGAATTAGAATATGTAAGGCACATTGTTTCAAACGGAAATAACGCTCAAAGACAACGGGAACTTTTCCAAGAAACACGATCCCTACAGCTACTTGTGAATTCTTCTATCAAAGATTTTGAAACGATTGCTAAACAACCTTAACTCAAGTAGAGACAAGAATTGCACTAAAGGAAAATCCTCACACATTAGTTAGATTAACTCAAAGATCGTAAAAAGTTTTATTGGAATTCTCCGAAGAAAAACAACAGGCTTTTACTTCTTAGCAAAGAGCATAGAAGCAAAAGCCGCACTTATTGAAAACTACATATAATCACGAATTAGCATTTGCATTACTTGTCCTAGACAATACTTTACCTGACAAACGACACTTACTTGACAGTTTGAGTAGGTGTCAAAATCTGACTATCTAG